>JAZRGT010000058.1:0-40772 GCA_045644325.1 Eubacteriales bacterium | reverse complement strand
TGGCATCCCGGATTGGAGTCGAACCAACGGCCTGTCGCTTAGGAGGCGACCGCTCTATCCTACTGAGCTACCGGGACATATACAAAAACTATTCAATTTTCCGCCCCTCCAGGAAACGAACGAGCTGCCGCTTAGGAGGGGGCTATTATATCCATTTAACTATGCAGGCGTACTATATAATTATAACACATTCGCGGGGAATATGCAAGAGCTAATTTGAATTTTAATATAAAAATGTTTTTATGTTGACAAACAGACAGCCTTGCGCTTTGACGCAAGGCTGTCTGTTTGTCCGAACCGTCGGCGGGGCGCCGCCGGTTCGAAGCACAAAGGAAAGCTTCGCCCTCTGCGGAGGGCGACTTAAGGCTCCGCCTTAAGAATCCGTACGGCTCTGGCGGTTTTCCGCAGGAAAATGGAGGCGTAAGCCGACAAGGCAGAGTCGTAGCTTGCCGTAGGCAAGCATAACTTTCTGAAAAAGTTTGATCAAAACTTTGGTCTGGGGTTAATAATTATCTCTTATCCTTTTTCTTACACCGAAATAGATTCCGAGCGAGAGCAGTACTGTGATGATAACTCCGCAGATTGCGTAGATGCCCGCGCTGATCTCGATGTCGGATTTCAGCTCTTCCCAGAGCTGGTTGATAAGCATAAGCTTTTCGCCGCTGAGATTCTTATAGGTCGAGGTCTTGACGTCATCGGTCGCGTACATCTTTTCATAGGCGTCTTCCTTGATCTCGCCCATGTATTCGATGTATTCCTCACTCTCAACAACGAGTCTGTTCGGGGATGCGTAATAGGTGTATTCCGCGTTAGCGATCGCAGCTTCCTCCATCAGCATAAAGTTGATGTAGCGCTCCGCGAGCTCCTTGTTCTTGCTCGACTTGGGGATGCACATCGCGTCAACGTAGAGGTTCGTGCCTTCTTCGGGGTAGAAGAACTCAAGATCGGAATTGTTTTCGTACATTGCAAGGTAGTCGCCCGCGTAGTACGCCGCAATGCCCGCCGAGCCGTTTTCCATCTTGTTGTAGATCTCGTCCATAACGTAACCCTGAAGGATCGGCTTCTGCTCCTTGAGTTTTTCGAGAGCCATTCGCCAATCGGCTTCGCTGTCCGAGTTTACGTCAAGACCGAGGAAGTACTGCGCGCTGCCGAAAGCGTCGCGCGAGTTGTTGAACTGCAGAATGTTGCCCGCATGGCGTTCGTCCCACATCAGCTTCCAGCTTCCGATGCTCGGATCGTCCGCATCGACCATTGTGGTGTTGTAGATGATACCGATCATACCGTAGAGGTAGGGAACCGAGTAGACGTTGCCGGGGTCGTGAGCCGAATGCTCACTCGTCTCACCCCAGAACTCGGGCAGAATATTGCCGATATCGGGGATGTTGTCGTAGTTGAGAGGTGCGAGAAGGTCTTCCGCAATAAGACGCTCGATCATATAGTCGGAAGGAACGACGACGTCGTAGCTTACCGAGCCCGAGCTGAGCTTTGCGTAGAGACTTTCGTTACTTGAAAAGGTAGAATAATTAACTTTTACGCGCTCGCCGTAGGTTTCAAAATACCATTCTTCAAATGCGGCGTTGGAATCGAGACAGCCTTCCGAGCCGTCCGAAATATACTCGCCCCAGTTATAAACGTAGAGCGTTTTCGTTCCGCCGGAAAGTCCCTCCTCACCGCAAGCGGAGAAGAGCAGAGGAAGAATGATGAGTGCCGCCGCAAGAAGCGCGGAAAAACGGATCTTTCTCATTTCGCGCCTCCTTTCTTGCCAACCGAGCCCGCAAAGTTGACCACGAGCAGGATGATAAGAATGGCAATGACAATGAGAGCAGAGAGCGCGTACATACTGAATTTTACGTTGTGCGCCGTCTGATTGTAAACGTAGAGGGGGAGCGTCTGGAAATCGGGTGAGCTTACGAAATGGCTGATGACGAAATCGTCAAGTGACATCGTAAATCCGAGCATAAGTCCCGAAACGATACCGGGAACGATCTCGGGGAGCTCGACCTTGAAGAACGCCTGCGAGGGCGTGCATCCGAGGTCCTGCGCCGCTTCCGAAAGAGATACGTCAAGTGCCTTGAATCTCGGCATTACCGAAAGGATGACGTAGGGCAGGTTAAAGGTGACGTGTGCGATAAGCATCGTACCGAAGCCGAAGAAATCGTTTGCGCCGAGAATTCCCGCAACCGCAACGAAGAGAAGCATCATCGAAACACCGGTTACGATATCGGGGTTCATCATCGGGATGTTGGTCACGGTATTGACCGCGCCCTTGATCCACTTGGATCTCATTCTGTGCAGACCGAGTGCCGCGAAAGTGCCGATAACGGTTGCGATAAGCGAAGATGATACAGCAAGCACAAGCGAGTTGCGAAGCGAGGAAAGAGCCTCCTCGTCCGCGAAAAGCTCCTCATACCATACGAGTGAGAATCCCGAATATTCCGCGAGGCTGCCCGCCTCGTTGAATGAAAATGCGATAAGCACGATTATCGGGATATAGAGAAGTAAAAATACTAAGAAAATGTATGATCTCTGGAGGAGTTTCAAGGCACTATACCTCCTCCCTTGCCGGACTTGGAATCACCGGGCTGCTTGTCGTCGGAGAAGCGGTTCATAATACCTACGGAAATGATGATGAGAACCATCATAACGAGCGATATTGCCGCACCGACGTTATAGGTCGAAGGATTCTGGAAAAGACGCTCGATCGTGTCGCCGACAAGATCTATCTTGCCCGCGCCGAGCTTCTGGGAGATGTAGAACGTACTGATCGAGGGTACGAATACCATCGTAACGCCCGAAATAACGCCGGATGCCGTCAGAGGCATAATGACTCTCGTCATCGTCTGCCAAGTGGTACATCCGAGGTCCTGCGAAGCCTCGATGAACTTGGGGTCAAGCTTCGTCATAGCCGTGAAGATCGGAAGCACCATATAAGGCAGAAAATCGTAGATCATGCCGAGGATTACGCCGAAATTCGTTCCGACGATCTGAACCTTGTCAAGTCCGAGTGATTCAAGCAGGGCGTTGAGAAGTCCGCCATTGTCAAGCAGAGCCATAAGTGCGTAGGTTCTGATAAGCAGATTACACCACATCGGGAGCATAACGAGAACCATCAGTATCTTCTGCGCACGGGGTGACTGTTTTGACATAAAGTATGCAAGCGGGTAGCCGATAAGCAGGCACACCACTGTTGCTATCAGCGCAAACGCGATCGAGAGCACGAAAACGTGACCGTATTGCGAAAGCGAGGTTATGTTTGAAAATGAGAAATTGCCGTCAGCGTCGGTGAAAGCAAAGAAGAGGACGAAGATCATCGGAAAAACGATGAACATTACCGCCCAGAGAATATGGGGCGCGGCGGCAAGTCTCTGAAAGAGAGAGCCTTTTTTCATTCCTCTTCCTCCTCTGTATCGGCGAGGTGTTCAAGCTCGTCGCTGAAAGAGGAATAATCTCCGAATTTGCCCGAATATTCGGATTTCTTCATAACGTGGATAGCCTCGGGCTCAATATGAAGACCGATGGTTGCCTCGGGTGCAACGTAGTCGGAGGTCTCAAGCATCCACTTGAAGCCGCCTACGTCAACGATTATCTCGTAATAATCGCCCTTGAAGGTGACCGAGGAAACGGTTCCGGTGAGCATACCCTTGTCAACAGGAACGACGTCAACGTCCTCGGGACGGACGACGATATCGACCTTTTCCTTAGGCGCGAAATCCTTGTCAACGCATGTGAAGGTGTGACCCGAGAAGCGAACCTTGTAGTCCTCGAGCATAACGCCGTCGAGGATGTTAGACTCGCCGATGAAGTCGGCAACGAATGCGTTTTCGGGTTCGTTGTATATCTTTTCGGGAGTTCCGATCTGCTGGATCTTGCCGTCCGCCATAACTACGATGGTGTCCGACATCGAGAGGGCTTCCTCCTGGTCGTGAGTGACGAAGATGAATGTGATGCCCGTCTGTCTCTGCATACGCTTGAGCTCGACCTGCATATCCTTGCGGAGCTTGAGGTCAAGCGCGCCGAGAGGCTCGTCGAGAAGCAGGATCTTCGGTTTGTTGATAAGCGCGCGCGCAATCGCGACTCGCTGCTGCTGACCGCCCGAAAGGCTGTCAACGCGGCGGCGCTCAAAGCCCTTGAGGTTGACCATTGCAAGCATTTCCTTGACCTGCTCGCGGATCTCCTCCTCGGGAGTCTTCTTTATACGCAGACCGAATGCGATATTTTCAAATACGTTGAGGTGGGGGAAGAGAGCGTACCGCTGGAAGACCGTGTTTACGGGACGCTTGTGGGGCGGAATCTCATTGATGAGTTTACCGTCAAAGTAAACCTTTCCCTCGTCGGGAGTGACGAATCCGCCGATGATACGAAGGGTCGTGGTCTTACCGCAACCCGAGGGGCCGAGCAGAGTAACGAACTCGTGCTCATGAATGTCGAGATCGATAGAGCAAAGAACGGTCTCGCCGTCGTAAGACTTCGAAACACCGCGCAGCTCTATAAGCTTTTCGTTGTTCATTCCGTACAATTCCTTTAGATAAAAAAATTCCGGAACGGGTCTATGTCACACATCGGAAAAAAGCGCATTATCCGCTTCAAAATATATCGAAACGGGCAAAAAAAGCCGAGTGTACCTACGTACCGCAGTTTCCAACTTATATTGTATCAAAAAATCTGATAAAATGCAATAGTTTTTTAAAATATCTTTAAAATAAGGGCGAAATTTGTTGTTTTGTATATCTTGTTTCATTAAAATGAAAAATTAGTGCAGAGTTAAGAGTGCAGAATGCAGAGTTAAGGAAAATTCCCTCACTACGTTCGGAAATTATTATATAAATTACTTTTCGAGCAACGCGAGAAAAGTTTCCGAAACTCTGCACTCTGCATTCTTAACTCTGCACTAAAAAAGCTGCCTCCGAAGAGACAGCTTTTTATTATTGATTTTACTCTGCTTCAACAGCTTCGGTAGCCTCTGCCTTCGGCTTGCCGAGGTACTCGGGAAGCTGCATGCCTGCCATATCGAAGAGCTCGGTGAGGGGAGGAACCGACTTATAAAGTCCCGAAACGAAGCCTGCGGTGGAGGACTTGCCGTCCGCGCCTCCCTGGCCGTTGTCCCATACGGTGACCTTGTCGATCTTGAGGTTCGAGATAGCGCCAACCTGGATCTTGGTGAGTTCCTCGAGCTTGTCGGTAACCATAAGTCTGATAGCAGCGTTCGCGTCTCCGCCTGCTGCGGCAACGATAGAGGTAAGACCTTCTGCCTGCTTGATAAGGATTTCGCGTGCACCGGCAGCCTCTGCTTCCATCTTCATGCGGATGGAGTCTGCTTCACCGCGTGCGCGGCGGCGCATCTGTTCAGCTTCAGCCTCAGCCTTGAGCTCGAGCTCGCGCTTTGCGATCTCAGCCTTGACGAGGACGTCAGCCTCGAGCTTTGCCTTTTCGAGGAGTGCACGCGCTTCCTCTGCCTTCTGCTGTGCAACGTAGGATTCTTCGAGTGCGCGAGCCGCCTGAATATTTTCGGCTGCAACCGCACGCTTGTTTGCTTCTGCCTCGTGCTCGCGGCGGGTAGCCTCGGACTCGGCGATCTTTACCTTTGCTTCGTTTTCACCGGCGATAGCCTCGGAGTTGGAGCGGGAAACGTGAATACGCTGATCCTTTTCCGCGGTAGCGGAACCGATAGCACCGTTTCTGTCTGGCTCTGCGACGGAGATCTTCGCGTCGTTGATAGCCTTTGCGGCTGCCTCTTTACCGAGAGCTGCGATGTAACCGCTTTCGTCGCTGATGTCGGTTACGTTAACGTTGATAAGACGGAGACCGATCTTCTTAAGCTCGGTTTCCACGTTGCTCGATACGGCTTCAAGGAACTTATCACGGTCGGTATTGATCTCCACGATATCCATCGTCGCGATAACGAGACGGAGCTGACCGAAGATGATATCCTTTGCAAGCTCCTGAATATCAACGAGCTTGAGACCGAGCAGACGTTCTGCCGCGTTCTGCATAATGCCGACGTCGGTGGAGATACCTACGGTAAATCTCGAGGGAACGTCAACACGGATGTTCTGATGCGAGAGGGCGTTGGTAAGGTCAACGGGGATCGACATGGGAGTCAGATCGAGGTATTCGTAAGCCTGAAATACGGGCCATACGAAAGCCGCACCACCGTGGATGCACTTTGCCGAACGCTGTGTGCCGTCCTTGTTTGTGCCTACCTGACCGTAGATGACCATGATCTTGTCGGAGGGACATTTCTTATAGCGCGAAGCTACGAGAACGACGAAAGCGAAGATAATTGCTACTACCGCGATAACGATCATCGGTACCGCCTCGGAAATTCCGCCCGAGGAGAGGAGTGCGTTGAATCCGAACATGATGTTTTTCCTTTCTTATTGTGTTTTGTTTTGATTCGTAATTATCATAATCCCAGAGTTTCGTAATATTCCCGGGAAAATTTGATCTTAGAATAATCGAAATTGTTGTAAAGTTCCATAAGCAGATCGTAAGGCGAGCACTCGAGAGGCCCGATGCCAAAGGTCTCGCAGAGCTTTTTTACTTCGTCCGCATTTGCGGTTGCCTGTTCCTGCATTAAAGTCTCAAAACGGTCTTTGGTGAACAGATGAGCCTGATCTATCAGATTTGTTCCGCGCAGCGTAGCGACCAGACGAAGGAATTCCGAAAAATTGTTTGCAACGGGGAAAACGTAGGGATCCGAAGATTCGGGAGTGACTGCAAATACGGTTTCTCCAAGCTTTGGAACGGTGCAGTAATGTACTCCGTCTACACCTATCGAGGCGAAAATTTCAGCTCCGACGGGAGTGCAGAAATAGTGTATCGCCTTGCGAGGATCTTCGTATTCAAGTGCCAAAGGATACGAGGTGAATTTTTCACTGTGATATTGTTTCCACGCTTGCTGTGATTTAGTCTTCATTTGCTTATTCCGTAGCCTTTTCCTTTGCGCGGGTAATGCGGAGGTTGATATCCTTGACGTAATCGTCAGCCGCCGCATCTGCAATGATGGGGAAGTCGATGACGATAGTACCTTCGTTATCCTTAAGAGTGAGGTGACGGTATTTTGCAAAGCCCTCGTAGCCCTTCTTCTCGGGAACGTGCTCAAGAGTGGCAGAACCGAGATCGAGATACTTGATCTCGCGGAAATCGCCGGGGATGGGATCGTTATTGGAAATGAGCGAAATCTCTCGTTCCGCAACGCAGATCGAATCGGGCTTGAGGATGAATCCCGACATCGAATAGATCGAGGAACGGCACTTGCCGTCATTGCCCTTCTTCGCGAGAACGTCCTCACCCTCAAAACAGTAGGTAGCGAAAGTGATGGGCTCGAGCTTGGGGCGCGAGATGTGGTTGGTCATCTCGTAGCGGATGGTTCGGATATCCTGGGGGAGGAATTTCTGATTGAAATCATCCTGGAAGGTTTCGTAAAGCTTCTTTGCCTGATCGCTGATCTCTGCATCGGGGATCTTTCTTGCGGAGCGGACAACAAAGATAGCCGCACCGATAGCGATGAGAGTGAGTCCCATAGGCATAAAGATGTAGGGCATTCCGCGGGTGTTCGCAAGAAATACAGCCATAAAGAATCCGATTCCTATGCAAGCGGCGGAAACAACGACGGGAACTGTGCTGAGATGCTGTGCAAAATACTTTTTGTTGCGTTCGTAGTTCATTGGAGTAGAGAACCTTTTTTAATAATTATAGATTTTAGTTTTTGTCGATGGGCTCGACAACGAGCACGCCGGAGGGACCGACAGCAACGACTCTGACGAAGGAGCCGGTCTTGAGCTGGTCGCCGCCCGTAGTAATAGCGGAAAATTCGCTGAACTTTTCCTGAACGGTAAGATTGACCTTGCCCGCACCGTTTCCGGCAGAGGGGATCGGAATATAGACCTCACCGATCTTGCCAATGCAGTTTTCAACGTCGATGTTACCGCTCGACTGAAGTCTGTAAACCGCACGCATCAGGTATGCCATACCGATGAGGGTGGCAACACCGCAAAGGATGGCAATCGCGATCGAAATGCCCTGGGGAAGGGAGGTCTCGAGAAGTGCTACTGCAACCCAGCCGGTGATACAGAGCATGGAGGTTACGCCTCTGACGGTGAAAATTGCAAGACCGTCATCGGGTACCTCAAGATCGTCGACGTCGAGGTCTCCGTCCGCATCTGCGGCGTTGTCACCGCCGATGCCGATGAGCATAAGCACGGTCTGCAGAACGATCAGAAACGTAGAAGGGATCGCAATAAGCGCGAAAATCTGCTGAATAAGGAGCAGTTCGTTCCACCAGTTAATCATAATTTATCTTCCTTTCCGTGTGATGACGTGAAGACGTCAGCTGCGCATAAGCTTGTCGACCATATCGTCGGAGTACGACTTGATGATAGAGGCGTAATACGCGATGATGATGATCTCGAGTGCGGTATTAAGGCGCTTTCGTGCTCCCGTTACCTTTTCCTCGTAGTCCGACGTGATCTTTTCGATGGTGGACTTGAGGGTTGTGCTGTCGGGAGATATCTCGCCTGCCTTCATCAGCTTGTCAAGAATACGGCAGATATAGTCGTAAAGCTGAGAGTCGCGGATGATATCGTCGGATTCGTCGTAGACGCGTCCGTTAATGTAGGAAACGAGGAAAGCGATCTTGTCAAGCTGCATACAAGAGCGAAGCATATTTATGATCAGTATATGCGCAACCTGATCGATATTGTATCGCTTAAGTCTTGCGTTGGCTACCCATCCTCTCTTCGTCCAGTTCTGAAGCGTTGAGCCGTCAATGCCCGAGATCTCGCGGATCTGTGTGAGCATTACGCCGTCCGAAATGTAAAAGATCTTTTTGAGAAATTCCATACCCGTTACGTCACCCATGCCCTTGCGGTTGAGTATAGTACCCGGGATAAGCTCTTCGTTGATTTGAAGGTTCATTTTTGTGCTCCTTTCCGAATATTTTATCTTCTGTGTTTATTATATCACACGGTCAAGTGATTGTCAATAGGAATTGGAAATATTTTTGTGGTTTTTTAATGATTTTTATAAGCCGAATACGGCGGGAAGATCGCCTATGGACTCTATATCCGCATCGGGAATATCGAATTCGCATTCCGCTGCGCGGTTACGGAAAAATCCCTGACGAAGCCTTACCGTCATCATACCGAGTTTTTTGGCTGGGCGGATGTCATTATCGATGCGGTCGCCAACCATACAAGCCTCCTCGGGCGCGCATCCGACGGCGCCCAGTGCCGAAAGAAAGAGATCGGGCGCGGGCTTGGAGCGTCCCATTTCCTCGCTTGAATAAACGATATCAAAGTACTTCATCAGCCCGTGCTGCTGAAGTCTGTGTGCAGAGCCGCCGCGCTGATTTGCGATGATGCCGAGCTTGTATTTCGCCGAAAGACGGCGCAGGCTTTCCTCGGTCTCGGTGAAAGGGACTTCAAGCGCGGGACAGTAATCGTATTTTTTCTTCGAGCCGTATTTTTTCGAAACCTCGTAGAAGGGACTGCGCGCGCCCTTTGTGCCGAAGTCGATCATTTCCGCGAGCATTTCCTCGATGGGCGGACAGGTTTTTCCCGCCTCCGCGAGCTCCTCGGTCACCGCTTCAAGGCGCGCGAGGTGTACTCCGTCCTCATCAAGCAGGGTGTGACCCATATCAAAGAATATCCATTTGATTTTTGAATGATCCATAATCTGTCATACTCCTTTGAGTTTATCTTATATATTTTATCATAAAACCCAAGTAAAGACAAGATAAATTTGCCAAAAAGGAGTTGTTTTAATGAAAAAAGAGACAAACGCGGAGCAAATACTGCGCATCGGTATCCTCCCTGCGCTTATATTCTGCATTATGACCGTATTTCAGCCCGAGGGAGTTATCCTGCCCTCGCTCGCGGGGGTTGCACTTCACGAATCGGGGCATATGCTTGCCGCCTTGCTCCTCGGCATCCCGCTTCGTTCGCTCGATATCGGGACGTTCGGTATGTCGCTCAAGGTGCGTGGCTCGCTTATTTCATATCCAAAGGAGTTTCTTCTCTGTGCCGCGGGACCTGCTATGAATTTTGTTTCCGCAACAGCTGTTGTGATATTCTCGGAGCGCCGCGGTTACTATTCCGAATGCGGAGAGTGGTTCATCGCGGTCTCGATTATGCTCGGTTTTCTCAATCTCATCCCCGCAGAGGGCTTTGACGGCGGGAGAATGCTCACGGTCGTTGTTAGCTCGCTTTTCGGTCCGCGAGCCTCGGCAAGGCTTATTTCGTTCACCACATTTTCAAGCATCCTCTTTTTGTGGATGCTGTCGGTCTATCTCCTCATTCGCTACGGAACGTCGCTGAGCCTCTTTGTCTTTACCGTCTCTCTTTTTTATCGCTTTTTCCTTGAAAGGACTTGACGCGTTCTCACACTTGTGCTATAATTAAAATTAAAGGAAAGGAGCATAAAAATGGCTTTTGAAATTGAAAGAAAGTTCCTTATTGAATATCCCGACTTGAATATACTTGAAAATTACTCCAAGAGTGAAATTGCACAGACCTATCTCAAAACGAATGACGGTATGACCTCGCGCGTGCGTAAGCGCACGACGGACGGTGTAACGAAATATATTTTTACCGAGAAAAAGCGCATTACCGACGTGAAATGCATTGAAAACGAGCGTGAGCTTTCGGAGGAAGAATATGAAGAGCTTCTGAAGCTTGCCGATACCGAACGCAGAACCGTGTATAAAACGAGATATTGTATTCCTTGTCACGGAAGAGTGGCAGAGGTGGATATCTATCCCTTCTGGAGTGACCGCGCTATCGCGGAGGTCGAAATGGAGAGCGAGGATGAGGAGGTTTGTCTTCCCGATTTTATCAAGGTCATCCGCGATGTCACGGCTGAAAAAGCTTATAAAAATGCATCTATCGCAAAGAAGATCCCCGACGATTGTTGACTTCTGCCAATAAAATACGCCCGAAAATGACAAAAATTTTCGGGCACTTTTTTGTCAAAATCCATTTACATTAAAAATTATTTTTGATATAATATATATAACTGTTTTTGAAGGGAAGTGAAGAAATGAGCAGAAAGCTCGAGGGAGTGTTCAAGCTCCACAGCGAATTTGCGCCGACGGGCGACCAGCCTGCGGCGATTGACAGTATAGTTGAAGGACTCGAGAGGGGAGAGCATATGCAAACTCTGCTCGGCGTAACGGGTTCGGGTAAGACTTTCACCATGGCGAACGTTATTGCGAGAATGAACCGCCCGACGCTTGTGCTTGCGCATAACAAGACCCTCGCGGCGCAGCTTTGCACCGAGTTTCGCCAATTCTTCCCCGAAAATGCCGTTGAATATTTCGTTTCATACTACGATTACTACCAACCCGAGGCATACATCCCCGGCAAGGATATGTATATCGAAAAGGATGCTCTCGTCAACGACGAGATCGACCGTCTGCGCCACAGCGCGACCTCGGCTCTTTTTGAGCGCCGCGACGTCATCATCGTCGCCAGCGTTTCCTGTATCTACTCACTCGGTGACCCCGCCGAGTATTCCGAGCTCGTTCTTGCCGTTCGTCCAGATATGGAGATGGAGCGCAACGATTTCATCAAGCGGCTGATCGCTATCAGCTACACTCGCAACGATATGTCGCCCGCGCGTGACTCCTTCCGCGTCCGCGGCGATACCGTAGAGGTAATTCCCGCTTCGGGCAACGACAAGGCTCTGCGCGTTGAATTCTTCGGTGACACGATCGAGCGCGTTTCCGAGATAAACGTAGTCACGGGCGAGCTTGTCCGCCGACTTTCCTACGCCGCTATCTATCCCGCAACGCACTATGCCGTTTCGGATGATAAGCGCGAAAAGGCACTCGCCGAGATCGAGAACGAAATGAAAGAGCGCGTCGAATTTTTCGAATCGAATCATAAATATCTTGAAGCGCAGAGAATTTCCGAGCGTACGAAATATGACCTCGAGATGCTCCGCGAGATCGGTTTCTGCTCGGGTGTCGAGAACTATTCCCGCGTCCTTGCGGGTAGAGAGCCCGGATCGACACCGTATACGCTTCTCGATTATTTCCCGAAGGATTTCCTCCTTTTCGTCGACGAGTCGCACGTCACGCTGCCGCAGGTCAGCGGTATGAGCGGTGGCGACACTGCAAGAAAGCGCAATCTCGTCGATTTCGGCTTCCGTCTGCCGTCGGCATACGATAACCGTCCGCTTTATTTTAATGAATTTGAAGAAAAGATAAATCAGGCTGTTTTCGTCAGCGCAACTCCGGGCGACTACGAGCGCGAGCATTCCGAGCGCATCAGCGAACAGCTCATCCGTCCGACGGGACTTATTGATCCCGAGATCGAGGTCAGACCCATCGAGCATCAGGTCGACGATCTCCTCGGCGAGGTCAAAATACGTGCCGAGCGTAACGAGCGAAGTCTTGTTACCACCCTCACCCGCAAAATGGCGGAGGATTTGACCGATTATCTTGCAAATAACGGAGTTCGGGTACGCTATCTTCATCACGAGGTAGAGACAATGGAGCGAACCGAGATCATCCGCGACCTCCGACTCGGAAACTTTGATGTCCTTGTAGGAATCAACCTCCTCCGCGAAGGTCTCGATATTCCCGAGGTATCGCTCGTTGCAATCCTTGATGCCGATAAAACGGGCTTCTTGCGTTCCGAGACTTCGCTCATCCAGACCATCGGACGAGCCGCGCGTAACGTAAACGGAAAAGTTATTATGTACGGCGACGAGATCACCAAAGCAATGCGCAGCGCGATTGCCGAGACCAACCGCCGCCGCAAGGTTCAGCAGGAATATAACGAAGCTCACGGCATCACGCCCCGTTCCGTCGAAAAGAAGGTCGGCGACCTTATCGAGATCGCACTTCCGGGCGGCAAGGACGAAAAGCAGAAGAAGCAACCCGAAAAGAAGCTTTCAAAGCGCGACCGCGAGGCAATGATCGAAAAGCTGACCGTAGAAATGAAAGACGCCGCCCGCCGCCTCGACTTCGAGCTTGCGGCATACTTGCGCGATAAGATACGTGCCCTGCGCGAGGATGAGGGAAAGTGAGATGGCTGAACAAGATATTCTTGAGATAAAAATCAAAAATCTAAAAAAGCTGAAAAACTTTTCTGCTTTTTCAGCTGTCTTTTTCCTGCATACGATACCGATCAGTATTTTGATAATTATCTCCGTAATTGCAGAATTAATCAGCGATAACCCGATACACTCTACCGGCGAGTCAATCCTGGCACTTATAAGTGTTTTGGCTGTAACTCCGCTAATGCTTTGGGTCGGCATATTTTCCTGTAAGAATAACACTATATATCGCGAATTGTTGAAAAAGCTCACAACCGTAGACCCGACACAGAGCGAGACACGTAAAATTGTGTGCAAAAAATTCAAACATCTGCTTGTCCCAAGGGGTAAATACACGTCAAAAACTTTGGGCATCTGTATTCATACCGAGTCCGAAAAATGCTATTACATTTTGAATCAAGCAAAGGTTGCGCAAGGAGCTTTGGACGCAGTATTCAGAACCTATACAGGTGAGCAGGAATTTGAATTCTATAAAGGAACGAATGTTATCAAAAAGTTCGATGCTGCAGATGATGTTTGAAGTGAATATCGTTAACAGCTGCGGTTTGAGATGGGGAAAAGTAAGATGAATGCAAAAGAAATTGATGAGCAAGTTCTGGGCAAAAGAACAGAAACTATCAAAACAATTTATATTTTTAACTTGGTAGTAGGTTTTCTTTTGGCGTTCTTCGTGATCGTTATGCTTTCTCTGTTGGTGTTTTTTCCGCAGACGGAATCATGGGGCGTATTCATTGTAATCGCAGTGAGCATCGGATTCGGTGTATATTCCGTAATCGGATTCGTAAATGCGTTCAAGAACAAAAAGATACTTAACTCAATGTATTCGGCAAATCCCGATGAAACGGAAGAGAAAGAGCTGTTTTGCTATAAATTCGATTACATTTCAACACTTCGTGGGGGACCCAACCCTCGCAGCGGACGAAGATACGCTTACGCCGTCCGTGTTAATACCGTACACGGCAAGTTCTATTACGTACTTCAAAAAGAAATCGACCGCGATATATTAAGTGCACATTGCCGCGATCTATATTCCGGTGAACATACGTTTGAAGTATATAAAGGTACAAATATAATCAAAAAATTTCCTGCACTCGAAAAAATGATCCGCGATATTCCGAAGGAATTGCTTGATTATTGAGCACGAGAGAATTATAATATTTTGATATTATTTTTATTACGAGTCTGATGGAGGAAAATGATATGGAGGTATTAGATTTATGAATAACGGTTACTCGTATAAAGGCAGTATAGCAGAAGCACTTGATACAGGTTATAACGGTGTTTGCGATCAAGGAATATATAAAGGCAAGCTGATCAATAAGTATCTTAAGTTTTCGAAAGCTGGATATTACAGGTTCGATTTTAAGATTATTGATAAAAATTCGAAATACCTGCAAGCAATAGTTTTGATGTTGACGCGGGAATTCAAAGCGGATTTTTATATCAATGGCAAAAAAGTGCCTAAGCCCAAGGGACGCTTCCCGACAATTGAGCTATGGGAAAATGATGTGCCGAACGAGTTCAGTGCGTTTGTTCATTTGGAAGAAGGTAATATATACATTCTGAATGGAAATGCGGTTCCCGTCACATCCGATCTTGTTTACTGCAGAATGATGCAAGGCGGTTGTGCGATATTCATAGAAAGTCTTGGAGAGAATAGCTTTAGACTTAATTGCAATGACATTGATATAGACGATGACTTTGATGATTTTATCTTTGAAGTGTCTTATACCGAAATAAGTGACGGTCAAGAATGGCTTGCGATGGCAAAGAAAAAGAATTAAATGAAATAACCATAAAAATTTAGGATGATAAAATGTCACAAAATCTTATAATCAAAGGCGCAAGAGTACACAATCTGAAAAATGTTGACGTCACGATCCCGCGCGACAAACTCGTGGTTTTGACGGGACTTTCGGGTTCTGGTAAATCCTCTCTTGCATTCGATACCATATACGCCGAGGGTCACCGACGCTTCGTCGAGTCGCTCTCGTCCTACGCTCGCCAGTTCCTCGGTCAGCTCGATAAACCCGACGTCGATATGATCGAAGGACTTTCGCCCGCAATATCCATAGACCAGAAAACAACGTCCAAAAACCCGCGTTCGACGGTGGGTACCGTTACCGAAATTTACGACTACCTCCGTCTGCTTTACGCGCGAATCGGAATCCCTCATTGCCCTATCTGCGGCAAGGAGATCCGCCGCCAGACGGTCGATCAGATCATCGAAAAAATCGAAACGCTCCCCGAAGGCGAGCGCTTTATGGTGCTTTCCCCCGTCGTAAGAGCGAAAAAGGGTATGCACGAAAAAGTGCTTGCTGACGCGAAAAAATCGGGATATACCCGCGTTCGCATCGACGGCAACCTTTACGATCTCGACGAAGAAATCAAGCTTGATAAAAATATCCGCCACTCGATCGAGGTCGTGGTTGACCGACTCGTGATGCGCGAGGGCATCCGCTCACGTCTTGCGGACTCGGTCGAAACCGCACTCTCACTTGCCGAGGGCAGACTTCTCATCGTCACCGTGCCTCGCGACGGCGAGCCCGAAGAACTCGAATTCTCGCAAGCGTACGCCTGCGAGGAGCACGGAATCTCTTTCGGAGATCTTGAACCGAGAATGTTCTCCTTTAACAATCCGCAAGGCGCGTGCCCCGATTGCGCGGGCCTCGGAGTGACACGCCGTATCTCGCCCGAAAAGATCATCCCCGATCTTTCGCTCTCGCTTTCAGAGGGCGCGATTCAGGTCAACGGCTTCAAATCCCTCGTTGAGGAAAGCTGGAACGGTCCTCTCGTTCTTGCCGTAGCCGAAAAATACGGCTTCGGGCTCGATACTCCTCTTTCGGAATACACCGAGGAGCAGATGAACATCCTTCTTTACGGAACGGGCAACGAAAAATTCCACGTGACTCGTTATTTCGGCAAAGAGGCTCACCTCCGCGATGCGAAATTCGAGGGAATCATTCCGATAATCGAGCAGAGAATGCAGTACGGCGGCGCAGAGGCATACTACGAAGAATTCATCGAGGAAGTTCCCTGCCAGAAATGCGGCGGCAGAAGACTTAACGAAATGGCTCTCGCCGTAACCGTCGGCGGACTTGCAATCGACGAATTTTGCGATCTTTCGGTAACGAACGCGCTGAAGGTTGTATCGAGCGATACGCTCAAGCTCACTCCGAGCGAGGAAATGATCGTAAAGGAAGTCCTCAAGGAGATCCGCGCGCGCCTTTCCTTCCTTGAAAGCGTAGGACTTGATTATCTCACGCTCTCGCGCCGTGCGGGAACTCTCTCGGGCGGAGAAGCGCAAAGAATAAGACTCGCAACCCAGATCGGTTCGTCCCTCGTCGGCGTGCTTTACGTCCTCGACGAGCCGAGCATCGGTCTGCATCAGCGCGATAGCGAAAGACTGATAAATACCCTCTGCCGTCTGCGCGACCTCGGAAACACCGTTCTCGTCGTTGAGCACGACGAGGAAATGATGCGCCGCGCCGACTTCCTCGTTGACATCGGACCCGGCGCGGGCGTTCACGGCGGACGAGTCGTTGCCGCCGGCACACCCGAAGAGGTTATGGCTGATGAAAATTCACTCACGGGTGCTTACCTTTCGGGCAGAAAAGTGATCGAAGTCCCCGAAACACGCCGCCCCGGAAACGGCAATTTCCTTCGCGTTCGCGGTGCGGAGGTCAATAACCTCAAAAAGGTTGACGTCGATATTCCTCTCGGATGTTTTGTTTGCGTAACGGGCGTTTCGGGTTCGGGAAAATCCTCTCTCGTTAACGGAGTTATCGATCCCGTGCTTCTCACAAAGCTCAACGGTGCGCGCCGTAAAGCGGGCAAGCATATTTCTGTTGAAGGTATCGAGCACCTCGATAAGGTCATCGACATCGACCAGAGCCCCATCGGACGCACGCCGCGCTCCAATCCCGCTACTTATACGGGACTTTTCAACGAAATACGCACCCTCTTTGCAAAGACTCAGGACGCGATCGCCCGCGGCTACGGCCCCGGCAGATTCTCCTTTAACGTCAAGGGCGGACGGTGCGAGGCTTGCGGCGGCGACGGCGTGAGATGCATCGAGATGCACTTCCTGCCCGACGTTTACGTCACCTGCGACGTCTGCAAGGGTCAGAAATACAACCGCGATACTCTTGAGGTTAAATATAAAGGAAAGAATATTTACGAGGTTCTCGAAATGACCGCCGAGGAAGGTCTGGTCTTCTTCGACAGCATCCCGAAGATCCGCAAGTATCTGCAGACCCTCTGCGACGTCGGTCTCGGATACATCAAGATCGGTCAGTCCTCGACCACAATCTCGGGCGGTGAAGCGCAGAGAGTCAAGCTTGCCACCGAACTTGCCAAGCGCGGTACGGGTAAGACTATGTATATCCTCGACGAGCCGACAACCGGACTTCACACCGATGACGTTTCTCGCCTTCTCGGCGTCCTCTCGCGACTTGTCGATGCGGGCAACACCGTCCTCGTTATCGAGCATAACCCCGAAGTCATCAAGTGCGCCGACTACATCGTCGATCTCGGCCCCGAGGGCGGCGACGGCGGCGGTACGATCGTTGCTACGGGTACGCCCGAGGAAGTTGCAAAGGTTGAAGCGTCTTACACAGGTAAATTCCTCAGATCATCGCTCAAAATGTAATATTTTCGCGCGGAACCGTCGGTTCCGCGCGTTTTTTGATGAGTATAGTATAAATATACAGGGGAGCGGCAAAAAGTTTCAATGAAAATTGAAAAAAGACTTGACATTTGCATAAATATGCAGTATAATATGCAAGCATAATCTTTATATTTTAGAAAGGATTTATTATCATGAAAAAGATTATTTCTCTCGCGCTTGCTCTCATTATGATCTGCGGCGCAATGATCGCATTCGCTTCTTGTGAAAAGAAGGGCGACACACTTGTTATGGCAACCAACGCTGCATTCCCTCCCTACGAGTTCAAGGAAGGCGATAATTTTGCAGGCATAGACGTTGAGATCGCACAGGCTATCGCTGAAAAGCTCGGCAAGAAGCTCGAGATCGCTGACGTTGAGTTCGGCTCCATCATCGGCGGCGTTCAGGAAGGCAAGTACGATTTCGGTATGGCTGGTATGACCGTTACCGTGAAGCGTCTCCAGAGCGTAAACTTCTCCACCACCTATGCTACCGGTATTCAGGTTATCATCGTAGCTGACGGCTCCGCAATCGAGAGCCTCGACTCCATCTTCGTATTTGACGAGAACGGCGATCCCATCGCTCTTCAGAACCCCGATATCAAGGTTGGCGTTCAGCAGGATACCACCGGTGATATCTACTGCTCCAGCGACGTTACCGGTTGGGGTCTTTGCGACGTAACCGAGGACGGCACCATCACCACCGACCGTGTTGTTCGTTACAAGACCGGTGCAGAGGCTGTTGCAGCTCTCAAGTCCGGCAAGGTTGACTGCGTTATCATTGATAACGAGCCCGCTAAGTCCTTTGTTGCAGCTAACGAGGGTATCCATATTCTCGCAGGCGACAACGAGTACGCTATCGAGGACTACGCTATCTGTGTAGCAAAGGAAAACACCGCTCTTCTCGAGCAGATCAACAAGGCTCTTGCTGAACTCACCGAGGACGGCACCATCGCTAAGATCATCGAAAAGTACATTCCCAGCGGAAACTGATTGGGATTTATAAAAGCTATAACCGGGTGTTGCACTTAGGTGCAGCACCCATGTTTAGCGTTAAAGGATAATAAATAATGAAAGAATTTTTTCAGGAAATGAAGGATGAGTTCATATTGAACTTCATCGACGGCAATATGTGGAAGTGGCTTGTTGACGGTCTTAAAAACACCCTCATCATTACCTTCTTCTCGCTTATTATCGGTGTTGCGATCGGTATTATCGTTGCCTCAATTCGCTCGACCTTTGATAAAAACCGCGAGGTATACCGCAGACGCGGAGGATTTTTCTACTATTTTCAGTGGTGCATCAACGCTCTTGCGAACGTGTATCTGACCGTTATCAGAGGTACCCCCGTTGTAGTTCAGCTGCTGATTTCGTACTTCATCATCTTCTCCTCGTCGAGAAACGGTGTAGGTATTGCGATCTTCGCGTTCGGTCTTAACTCCGGCGCGTACGTTGCCGAGATCTTCCGCGGCGGTATTATGGCTATCGACCACGGACAGTTCGAGGCAGGCAGATCGCTCGGCTTCAACTATTTTCAGACGATGATGTATATCATAATTCCTCAGGTCATCAAGGCGGTTCTCCCGACCCTTTGTAACGAGTTCATCGTTCTTCTCAAGGAGACTTCGGTTGCGGGCTACGTTGGAATTATGGATCTTACCAAGGCGGGAGAGCTTATCCGCGGACGTACCTTCTCCGCGTTTATGCCCCTTATCGCGGTAGCACTTATCTATCTTGTGGTCGTCGTTATACTTACACAGCTTGTAAAGATCCTCGAGAGGAGGTTGCGCAAAAATGAGAGATAATTCCGCTATAATTCAGACCATCGGTCTTAAAAAGTACTATAACGGAGAGTCTATCAAGGCTATCGACAATGTTGATCTTTCTATCTCCCGCGGCGAGGTGGTTGTTATCATCGGTCCTTCGGGAAGCGGCAAATCGACGTATCTGCGCTCTCTCAATCTTCTTGAGCTGCCCACCGACGGATCTATCATCTTCAACGGCGTAGATATTGCCGATAAGAACGTCGATATCAACGTTCACCGTCAAAAGATGGGAATGGTTTTCCAGCACTTTAATCTCTTCCCGCATATGACCGTTCTCGGCAATATGACGCTTGCTCCGATGAAGCTTCTCAAGAAGACTCGTGAGGAGGCAGAGGCGAAGGCGATGGAGCTTCTCCGCCGCGTAGGACTTGAAAACAGAGCCGATGCGTACCCGAGCCAGCTTTCGGGCGGTCAGAAGCAGAGAATTGCGATCGTTCGCGCGCTCTGTATGGAGCCCGACGTAATGCTCTTCGACGAGCCCACATCCGCGCTCGACCCCGAGATGGTTGGAGAGGTTCTTGAGCTTATGAAGCAGCTTGCGGACGAGGGAATGACGATGGTCGTCGTCACTCACGAAATGGGATTTGCCCGCGAGGTTGCTGACAGAGTTATCTTTATGTGCGACGGAAAGATCGCAGAGGAGGGAACTCCCGAGGAGATCTTTACCGCACCCAAGAACCCCAGAACCAAGCAGTTCCTCGACAGTATTCTCTAAAATATTTGCACCGATACGCAAAAAAGCGCGTATCGGTGCACTTTTTGCTTTATATTGCAAATATTCACAATATCGTAATTGACATACAAGTCTAAATAATATATAATATTTAGGCTAATTTTATCGGGAGGTCTTGATATGCCCCGCTTTTTCGTGTCAAAAGAGAATATAAATGAAGAAGAACGCTCAATCTCCATAGTCGGAGAGGATGCGTTTCATATAGCTCGCTCGCTTCGCATGGCTGTCGGAGACACTCTCACTGTCTGTGACGGAGAAGGAATGGACTATGAGTGCAACCTCACCAAGATCCGCGATGATCGCGTGGATTGTGAAATAGAGAGCTCATGTCCGTGCCCTGCCGAGCCGCCTTACCGCGCAACTCTTTATCAGGCTCTCGTCAAGGGCGAGAGGCTTGACGTTGCTATTCAGAAGTCGGTTGAATTCGGTGTCAGCGATATAGTACCCTTCGAATCCTCGCGCTGTATCGTCCGTATGAAGGGCGAAAAGGAAGGATCAAAGTCACAGCGCCGCCGCCGTATCGCCGCAGAAGCGGCAAAACAGTGCGGCAGAGGCATTATCCCCGCAGTCGCAGAGCCTCTTTCCTTTGCCGAGATGATAAGCGAAGCCGCAAAGGCTGATCTTGCGATTTTCTGCTACGAAAAAGAGGGGGAGAGAATGCTCGGTGCAACTCTCGAAAGCCTCCGCACAAATCCGCCGAAGACGGTTGCGATCGTCGTCGGACCCGAGGGAGGTTTCTCTCCCGAAGAGGCGCAAAAGGCTGAAAATGCAGGTCTTTCGCTCCTTGGACTCGGAAAAAGGATACTCAGAACAGAGAGCGCCGCAGCTTTCGTTCTCGCTTGCCTTGCCTCGGAATTTGAGCTCAGATAATTTGAAAAAACTGTAAAAAGCCGTCCTTTTGCGGCTTTTTTGGTTTGTTTATGAAATATTTACAAAAAAACAGGGGTAAAATTAGAAATAATATTCAAAACCCTATTGAAATTTAACAAAAATTATAGTAAAATATAGTACAGTATATACAAAATTACTACCCAAACAAAAGGCATAGCCTTTTGCAGAAAGGATTGGATTAATAAGGATGTCTAACAGACTGTTTCAAGGCGTAATTCATCAGATGAAGGATAGCGTTGATCGCACGATTGGCGTTATTGACGAAAACGGTATCATTATCTCTTGCTCCGAGCTCGTAAAGATCGGTGAGTCGAGAGCTGCGGCTCGCGACGGTATGATCTATTCGTCTTCTCTTGAGTCGTTTTGCAAGGGCGGATATACATATCGCTCGATCGGCTACGGCGTGAAGACCGAATATCTCGTTTTCGTTGAGGGCGAGGATAAGATGGCGGACGTGCTCTCCAAGATGCTCGCCGTTTCGCTTTCCAATATCAAAAATCTTTACGACGAGAAGTACGATAAGCGTTCCTTTATCAAGAATATCATAATGGACAACATTCTGCCGAGTGATATTTATATCAAGGCAAAGGAGCTGCATTTCAATACCGATGAGAACCGCGTGGTCTTCCTCATCAAGTTCCACGGCAAGGCGGATATGCTCCCCTACGAAATGCTCCAGAATATGTTCCCCGATAAGACACACGAGTATATCATCAGCGTCGGCGAGCGTGACATCGTTCTCGTAAAGGACGTAAAGCCCGGCACCGAGGCTCGCGATATGGAAAAGATCGCGCAGAAGATCGCGGATACTCTCAACACCGAGTTCTATACCAAGGTCACCATCGGTATCTCCACCATCGTTGAGACTCTTAAGGATCTCGCAGGCGCGTACAAGGAAGCTCAGGTTGCGATTGAGGTCGGAAAGGTATTCGAGACCGAAAAGAATATTATCAACTACGAAAACCTCGGCATCGGCAGACTTATTTATCAGCTCCCCTCCACTCTTTGTGAGATGTTCCTCCACGAGGTGTTCAAGAAGGGAAGCCTTGAGTCACTTGATCAGGAAACTCTTATGACCATCCAGTGCTTCTTCGAGAACAACCTCAACGTCTCCGAGACCTCGAGAAAGCTTTTCGTCCACAGAAACACTCTCGTTTACCGTCTTGAAAAGATCCGCAAGCTTACAGGCCTTGATCTCCGTGAGCTCGAGCACGCGATCACCTTCAAGGTTGCTCTTATGGTAAAGAAATATATGTCCACCAAGGGAATCAAGTATTAAGGTAATATGATAGACTTTATTAACGTTACCAAGGAATACAGCGATACAGCGGCTCTCTCGAACGTCAGCTTTCATATCGACAACGGTGAGTTCGTCTTTATCGTAGGGCATTCGGGTGCGGGAAAGACCACTATGACAAAGCTTCTTCTTCGTGAGGAAAAGGCTACAAAGGGACAGATCCTCGTTGACGGCATCGACGTGACCGAGCTCTCTCCCCGTCATATTCCTCATTACAGACGTAAGCTCGGTATGGTTTTTCAGGACTTCAGACTTTTCAAGGATAAGACCGCATACGAAAATATTGCTTGTATAATGCGCGCCGTCGGTACTCCGGGGAAAGAGATTCGCAATCGCGTTCCCGCTCTGCTGCGTACCGTCGCTATCGAGGATAAGGCAAAGCATTTTCCGAGCGAGCTTTCTGGTGGTGAACAGCAGAGAGTTGCGCTTGCGCGCGCGATCGCCAATAATCCCGATATCATCATAGCTGACGAGCCTACGGGAAACATCGACCCCGAAATGAGCATTGAGATTATGAATCTGCTCATGAGGATCAATACTCTCCTCGGTAAGACCGTCATTGTCGTCACCCACGATTTGGGGCTCGTTGCCCGCTACGGACACAGAGTCATCCGTCTTGAGGGCGGCAAGCTCGATTCTGATATAAGCCTCTCCGATGAATCGGAGAATCAGGAAAACGTCAAGCTTGGAGGTACTGTCAATGAATAACTCTCCCAAGCGCACAGTTCGTTTTTACAATCCTTTTTATCTTTTATTTGACGCTTTTCGCAATCTCTGGAGACACAGAGTGACCGGATTTGCCTCCGTGCTCGTCCTTTCTTCCTGCCTGATACTTCTCGGAGCGTTTGGGCTTCTTATCAGGAATATCGACGTTAACATCGAGAAGCTCGGTCTGCTCAATGAGATCGTAGTATTTACGGATTATGACGTCACTCCCGAAAAGCTCCAGGTGATAGCAGAAGATATAAAAGCGCTCCCGAACGTATCTTACGTTGATTTTATATCTAAAGAAAGCGGCTTTGCGTCAATGAAGGAGACCTATCCCGATTACGCGATGCTCTTCGACTCCATTGAGCAGAGCGGGGATAATCCGCTTGCGGATTCCTTCATTGTTACGTATAAAAGCACCGCGGGTGCAAATAAACTTGAATACGATCTGCTTATGATCGATGGCATTATGAAGGTCAACAACAGAGTTGATTATGCCGCCGCTATTGAAAGCTTCAAAAGCGGAGCATCCTTCGTATTTGCTTGGTTCTTTATTCTTTTGCTTGCAGTAAGCCTTTTCGTTATTTTCAATACCGTCAAGCTTGCGGTACACGGCAGAAGAACAGAGATCAGCATTATGCGCTTTATCGGCGCAACGAAGCTTTATATCATCACGCCGTTTTTGATCGAGGGCGTTGTCATCGGAGTATTTTCCGCACTTGCGGCATATTTTGCCGATATGTGGCTGTATTCCTACGTCGTCAACTCGATGGATGGCGGAACGTCTCAGCTTCTTGAAATGTTCACCCTCGTTCCTTTTTCCGATATGCAGACGGAAATCCTCTTGGTTTTCATTCTTCTCGGAACTGTAACGGGCTGTGTGGCAAGTATCGTATCACTTCACAAAAACCTCAGCAACTAATCTCTATTTCAGGAGAAAATAATGATAATAAACGAAACAAAAAAAGCGGCTTTTCGCTGTTTGACATTTTTTCTGTCGCTTGTTTTGCTCGTGACCGCAATTCCGTTTTCGGCAAACTCGGTTTATTACGATAAAGCCGATTATAATGACGTCAAGGACGAAGACCTCGAGGCTATGCGAGAGCAGCTCCAAGAGTATGATAGAATGCTTAAAGAGATCAAAAAGAATCTCAAGGAAAGCGAAAAGCTTCAGGCAAACGCCGATGAGACCCGAAAAATGTATCTCGAGGCGGAGGCAATCTATAACGATCAGCTCAAGGATCTTGAAAAAACCAAGCTCTATTATGACGGTGAGATCGAACGTGTAGGCAAGGAGATCGCGGAGATTCAGCTTGAATATGACCGCGAATACGAAACCTTTCTCGGCATTCTTCGTATGACATACGAGGAGGGCACGGCAAACTTTTTGGAAATTTTGCTCGGTGCCGAAAGTTTTACCGATCTTCTGGCAAGAATAGACAGAGTAAACTCTTTGATCAGATACAGCGACAATCTTATGAATACGCTCTCTGCTCAAAAGTATCTTCTTGATGCAAAATACCGTCAGTACGTAAAGGACTCCGAGGCTCAGGACGAAGCGATCGCCGCGCTTGAAGCAAAACAAGCAGAGCTTGCAGAGTGGAAGCTTGAAAATGAAGCGCAGATTGCAACCATCGAAGCAGAGATCGAAAGACTGACGGGAGAGAAGGGCGAATACGAAAGCCTTTCGGCACTCCTGGACGCCGATTTTGAAGCAGAGGTAGCAGCCGCTATCGCCGAAGAGAATAAGCGTCGCGAAGAAATTGCAATTGCAAAAGAAAAGGAGGAAGAGCGCAAGCGTCAGGAGGCTCTCGCGGAGGCGATCCGCAAGCAATCCTATCTTTGGCCGTTGCCCTTATCCTTCGATACACTTTCTTACGATTGGGGCTATCGCACGATCAGCTCGCTCGGATACAACAATAAGTTCCATTACGGTATTGATATCCCCGCGTATCGCGGAACCGACATCTACGCATCGAAGGCGGGAAAGGTGCTTATTGCCAAATATCATTCTTCGTATGGAAACTACATACTTCTCGACCACGGAAACGGTTACAACACGCTCTACGCTCACGCATCAAAGCTATACGTCAAGGCGGGCGAATACGTTGATCAGGGACAGGTCATTGCCGCTGTCGGCACGACCGGAACCAGCACGGGTAACCATCTTCACTTTGAGGTTCGCATCAACGGTGAAAAGGTCGATCCTATGAAATACCTTAAGAAACCTTAAACGGAGTTTGCTAAATGAAAAAAAGATTTTCAATCTCAGCGTTGCTTCTGATTGTTGCCGCAGCGATATTGCTCACGGCAATGACATCATGCGCGCTGATAGATTCACATTACCGCGAGGAAGCCGGATCTATTATAGGAGATAACCAGGGCTCGTCGCAACTCAGCGGAAAGCTTGAAACGATCATCGAGCTTTTCGATACCTATTCCTATTATGAGATTGACGAGGAGGTCCTCTGCCGTGCTATGGTCAGAGGTATGGAATACTCGATCAACGACAGATATGCTGAATATTACGACGCCGAGGAATACGCGCTTATGACCGCCGAAAATCAGGGCGAGACTCAGGGCATCGGTGTAACCGTTATCGAAAACGCAGATCATAAATGCATCGAGATCATTTCGGTGCTTCCCAACTCCCCCGCGCTTGAAGCGGGAGTCGAGCCCGGCGACTTGATCATTTACGTTGGCGGAGGCGAGAATAAGGAAAAGGTATCCGACCTCGGATATTACGCCGCACTCGCAAAGCTTCAGGGCGTAAAGGGAACCGTTTGTGAGTTTACCGCTCTCCGCGGAGGCGAGGAGATCGAGTTCTCTATAATGAGAGATACCTTCACCTCCGAGTCCGTAACCTACAGAGTTTGCGCTACCGATCCCAAGGTCGGAATAGTAAAGCTCATTCAGTTTGATCTTACCACCCCCGGTCAGTTCTGTACCGCTATGGATTCGCTTATTGCGTCGGGTGTTGAATACTTTATCTTTGACGTAAGATACAACGGAGGCGGAGACCTGGCATCCATCACAGCAGTTCTCAGCTATATGCTTGAGCAGGACGATGTTCTCATCAAGACTCGCGACCGTTCGGGCAGCGAGGTTGTAACCAAGGTTGACGAGGTCAAATACGCGTTTACGTCCCCTTATTCCGCTTGTAACGTATCCAAGAGCGAGATTGGAAAATACCGCGATAAGGTGATGGGTAAATCCGCGGTTCTCGCTAACGAAAGCACCGCATCTGCCGCAGAGCTCTTCACTTGCGCTCTGATGGATTACGAAATTTCCGAGATCGTAGGCACCACCACCTACGGCAAGGGCAGTATGCAGTCGATCTTCTCGCTTCAGTACTACGGCTACGACGGAGCGGTCAAGATGACTACCAAAATGTATTTTCCTCCCATTTCCGATGGCTATGACGGCATCGGTATCAAGCCCGACCTTGAGATTGAGCTTGATGAAGCACTGAAAAATAAAAATATATATAAAATCACCGACCAAGAGGATAATCAGCTTCAGGCAGCGATTTCCCTGATCGTAAAGTAAGGAGAAGAACAATGTCCACCAAACCTATCTATTATACCCAGGAAGGCTACAACGAACTGGTAGCCGAGCTCGATTATCTGAAAAATACACGACGTGCCGAAGTTATCCACGATATCGAAGTAGCGCGCGGATTCGGAGACCTTTCCGAGAACGCCGAGTACGATGAGGCAAGAACAGAACAGGCGAGAGTTGAGAGCCGCATCAAGGAGCTCGAGGATAAGCTCCAGAACGCCGTTATCATCGACGAAAGCCAGATCGACTCCACCATCATTTCCGTCGGTTCTACCGTAACCGTATTCGATAAGGAAGATCAGATGGAGGTTACTTATATCATCGTAGGCTCCAACGAGGCTTCTCCTGCAGAGGACAAGATCTCGGATATGTGTCCCATTGGCCGCGCACTCGTCGGCAAGAAGGCGGGCACAACCGTTACCGTAGACGCACCCAACGGCTCTTTCGAGCTTGATATTATCAAGGTTGAGAGAACCAAGAACAAGTAAGAGAGGGCTCCGATAAAATGGCTGATATTATCAACAACGAAAACGCCGTCGAATCTCCCGAGGTGAACGTATCCTCGGAGATAGAGATCCGACGCGCAAAGCTTGAAAATCTTATTGAAACAGGCAAGAA
Organism: Eubacteriales bacterium; assembly: GCA_045644325.1. Taxonomy (GTDB): domain Bacteria; phylum Bacillota; class Clostridia; order Oscillospirales; family CAG-272; genus CAG-390. Next base: position 13,411 of record JAZRGT010000058.1, on the reverse strand, counting down.
CCCCTTCGAAATTATGAAGTACGACGTCACCGCATATTCGGCTGACATCAAGGCGAATTTCGAGGAGTGGGACGGCAAGACCGTATCCCTCGCGGGCAGAATTATGAGCCGCCGCGATATGGGTAAGGCGAACTTCATCGATCTTGCTGACGGCAAGGGCAGAATTCAGTGCTACATCCGTATCAACGACATCGGCGAGGAGGTATTTGCAGATTACCGCAAGTGGGATATCGGTGATATCATCGGTATTGAGGGATTCGTATTCCTCACCCGCCGCGGCGAGATCTCGATCCACGCGCAGAAGCTCACCCTCCTTTCCAAGTCCCTCCTTCCTCTCCCCGAGAAGTTCCACGGACTTAAGGATACCGACACCCGTTACCGTCAGAGATACCTCGACCTCATCGTTAACCCTGAGGTTAAGGATACCTTCGTAAAGCGCAGCCTCATTATGCGCGAGCTCCGCGCATTCCTCGACTCCAAGGGCTTCCTTGAGGTTGATACTCCTATACTTACTCCCTTCGAGATCGGCGCATCCGCACGTCCCTTCCTTACCCACCACAATACCCTTGATATGGATATGGTTCTCCGCATCGAGACCGAGCTCTACCTCAAGCGTCTCATCGTCGGCGGTATGGATAAGGTCTACGAGGTAGGACGTATCTTCCGTAACGAGGGTATGGACACCAAGCATAACCCCGAGTTCACCTCCATTGAGCTCTATCAGGCATACACTGATTACCAGGGTATGATGGATCTCGTTGAGGAGATGATGAAGACCGTTGCAATGAAAGTTTGCGGAACTCTTACCGTAAACTATCAGGGCAAGGAGATCGATCTCTCCAAGTGGGAGAGAATGACCATGGTTGAGGCTGTCAAGAAGTATTCCGGTGTTGACTTTGCCGCTATCACCTCCGACGAGGAAGCAATCGCTATCGCAAAGGAAAAGCACGTTGAGCTTCCCGCTGTTAAGACCAAAGGTGCGATCCTCGTTGAGTTCTTCGACGCATTCGTCGAGGAGAACCTCATTCAGCCCACCTTCATCTACGATTACCCCGTAGAGAACAGCCCGCTCGCGAAGAGAAAGCCCGAGGATCCCGCATTCACCGAGCGTTTTGAGTACTTCATCAACGCAACCGAATTCGGCAACGCATTCTCCGAGCTTAACGATCCTATCGACCAGAGAGAGCGCTTCGAGCGTCAGGTAGCAGAGAGAAAGGCACAGGATCCCGCGTGCAAGGCGCAGGTTGATTACGACTACATCACCGCCCTCGAGTACGGTCTTCCCCCCACAGGCGGACTTGGCTTCGGCGTAGACAGACTCGTAATGCTCCTCACCGACTCCGCCTCCATCCGCGACGTCCTCCTGTTCCCCACAATGAAGCCCATCGACTGATAAAAATATTTCAAGGCATCTCTTTTCGGGATGCCTTGATTTTTTTTGATAATTGTGATATAATGAATAAGCAGAGGTGTTAATATGAAAATAAACAATGATTATATCAAAGATTTCATAAAATCGTATATGTCGCTCCCCGAGAATAACAATATGAAGGAGCTGCCCGGCTTCGCCTTTGACGAGCCTATCGTCGGTTTCAGCCGTGGTGATGACGTGCTTTACGATTTTTATAAGGAACACATTGACCGCGACTTTTACCGCACTCCGGCAGAATGGCTCGAATTTGTATTCGGAAGAGCTTTCGATAAAGAGAATATCAGTGTTATCAGCTGGTTTTTGCCGCATACCGAGGACACGAAAGAGAAGTGCCGCGCGCTTGACGATTGCCCTGCATTTGAATGGACAATGGTCCGCGTTCACGGCGAGGAATGCAACCGCCGACTTGCCAAGGCACTCGAGGAGCATCTTTGCTCGATGGGATATCCCGCGATCGCGCCTATGTCGTCCGATGCTTTTTCGTGGGACGACAGCGAAAAATTCGTTAAGATATCAAACTGGTCGGAGCGCCACACCGCGTATATTTCGGGACTCGGTACGTTCGGACTTTGCGACGGCCTTATAACCGAAAAGGGCAAGGCTGGCAGATTCGGATCGGTCATCGTTGAGCTCCCTCTTGAGCCGACCGAGCGCAGATATAGCGTTTATAACGAATATTGCCTTGCAAATGACGGTTGTCAGGCGTGCATTAAACGCTGTCCCGCCGGCGCGATCACCGAGCGAGGACACGATAAAGTCCTTTGTATGAAATACCACGCGGAAGTAATCAAGAAGATCGATCACGAACGTTACGGCTATGACGGATACTCTGTCTGCGGTCTGTGTCAGACGGGAGTTCCGTGCGAGAGCTGTAATCCGCAGAAAGGAAGAAAATAATGAAACAGTATGCACCCGGCAAAGAGCCGAAATATGAGCGCGAGGATGAAAAGCTTGAAAATAGCGATATAAACCTCGGTACGGGAATGCTCGCCAAGCTCGATAATTTCTGGTTTTATAATAAGTGGAAGGTTCTTGTTGTAGTCGGCGCGATAATGCTGATCGGAATTATGTGCGTTCAGATGTGCGGCAATACCGAGGATGACTTGACCTTGATGTATGCGGGCTCGTCATATCTTACAACAGTTCCGAATTATGAGGAAATTCTTGACACGTTTGAGAATGTTATGCCCGAGGATTTTGACGGCGACGGTGAAAAGCGTGCCGCATTTGCTGCATTGAATATATTTTCAAAGGAGCAGATACAAGCACGCAAGGATGCCATCGAGGCGGGCGAGGATCTTCCCGAGTATAACACCCACATCAATTCGCAGGAATACAACTCCTTTAACCGTCTGATGCAGACGGGAGAGTATTCCCTCTGTCTGCTTGAGGAATGGCTCTACGACAGCGTTGCCAAGGGCGTTTTCTGTAAGCTCGAGGACACCCTCGGCGCACAGCCTGAGTACGCGATAGACAAGTATGCGGTTTATTTCTGGGACACTGAATTCGCCAAGGCAAACGCCGAGGTCTTCGCCGCGATCCCCGAGAACACCGTCCTCTGCCTGCGTATGAAGAATTCGATCACCAATAAGGGATCGGAAACCAACCATAACCGCGCGAAGGAGACCTTCGTGGCGATATTGAATTATAAGCCCGAATAACGAAAACAGCACCCGTGGTGGGTGCTGTTTTATTATCTGTACTGTCTTTGCAGCTTGACTGCGATCTCTTCCATCTTCGGATAGCAAGCTTCGAAAAAATTCTTGTAGCACTCGCAGAAGCGGTTGAGGGATGGCGTGCTGTCGATTATCGGCTCGCGCTCGCGTCGGCATCCGCCGCGGCAGAGCGGGTACCAATGGCATTGTTTACATTCATCGTTGCGGTGTGTGGATACGCCGACGAATTTTTTTGCCATATCTCCGCAAATGAGCTCATCAAAGGAGTTTTCATTGATGTTGCCGAGCTTCCATTCATCAAGAACGTAGAAGTCGCAAGGGAAGACACTTCCGTCGCCCTCGACTACCGTATAACAGGTGCACACACCCGCCATCGCGCAGTTTTCGGGCGGTCTGCCGAGAAGCATACCGATGTAGTTATCAAAATTACGAACGCTTATCGGATGCCCCGCGCAGAAATCCTTGTAGTACTCATTGAAAGTAACCTTCAAGAACTCGGTGTATCTTTCAGGTGTGAGCGAAAAAACCTTCTTCTCACCGTCGAAAGTATCAAGGCATGGAATGAACTGAATGAATCCGTATTCCTTGAGTGAATCGTAAACCTTCTTCGGCGAGCGTGCAATGAAGTTGTTTACAACGCAGAGAATGTTGAATTCGACTCCGAATTTGTTAAACAGCCTTGCAGTTTTCTGTACGCGCGCAAAAGTGCCTTTTCCCGCCGCATCTACGCGGAGAGAATCGTGAATGTCCTTCGTTCCGTCCATCGAAAGACCGACGAGGAATTTGTTATCCGCGAGGAATTTTGCCCATTCCTCGTTGATTATGTAACCGTTGGTCTGAATAGCGTTTTGAACGGGGATGTTTTTTACGTTATACTTTTTTTCAAGCTCAAGCAGCTTGCGGTAAAAGTCGAGGCCCGCGAGGGTCGGCTCTCCGCCTTGAAAGGCGAAGGTAGCCGATCCGCTTGCGTATTCAAATGCCTTTTTTATAAGATTTTCAAGCGTCGCATCCGACATAATGCCGTATGACTTGACCTCGCGGTTGTCGGTTATGTCGGCGTAAAAGCAGTATTTGCACCGCATATTGCAAAGCGAGGATGCTGGCTTGATAAGAACGCTGATGGGTGGCAAGATTATTCCTCTGTTGCTTCTGTGACTTCAGCATTGGGGTAAGCATACACGAAAAGATCGCTTTCCTCAACAGTTATATTCGGGAAACCTGTCGAGTTTTCCGTGATATACCAAAGATTGCCGTCAACATAGAAGAAATTGTTTACGATGGATCTGTCCGAACCGTGGAGATCGTCGATCAATGACAGAGTACCGTTGATGTATGACCAGGTGCCATGTGCGAGATAGTTAGAATCGGGACCCTCGGTGTAGGAAAAACTTCCGTCGGACTTGATCGAGATGGTAAACGAACCTCCCAAGCCTTCTTTTTCATAAATATAGGTCTTGTCTGCGAAGGTGTAGCCGTCGTCAATGTTCTTGTTTCCGCAGGAAGCAAGTGCGAAGAGTGTCATTGCCGCCAGCAGAAGGATAGCTAAAATTTTCTTTTTCATAAAATAATCTCCGATCAGTTGAGTTTTGCGAAGGGATCAACATCTCCCATAATTGCAGGAGTGAGACGGAACTTGAAGGTGAATTCCTTCTCGTCAAATCTGAATTCGGGAAGGAGTGTGGGACCGCAGGAGTTTGAGCCGATACCGGTGTGTCTGTAATCAATGTTAACGACGGTTTCCTTAAGCGGAACGAGCTCGTAGTCGTGCGCGGTCTTTGCAATCTGCTCGGGAGTGAAGTGCGAGCAGTTGAAGGAAATGTCCTTGCCGTCTGCAAGAGCAAGAATACCGTGGCGGCTCTCGTCGGTAACTGCAACCCACTTGGTGTCCGCGTGAGCCATATTTTCCTGAGGACGAACGTAATGCTCGAAGTGGTCAACTACTCTCTCGCTGAACTTGCCGAGGTAAGTGGAGTTGCGGAGATCGATATAGCTTTCGCCGGGGCCTCTGCCGAAGTATTCAAGTTTCTCGGTACCCTCGGGCATCTTGAACTGAACACCGAAGCGGGGGAGAGGAGGCAGATTTTCGCCAACCTTTGCGTTCATTTCTACCGAAAGCTCGCCCTCGTTATTGATCGCGTAGGTAGCTTCGATGCGTACAGCGGGAGCAAGAAGCTTTGCGCCGAGAGAGAGGGAAGCTTTGAGGGTAACGCCGTTCTCGTCTGCGTTTGCAACAGAGAGGGAATAGCACTTAACAGCCATTCTGTCAAATCCCTGATTGTACCAATCGTTCTTGATACGGCGATCGTTGTCGGTGGGAGCGCGGAAGATTGCGGGAGTCATAGGAGAAGCAAGCATTTCCTTGCCGTTGTCCTTAATGCCGGCAACAAGACCGCAGGTCTTGCAGATCTTGTATGCGGTCTGACCGACTTTAACGAAGATAGCCTTGTCGTTTTCGCAAACATTGATCTTGTCTGCCTTCTTTGCAGCGTCAACGTCGGCTCTTGCAAACTCGCCGAGCTCTTCCTGATGGAAGCCGACCTCAAATCCTGCCGCAGCCCAAGGAGTGGACTTGATCTGACGGACGGAGAAGTTAACTGTAACGATACCCTCGAGCTTGATGCCATCAAGATCGAGCTTATACTTTCTCGAGCGCTGAGGAGCAACTTTAAGTTCATTAATTACGCCGTCGCGGACGATCTTACCGTCGCACTCAACCGACCAGTAGAGGCAGAGGTCGTCGAGCATAGTGTAATAACGGCGGCTCTTGATGCGGAAGGAGCCGTCTGCGGTGACCTCGCTGATAACGAAGGGCTTGAGAACAGCCTTGTGCTCCTTGATACCCGTGTGAGGACGGCGGTCGGGGTAAACGAGACCGTCAACGCAGAAGTTGCCGTCGTGCGGGAAGTCTCCGAAGTCGCCGCCGTAAACGTAATGGGGATCGCGGTAGATATCGTCACCGGTTGCAACAGAGTGGTCGATGAATTCCCAGACGCATCCGCCGAAGAAGTGGTCGTTTGCGTAAATGACATCCCAATACTGCTTGAGATCGCCGGGGCCGAGACCCATCGCGTGGCAGTATTCGCAGAGGAAGTAGGGCTTTGTAAATTTCTTTTCCGTGAGATAATACTTCATCTCATCGAAGCTCGGATACATACGGCTCTCAAAGTCGTACCAATCGAGCTCATAGTAGTCGGCATACTTGCCGAGATCCTTGATGCCCTTGGCGTTGTGCTGAGCATATCTGAGTCGGCGGGAAGCATCCTCACAGTGGATCATTGCGCCGGGCATACGGGACTTGATGTAATCGGACATCTTTTCCTGATTCTCACCGAGACCCGACTCGTTTCCGAGCGACCACATAATGATCGAGGGATGGTTCTTGTCACGCTCGAACATACGCTGAACGCGGTCGAGGAGGGATTCGGTCCAAGCCTCTTCGCGGGAGAAGAAGTCCCAGTCGCCGACTCTCTGCATACCGTGAGTTTCATAGTCGGTCTCGTCACAAACGAAGAAGCCGAGCTTGTCGCAGAGGGTGTAGAATCGGGGATCGTTCGGATAGTGGCTGGTACGGATCATATTGAAGTTGTATCTCTTAAGAATGTAAAGGTCTTCAAGCATATGATCGGTGGGAGTAGCCGAGCCGAGAATAGGATGGCTGTCGTGGCGGTTTGCGCCGTGAACCTTTACCTTCTGACCGTTGATGTAAACGATACGGTTCTTGATCTCGATGGTGCGGAAGCCTACGTACTGAACGATATATTCCTCGCCGCACTTGATAACGAGGGTGTAAAGCTCGGGATCCTCGTCGCACCAGAGTCTGGGGTTGCCGACGAGCATTTCGAATGCACCGCTTCCGTCAAGAGTGATCGATCCGCCGCTCTCCTCGCGGCCCTTGGGGTCGAGGAGCTTGTAGTCGATCTGTGCCTTGCCTGTAAGTTCAGCCTCGACCTTGAGAACAGCCTGAGTGTACTTTGCGTTGATGCTCTGACGGCAGTAAAGATCGGAAATGTGAGCGGTGTCGCGCGCAAGGAGGTAGACCTCGCGGAAGATGCCCGAATAGCGGAACTTGTCCTGATCCTCAAGATACGAGCCGTCGCACCACTTGAAAACGAGAACCTTGATGGTGTTCTTGCCCGCTACGAGCTTATCGGTGATCTTGAATTCGCTGGTCATATGGCTGACCTGGCTGTATCCTACGAACTGATCGTTGACGTAAAGATAGAAGCAGGAGTCAACGCCCTCGAAGTTTAAGTAGATATCCTTGCCCGAAAGATAATCCTCGGTGAGCTCAAAGCTGCGAGCGTAGAGCGCGGAGGGGTTGGCATCGGGAACGTGAGGGGGATCAACGGGGTAGGGGTAGTTTACGTTGGTGTAGTTGGGGGTGTCGTATCCCTTGCCGAGCACGGTCTGCCAGGAGCGCGGAACCATCATCTTGTCGAATCCGCAGGTGCAGAAGCCTTCTGCGGTGAAATCCTCGATCATGGAGGGAACGGGATAGAACTTGAAATCCCAATCGCCGCAAAGCGAGAAGAAACGCGCGCTCGCCGCACGGTTGTCGGTCAGCGCAGAAGTCTCGCTGTGGTAGGGAATGAAATACGCACGCGGCTTTTCACAGCCGTAATGCAGAACCTCTTGAGATTTGTGGAAATTGTATTCAAAGCTCATTTTTGATCTCCTTGAATGATTATTTTTTATAATTAGTATTATTATCTCATATTTTTAAGAGATTGTCAAGATGAAACCGAAAAAAAGTCATTGACATACGTTGGTATTTATGATAAAATGAAATTGCAAACCGTATTCACCAAGCCATAAACACTGAATAAAGGAGCGAAAAATGAAGAAAACGACAATTATCATCTTATTAATCCTTTCTTTGCTCATATCCGCATCCTGTTCGTCGCCGAATACTATCGAAGTCACCTCAAAAGATTACCCCAAGCTGACAAAAATGTCGCCGAGCGAATTTGATAAAGAAAAAGAAATAGAACGCGAATTGGCGGCACTTGAGGATGATGAATTTGTCTATCGCGTCTGCTATCTGACGGTAGAAGATGGCAGTTTGCGTGTCGAAAATAACGTTGATTGCTATCGTACAACTCAAGAGGAGACCTTTAATTTCGGGTATCTCGTAGGCGTAAATATAGGCGAGTTTGACGGTTGGGTCAGATGGTTTCCGTATCACACTTCTCATTATCCGGAAGGAGAATCACCCGAATCAATTCTTCTTTCAAAAGAGAATTACAGATTCATTATCAAAGAAGACAACGACAATGCTTTTATCGTTTGCGAAATTCCGTCTTTCGGCGTTAAAGACGGAGAAACGTCCGGCGAGACCGTAGTATATGATTTTGATGTGATATGGGATAAAAATGACAGCGAAGCCGGATATGATATATCATACACCGAAATTGCAAGATTCGCGGGCGCGGTTAGGGCGTATTATCTTTCCGAGGAAGACGGATGCATATATTTCGCAACCGATATGAGCATAGTAAAAATGACATTTGACGGCAAGGCAGAAAGACTTGTATGGGTGGATTATTTTTATACTATCGGAGTTAACTCCATAGTTAAGTTCGAAGGCGAACTCTATTGCGGTTCCGTGCGCGGAATCTATCGATTCAACCCCGAAACCGGAGAAGACTTTTGGTATTATATGGACTATGAAAAATATGCGGATTAATTGCTGGAAGGAGAGTACAATGAAACGAATTGTATTATTAATGCTGACCATTATTATTCTTTTGCTTTCCCTCGCTTCATGCTCTTCGCCGAACACCATTGAAGTCACCTCAAAAGATTACCCCAAGCTGACAAAAATGTCGGCTGGACAATTTGATATGAGCCTTTACAATACCTCAATGTCGGGAGATTATCCGTGGAGGGGTTACTACTGCTATGTATCCGTCGAGGGCGGTGAGCTTTGCGTCAGCAATAAAAAAGACGATCTTTCGGATACGAAGAGCGCGATGTTCGATCGCGGTTATCTTGTAGGTACCGATTTCGGAGAATTCAGCGGTTGGGTAAGATGGTTTTTGCAAGAGGGCCTGATATATCCCGAGGGGAAAGAACCGACAGTTACCGAAACGTTGCTTTCCGACAGTAACTGCCGTTTCATTATTGAACATATCAAAGGAGAAGATACGGCGTTGGTCGTTCTTGATACCGTTATAATGTTAAGCGGAGAGCCGAATGAAACCGTGGTATATGAATTCAAGGAAGTTCGCGACGCTTCGGGATATGATTACAGCATTGAATTCAATGAGCTTGCCTCATTTGACGGTGATTGCAACGCTTATCTGCTTTGCGAAGATGACCGATGCGTATACTTTGCTACCGATCAAGGCATTACTAAAATGGCTTTTGACGGAACGGTTGAAATTGTCGTTAAGCACGATGTTTTTAAATGTATGCTCGGCGGTGTTACTTCGATAGCACTTTATGAGGGAGACTTTTATTGCGGTTCTCATTTCGGAATTTACCGCTTTGACCCCGATAGCGGAAAATCCTATTGGTATCCGATGGACTACGAAAAGTATGCTGAATAAATCGAAAGACGCTCCGCGTGGGCGTCTTTTTTCGTCAAAAAGTTCTTTACAAATCCTATATTTTGTGGTATAATAATAAAGTTAGCGCAACTTGTCCATAATAACCGCGGAGGTGGTTGTATATGGACTATTATTCACGCCGCGATTTCTGGATTTCTTTTATTCTCGGCGTAATTATTTTCGGCTGCGCTGTGATCATTGCTTTCAATCCGTAGGAGGTTTTCGATGCGACTTGACAAGTTAATAGCTAACGCGGGGCTTGCCAGCCGCAGTGAGATCTCAAAGGCGGTGCGCGGCGGCAGAGTGACTGTCAACGGCGCGGTTGCCAAAACTCCCGCGCTTCAGGTTGATCCCGACCGCGATGCGGTGGTTTACTGCGGCAAGTCCGTTTGCTACCGCGAACATATTTATATTATGCTCAACAAGCCCGAGGGCTACGTCAGCGCGACCGAGGATAAGAATGCTCCCGTTGTAACAGATCTGCTTCTGCCCGCAGACGGCGCGCGCGTACACCCTTGCGGAAGACTTGATAAATACACCCTCGGTATGATGATACTGACCGACGACGGCGAGATGTCGCACAGACTCCTCGCACCCGCCCGTCACGTTCCGAAATCATACAGATACCGCTGTGAATTGCCGCTTTCGGAGAACGATGAAAAACGCCTCTGCGAGGGCGTGCATATCGAGGGCGGATACCTCACGAAACCCTGCGAAATCGACGCAGAGGGCGAATTTGAGGGCGTGATAACCATTCACGAGGGCAAGTACCATCAGATCAAGCAGATGTTCGGTGCGGTGGGCAACAAGATCACGTATCTTGAAAGGATCAGCTTCGGTCCGCTGCCTCTCGATCCCTCACTCGGACGCGGAGAATGGCGTTATCTGACCGCCGAGGAAATCGCGCTTCTCGCAGAAGCGGCAAAGTAAAAAGTACATTATTTTTAGGAGAACATAAATGACAATCGAACAGATCCTCGCAGAGGAATTTAACCTGAAAGAAGAACAGGTAGTCAAGACCGTCGAGCTCATCGACGAGGGCAACACCATCCCCTTCATCGCGCGTTACCGTAAGGAAGTTACGGGCTCGCTTGACGATACTATTCTTCGTGACCTTTTTGACAGACTTACATACCTTCGCGGCATCGCAAAGCGCCGCGAGGAAGTAAAGAACCTTATCGACGCGCAGGGCAAGCTCACCGAAGAGCTCGTTGCCGCAATCGACGCGGCACAGACGATCACCGAGATCGACGATATCTACCGCCCCTACCGCCCCCACAGAAAGACCCGTGCGTCCGTTGCACGCGAGCGCGGACTCGAGCCTCTCGCAGACCTCATTTTCGAGCAGAGAGAAAGCTACGAAAAGTCTCTTGAAGAGATCGCGGCTGAATATATCGACGAAGAAAAGGGTGTTCCCGATGCCGCAGCCGCTCTTGCGGGTGCAAAGGACATCATTGCAGAAAACGTATCCGATAACGCATCCTGCCGTAAGTCGGTAAGAACCCTTACGATGGAGCACGGCGCGATCGTATCCAAAGCCGCAAAGGAAGAGGATTCGGTTTATGCACAGTATTATGACTTCAATGAGAAGGTCAAGAAAATCCTCCCCCACCGCATCCTCGCTATCAACAGAGGAGAGAAGGAGGGCTTCCTCAAGGTCACTCTCGAGCTTACCAACGATATCGTCAAGACCTATCTCTACCGCAAATTCATCAAGCAGAACGAAAGCCCCGCAAAGGCTTACGTTGCCGAGGCTGTCGAGGATAGCTACGACCGCCTTATCGCTCCCTCCGTCGAGCGCGAGATCAGAAATGATCTCACCGATAATGCATCCGAGGGCGCAATCAAGGTCTTCTCGGACAACCTCAAGCACCTTCTCATGCAGCCGCCTCTCCGCGGCAAGACCGTTATGGGCTTCGACCCCGGTTACCGTACAGGTTGTAAGCTTGCCGTTGTCGATTGGACGGGTAAGGTTATCGACACAGCCGTCATCTTCCCAACCAAGCCTCAGCAGAGAATCGAGGAGAGCACCAAGATCGTCACCCGACTCATCCGCAAGTACGGTGTAAACGTTATTGCTATCGGTAACGGTACTGCATCTAAAGAAAGTGAGATCTTCATCGCGGGACTTCTCCGCGACGGCGGATTTGATTGCAAATATATTATGGTAAGCGAGGCGGGCGCATCCGTCTACTCCGCATCCAAGCTCGGAGCGGAGGAATTCCCCGATTTCGACGTTACCCAGCGTTCCGCAGTTTCGATCGCGCGCCGCCTGCAGGATCCCCTCGCAGAGCTCGTTAAGATCGATCCTAAGTCGGTAGGCGTTGGTCAGTATCAGCACGATATGAAGCAGGCTCGTCTTGACGGCGCACTTACGGGCGTTGTCGAGGACTGCGTAAACTCGGTCGGAATCGACCTCAATACCGCATCCTATTCGCTTCTTTCCTACGTTTCGGGTATCAGTATGCCTGTTGCGAAGAATATCGTCAAGTACCGCGAGGAGAACGGCGAATTCGAAACTCGTGCAGAGCTTCTCAAGGTTCCGAGACTCGGCGCAAAGGCGTTTGAGCAGTGCGCGGGCTTCCTTCGCGTTTCGGGCTCGAACGAGGTTCTTGACTGCACGGGCGTTCACCCCGAATCCTATGCGGCGGCACGCGGACTTCTGAATAAGTTCGGCTACGATGAATCCGAGATCCGCACCGGAGGCGTTAAGCTTCTTGGTAGCAAGGTTGCAAAGGAAGGTAAGGCGAAGCTTTGCGAAGAGCTCGGTATCGGTGAGCCCACTCTCAACGATATTGTTGAGGAGCTTGAAAAGCCCGGACGCGACGTTCGTGACAGCTTTGATGCTCCCATCCTTCGCGACGACGTTCTTGATATCAACTCGCTCAAGCCGGGTATGGTTATGACGGGTACTGTCAGAAACGTAATCGACTTCGGCGCATTTGTCGATATCGGCGTTCATCAGGACGGCCTTGTGCACATTTCAAGAATTTGCGATAAGTTCATCAAGCATCCCTCCGAGGTCCTCTCGGTCGGCGATATCGTCCGCGTTCAGGTGCTTGAGGTCGATACCAAGCGCAACCGTATCGCTCTGACGATGCGCTTCAAGGAAGAGAAGTAATCGTCAAAAGGTAATTATAAATTACCCTTAAAAGTCACACGAAATTCATATTCTGCCCGATTTTGGCGCTATTTATACACAATTTGTACAATGTGCACAAATTTGAGCTTGAAATTTTGGGTAATAAACATCTTCCATTTTTCGCGAAAATTTGGTACAATATATAAAGTAAAAAATTAGATTAAACCGTGTGCTCGGTTTGCTCGTTAATTCAAGGAGGAATTTTATAAATGGCAAGTGTATCCCTTAAGCACATCTATAAGAAGTACCCCGGCGGCGTTACCGCTGTTTCGGACTTCAATCTTGAAATCAAGGACAAGGAGTTTCTCGTACTCGTAGGTCCTTCCGGTTGCGGTAAGACCACCACTCTTCGAATGGTAGCAGGTCTTGAGGAGATCTCCGAGGGTGAGCTCTTCATCGGCGACCAGCTCGTTAACGACGTAGCTCCTAAGGATAGAAAGATCGCGATGGTTTTCCAGAACTACGCTCTTTATCCTCATATGACCGTATTTGAGAACATGGCATTCGGCCTTAAGCTGAACAAGACTCCCAAGGAAGAGATCAAGCGCCGCGTAGAAGAGGCTGCTCGTATCCTCGACATCACCCACCTTCTCGACAGAAAGCCCAAGGC
>JAZRGT010000057.1:0-12414 GCA_045644325.1 Eubacteriales bacterium | reverse complement strand
AAGTTCGACGATCAGGAGCTCAAGTGGCCGAGCCCCTGGGGAATCGGCTATCCCGGATGGCATATCGAGTGCTCCTGCATAGCTATGAAGCATCTTGGCGAATATTGCGATATCCATTGCGGCGGAATCGACAACGCGTTTCCCCACCACACCAACGAGATCGCACAGAGCGAGGCATACCTCGGTCACGAATGGTGCCGCCATTGGATGCACGTTCTTCACCTGAACACCAATTCGGGCAAGATGAGCAAGTCGAGCGGCGAGTTCCTCACCGTTTCGCTCCTTGAATCGAAGGGATATTCTCCCCTTGCGTACCGCTTCTTCTGTATGCAGTCCCACTACCGCAAGTCGCTCGTTTTCTCCTATGAAAACCTCGACAACGCAACCATCGCGTATAACAAGCTCGTTGCAAAGATTGCTCCCCTGCTCCGTCAGGACGACGGCTCTGTGGATGCAGAAGTTTTTGCACAGCTCAAAAAGCGTTTCACCGACGCGCTTGATAACGATCTCAATACCTCTCTTGCAGTAACCGCGCTTTACGACGTGCCCAAAGCAAAGACAAACGCGGCAACCAAGCTCGCGGCTATCCGCGACTTCGAGCAGGTGCTTATGCTCGGTCTTATCGACGCCGCCGCCGCTATCAATGCCGCAGAGGATGCCGAGGCAGAGGCAAAAGCCGCCGCAAAGGCAGCCGCAGCAGCCGCTGATCCCGAGTACGCTCGCATCGAGGCTCTCGTTGAAGCCCGCACCGCCGCAAAGAAGGCACGCGACTTCGCCGAGGCAGACCGCATCCGAGACCTCCTCGCCGCAGAGGGCATCACCCTCATCGACTCCGCAAAGGGTACCGAGTGGAAGAGAGGCTAATTAGCTTAATAAATGGTAAGATTCCGCTCCGCGAGAGCGGAATCTTTCTATTTGACTTGACACAGCGTGCGCGGGATGTTATAATATTTATAGAACTTTTTAAGGAGAATGTTATGAAAAACGTTCGTAGCTGGAGTTATCCGCGCTATCTGCCCTTGCACGAAAAGGCACGTATGCGCGCGCCATATATTTGCCGTATCGCGCCTTGCGCGAATGGCTTTGAATTTGATTTTAAGGATTCCGCAAAGGATGCAAGATACCGCCTGATCTGGCGTGAGCGTGATGCGGAAAATTTTTATACTGCAGAGCTTAACTCGTTTATGGGAAGAGTAAACGGACTTGAAAGCGGGAAGGATTACGCCTTCCGCGTCGAGCGCGAGGACGGTGTTTCTTCGACCGAAAGACTCGTCCGCACGGGTGAAGTTCCCGGTACCGTGGTCAACTATCTGCACCCCGATGACGAAGAATACGCTTTTTCGGGACGCTATCTCTGCTCGCCCTCGCTTATCCGTCTTGAGAACGGCGATCTGCTCGCCTCGATGGACGTTTACGCCGGCGGCGCACCGCAGAATCTCACTTTAATATATGTTTCCCACGATGACGGCGCGACTTGGGAGCACCGCTCGGAGCTTTTCCCCTGCTTCTGGGGCAAGATGTTCCTCGCGGGCGGCGCACTCTATATGCTCGGATGCTCGACCGAATACGGCGACGTGCTGATCGGTCGTTCGGACGACGGCGGCAAGACGTGGACAAATCCAACGGTCCTTCTTCGCGGCGGCTGTCACGCCCGTCAGGTAGGCTGGCATCGCGCACCGATGCCCGTGCTTATCAAGGACGGCAGAGTTATGACCGACGTGCAGTACGGCGCGTGGTCGGAGAAGGTTTTCTGCGATGCGGTACTGTCCGCACCCGCCGACAGCGATTTGCTCTCTGCCGAAAACTGGGTCTGCACCGAGCTTTTCGACGCCCGCGAGCATATTTCACCGCTTCCCGAAAAGATCTGGGGCGGCATCGAGGGTAACGTGATCGAAACGCCCGACGGCAAGATCATTGATTTCCTCCGCTTTGCCGACAAGACCGCGCTCATTCTCAATTACGATCCCTGCAATCCTGAAGCCGAGCCGACGCTTGACAAGGTCATCGACTTTCCCGCGACGGCGTCGAAATTCAATATTGTTTTTGATGAGGTGACGAAAAAGTATTACGCCATCGTAAGCTACGCCCTCGACGAGCCGCAGACGAAGCGCAATCTGCTCTCGCTGATCTGCTCGAAGGATCTCATCAACTGGGAACTTTGCGAGCATCTCATCGACCGCCGCGACGAGGATATCAAGGAGGTCGGCTTCCAATACGTCGATTTCTTCATCGAGGGCGAGGATATCCTCTACCTTTGCCGTACCGCGGTAAACGGCGCAAATAATTTCCATAACTCAAATTTCACAACATTCCACAGAATCAAGAACTTTCGCGAGGTATAAAAATGATATACGGTAAAATTGCAAATCTACCTATCTGGGGCGAAAAAGTCCCCTCCATCGAATACGCGCTGAACGAGGCGAAAAGAGTAGCAGACGGCGAATTTACGCTCGGCAAGACCGAGATCGACGGTGCGGCACTTTATGCATCGTCATCGGAATACCTCAGCGCGTGCAGGGAGGGGAAGATATTTGAAAACCATCACGCATACATCGACGTTCAGATGATGATCGAGGGAGAGGAGCAGATCGACGTCATCATCCCCGAAGAACAGCCCGAGGGCGACTATTCGGAGGAAAACGACGTTGAATTTGAATCCTTCGATAAAGGCTATTCAACGATCACTCTACGCGCGGGCGACTTTTTGCTTCTACTGCCCGGCGAATGGCACCGTCCCGGCGTCGGTGACGGATCAAAATGCCGCAAGACTGTCGTAAAGATCAGAAAATAAGGAAGGAATTATAAATGAAAGATTTCAAAGTAGTCCGCGGAGTGTATCCGACGATGATCACGCCGTATAAGAACGGCGAGATCGACGAGGATGCCGTTCGCGAGCTCGTCAGATTTTATTGGAAAAGCGGATGCGACGGTATTTTTGCCGCGTGTCAGTCGAGTGAGATAATGTTTCTCTCGGTTGAGGAGCGCGTGCTTCTCGTCCGACTTGTCGTTGATGAGGCAAATCGGCTTGCCGAAGCCGACAAAACCCGTGCGCCGCTGATGATCGTTGCATCCGGTCACATTTCCGACTCGATCGAGGATCAGGCATACGAGCTCTGCCGTATTGCCGCAGAAGGACCCGACGCCGTTATTCTCATCTCGAACAGACTTGATATTGCCAATACCACCGACGAGGCATGGATCGCGGATTGCGAAAAGCTGATCGCAAAGCTTCCCCACGATATGCCCCTCGGCATCTACGAATGCCCGAAGCCATATAAGCGGTTGCTTACCGATGCAATGCTTAAATGGTGCATTGAAACCGAGCGATTCTACTTCATCAAGGACACTTGTTGCGATGCCGATCTGATCGCGCACCGCCTCGATATCTGCCGCGGCACGCGCCTTGAGATCTTCAACGCAAACGCGCAAACGCTCCTGCCCACCCTCAAAAACGGCGCCTCGGGCTATTGCGGAGTTATGGCGAATATCCACCCCGAGCTTTACGTCCGCCTCTGGCACACCGATTGGGAAACGAGGCAGGCGTCTCTGTTGCAGGACTACCTCGGTCTTGCCGCGACCGCAGAATCACTGACCTATCCTTGCTGTGCCAAGGATTACCTCAACCGTTACCGCGGAATTAAAATGGAAACCTACGCGAGAAGTGCAGACGAGGCGAATTACACGCCATATCAGCGCTCGTGCATCGATCAGTTTGCCGAGCTCAGCCATTATGTGGCAAAGGGTAAGTTCTGAAACAATATAAATCAAGGTGATTAAAATGACTTTCAAAAAAATAATTTCAGTATTTCTTATCAGTATTGCACTTTTATCGTTTTCGTCTTGCACCCCTGAGGATGCAGATAACCCGCCCGAATCCTCGGCGGAAACCGAAGCGGTTGCGGAAGCGGCGCTGCTCGTTTTGCTTGATAACGGCGCGACCGATTTCAAGATCGTCCGCGCGGAGGGCGCGAAGGGATTTCAGCTTGACACCGCCGTTGCGGTCAATAACAGAATGAGGGCAACTCTCAGCCGTGATTTCAAGATCATAGACGATTGGATGAACCCGAACGGACCCGCCGTGAACACAGATCACGAGATCCTGCTCTTTGAAACCAACCGCCCCGAAACAGCGGCGGCTTTGGAAGACCTCGATTTTGAGGGATATATCATTCGCGTGACCGACTCAAAGATCGTTATCGTCGGAGCTTCTCCCGCCGCTTGCAGCGAGGCGCTTTTTCACTTTATCGATCGCCTGATTCCTGAGTACACAAAGGACGGCGTAACCGCATTTCCCGTCGGTCTTGAAGTCAGGGGGGAGTTTAAGCCGAGCGATCTTGACGTATATGCGGCTCTGCGTGAGGGCAGAAATATCTGCGCGGACTATAACGTGGTCTTCAAATATTCTCAAAAGGATGATTTTGATGCAGCGCAGGGCGTAGCTACCGACGGTAAATATGCCTACGTTATTATGAAGAAAAATGTATCGGGCGTTGAGACCGACCGCGTTATCAAGGTGGATATGGAAACGTGGAGCGTCGTTCTTGAAAGTGATGAGATGCCGCTCGACCACGCCAACGATATGACCTACGATCCCGTGAAAAAGCAGCTTATCGTAGTTAATATGTACGATAACCTCGTTTCGATCATAGATCCCGAAACTCTCACGCTCACAGAGCAGAAGCCGCTCTCCTACGGCACTTGGGGCGTTGGATATATTGACGGAGCGGGACAGTATGCCTTCCTCGCATACGGTTCGCCGAGCGGACTCGTTATCACGGACGGCGATTTTAATCCCATCCGTTCCTCCGCGCTTGCCGATTCAACGGGTTACGTCGGTCAGGGTATGGATGCCGATGCGGAATACGCGTACGTCCCCCTCAGCCCGCAATCCGGCACGAAGGACAATATTATTCAGATTTTTGAGATCAAGACGGGAAAATACATCGGAAAGATCTCGGTCAATACCTTGATGGAATCCGAGTCGATGTTCCACATAGGCAACGATTTCTATCTTCACTTCAATAATCAAGGATCGAAAATAGCAACGCTCGAGTTTTACGAAAAATTTGAATAAAAATTTGAGGACTGACGGTTGTCAGTCCTCGTTTTTAATTAATATTCCGGCATTTCGGTTTCGTAGGGTATCTCGGTGATCACGCCGTCGGTACAGGTGATGCGTTCGAGCGCGGTGTCGAGGAAGGTGTTGTCATAAATGTATATCGAATGCCATTCCTCAACCGTTCCTCCGTAGACGATCTCGCGTAAGCTCGTGCAGCCGTAGAAGCCGTCAATATATTCTGTCGAGCGGGGAATATAGATCTTCTCAATCGACGTGCAACCTCTGAAGAGCCACAAAGCGAGGCATTGAGGCTTGAGACCCTCGGGGAGAGTGACCTCGCGCAGCGACGTGCAATACGCGAATGCGCCATCCTCTATCATAGTGATATTATCGCCGAGCTCGATCGTCTCGAGTGCCATACATGCGCTGAAGGCGTGCGTTCCGATCACTTTAAGGCTTTCGGGGAGAGTTACATCGCGCAGAGAAATACAACCGTCAAATGCGGAAGGGGATATCTCGGTCACGCCCTCGGGAATGACGATGCTTTCAAGGTCTCGGCAGTAGGCAAAGGCTTCTCGACCGATCTTCTTGATGCTTCCGTCGGTCGGAATCACGCTTGTGCTGCAGCCGAGGACGAGAGTACCTGTTTCGCGCTCGATTATGCAGTTATCGACCGAATAGTATCTCGGATTTCCCTCGGCAACCGTGATCTTTTTGAGATCCTTGCAATAAGTGAAGTCGCTTCCGTTCCAATCGACGAGCGTGCTTGGAATATGAAGCTCTTCGATGTTCTCGAGCACCTGGGTTTCAAAAGGATACAGGAATTTTTCAAGACCTTCGGGGAGAATCAGCTTCTTGATATCGAAATTGATATAATAAAACGCGGATTCTTCAATGATCCGGATACTTCCGTCATTTGGGAATTCGGGCTCGCCGAATATGCGGAGTACCGCCTTATTTTTGAGGTCGATCAGACAGTTGCCCGTAATGACGAAGGTCTTGTTTTCGCGGTCGACGGTGATAGATTTGATATTCGCGCCGAAGTAGGCGTCGTCGATATCGGTGACATTCTTCGAAATATGAATGCTGTCGATCAGAGTATCCGTGAAGGAGAGCGAGCCGATATAGGTCACGCTGTCGGGAATGTTTACCTTTGTGAGTGAAGTGCATAGCGCAAAGGCGTATTGACCGATGCTTTCAAGTCCCTCGGGAAGCTTGATCTCTTCAAGTGCGGTGCATCCGCAGAAGGCGTGGGAGTCGATGACCGTGACAGATTCGGGGATCGTGACCTTTTCAAGCGAGGCGCATTCGTAGAAGAATTGTGTGGGTATTGCGGTTATACCTTCGGGAAGAATTACGCTCTTGATCTCCGTCTTGCCTTGGAGTACGCGATGTTGCAGCTCGCGCACGGGATAACCGTAATAATCCGACGCGATAACGATATCGGTATCCTTGCAGGTGCCGAGACCGGTGAAGACCGCGTAGAAATCGCCGCTGCTGCTCTGATTTATGCGGTAAGCAAGACCTTCGCTGCCGTTGTTCGTCTCGGGGTGAGGTGTAACGCTCACGTCACCGTCGATACAGTGAACGACCTCGAGTGCCGTGCCGTAATTCCAGCGCGACTGCTTTTCGATCTTTTCCCAAGCCGCCTTTGTGCCGCGGAAGGTCAGCTCCTTCAGATCGACACAACCGATAAAGGCGTTGTTTTCTATGACCTTGACGTTCGGACGGAGCTCGATATGAGTGACGTATGGGCTCTGCGCGAACGTTCCTTCCTCGACGGTCTCGATATAGGTGCTCATAATGATCGTACCGGACGATTTGATCTTGCTGAGTGCTCCTTCTGCAATGCTTGTAACGGGCAGACTGTTGTAGGAGGATGCTATCTCAAAGGAATCGAGGACGCCGTCCTTGAATCCGATAAACTGCGCACTCTTGCCGTCCGCGCTTTCGCGGTAGAGCAAGCCGTAGCTTCCCACCATCGGCTGAGTGTTGAAGTTTGTGAGGTCGCCGTCGGAACAGCGTACGACCTCAAGATTGCCCGCGCCGTTCTTCCATGACGAGTGCTTTTCCATGGTGAACCAATCGTGGCGAGTGCCGCCGTAGACGATCTCCGAGAGATTAGGACATTCGACGAGGAAATTCTGCCTCAGCTCGCGGACCTTAGGACCGATATAGAAGCTTTCAAGTGAGGTGCAACCGTAGAAGAGTGCGCCGCTGAGGAAGGTGATATCATCGTGCAGAACGACGGTCTTAAGACTTGTGCAGCCCTCCCATTGACAGTTGAGGTAGGTAACGCTCTTCGGAACGCGTAAATACTCAAGGCTTGTGCAGTATGAGAAAATATGCGAGTAGTCGAACTGAACCCTGTCGTCAAGCTCGACCTCCTTGAGGCTCGTGCAGCCGAAGAAGGCATAGTTTCGCAGCGTGACTGTGCCGTCGATCTTGATCTTTTTGAGGGAAGTACAGTTCTTGAACGCATTCTGTTCAATGGTTCTGAGTGCCGAGGGGAATCTGATCTCCTCGAGCTCTTTGCAGCCTTGGAATGCGCCGTTTCCGATCACTTCAACCCAATCGGGAATATTGCTGAATGCAAATCCGCGGATGAGGGTCTTGGTGTTTTTGTCGATCACACAGTTGCCCTCTGCCGTATAGGTCGGATGCCCCTTCGGGAAGAGAAGCATGACGTCCCCGCTGATGCCCGAAAAAGTATTTACATCGAGGAATCCGAGCGTCGAGGGCAGACTGATCTTTTTGAGCGCTTTATTGTATTGCAGAGCGTTTGCTCTGACGGTGGTAACGCCCTCGGGAATAACTATCTCTGATACTTGGAGTCCCGACAGAGCGTATTCGCCTATGACGGTGATACTGCCGTCGTTAGGAATGCGAGAGCTTTGGCAGGTCATTATCAACGTGGATCTGGCGGTTTCAATCAGACAGTTATCAACGACCTTGAAGGTGGGGTTGTCATCGTCAAGCTCGATGGTCTTAAGAGATGAACAGCCCGCGAAGGCATCGGGATAGAAGAGCGTCAGGCTTACGGGAAGCGTGATGCTCTCAAGCTTGGTGCATTCCGCAAATGCTCTCGAGCCGATCGAAACGATGGTTTCGGGCATAGTAATGCTTTCAAGCTCACAATAACCGTCAAAGATGCCCGCATTGATCCATCTTACGGGATAGCCCATATAGGTCGAAGCGATAACGACGTCCTTGTCCTTGCAAGTACCAAGGCTCGTAAGGAGTGCCTCAGCGCCGTTCAGCTTGTATTCAAGACCTTCGCTGCCGTCGTTTTCGGGCGATCCTGTGGGGGACGGCTGGACGTTAACGATTCCGCTGTTGGTATTGATCTTACTGATGGCGCTCTGCATATGCCAGAGGTCGCCCTTCTGAATAGCGTTCCATTCCGTCTTCGTGCCGTCAAAATCAATGCCCTCAAGCTTACTACATCCGATAAAGGCGCCCATTACGATGCGCTTCAGCGAGCTCTTAATACGGACGAGTGAGAGCTTCTCGCAATTCGTGAACATACCCGTCGGAATTACCGAGATACTGCTCGGGATGCCGATTGATTTCAGCGAAACACAGCCTTCAAACGTATTTGCGCCTATGTCGGTAACGCTGGCGGGGATGCTGATCGCTTCAAGGGTTTGGCAGTTTTTGAATGCACCGATACCGATCGAGGTAACCGAGTCGGGGATCGTGACCGTCTTGCACGGCGCGGAGTCCAACGCACCGTCCTCAATAGCGGTGACGGGCATTCCGTCGTAAACGGACGCGACAAGTACGTTGGCTTCGATGCCGGTGCCCCAAGAAATGAGCGTCACGGTCTTTCCGTCATCGTTGACGCGATAGATTAGTCCATCCGAGCCGTTGTGCTCGTGCTTTGGCGGCGCGGTTGTTTCGGGCGGAGCGGTGGTTTCGGTGGGATCGTAGGGATCGGTCTCTTCGGGAACGGTCGCCTCACTTTGCTCACCGCGGAAGAATGCGACGATGTCGGGGATGTGCGAAGTCATATAGGTTACTGCGGGGATGAGCGCGGCGAGAAGCAGGGTGCAGGCAACGAGCATTGCAACGGGCTTGAGCGAGCGCAGTATTCTGCCCTTTTTCGGCAGAGGCGCACCCGGCACGGGCGGCAGCTTCAAATTATCCACAACGTCGGCAATATAGGCTTCATCGAGATAATCGAGTGCTTCAAGCAGACGTCTGTCTCGGTTAAGTTGATTCCTTTTCATACCGTGATCCCCTCCTTCTTCAGTTCTGCCGCAAGCTTTTCGCGCGTGCGGTGAAGCGACATTTTGATCTTGCTGTCGCCAAAGCCTGTCTGCTCGGCAATCTGAGCGTAGCTGAGTCCGAGCCAGAAGCGCATAATGAAAATTCTTCTGTCGTCACGCGATATCGTACCGAGGAAGGCGTTGATGACCTCTCCCGCGCGGCGCGATTCGTAATCTGCCGCGAGGTCGGAGCCGTCATCAAGCGTGGAGAGAAATTCGTCGCTGACGATCTGTATCTCGCCACCGCGCTTCCAGGCGTTTGCCGCGCGGGTTTTGTTTATCGCGATACGCCTTACGATCGCGGAGAGAAAAGCCGAAAGGCTTCTCGGTCTCGCGGGCGGGATCGAATTCCAAAGCGCGAGCAGAGCGTCGTTTATGCATTCCTCTCTGTCCTCGCGGACCGAAAGAAAATTCCGCGCAACGTAGTGGCAGAGGGAATTGTATTTTTCCTCTGTTTCCTTTAGCGCGTTTTCATCGCGGGCGAAAAAGAGCTCTATAATTTTTTCGTCTTTCATTAATAAGCCTCCTTTCATTGTCCTTTCACCAAGTAAGTCACGTTATGCACTCAAAATGTCACATAAATTCGGAAACTTTTTTAAAAAAGTGGAATTGCACAAAATAGGGAGGGAAAAATTGTGCAATTCCACGAGAATTTTATTTATAAAACGCGTTTCCGCCGATGAACTCGCGGATGATGCTTGTGGGCGGGATCTCGTCATCGACATCCGCCTCGTGGATGTAGTTGAGCACCTTGACCATCGCGCGGACCTGCTCATAGCAATCCTCGTGCGGCTCGATCGCGGAGAGAAGCGGGAAGATGTGCTTTTTCAGCACGGCAAGCTCGTAGAGGGTGGAGCTGTTGAAGATAACGTCAGCTTCCTCCTGGAAGGGGAGTATCCATTTTCCCTCGCCGCGCCTGACCGATTCCCACATCGAAAGCGTTTTCTGCACCGACGCACCGCGCGTGTCGTAATCGCGGACGGTTCTGCGGAGCAAGCGCAGATAGCTTGTCGGGATTCGGTTGTGGTAATCGAGGCTGAGGGGAAGAAGCGGGCTGATGAAAATTTTGAATACCGCAGATTTGTCAAGACCTTGCGGCAGAAGCGAGGGATTGAGTGCGTGGATGCCCTCAACGATGATGATCGAGCTTTCGTCGAGCTTGAGCTTTTTGCCCGTCCACTCGCGCTTACCTGTTTTGAAATTGAAGTTGGGAAGCCCGACCTCCTCACCCGCGAGGAGCGCTGTGAGCTGCTTTCCGAAAAGGGACGTATCGATGGTGTTGATATGCTCGAAGTCGAATTCTCCGTTTTCGTCGGGCGCGATCTTGTCGCGGTCGATGTAGTAATCATCGAGGCTGATCAGTATCGGTGTCTTGCCGTGGGCGCGGAGCTGGGTTGCAAGACGGTTTGCCGAGGTGGTTTTGCCCGAGGACGAGGGTCCCGCAAGCATAACCGCGTGCGCGCCGCGATCGCAGATCATATCGGCAACCTCACCGAAGCGTTTTTCGTGAAGAGCCTCGTTGACGCGAACGAGCTCGCGAAGACGACCGCTGTCAACAAGCTCGTTGAGATCGGCAACCGTCTCGCACTTCATCAGCTCGCACCAACGCTTGCCTTCGTCGTAAACCTCCATAAACTGTGTCATTTCGTGATAATCCGAAACACGGTCGGGATCGTTTCTGTCGGGGAAGATGAAAATAAATCCGTTTTGCGCGGGAATGATGTCCCAAACACGCAAAAATCCCGTTGAAGGTGCCATTTCGCCGTAATAATAATCAAAGAAATCGCCGTAGCCGTAAACGTCGAGCGTGGGGGCGGCGCGGTAAGCGAGCAGACGCGCCTTATCCACCTGCTCCTGACGGGTGAAATACTCGATCGCATCGGCGGTGGGAATTCGTCTGCGAACGAGAGGAATATCCTCCGCTATCAGCTCGCGTACACATTCCTTCAGCCGTTCTGCGGAAAAATCCTCCGCGCCCGTGACCTTGATATATACACCCTCGCCGACGGTGCAGTTCATCTTTGCAACCGCCTGCGGCCAGAGCTTGCGGATGGCGAGGAAGAGCACGAACTGCGCGGTCCTGCGGTAGGCATCCTTGCCGCTTGGATGGGAATAGCGAAGAAGGCTGACCTTTCCGCCCGATGCCGCCATTGCCTTGCGGATGCTCTCGCGCTCGTGCGCGGCATCCTGCATTCGCATAGGTATGTAATTCAGCGTAAAAACCTCGCCCGCGATCTTTGCCGCGATCGGGTCACTCGAGAGCTTACCCGTGATAAGCCCGAATTCCTTGATTATATCGAGCAGACTCTGCTCGGGGCGCACCCAATAAACGTATCCGTCAATTATAAGTTTCATTTATCCTTTCTCCATTCGTTAATTTCATTATATTCTATTGTTAAAAAAATGACTACCGGCGTTTACCGGTAGTCATTCAAATATGCAATACCGTAATTCAGTATAACACATTTTCAGAAATATGTCAAGTCTTTTTTAAATATTTGCGGCAACGGCGACAAGTCTTTTAGCCGATTCGGCGAGAGAGGGAATGTTTGCGTATTCGGCGGGGGAGTGGATCTTTCCGCCGGTGACTCCGAGTGAATCGATACAAGCCGCGCCTACGTGGGTGACGTCAGCGGCATCGGATGCGCCCTTGCGGCTTGCCGCTTCAAGGGAAATCAGACCGTTTTCCTCAAAGATCTCGTTCATTCGAGCGAGCAGAGCGACGTTTTTCTCGCTGTACTCCATTGCAACGCGTCCTGCGGGATCGTTTACCGTGCACTTGCAGCCGGGAACGTGTACCGTCGCCGCGACCGCCTTGACGTGCTCGCGAACCCACGCAAGCTGCTCGGAATTAGCAAAGCGGATGTTCGCCTTGAATTCGCAATGACCGGGAACGGTGTTCGGCACACTGCCGCCCGAGATAACGCCGCAGTTGCAGGTTATGCCGCCCTCGTCCTTGAATTTTTCAAGCTCGATGATCTTATATGCCGCCTCGGCTATTGCGGAAGCACCCTCGGTTGCGCAACTTGAGGAGTGCGCCTCCTTGCCGATAACGGTAAATCTGAAGTTTGCGATGCCCTTGCG
>JAZRGT010000056.1:0-23129 GCA_045644325.1 Eubacteriales bacterium | reverse complement strand
ACGCTTGATACCAAGGTGACCTTCGGCTCGATCCTGCTCTCGGCGGATCAGCTCATCGAAGAAGGCTTTACCCCCGAAAACGATATTTACTTCGCCTTCTCGGGCGGAGAAGAGGTCAACGGCGAGGGTGCCGTTCGCATCGTCGATTATTTTGAGGAGCACGGCATCGAGCCTGCGCTCGTGCTGGACGAGGGCGGTGCCGTGGTCGAGGGAGTTTTCCCCGGCGTTAATGTCCCCTGCGGTCTCATTGGCATTGCCGAAAAGGGTATGATGAACGTCGAATATACCGTAAAATCGGGTGGCGGACACGCCTCTGCCCCGAAGCCAAACGCCCCCGTGGACCGTCTGGCAAGTACCTGCACCAAGGTACTGAAGAATCCCTTCCCGATCAAGCTCACGCCCCCCGTTTCCGAGATGTTCGATACGCTCGGACGGCATTCTACTTTCGTCTATCGCGTCATCTTCTCCAACCTCAAGCTCTTCCTGCCCGTGCTAAATCTGCTCTGCAAGAAAAGCGGCGGAGAGATGAACGCGCTGATGCGCACGACGGTTGCCTTTACGCAAATGCAGGGCTCGTCCGCGCCCAACGTCATTCCCCCCAAGGCGACGATGGTATCGAATATGCGCCTCAATCCTCATGACACGATGGATAGCGCGCTTACCTATCTGAAAAAGACGGTAGGAGATGAGCAGGTGGAGATCACCTGTCTGCACGGAATGAATCCGAGCCGCATTTCCCGTACCGACTGCGAAGGCTTCGAGAAGGTCGCCTCGGCAGTTGCTTCGACCTGGCGCGGCTGTATCGTCTCGCCCTATCTGATGGTACAGTGCTCCGATTCCCGCCATTGGGGACGGATCTCGGACCGCGTCTATCGCTTCTCCGCGATGGATCTGACAAGCGAAGAACGCGCCTCGATCCACGGCAACAACGAAAAGATCCGCATCGACGCACTCGGCAGAACTGTGGAATTCTATATCAGACTTATGAAAAAATGCTAAAAATAAAGGTTGGCTCACCGAGCCAACCTTTTCTTTTTAATTATTATCAAGCATTCCAAAACCCGCAACTGCGGTGACGGGGAGCGACATTACTACCGCGCCCGCGTCGGTCTGAGTGCCTGCTTTATCGATGATGGACTTCATAATAGCCGCCTTTTCCGAGGATTTTGCAACTATCATAATGACTTCCTTCTCGCTCGCTATCGAAACGCCGAAGAATTTTGCGGCGTCCTTCGAGCCGGTGCCCTTGCCGTGAAGGACCGTACCTCCGCGTGCGCCCGCCTCGCGTGCGGCGTCCATAACGGTGTCGGTGTGTCCCTCGTTGGCGATAGCCAGAACGATCTCGTAATTATAATTTATTTCGGGCGCGCCCTCGGTGGGTCTGCCTCCATTAAGATTTGCCAAGGTCTTGCCTCCTCCTACGCTTTTGATGGGTGTTGCGACGATGATTCCCTGACCGGGAGCGTCGATATAAAGATTTTTTCGCGCTTCCTCGATCAGATGAGCTGTGCGGTCGCGGTCGGCAACCGTCAGAATTATATGATATTCGTGCGTGCTCAGACCGAGCAGGTCAAGAACGTTCTTTCTTGCCGTTCCTCTGCCGATAAGCTCTATCGAAAGCGGAAGCTCGAGTGTCTGCATAATGGCGTTCATCTTAGGCGCCATATTCGGATTGACAACGGAAATTACAAAATTCATTCCACTCACCCCCAAAGCTCGATGATCTCATCATCGGGTGCGATATCTTCCACAGGTGCATCGGTCTTCTTGCGTCCGTAGATAAATCCGACGATCTGTATCGAAATAAGCGGCATCATTGCAACGGTCGCGACGATACCGAAGGCATCGGTCAGAATATTGCCTCCCGCCGCAGAGCAAACTCCGATCAGGAACTGGAGCATAAAGGTCGCCGTCATAGGACCCGACGCAACTCCGCCCGAGTCGAATGCTATTGCGGTATAAATATCGGGAACGAAGAAGGTCAAGATCAGCGCGATTGCGTATCCGGGAACCACGAACCACATGATCGAGATGCCCGTAATAACGCGGAGCATTGCGATTCCCATCGCGATCGCGATCGCGATAGAAAGGCTGTATTTGATCGCCTTGCCGGGGATCGCGCCCGAGGAAACGCTTTCGATCTGCTTCTCAAGAACGTAAACGGCGGGTTCTGCAGAAATGATGAACCAACCGAGGCACATTGCAAGCGGGATCAGCAGGTACTTCGTCCAGCCGTCATAAAGCGCTGCGCCGAGTACCGCGCCGAGCGAGGAAAATCCGACGTTAACGCCCGTCAGGAAGAGAACGAGTCCGACGTATGTAAAGAGAATACCCCAACAGATCTTGAAGAAGGGGCGCGCCTGCATCTTCAGCACGAAGAACTGGAAGATGAGGAATATCGCAACGATGGGCAGAAGCGCCATCGAGGTTTCAAGCAGATAGTGCGGTATTGCCTCTATATAAGCCATACCGATCTCGGTCGTGCTCGACCAATCGACGGTGGTGACGCTCGTCACGCCGTCGGCATTCGGATAGAGGAAGCCGAGAATGAGAACGAAGAGGATCGGTCCGATCGAGCAGAGCGCAACAAGACCGAAGCTGTCCGAGCCCGCGTCGCGGTCGGAACGCATATTTGCAACACCGACGCCGAGCGCGAGTATGAAGGGAACCGTCATAGGTCCCGTGGTTACTCCGCCCGAGTCAAAGGCAAGGCAGAGATAGTTCTTATCGGCAAGTGCCGCCAGAATGAATACGATCGCGTAAAATCCGAGAAGCAGCCAACGGAGCTTGATTCCGAGGAAGATACGGAGCATACATATCATAAGAAAGAAGCCGACGCCTATTCCGACGGTGACGATCAGCACCATATTGTCGATGTGAGGTACCGTCTGCGCCAAGACCTGAAGGTCGGGCTCCGAGATAGTGACAGCCAGACCGAGGATGAAGCTGACGATAAGTATCAGCCAGAGCTTCTTTGACTTTGTCAGCGCCGCACCGATACGGTTGCCTATGACCGTCATCGAGGTCTCCGCGCCCTGGGTGAAAAGTCCCATGCCCACGATTATCATCAAAGTTCCGATAAGGAACGCGACGAGGAGACTAGGTTGGATCGGTGTCAAAAACAGGCACAAGAGTGCTACAATGATGACTATCGGCAACACCGAGATCGCCGATTCCTTGATTTTTTCGCCGAAAATTGCGAATTTGCTTTGCGGTTTGATCGTTCCATCCTCCCATTTACGCGGGGCTTTGCGCCCGATAGTTGAATTTTTTCTTCCTATTAATTATATCAAATATCCGCCCCCTTGTCAACCGCGAAGTTTGACGAAAGAGTGACATCGTCATAAATTTATTAATAATTTTAAAAGGAGCCGACGGGCGGCTCCTTTTTCATATCTTTTTCATTGCCTTCTTGAATTGGAAGGCGAAGAGGATCACTGTGAAAGTAACGGCGATAATATCCGCGATCGGCTCGGCGGTGTAAACTCCGACCGTCTTATCAGCCATAAACTGCGGAACTATATAGATCAGCGGCAGAAGGAGCACGAATTTGCGCACGACTGCGACCGTGACCGAAGAAAGCGCCTTGCCGAGCGAGACAAATGTCATCTGGCAAGCGATCTGCGCTCCGAAGATGATAAGTCCGCCGAAATAGATTCGGACAACACCCGCCGTGAAATCAATGAGCGCGGCATCGGGTGTAAATATCGAGGGGAAAAGGCGCGGGAAGATCATTATCAGGCTCCAAAGAGATACCGAATAGATCAGGCAAGAAACAAGAAGCAGACGGTAGGTCTTTTTGACACGGTCGGCATTTTTCGCGCCGTAATTATAGCTGAGGATGGGCTGTGCGCCCTGCGCGATACCGTTCATCGGGAGCATAGCAAACTGCATCACGCTTGAAAGGATCGTCATCGCGCCGACCGCTACGTCACCGCCGTATTCAAGCAGGGACGAATTGAAGCAGACCGAGATCACGCTCTCGCTCGCCTGCATCATAAAGGGAGCAAGGCCGAGCGCAAGACAGGGAAATATGACCTTTCCCTCGAGCTTCATGGCGGAGAATTTCAAACGAAGCAGTGCCTTTTTTGAGAAAAGGAAGAAGAGGACCCAAGCGGTTGAAAGCGACTGCGCTATGACGGTTGCAAGCGCGGCGCCGCGAACTCCCATATTGAAGCCGTAAATGAAAAGCGCGTCAAGCAGGATATTCGATATCGCTCCGATGCCGACGGATATCATCGAGATCTTAGAGCAGCCCTGAGCCGTCACGAATGCATTCATTCCGAGCGTAAGCTGAACGAAAATCGTGCCGAGGGCGTAGATGCCCATATAATCGCAGGCGTATTCGATGGTGTTTTCACTCGCACCGAAAGCAAGAAGCAACGGGCGGTTGAATATAAGCAAAGCCGTGGTCAGTATCACCGAAACCAATATCTGAAGCGAGAAGCAATTGCCGAGAATCGTCTCCGCAGAGTCGATCTTCCGCTCTCCCATCGCGATCGATGCGCGCGGCGCGCCGCCCGAGCCGACCAGTGCGGCTACTGCGGAAACGGTCATAATGATCGGCAGACAAACTCCGACACCCGTAAGCGCGAGGTCACCGACCCCGGGGATGTGACCTATGAAAATACGGTCCACGATATTATAAAGCATATTGATCAGCTGCGCCGCAACTGTCGGTACGGCGAGTTTAAAAAGCAGTCTTCCGATCGGTGCAGTGCCGAGAAATTCCTTGTTGTTCATTAACTTTGACCTCGTAGTGTTATAAAAAGTATTTTATCACAATAAAAGAGCTTTGTCAATATTATTCAACAATTGTTTAACTAAAAAACGAATAATCGTATAGACATCGGGGCATTTTTATGGTATAATATAAAGTACGAAAATTTTTGAAGGAGGATGAAATGGCAAGAAAAGTCAAGAATTTCCGAGATCTCGGAGGTATTCCCGCGGCGGACGGCAAGAGCGTTTGCTACGGCAAGCTTTACCGAAGCGGACACCTCGGCAAGATAAAGCCCAAGGTGGCAGAAAAGCTTCGCGACAAAAAGGGACTTCGCACCGTCATCGACCTTCGCGCGCCCGCAGAGCTTTCGCACAAGCGCGACATCGTTCCCGAGGGCGTTGATTATCTCCACATCCCGCCCCTGACCGACGAACAAAATCCCGCAGTTACGCGCCATACCGGTCCTTCGATACTCAAAAAGATAATGAAGGTCGATGGCGGCGCGCGTACCTACCTCGCCGACACCTACCGCACGATGATTTCCTCCGAGTCCGCACTTGAGGCTCTTCGCGAGTTTTTTGACGTACTGCTCGAGGATGACGGAGCGGTGCTCTGGCATTGTACGCAGGGAAAGGACCGCACGGGTGTTGCCGCGGCGGCTATCCTGCTCGCGCTCGGCGTCGACCGCGACGAGATCATGCGCGATTATATGCGCACCAACCGCACCTGCCGATTCAAGAATTTTTGGATATTCGTCGGCGTAGTGCTCGTAACCTTAAGCGTCCGCAAGGCGCACAATCTCAATCTTCTCCTCTCCTCCCGCCGCTCCTTCCTCGACGCGGCTTTCGACGAGATCGATCGCGTATGGAACGGAACCGAAGGATTCCTCCACAACGCGCTCAAGCTTTCGGATGAGGATATCAGTGAGCTGCGTGAGATTTATCTTGTTTAATCTCAAAAGGGGCTGGCTCATTAAGAAAAATTTTACCAAATAAAAGTGTATAGCTCTTCATTGATATTCACTTGGTGAAATTTGTACTAAACTGAAGTTGCGCGATCTCCTTTCACCGCTGCCGCGGTCCCCCTTCCTCCCGGAGGAAGGCTTGGTTTGTGCAAATTCCGTCATTTCTGCGCCGCTCTTTAAACACATTTATAATTTTGCATAACAAAAAGGAATATTTTATTTGAATCAATTTGCACTCGTAATAGAGTTTCAGCAAACTTTTTCAATAAAATATTCCTATTTGCTTTTTATGGATTAAGTTAAAAGAGTGTTCATCTGAATATCCGAAGGAATTTGCAGTAACCCCTAAGCCTTCCTCCGGGAGGAAGGGGGACCGCGGCAGCGGTGAAAGGAGATCGCGCAACTTCGGGTTAGCTCATATTTTATTTATGTTAAATGAACCAGCCCCTTTTCTTATTATTCAAAAACCTTGGCAAAAGGCAGAATATCCGCCTCGCCGTAGAGCTCTTCGTAGTCCTCGCCGAGGAAGCAGGCGAAGGTTGAGGCGCGGGAAAATCCCATTTCGCGGTATTCGCTGACGTCGCGCCGCATTGCCGATTCGTCAAGGATGAATCGTGCGGGCGGCTTTTTCCAGCGCGAATAGAGCGAATTATCGTACCAATATTCGAGCACCTTCGCCCCATCTCTGCCAAAATAATCAAGAAGCGGCGCGATCATCGCCTTTTCGCGTGATATGCGATCCTCTCTGTCCTCGCCCTTGGCGGTGTATTTTTCAAAGGGTGCGTATTCGAGGAAAAGCCCGCTGTCGCTGTGGTAAACGGTCGGCGGCGCGATCGTGTCAATGTATGCAAGATATGCCATCCGCGCATCGGGGATATGCCGTCTTATCTCGCAAAGTGCCGCGCGGAGGGCAATATACTGCTGATCCGACGGCGAAAGCGAGCGGCATTTCGGGCAATTGCAATGGATACCGCGACCGTCGTCCATCCAAAAATAAAAATTATTGTCGCTTCCATAGAGAGCTAAAGCAAGCTCGGCGGCACGTTTGGCAAAAATCGAAAGCGCATCCTCGTTCGAAACGCAGAAATTCCAATCGGGCGTCCGCTCACCCTCCGAATTCATTCTGAAATATTCGGGGTGCTCCGCGAAAAGCGACTTGTCCATAAGGTATCCCGCGGCGTGGCATTCATATTCGACATCAAGTCCGCGCGAACGCGCATAGTCGATAAGAGCGCGGTATTCGGGCGTTTTGAGCAGTTCAAGCAGACGCTCAAGCGACTTCGGCGCGCCGCTTCCGCCCTCGGGATGGATGCCGAGCGTGTCCACTCCCGCATCAGCAAGCCTGTCGATCCACTTTTTCGAAAGCTCGCCGGGGTGAATTATCATTCCGTTTTTCATATTAGAAATCTTCCTCCCGATTTGATGCCTTAATTGTAGCACAAAACGGGAGGAAAATCAAGCAATATTTTGTTGCGGGGGCTTTTTATTCGCCTATTTGAAGTATTTTCCAAGCACCTCGGCAAGCTTTTCATACGACGGACTCGTCAACTCGTATCTTGCGGCGTAATTGAAGCCGTTATCGGTTTCATAATAGCCGCAGACAATACGCGGAGAGTCGGTTGGCTCGTTGCATAGCGAGAAGGTGAAGACCGTCTGATAGTCGTAGTAAAGCTCAACGTGATACGCAAAGCCGTAATGTCCCTTGTTGCTCACGGGATTGCGTGCCTTGACGGTCTTGATCGCCGCCATCACGTTATTGAATCCGTTTTTGTCATACGCCGTGCTCAGATACTCCACCTCACCCGTCTGACCGTTCGTTATAACAATGCGGTCAACGAGCGAAAGATCGGCTTTTGAAAGATCGAGCTTATTTTGCGATGTATCAGCAACGCTCGGTGCCTCCTCGATTTCG
Source organism: Eubacteriales bacterium (assembly GCA_045644325.1). GTDB lineage: Bacteria > Bacillota > Clostridia > Oscillospirales > CAG-272 > CAG-390. The sequence goes on along the minus strand of JAZRGT010000056.1, from coordinate 15,530 downwards.
GTCAGCTTGACGTGTCCGTTATCAAGCGAGACGGCATAGATATGAACGCCGCCTTTCTCATCCACACCGCGCAGTCGCACTTTACCATCCGAGGTAAAGAATTTCAGGCTCATCGGCTCGGTATAAAAGGTATCGTAATACGAAGCACTCCTGCCATCCTCGCTGACGATATAGCTGAACTCAAACTTACCGTCCGTAAGTCCGAGGCAAACCCTATTATACTCATCCTCTCCGTCGCCGTCGACGTCGAAAAATTTCGACTCATAGACCGAGGGATAGGAACTGCGGACACTGTCGCCGAAGAGCATATCGTATATCATGGCGATATACATATTCTGCTGTGGGGTAACGTCATCCATAGCCGTCCAGTAATTCGCATAATCTCCGATATAGCTCGATAGCGGATTCTGCCAAGCAAGTATATTGACGTCATCGGCACCGAGGTTTTTTGACGCAAGTGTATTGCGCATGATTTCTGCATTTACGCCCCTCAAGTCCATAAGCTCTCGGTCAAGCCAATCACGTGCCTTTGTTTCCAGCAACCCGAAAGAGTAGCTGTTCTTTGCCATCTGCCAGACGTAGACAGTGTATTTCTTTGAGGGATCGTAAGCGAAAAGCTCGGTTCCATCTTCATTTTGCAATAAAGTTTCGTCCCGCTCCTGCCTTACCACCTCAAATTCCACCCACGCGCCGTGGCATTCGAAGCGGTATTTGCCGGGTGTGGATATGTCGTAATGCTCGGTTATATTGTACCCGGACGACGAATTTGAACCGGACAATACAATGCTCTCATTTTGATCCCATCCGCATTTGTCCTCAAGCTTAACAAGTTCGTCACCCTCATAGTGGAAAACCTCAAAATGGGGTCCGATCACTTGCTCCTTGTCGCTTCCATTTATCCAGTTGATTTGGAAAATAATGTCGTCGCCGGCGTCACGCGCGTGCTTGAGCTCGATGTTGACACCCGGCACATCACAACCGCTGTCACCGATTTGGACATAAAACTCATGATTCCACTCTAAAACCCGTCCGGAAAGCACCGGGTTTCCATACTCATCAAGAAGCCATTCGGCGTCCGTCTTCTCAAAGACAAGTTCGCCATCCATAAGTCCGAGATTGTCCACATCGACCTCGAGAACAAGATCACCGCGCCTCATTTTGAACTTGCCCGAAAGCAGCAGGTCTGTATCGGTTATCTCAATGTCATAGAGAGGGTCCTTGTATATCTCGGCGACCGCGTTATTTCCCGCCGCACGCCAATAAATGGTAATAACATAGCTTTTAGCGTCCTGCGACAGATACCCCTTTATACTGTAATCATCGTCGACATAAAAGGACACAAGCACATCGTCGCGGCATACCCATTCGGTTCCCGGCTCAAGCATCTCCTTCACTTTAGTACGAGGATTCGTCAAGAAGCAGACCGAAAGGACGAGCGTTGCGACGAGCGCGACGATGATTATCCAAAACGCGGGCTTTTTATAATTCAGTACCATTTTTATTCTCTCCTTTACACCGACCTCGCCGAAGGCAAGCGGGCAAGCCATTATCCGTCTGCGGTGCAGACTGCATGCGAGAAGTGCCTCGGAATAGCTCTTTTTCGCCTCGTTGGGCATTGACTTTATGACTTTTTCGTCGCACGCCGCCTCGATATCGCGGCAAAGGAGCGCGTAAGCCGCCCACAAAAGCGGATTGAACCAGTAAAGCGCGAGCAAGGTAAATCCGATAGGCTTCCAGAGGTGGTCGCCGCGGCGGAGGTGCGCTCTTTCGTGTGAAAGCACGTGATCGAGTGCTTCGCCCCTCATTCCCGACGGCACGTAAATGCGCGGTCGGAACACTCCGAGTATAAACGGCGAATCGACGTCGTCGCAGAAATAAACCTTCTCCTCGCCCTTGACCGACACGCGAACCTTGATGCGGAGCGAAATATAGGAAACGATTCCGTAGCCGAGCATCAGAGCGATGCCGATCACCCACACCCACGACGCGACCGCGATGACGATCTGCATCGGGTTGACGCTTGCGCCGACGGTGGGCGCGAGAGATGTGGAAATGATCGGATTTATCGCATCGTTCAGCACGCCGACGCCACTGTTGATCGCGGGCGCGGGCGACATCGTGATATTCTGCGGCAGGGGTTCTGCCGACGGAACGAGGCTGAATATGCTTTCAAGCGAAAACGGGAAAACGAGCCGCAAGCCGACGATGCCCCAGAGAAGGCAGTTTATCCATTTCGGCGCCTTTTTCATCAGCGGGCGGCAGATGAGTATGGCAAGTACGAGCCAACCCGCGGTTACGCCGAGGTTGAAAATATTAATGAAAAGGTCGTTCATAATTACTCCTTTCCAAATCGTTCGATCATACGGCGGATCTCCTCGATCTCCTCATCGCTCGGCTTTTTGCGCGAAGCAAATGCCGCGATAAAGGCGGGAAGCGAGCCGCCAAAAGTATCGTCAACGAATTTTTCGCTCTGCATAGCATAAAATTCATCCCTTGCTATCAGCACGCTGACGGTGCTGTTCTCCGTATGAAAAATTCCGCGCTCGCAGAGCTTTTTAAGCACGGTATACGTCGTTGTGCGTTTCCAATTAAGTTCGCGTTCGCAGAGTGCGACCAGCTCCTTGGTTGTCATCGGAGCGTTTGCCCACACGATATCCGCAAAGCGCGCCTCAACCGCGCCAAGTCTTAATTCTTCCATATTTATTCTCCTTTCTTGTCTATCGTCAGTAGACTGCATATATAGTCTATCACAAATAGACAGATTTGTCAAGAGGTTTTTGGTAAGAATTTTTATTTTTCTTGATAATATATGAAATTTATCAAAAACCGCCTCGGGAATTACCCGAGGCGGTCAGATTATTTAATTGCCCGTATCAACTCTGATAAAGTCGATCTGATTGGTAACGAGGAAGGAGCCGCTGGAGTTGCTGTTGCCGAGGTAGCTGAATGCGAAGTCGGCGATGAAGGGGTATGCGCTGAGGTCGGCTGCGCTGCCGCCGTTGAAGTCGCCGGTGACGTTGTTGATATTCTCAACCGTCAGCACGCCGTCGCGGTAAACGCTTACAACGCTCTTGCCGGTTATTGCATCATAGGTGTTGACGAGCTTGATTACGGTGCCGGACGAGAGGCGAGAGCCTTCGTCGGAGTAGTTATAGTAGCCTGCATTGGCAGCGAAGCCCTTGATGTCGTAATCCGAAACCGTCAGCTTGCCGCCGCGGTAGGAGAGCGCCTTATTGCCCTTGATATTCGTCGCTTCGGTAGCGAGAATGAAGCCGTTCGCACCGGTTATGTCGCCGAATCCGATCTCGATTGACCAGTTCTTATCCTGACGGAGGTCGATCGCCTTAACGATCTCGAGCTGTGCCTTAGTGAGGCAAAGGATGCCGTTTTCGAACTTGTAAGAACCGAAGAGTGCCTTTTCGAGCATAGCGTTTACAACTCTGCCGTCCTTATCGCGAGCGAGAAGGTCGCCGTCGAATTCCCAAGAATACTGCGAGGGAAGATCTGCGGGAAGATCGATGCTGTTATCGAAAATCTTGTAGGTTACAGTTCCCTTTTCGCCCGACTTTGCGGTGAAGGTAACGGTGATCTGAACGTCGGAGAGATCCTTCAGCTTCTTGATATTGACGCAGCCGAAGTTTGCGCCCGTGGAGTTTATCACCTCAGCGGTAACGTCCTTGCCCGCGCTTGTGACCTTGATCTCAACCGTGCCCGCTGTCGAGCCGTCGGTCATACGGAATGCAAGATCATCTGCCATTTCGGTGATATCGAGCTCAACGGTTGCGCCCGCCTTCGAGATCTTGCGATCCTCGGGTCTGCCCGAGCTGTTCGCCATCAGGAAGGAGAACTCCGAGCCGTGGAGCGCGCGGTACATATTGTAAGCCGCGTCGGATGCGATGAGGGTGTAGCCGAATTTGCCGTAGTGGTTATTATTGTTCGAGCCGAAAAGGGTGTTCATCGGCATAGTCAGCGCGCCGTTTTTGAAGGTCGCGGTGTTGCCGTGGGTATCCTTATAGCTGTCGATGGTGGAATACTCCGCCATCATTCTGATGTAATTTTTGATGTCGACGGTCTTCTTAGCAGTCGGCGCGCCGGTGAAATACTCGGTAAGCGTAGTCGCCATAAAGACGTCGGGGTTCTTGTTGACAATGTCAAACTGAGCCGCAACGGTGGTGGAATAGAAAATGTCGTTGTTGAGAGTGTTCTTGTCGCCGCCCTGACGGACACGCATTATTGCCATATATTCAAGTCCGGCGTCCTTCTTGAGTCGGTTGAAGATAGCGGTAAGGCGTGCGGAGTAATCAACGGGATCAATTCCGCGAACGCCGTCGCCCTCTCCCTGAAGCCAGTAAACGCCTCGGCTGACGATCTCGACCTTATCAGCGATGCCCTCGTAGTACGCAACGCATTTATTGACCATCTCGACGGTATAATCGGTGCCCGAGGTATCGGTTGCGCTCGTTGCCCAGCCGGAGATGGACGAGCCGTTCTTACTCGTTCCCTGACCTGCGGACGAGCCGCCCTCGTGCCAGACGAGAACGTTCTTAACGGGATCGCCCGCCGCTACGCTCTGCGCGTAGAGCTCGGCAAGAAGAGTGCTGTGGAAGCCCTTGGTCGCCATTGTGAAATCGGAGGGAGACTTTGCCGCCGTGCCTCTGCCCGCGCCCCACCAATATGCCGTTCCGAGGGGGCAGGTGATATCCGAGGTGGCGTTATCGAAATGGTTACCCGAGTTACTCTGTCCCATAATAACGATGAGATTGAGCTTCGCCTTTTTTACTGTAACCTCGACGGTCTTGGCGCCGTCGCTGATCTTTACCGTGCCGATATCCTTGGCGTGGAAATAGTTGACGCCCTTGACAGTCTTCTGCTCGATCGCGGTGCCTTCAACGGTAACGCCCTCGGCATCGGGGAGGATGCCTGCGATCTCGGTGAGGTAATCGTCGTAAGAAATAGTCAGCGGATCGAGAGTCTCTATCTGAGGCTCGGTCTCGACGGGCGCCGCTGTGGTTTCGGGTTCGGAGGTAGTGTCGATTGCGGGGAATGCGGAGGTCTCGGTAGAGCCCTCTGCGGGTGAGCAAGCGCAAAGAAGCGCAAGCGTAAGTGCGATGATGATAGCGAACAGATTCTTTTTCATGGTTATTCTCCTTTCGGCTCGGAGCAGATATAATAGCTGTCTCCGAAGTGAAGTTCATTTTTATATAGGTAGAAAACTTCGTTTTCCACTTTAAGTTCTTCGCAAATTGCCCGCTCGGTGTGACCGTCGCGGAAGTGAAGGATGCATTCGGGTGCGTTTTCGGTCGGCTCGACGGCTATCGGATAGCCGAGGAAATACTCGCCGTGGTCGGTAGTCCACGCGTCGAAGCCCGAGAGATAGGTGTTGTCATTAGAGGGACCGTTTGTCTCCCACTTGCTCGGCGAGAGAGTCCACGAGCGCGACCAGACGAATACGTGGAGCATACGGAATTTCGCGTATTCGTTGAAAAGGCGGTTGATGTTGACGTCCTCGGGATTGTAACCCGCAGCACATCCCTCGGTCAGTCGGGCGACTCGGTAAAGTCTATCCTCGGCTTCTTCACGGTTCTCGGGTGCTTCGGGGATATTTTTTCCGCCCTCGCACCAGCCAAGGGGAAGATAAGGGATGCGTTTATGCACGTAGCGGAGTCCCGGCTCGAGCGTTCCGCCCATGATTCCGATACAGTTTTCCTGCGAGAGACCGTCGCGGAGAAGCTCGTCGGTCATTCCCGCAAGCAGTTCGACCTTAAAATACTTCGCCGACGGCTTGATCTCGATCAGCACGGGAGTGTCGGGATACTGCTTCATCTCGTGCATCAGATCGTCGAAGCGGTCTATGCTCTCATTCGGATGCTCGATGCGGCGGAGAGAGGAAAGGAATTCGTAGCTGCTCTCCTCGGTCACAGCGACCTCGCAATCGAAAAGTCCTTTGGTGTTGGTGTTATGCATAACCACCGCGACGTCATCCGAGGTCAGCTTTACGTCGATCTCTGCGCCGTCGAAGTGATTCTTCGCAGCGGCAACGACCGAGGTGATCGTGTTTTCGGAAAATTCGCCGTTATTTGAAAATCCCTTGTGCGCCAAGAGATTGCGGCGGCGGAAATTAGTTCCCTCGGGAAACGACGAGAGGAACGAGTACGCGCCCGCGAGGTCGGCGGTGATCACGCCGTTTACGCCGCGCGTGGCAAGCTTACCGAAGCCGCCCTCTGAAATAACGTGTATAAATCTCTGCTGAAGCGAATGGACGGCATCGGCGGTTGCGATTTCGGAGTCAAGAATGACCGAGGTCGCGCCGTTTGCGACCGCAATTCCGGGTAATTTTTCAATTTCGGGTGTCATTCCCCTGCAATCGAGCATTCCGCGGAGCATCGGCATCGCGTTGTACGCCTTCTCGAGAACTTCTTTATTTTCAAAAGCCGCGCACAGAATCGCATCGCCGATGTGGTTGAGATCACAAAACTCAGCAAGGGGCGCGACGGTTGTTTCGTCGTCGATATAAAGGATCGGCACGGAGCGCGAGCAGAGCGCGAGGACGTCGTAAAGCGCCTTGCCCTCGACGGTCAGCTCGGGCGAAATATGTAAAATGACGTTCTGCGGAGGCATTTCCGAGGTCAGGAGTGCAAGATCAGCCGCATTTTTGACCTCAAGCGTAACCGTCGGCGCGGCAACTACCGGGCAGACGGGCATATAAATGTCCTTAGAAAAGGACGCGCGAATGCTTTGATAGAGTGGTTTCATTTTTATTCCTCCGAAACGAAGTTTGCAAGTCCGAGGGCGATCTCAAAATGCCCCGAATCGTGCTGGGTGTGCTTGATCTGTCCTTCTTTTGCTCGCATAGTCCACTTCGGCGAGTCGAGAAGGTCGCCGCTTGTGAAGAAAACGAAGAGCTTGAGTCCGCGGAAGGCGCAGACCGCCTGCACTCCCGCACATTCCATTTCGACGGAGATGCATCCGTCTGCCTTGCGCTTGGCGAAGGTCGCCTCGGTCTCGCGGAAGATGGCGTCGGTGGTCCAAGTCTTACCCTTGACGTACGCGATCTCGTTTTCCTTCATAAACGCCTCGACCGCGCCGTGACAGGGAATGTCGATATAGTCGGATGCGGGGACGTAGTGGTAGGACGTACCCTCATCGCGGTATGCCGCCGTCGGGATCATAACCTTGCCGCGTGCGATCTCGCGGTCAAGACAGCCGCAGCCGCCGAAAAGGATGTATTTATCGGTCGAAAAGATCGCGCGAGTGTCCTCAACCGATGCCGCCGCAGCGGGCGCACCGACGAAGGACTTGAAAAAGGCGAATTTTTTGTTCTTATATTTAATAAGGTAGATGGGCGTGTTCCCCGTGACCGACTTCGATTCGCCGATCTGCTCGCAGTCGTAGGTCTCGGTCACGAATCTTTCGATGATGTATGAAAAAGTGATGATGCAGGCGTCAACCTTTACCGCATCGGGGTTAACGAAGGGATTCAACTTTGCTGTGGGATTCGGATCAAATGTCGTTGTTATCATAATATTCCCTCACTTTCATTTTCTTTAATGATACCACAAAAACATCCCGTTGTCAATACAAAAAGACCGACAGATCGGTCTTTTTACATCATTATTTTCTACCTTTTTCCAATATAAAGGCACAAGCGTACGCCGACACGAATCCCGCGCCGAGCAAAATTCCCCCGATAATATCGGTTATCCAATGCACTCCCGATAAAATTCTTGCAACGATCATAAAAGCAGTAAATATCAATATTACCGAAACGGATGTCAGGCGGAGAATTCCGTTTTTTATCCGAGCGCGGATCTGCATCGCCGCGGTCGGCATTACGCAAAGCGTAAGCAGCGTTGTGGACGACGGATAGGACGCTTCAAGTATTCCTTCGATCAGCACGGGGCGATAGTTTATTACCGCGTACTCAAAGAAAACGTATGCCGACATCAGGGCGATATAAAAAACGCCAAGGGCGATTATGCTTCGGTCGACCTTCAGAATACTTCTCCTCCCCACCCATTGGCAAAGTCCGAGGGTGGCAAATCCGAGCGCGGTGGCGATCGGCACGAGCCCGAGCCAATCCGTAATAACGTAAAGCGCCATATTTGTGCCCGTGGCGTTGTGGACAAATTGATTGAGCGTTGCAAGTCCCACACTCGATCCCCGCGGTCCTATCCCCCGCACGTCAACGAAGCGGACGAGGAGAGTCCACATTACAAACGCGACGAGCAGACAGAGCGATACACACAGCATTTTTCGATTTCTTTTCATAATAAAAATCCTTCCTATATAATACATCAGGCTTGCGCCGTAAAATATTATATAGGAAGAAGTCGATTTTTTCAAGAAACGCGCCGTCACGCGGGCGACACGATCCGTGTCAGCGGAGCTTTATCAGCAAATACGCCTTGATTGCCGTCAGCGAGAACGCCAAAACCGCAGCGTAGGGCTGTAAGCTCACGGTAAAGAGCAACGTGGCGGCGACACCGAGTGACAAAGAAATGATTTTTTTATTTTTTACCCAAAATTCATTTTGACAATTTTGCAAAGCGAGCTCCGCGATGCCAAACAAAACAATTGCGGCGGTGATTCCGATATAAAGCACTTTGAGATAAGCCCGATCCCATCCGAGCATTAATAGTGAAGACGGCACCACCGCACCCGGCACTCTGTCCGCAAAAAGCGGCAGAAAAAGCAGAAGCAGCGCGCAGAGATCGAGCAGACCGTAGATAAGATCGCCAAATCGGCTCGTCTTTTGATTTGCGGAGTCTTCCGCTAAAACCAAAACCTCATCACTCGAGAGCAATTCGTCCACCGTCACCGAGAAAAATTCCGCTATAGCCTTCAGCGACTCGATATTCGGATATCCTCTGCCCGACTCCCATTTTGAGACGGCTGTGCGCGAAACATAGAGCTTTTCCGCGAGTTCCTCCTGCGTAAGCCCTCGGCGACGCCTGAGCTCCTGAATTTTTTCATTGAATTCCATAATAAACCTTAAATATATTTTTTCACCCAATCAAACAGATCGGCAGATGCCGCGGCGAAGTCAACCGCTTCGCCCTTTTTGAATTGAATGAAAGTTTCAACAATCGTTTTTTCGCCAGCAGCCGCAACCGAAAGCAAGTCATTCAAGCCTGCGTAATACTTTCCCGTCTGTCTGAAAACTATCGCTTGCACTGCGAAAGATGCGGATTTATAGAGTCCGCGCAGGATCTCCGTGCTCTTTTCGTGAAGCATATTATGCACACATCCGTGATAGATATTGCACGCGCCGATCTTTACCGCTCGCGCAACTGCGGCACCGTCAATCAGCGGAAGCAAGCCGTCAAGACTTCCGCGGATCGGCTTTGTATCGCGGTAAAACTGGAAAAGATCGGACGGCTCCCAACTCCAAAGCTCATTTTTGCCCGAAAGGAATCCGCAGATCAGCTCGCGATGGGAGAGCGTATCGAGCATTTCGCCGTATTTTTGAATATCCGCCGCCGAAAGCTCGTCGAGGATCACAACGGCATCAATATCGCTCGTCTCTGTCGCCTCACCTCGGGCGTAGCTTCCCTGCAGACCGACAAAAAAGACGCGGTCAGCGAAAACTCCGTCAAGCGCCGCCAAAAAATCTTTCAGCCAAGATGAAATATCTATCATTTTCTGCCTCCTGTATAAATTTACCGCTTACAGCTTCTTGATCTTAATGAGATACGAGGAAAGATTGGGCATTCTGAACGCGGGGGTGAATCTTTCTCCGTAATATGTTGCCTTGCCCACAAGCTCGAGGTCGTGCGATTCGTCGAGCAAGTAGTATTCGATCGCGCATCCGCACTCCGCGCCGAAGCCCGAAAGATCGACCTCGACCTCCTCGGGATACTTTCCGTCATCATCGGAGTAGTGAGTCAGCATTACCGCCGCCTCGCCGTCGCCCACCGCCGCGCAGGCGTAAACGTCGCCGTTATCGATATCGGCATTTACCGCGCTGTCGAGGCGATAGAGCTGATTGAACATATAGAAGGGATAGTAACCCTTGAGCTTATCGCATATCCTATCGGTCGAGAACATACCGTTCATTCCGCCCGGACGCGCGTCGTAATACATCAGCATATCGAGCGGCTCATACTGGCACGACTCGATCACCGCCGCGATAAAGGACGCGCCCTTGATGCTTTTCTCGCTTTTGAGGGTATATATCCAATCGTCGCCCGTCCAACCGCGGACGTAATTCCACTCGTTTAGTATGCTTTCGGTCTCCGTGAAGCCGTATTTGTCAAGCAACTCGCGCGCCAGGCGCACCTTTGCGACGAAGGTGTGCACGTTTTTGTCGTATCTGTGCCATGAAAAGAAATCCGGAACGATATCGTTTTCCTTCAGTGCGCGGAAGAATCCGTCAAGCCACACGGGTCTGAGTCCCGCAACCGCAGGACCGCCGATCTTCAGGTGCGGGAAGCACGCCTTCAGATGCTTATGCGCTATGCAGTAAAGCTCGTAAAACTGCGCCGCCGTACCGCCCCAGCAACGCTTATGTGTCGAATCGTCGGGATCGAGATCGGGCTCGTTCCAGATCTCCCAATACTTTATATCGTAATGAAATCCGTCCGCCCAGCCCTCGGTGTAATGACGGATGATGTGCTCACAGATCACCGCCCATTTCTTAAAATCACGGGGCGGCAGGGTGCCGTATTTTTTAACGCCGTGCTCTATCTTCGAGCCAAGGCGGTAAAACGTGCGAACGCCCGCAAATTCGCAGACCTTAACGTATTCGTCGGTCATTGCAAAATCGTAGGACTCGGGCAGATAGGGATCCGCATCGAAATTCGTGAAAATATTATGCACGTCGACGGTATGCTCGCCGCCGTAGGTCGAGTAAAACGCGGCATCGTGATTGCGCGCGAAGGGAATTCCCGCGGCGCGGTAGTCGTCGATATTCGTGATGCGCTGATCGACCGCGAATTTATACACGGGACCGTTGTTCACCGCGTGCATCGGCTTGACACAGCCGAGCTTTTTACCAAAATCAATATTTATCCTTGCCATATTCTACACCTCCGTGGGTTTTAATTCATTATATCATTATTCATTGAGCTTGTCAAGAAATTTGAAAACAAAAAGCAGGACGAGCCTGCTTTTTGTTTTCCTTATGCGTTATTCTTATAATACTCGCATCTGCCGATGAGGTACTTTCCGATGACTGCCTGATATGCAAGTCCCTCGGGATAGAGGTCGGTCGGAAGTCCTGCGAGAAACGCCGATGCCTCGTAGTTGAGGTCGCCCTTGTAGTCGATATCGGCAAGCGCCTTCATTACGCTTTCCCACTCGACCTTTCCGTAATAGGGCAGAGTGTGGCTATCGCGGTCGCCGTTATTATCGTGAACGTGGGTACAACCGTCAACAAGGCGGGGACCGATCGCGCGGATAGCCTCTGCGGGGTCAACGCCCTGAAGCAGGCAGTGTCCGACGTCGAAGCATACGGTGAACACGGGATCGTTGAGCGTATCGAAGAGCTTATTGAGTCTTTCGGGAGTGGACGTAACCGAAACTCTGCCGATATTCTCGATAGCGATCTTGATGCCGCACTCGCGAGCGACGGGAATAAGCTTTTTATAGAAATTGAGGTTGTATTCAAAAAGAATCTCGGGGTTGCCCTCGACGGAGTAGTCGAGATGAGTGCAGGGGTGAACGACGATCATCGGCGCACCGAGGTAGGAGGCGTTTTTGATGCCCTGAACGATCTCCTCAAAACGCTTTGCGGACTTTTCCTCGTCGTCCTTGTAGCTTGAGGGGAAGGGCGCGTGCGCCTGACAGATCGCAATTCCGCGCGACTTTGCATACTCGCCGAGGGAGCGGTAAAACTCGGCATCGTGCTCGGTGGTGCAGTATTCTGCAACGTCGTTGTTGAAATCAATACCCTCGAATCCCGCCTTTGCGAGAACGTCGAACATATTTTTGATACCGTAGGTATCGTAAAGTCTGATCATATTTGCGGAAAGTAACATCGGATTATCTCCTTATATATTAATGTAATTTAATTATATCACACTCGCCTCGAAGTGTCAAGATTTTTATTTCAAAATGCCATTCTTGCCCATCCATCAGCAGAGATCGGCTCGAGCCCGAGCATTTCGCGCCCAAGATCGACGTAGTATCGGTATGTGTCAATGTGGACACCGTTCGGGATGCGGTGGTCAAGTGCAAAAATCGTGCCGCCGCCCATCAGATGCGGCGCCAGACGGTATTCGAGCTCCGCCCTGACCGCCTCTCTGCCTTTGACCAGAGCGTGCTTGTCGATTCCGCCCTTGAAGCAGAGCTTTTCCCCGTATTTCTTGCGAAGCTCAACGATATCGTTGCCGCCGACGGGCTCCATCGGATGAATGCAGTTGAGTCCGCAGTCGATGAGATCGCCGAGGATCGGCGACATATCGCCGTCGCTGTCCTGCGAGAAAAGTTTTGCGCCATAAGCCCTCGCCGCCTCCCATACGCGAAGGTAGTAGGGCTTGAAAAATTCCCTGATTTGCGCAGGTCCGAACAAGGGCCCCGATTTGCCCGCCATATCCTCGTGGACGAAGAGACAGTCGATCGGAACGATATCACCGACTCGCTCGATCACACGGACGGCGGTGTCGGCGAAGGTTTCAAGCATATCGCGGAGCATTTCGGGCTCCTCGTAGCACGCGATGCAAAGCTCCGCCTCGCCCATAAGCTGTCGGGGCTGGTCGAACGCGCCGAGCATCGAGAAAACCGAAAGCGATCCGCGCTCCCATTCCTTTTTCTGCTCAAGCAGCCGCTCGCGGTTGATGCGCCGCTCGTCAAAAGCATACCAATGCTTTACCCGCTCCCAATCATCGGGAGTCGCGACGGGATGGTCGAGCGGAAGAGCAAGCGTTGCGCTGCTTTTTATCAGCTTCGTGCGCCGTCCCATATAGTCGATGGCAAGTGTGATCTCGGGCGTATCCTCAAGAATCTGCGCTTTCATTCCTGTTCGCGCGCCGACCTGCCCCGCAAGATGCACAACGGGAACGTAATCCCAATCAAAAGCCTTCATCGAAATCTCGGATTCGGTCGCGCCCTGCGTCGCCCATTCACGCTCAAGGACGTGAAGCGGACCGAAAAGCTCGCAGAACATCTCCCTGCCCGTGTCCTGAAAAAGTGAATGCGCAATATATCTTTCGCGGTTCCAGATCATCGGATTGCCCTCCCGCTATTGTAGTTTTCGGTTTAATTATAGCATACAAGAAAGGGAAAAACAATAGGTTGGGAAATTTTTCGCAGTTATAAATCAAAAATAAACCTTTTTGCAAAAATCCCTTGACAAACCGCCGGGTATATGATATAATATATTGCTGATATGAATAATATCACGAGATGTGGCTCAGTTTGGTAGAGCGCTACGTTCGGGACGTAGAAGTCGCAGGTTCGAATCCTGTCATCTCGACCAAAAAGATGCAATAGGCTTTAGCCTATTGCGTCTTTTTGTTTGAACTGAATTGATGATGAACCTCTTGGTGTCGCGAAGCGGCACCAATCATTTGCGCGCGATCACCGCACGTCAGTTTCGCACAAATAATGCGCGCAAATATAGGTTCAGAATCCTGTCATCTCGACCACATGAAAATAATCCGAACATTCTCTTGCTTGGAGAAGCGTTCGGATTATTTGTTTTATTTGAGTATCCAAATTTTAATAGCAAGAAATGAAAATAGCCGATACCACGGTCTTTTGACTATGGTATCGGCATTTTTGCGGTGATTATTCTTTTCTTGAAATAGCAAGTAAATGGCCTGATAATCCTATTACTTCTTCATGTGTATCAATTAACCGAACCGTTGCCATCAATGCTTCTTTGGTTGTTTCATTGGATAGCAATTCATCTAAATTGGGTGCAAGCCATGCACCACCCATTACTCCGTGAACTGTTGTATTTGCTAATCCGCCGATTTCCAATTCTGCTTTTAAAGCTTTGGCGGTATGCAAATGTGATGGGCCCAACCCGTTTAATATTCTTCTATCGGGATTGACATGGCATCCGTCTTTAAGTTCACGCTCAATCATTGCCATAATATTAGGATCGTCAAGCGCATCTTTCTTTTTCTTTCCTTCCTTGTGATAAACTGTAATACAGTGTAAAAGAACACTATACGGAGTTAAAGCAGCGGAAAAAAGCACACCATTCGTTTTCAATAGACGATAGCACTCTTTTATTGCTAATATACGCTCTTCATATTCGGTGATCGAATACAACGGTCCCATAAATAATATAGCATCAGCACTATTGTTTTCCTTTGGAATAGACCGAGCATCGCATACCATAGCGGATTTTAATTCGGAGTTGGGATATTCAGAAGCTAATTCCTTACTCATTGCAATATTTGTTTCGGCTAAATCAAACAAGTGAACCTCATAGCCAAGTGAGGCCAGCCACCATGAATACTCGCCGTATCCTCCGCCAATATCATATATAACAGCGGGCGGTTTGGGTAAGTTTTCAAGCAATAATTCTTTTGTTCTTTCAAATTCAATAAGACCAATCCCGGATCTCAAACGGTTTTTCTCGATTCCGGCGTTGTATCCTGCCAGAACACTTTTGTCGATTGTTTTCATAAAATTTCTCCTTTAATTTAACGTAATAATACTGTTGATCGATTGTGTCATTTTCTTGGTGGTGAACGGACTGTTCCGGCATAATAGATACCTCCTTTTTTCGAAAAATAAAAACGGCGCAAATCGAAAGATTTTTCGACTTGCACCGTAATAGCCTATTCATTCGATAATATAAGTCACATCGAATTTTGGGTACGACAATACAAGCCCGACGAAAACTGCTGTTCGCCGCGCTGGTTAGCGATATTCATATTGAGAATGAATGAATAAACTACCATTGTCGCAATCCCTTCAAAAAATATTGGCATAATTATATCACACCATCGACCTAATGTCAATATTAATTTTTAGTTGTTATGCCGCGCCCGCTTTCTTCTTTGCTTTTTCCTCCATTTCTAACCGTTCCTTTTCCTCATATTCCTCACGCCACTTCTGAAATTTCGCCATTTCTTCCTCGTTATCGAAAAACTCGGTGATGATTGGTTCGTACATACGCACGATCTTCAAAATTTCGTGCTCGGGGACTTGGGACCGACAGCGATAGCCGCCAACCTTGTTATCGAGGATAAAACGCGCTTTACATAAAAACCAGTTCCATCTGTTTATCTTTCCCAATAGATCAACCCCTTTCCGCATCGTCACGGCGGCGAACGACATCTCGTCTGCGTTCTTCAAGCATCCGCACAATTGCGTCTTCCATCTGTTTGGTGCTATAATTGGGAGGAAAGAAGCGTGCGATTCTCTCGTAACTGAATTTGAGCGTTTCTCTCTGATTGGCTTTCGGCTTTGCCATAATATCCTCAATGGTGTCTGCCGTCAGCTTGCCCTCGCTGTGAAGTCTTCTGAATCTCACCGTCTGCGCGTAGGATGGCGTGGCTTCGTCTCTCTCAAAGATCTCCACGATTTTGTCCTGTAATTCATGCGGCAGATAGGAAAGCTCCACGGCGGGG
>JAZRGT010000055.1:0-30913 GCA_045644325.1 Eubacteriales bacterium | reverse complement strand
TATTGAGGTTAAAATATCGTCTGCTCTATGCGCGTGAGCCTTAAGGGGAATTTCCTTTTTGATAACGGGTATCATTGCTTCAAGCTTCATATCAAACGAGGGCTTCTTTTCTCCGTTTTCACGAGCCTCTGCATATTCCCTTGCTTTAAAAAGAAGCTCGCGCAGAAGCGCCGCCGTTGCCATACGGGTTACAGGGGTTTTTCTTCCGTTCTGACCGTAAACGCCCTTGGGGTTTTCTCCGAAGGCGCATTTCATTGCAACGGGATTTTTGATTATCATTTTATCAACTCTCTTGCCCGTAAGCTTTATAGCGACAAAGCTGCCGCCCACGACGTTTGCGCTGCCGGGGCCCGTACAAGCCGAGGTAACGCCGCCTCTTATAGCTTGCATAAATGTTTCGTCCTGAGGGTTTATTCCGTCAATTGCGCGCATGTGGGGAGTTACGGGGTCGCTTGACTCGTTATAGTCGGCGCCCTCCCAGCGCATACAAGAGTTATCAACGCCGATATGGCAATGCGCTTCAACGCATCCGGGAGTTACGAGCTTGCCCTCGGCATCGATGACGGTCGCTCCCTCGGGAGCCTCGATATCTTTGCCGATAGCGGCGATCTTGCCGTCGTCACCGAGAAGGATCGAGCCGTTTTCGATATCCTCGCCGACCATGGGCTTGATATATGCATTCTTAATAAGGATCATAGATTTATCTCCTTTATCTTTTTTTCCATTATATCACAACCAAGCTCTAAAATCAAGCCGTAAAACATCTTTTTCTCGACAAAAATTGTCACACTCCGAGCCGCCCCGACATAATATATTATCGAGGAGGAAAAATCCTCAAAAAACTTTTCGGAGGTCTACCATGAATAACAACTGCCTTTGCGGACTTTTTAACAACAACGAGTGCCTGATCTGGGTGATCATCGCCATCCTCGTCGTTCTCGCTCTCACCTGCAACAACAGCGGCTACGGCTGCGGTTGCGGCTCGAACTATTCGGGCGGCTGCGGCTGCGGCTGCTGACGTGAAACACCCCCGAGGGCTCTGCCCTCGGGGGTTAGTTGCTAGTTGTTGGTTACTGGCAACTAGCAACTTCTTCCTCACGCCTTCCTTGCCTTCGCGGCATTTCTGCTGTATGCGGTGTATTCGGTGACGTCCGAGATCGACTCGCCGTCTATCTGCATTGCGCAGGGGGTGTCGAACTTGACGGTCACCTCGTCGCACCTTACACACTCGATATATTTCGTGTGGCGCAGATGCGTGCCCTTGAAGATTTCGGGGAAGATCGGTATGATACGGGGGCGGGAGAGATCGTGGACGATGATAAAGGTGATCTTGCCATCGGGATCGAGTCTGTCCTGACCCGGGGCGATCTTCATTCCGCCGCCGAAATAACGTCCGTTCGTCGTCGGAGCAAGCCAGACGCGATCGTATTCCTTTGTCACACCGTCAACGGTGACGGTTGCGCGGCGGGGGGAGAACTCGCGCAGAAGTCCGCGCAGAGCGATTGCGGTATAATTAATCGCCTTTTTCTTTTCGCGGCGCTCGCGGTTGCCCGTCTCACAAACGAAGCCGTCAAGACCGAAGCCGACGTTGTTGATAAAGATAATATCCTTTCCGTTAACACGGACGAAGGGCAGATCCTTTATGTATTCGCCGATATCAAACGGTTCTGCGCCGCGATCCTTGCCGAGGTCGTTGAGAAAATCGTTGCCGCTGCCCGCGCCGTAATAGTAGATCTTCTGCTTGATCTTAAGTCCGCGGGTGTCGTTGACAAAATGGTGGAGCGTTCCGTCGCCGCCCGTGAGAATGACGATGCAATCGTCATCGCAGGAAACAAAGAAATCGTAAAAGCTTCCGAGCGCGGAAATATCGACGAAGCGCACCTCGCCGTCGGTAAGAATATTCTCGAGCGCGCGTGCTGCTGCCTCCGCCTTACCGTTATTCGCCAGCGGATTGTAAAGTACAACGTAATTCTTCAAGGGGAAGGTCCTCCGAAAAAATCAATTTAGTTCAATTAATATATTGTACCATTTTTTGTCGACTTTTTCAAGGACTTTTTTTAAATTCCCGATCATTTTAGCAAAAAAGTAAAAGGGACCTCCAAAAATTCGGAAGTCCCTTTGGGGATGCGATTCGTATTAATTCAATGAGAAGATTCTTTTAGGCGCCGTTCCCTCTCCATTTGGTTTTGCGCCTTCACTTATATAGTAGCTTTTTTTCGCAAAAAGTTTCAGTTTTTCCGAAACTTTTTTGAAAAACGATCTCGCTTTGTATATATGCACAAAATCAAACGGTGAGATTTGTTGAATTTGACGTTAGCCTAAAAACTCGTTTACATATTTTGGATATATTTTTATTTTTCGATCTCAAGGCGGTATATCTCCATCTGACCGGGGGCAAGCCACGTGCCGGAGATAATATTGCCGTGCTCATTTATGCGGTAATTCGCATCCCAATGGTCGGTTGCAACATCGTGCTCAACACCGCCGAAGCAGGTTCTCCAGAGGCGCTTGACCGAGGGATCAAAAATAAGATGGAACATTCCGCTTTCCTTCTGATCGTTATTGAGGATCGCGACGTACTCGTTACCCTCGTCATCCGTAAAGCGGCTGAAAACGCCGTCGAGCTCGTGATTGGAGATAAAATTGATCGCGTAAGGATGAACGCCCTCCTTCCACTCGGGCCAACCGCCATAAGCTCTGCCGAGATGGAAGCTTGCCTTGTGGGTAAGACGCATCATAAGCGAACCGTAGGTCTTATGGAAAAGACGAAGCTGGCGCGAGAGCCACGTCCAGGTCTCGGTCTTTTCGCCAAGCTCATTGACGGGCGCGTTGCGGTAGTTGATATGCGAGCGCATCATTCGGTAGTAGAACCAGATTATACCCTTTGCGCCGTGCATAACCGAGGTATAAAGCTGCCAGCGGATGTCGTCCTCGTTCGGGCAACGGTAGC
The DNA here is from genome assembly GCA_045644325.1 of Eubacteriales bacterium. Lineage (GTDB taxonomy): Bacteria > Bacillota > Clostridia > Oscillospirales > CAG-272 > CAG-390. The sequence goes on along the minus strand of JAZRGT010000055.1, from coordinate 27,963 downwards.
GGAAGTGACCGACCGAAAGCACGATGCTCCAGAAGGGAACGTTCATCACTGCCGCCGCCTCGGAATATACGCGCAGGCTGGTGTAATAATCATCAACGCCCTTGCCGTCGCCAAAGGGATTCATCTGAGTATAGTTGTCAAATGATATCAGCGGAACGCCGAGGCTCGGAATGACCTTGTGAGTCCATTCTTCAAAGCTTTCACAGCCCCAAAGAGGCATATGTCCCGGCCAACCGGGGAAGTGGTTGAGATATGGTATCAGATGAGGCGCGAGCTCAAGCTGAATTTTCGCCGCCGCTCTGATGTCGTCAAAGCTTTGATGCATCGGCTCGTCTCCGAGATGGAAGCCGAAAACTGCGGGATGATCTCCGAAATCCGCAACCGCTTCGGCAACGCGTGCGCGGTATCCCTCGGGATCGGTCGCGGCACCGCGCCAGGTCGTGCGGCTGTCGGAGAGGATCAGACGGATGCCGTATTTTTGGCATTCGTCAAGGAGTGCAAGTAATTTTTTCTTACGTTCGGGATCGGGAGAGTAATGCGGCGCGACGGTCAAGGTCATTCCGCAAGCCGCCCAATCGGCAACGTCGGTGAGCGGAACGTCGTCAATGGCTTGGGTTCCCCAGAAACCCATTGGGAATACGTTGTTCATTGTTTTGCTCCTTTCAAGTGCAGAGTTCAGAGTGCAGAATGCAGAGTTATGGAAATTTTTCGCCAAGGCGAAAAATAATTTATAGAATAACGGGCGCGAACATACCTCTCTTGGCGCTACCCCTCATCCGTCGCTTCGCGACACCTTCTCCCACGGTCAGGGAGAAGGCTTATATGGCAACTGCAAACATAAATTAAAGTGATATAGTGCTGTTGTAGTAAAATATAAAGTATAATAGCATTTCTAACGAAATCAATGGTAATATTTTAATTTAACCGATTAACGAAGTTTAGAAAGTTTGAGCGAGATTAAAAGTTTGCCTTCTCCCTGACCGTGGGAGAAGGTGGCGACCCTTGGGGTCGACGGATGAGGGGTAGCGCCAAGAAGGCTTTGTTCGCACTCGCTTTTTATTTTACAAATCCGATAATTTCCGCTTGCGGAAATTCACCTTCATTTTGCCCCATCGGGGCAAATTATCACTCTGCGAAGCAGATTATCATTCTCGCGAAGCGAGATTATCACTCCGCGAAGCGGATAATATTTACTTTATTCAGAACGCAGAATAAAAAGTATGTCTTATCCTCGGATGCACATATCTCTCCTTATTATTCAGCATATGCTGTGCATAAAACAGCGAAGTCTTCGTGTCGGGATCGATGATCATATAGGATCCCGCCGCGCCGTGCCAGCCGAATTCGGAGGGCGACGCCACAATTCCGTAGGAAAGATCGGGCTCACAGCGCACGCCGAAGCCGTATCCGAAGCCGTCAAGAACGGACCACTTTTTGTGATAAGCCTTCTTCATCTCGTCGGTGATGCAGTTGGTGCGCATCATTTTGAGCGTGTTTTCGGAAATTATGCGCCGGCCGAGATAGCTTACGCCACCGCAGGCGAGGGCATCGGTGAATTTTATATAATCATTCACCGAGGAAATAAGTCCCGCGCCGCCGCTTTCGTATTCGGTTCCGGGGACGTAGGGGTTAGTCAGATCGACACGCAAAGCCTTTTTGCGCGCGTCATTGTAGCGGTACTGCGGTGCCATACGGGCGCGGACTTCATCCGTCGCGATGAACGTCGAATTACTCATTCCACAAGGATCGAATATATTCTTTTTGCAGTATTCTCCGAAAGTCATACCCGAGATCACCTCAACGAGGCAGGCGAGGACGTCGTGGCAGAGGCTATATTGGAACTGCGTGCCGGGCTCGAAGTCAAGCGGAGCTTTTGCAAGTGCCGCGATAATCTCGCGCGTGGGTGCTCTGCCGTTCGTTTTTTCAACGACCTCGCGGATATGCGGGGTGGTAAGATCATAATTAAGCCCCGCCGTCATCGTAAAGAGGTGATAGAACGTGATCGGCGTTTCGCAATCGACCGAAAAGCCGCCCTTTTTAACGTAAAGCTCGTCAAACTCGGGCAGATATTGCGAGATAGGGTCCTTCATCAGGAACTTACCCTGCTCGAAAAGCTGAAGCGCCGCGATGCAGGTGATGACCTTGGTGCAGGAATACATATAATAAAGCTCGTCCCCGCGCAGAGGATCGCCGACCGCGTGACGCCAGATTTCCTTGTGATCGCGGTAAACGATAATATCCGACGACGGAATGCCGTAGGCGGGAAGGGTGTCAATGAAATTTTTGAGGTTGGTGAAATTCATTTTGTGCTCCAAAATAATCAAAATTTAGTGCAGAATGCAGAATGCAGAATGCAGAGTGCAGAGTGCAGAGTGCAGAGTTAAGGAAATTTTTCGCCGAGGCGAAAAATATTTTTATTGAAATCGAAAATTTCCGAGCAAAGCGAGGAAATTCTCCTCAACTCTGCACTCTGCACTCTTAATTCTGCACTTCCTCGATCCTCTTGCCCACAACCTCCGCGCGTATCCTCTCTGCCGCTTCTGTATCGAGCGAATCGGTATAGACCTTGCAGTCGGTGACCGTTTCGCCACGGACGGTGAGGTGAAGTGTGAACTCTCCCTCTGCGGTACGATATTTCACCTCGTCGGTGAATTCGGGATCTGTGCCGAGAAGCCATTCGCGTGAGCCGAGGAATTCGGCGCGGGCGGTGTAAAGTGCCTCGTTGGGCATCGGAAGCGTCATATCGGGTGCGAACGCCGCTATAAGTGCTTCTTCAAAGGCTTCAACCGTCATTTCGGGGACAAGCTCGGTGAGGTTTACTACTCTTGAACGCACCGACTTGATTCCTTTTGCTTCAAGCTTGGTCTTTGAAACGGTAAGATAATTTGCAAGGCGGGTTTTATCTGCCGAGATAAGCACCGTTCCGTGGTGGCATTTGTTCTCGCCGACGCTGTAAAATGCGTTGCCCGAAAACTTTCTGCCGTCGGCTTCAATGTCGTTTCTGCCCGTGGGTACGGCGTCAATGCCAAAAGAACGGCAAGCTTCGGCTATTACCGAAAGCTGTCGCGTGACGTTGTGGATATCCGCGTGCGAGATGAAGCTGAAGCAGAGATTTCCGAGATCGTGAAAAACTGCTCCGCCGCCCGAAAGTCGGCGCGAAAGAAGAACGCCGTCCTCCTCCATTTTCGTGAGATTGCACTCGGCGCGCGAATTCTGATTTTTGCCTATGACAACGGTCGAGGCGTTCTGCCAGAGAAAGAGGATCTCTGTCCCCTCTCCGATATTTGCAGTAAGAAATTCCTCCGCCGCAAGATTGCGATGGGGATTTGTTGAATCTGATTTTATAATGTATTTCATATTTTCATTATACAACGAAGCGGCGGCTTTGTCAACAATAATTTTTAAAAAACACATTTCGGAATGTAATTACAGCATTGCGTCCAAAAAAGAAAAGTTCAAAAACAATATTTTCCTTGACTTGTTTCCTATAATATGTTATACTCTTATAGGCGCAAGCCAGAAGTATGTAATTACATTAAAAGGAGATATAAAACAATGCCGGTTATGCCGAACAAGGAAAAAGCACTTGGTATGTACCGCAAGATGTACGAGATCCGTCAGTATGAGGAGACGGTAAAGTACCTCTTCTTCGAAGGTATCATGCCCGGAACCATTCACCAGAGCGCGGGAGAAGAAGCTTCCGCAGTAGGAATCATCTATGATCTTCGCAAGGAAGACGTCGTTTACTCCACTCACCGTCCCGCAGGTCACGACCTCGCAAAGGGCATCTCTCTCAGATCTATGATGGCAGAGATGTTCGGTAAGGTTGACGGATGCTGTAAGGGTAAGGGCGGCGCAATGCACACGGGCGATATGTCCGTTGGCGTTCCCCCCGCAAACGCAATCGTCGGCGGTAACATTCCGATCGCCGCAGGTACCGCACTTGCATTTATGATGCAGAAAAAGGACAACATCGCCGTTTCCTTCATGGGCGACGGTGCTACCAACGAGGGTTCCTTCCACGAGGCACTCAACTTTGCCGCAACCTGGAAGCTTCCCGTAGTTTTCGTATGTGAAAATAACCTCTATTCCGCAACCACCTCCATCCACCTCACCACTCTTCTCGAGGATCCCGCAGCAGGACGTGCTTCTGCATACGGATGCCCCGGCGTAGTTGTTGACGGTAACGACGTTCTCGCAGTAAACGAGGCTATGGCTGTTGCAGTTGAGCGCGCTCGTTCGGGCGAAGGACCCACCATTCTTGAGCTCAAGACCTACCGTAAGTACGGTCACTCGAGAAACGACGCCTGCGGTTACAGACCTAAGGAAGAGGAGAAGGAATGGCTTGAGGATCGCGATCCCATCAAGACCTTCCGCGCAAGACTTCTTGACGAAGGCGTTGCTACCGAGGAAGAGATCGAAAAGGTCGAAGAAGAAGTCGATGCAGCTATCGACGATTCCGTTGAATTCGCAAAGAACTCCCCGCTGCCCTCTCTTGAGTCGGCACTCGAGGATATCTACGCGGACTAAGAAAGAGGAGGTAATTAGTTATGGCAGTTATGTCAATTGCAGATGCGCTTAAGGCGGCAATTGCTGAAGAAATGCGTCGCGACCCGAGCGTGTACGTTCTCGGCGAGGACGAGGATATCCCCGGCGGTATGGGCGGTGCCTTCACCGTTACCAAGGGTATCGGCGACGAATTCGGCAGACTTGAAAATATCAATGGCGAGATGAAGGAAGGCCGTTGCATCAACACCCCCATCTCCGAGATCATGATCTCCGGCGTTTGCGTTGGTTCGGCTATGTACGGAATGAGACCCGTTGCAGACCTTCAGTACTGCGACTTCCTCTTCTGCATGATGGACCAGCTTGTAAACCAGGCAGCTAAGATGAGATATATGTCGGGCGGTCAGCTCAGCGTTCCTATGGTTATGCGTTGCCCCTCGGGTGCGACCAACCGTGGCGCACAGCACGCACAGAGCCCCGAGACCTTCTTTGCTCACGTTCCCGGTCTTAAGGTAATTTGTCCTTCCACCGCTTACGACGCAAAGGGTATGATGAAGCAGGCTATCCGCGACAACAACCCCGTTATCGTATTCGAGCACAAGCTCCTTTACGGAAGCAAGCGTAAGGAAGTTGGCGCTATCAACTCTGCAGGCGAAGTTCCGGACGGCGATTACACCGTTCCCTTCGGCAAGGCAGCTATCCGCCGCGAGGGTACTGACGTTACCATCGTTGCAAACCTTCTTATGAACTACAAGGCACAGGAAGCAGCTGCTGAACTTGAAAAGGAAGGCATCTCCTGCGAGGTCATCGACCCCCGTTCCCTCCTTCCCTTCGACTACGAGACCGTAGTTGAGTCGGTAAGAAAGACCGGTAAGCTCATGATCGTTCACGAGGATAACTACAACTGCGGTTGGGGCGCACAGGTTGCATCCTACTTCGCAGAAAACGAGATCTTCCTCCTCGACGCTCCCATCGTCCGCATCGCAGCGAAGGATACCCCCGTTCCCTTCTCCCCCGAACTCGAGAACTACGTTATCCCCTCCAAGGAGGATATCATCGAGGCGGCTCGCAAGCTCGCTCGCGCATAAGGAGACATCGGAATGGTCAAGAAAGTTGTTATGCCCGCCGCCGGTCAGACGACCGACGAGGCTACAGTTACAAAAATACTCGTCAAGGTTGGCGACAGCGTAAAGAAGGGCGATCCCCTGCTTGAAGTTGAGACCGACAAGACGGTTCTCCCCATCGAAAGCTTTGCGAAGGGCTTCATCACCGAGATCTTCGTTAAGGAATTCGATAAGGTAGACGCAGGCACCGCGCTTCTCGCTATCGGCGACGAAAAGGATCTCGAGGCAGCGAAGAGCGGCGCATCCGCAGCAGCTCCCGCTCCTGCAGCAGCACCTGCTCCCGCAGCGGCTGCAACCGATGACGATGAGGACGATTTCGCTCCCATCATCCCCGGACAGGCACCCGTTGCTGCTCCCGCTGCAGCTCCCGCTCCCATCGCTCCCGTAGCAAAAGCTTCGGGCGACTACAAGGCTATGCCCAACGCGAAGAAGCTTGCAACCGAGCTCGGAGTTGATCTTTCCACCGTTGCTCCCGCAAACGGCGAGTTCATCAAGGCATCCGACGTTAAGCTCGCGGCTGAGAACAAGCCCGCAGTTGCAGAGGCTCCCGCGGCAGAGGCTGATTACGTTGACGAAAAGCTTCCCAACATCAGAAAGGTTATCGCAAAGGCGATGCACAACTCCCTTTCCACTATGGCACAGCTTACCCTCAACACCTCCTTCGATGCGACCAAGATCCTCGCTCTCCGCGAACAGCTCAAGGCAAACGCAGAGAAGTTCGGTCTTTCCAATATCACTCTCAACGACATGATCCTCTTTGCCGTTTCGAGAGTTATCCTGAACCACAGAAGCCTCAACGCAAACTACCTCGACGATACTATGAGATTCTTCAACACCGTAAATCTCGGTATCGCAGTAGACACCGACCGCGGACTTCTCGTTCCCACCCTTATGCACGCAGAAAAGCTCACTCTCAACGAGCTCTCCGCACAGGCTAAGGCTCTCATCGGCGAGGCTCAGAAGGGCACTATCGCTCCCGATAAGCTCAAGAACGGTTCCTTCACCGTAACCAATCTCGGCTCTCTCGGCATCGAGTCCTTCACTCCCGTTATCAATCCTCCCCAGACCGGTATTCTCGGCGTTGACACCATCACCCGCAGAATCAAGGAGGTAAACGGCCAGGACGTTACCTATCCCGCAATGGGACTTTCCCTCACCTTCGACCACAGAGCACTCGACGGCGCACCCGCAGCGAAGTTCCTCAAGGAACTCGTCAACGCGCTTGAAAACTTCGATATGCTCCTCATAAAATAACCAACTGTAAAACTGCGTTTTACAGTTGAGGATCGCGCGCTTATCGCCGCCGCCAAAATCAATGATTTTGGCGGCTCCCCTCGGCGCGCGGACTCGCCCCGGCTCGTCAGAAAGGTGTTTTTTCGGAGGCAAAGCCACCGAAAAAACAGATTTTATTATAATTATAATAACGTAATTCGCTGACACATACAATTGACAAAAGTAAGTGAGGAAAATATAAATGTACGATCTTATTGTGATCGGCGGAGGACCGGGCGGCTACAGCGCCGCCCTCTCCGCTGCAAAGGCAGGCAAAAAGGTCTGCCTCTTTGAAAAAGAAAATCTCGGTGGTACTTGCCTCAACGTTGGCTGTATCCCCACCAAATACATCCTCGACCGCGCAACTGCTCTTGAAAAGATCAGACATATGACGGGCGAGGGTATGCTCCGTAACGCGGGCGAATTTTCCTTCAAGAAAATTATGACCTCGAAGGCGGGCGCGATCGACAAGCTCATCTCGGGCATCGCAGGTATGCTCAAGGCATCGGGCGTTGAAGTCGTCAAGGGACTTGCTTCCTTCAAGAACGCAAACACCGTTACTTGCAATGGCACCGATTACGAGGCAAAGAACATCATCATCGCAAGTGGCTCGACCCCGATCAGAATCCCCTTCCCCGGCAACGAGCTCTGCCTCGACTCTACTGCGGCTCTCGCGCTGACCAAGCTTCCCCGTAAGATCTGCATCATCGGCGGCGGCGTTATCGGTCTTGAGCTCGGATCTGCATTTGCCGCTTTCGGCGCAGAGATCGTTATCGTTGAGCTTATGGACTCCCTCCTTCGCGGCGAGGAAAAGGCGGCAAGCGATCTGCTCATCCGCAGCCTTTCTTCGAGAAATATCGACATTAAATGTTCGACCAAGGTCGAAAGTGTTGAAAAGAACGGCGCATCCTTCACCGTTCACACCTCTGCGGGCGATATCACCGCAGATTGCGTGATCTCCGCCGCAGGCAGACGCGCAAACACCGAGGGTCTTTGCGTTGAAAACGCAGGTCTCACTCTCGAAAAGAACGGCACTATCGCCGTAAACGAATATCTCCAGACCAAGACCGAGAATATCTATGCTATCGGCGACGTTATCGGCGGCTATATGCTCGCGCACGCGGCATACACCGAGGCTGAGGTCGCAGTTGACAACATTCTCGGCGAACGTGTTGCTCTCAACCACAGCATTATGCCCCGCTGTGTATACACCATTCCCGCGTTCGCCGCTGTCGGAATCTCTTCGCAGACCGCCGCTGACAAGGGTATCGAAACCGTCGTTGCACGCTTTGACTACCGCGGAAACGGTATGGCAGTTGCCGAGGGCGAGCAGGGTTGCGTCTTTGCCGTTATGGAAAAGGCTACCCGCAAGTGCATCGGCTTCACTCTCGTAGGCGCACAGGCACCCGAGATGATCACTGCCGCTTCGATCGCAGTTGAGCGCGGATATACTCAGGAGGATTGGCGTAAGCTTACCGTCGCTCATCCCTCTCTCTCCGAGATGCTCCGCGAAGCAGTCGTCAACGCGAGGTTTTAAGGTATGACGACTTTATATATCGTCCGCCACGGCGAGACCGATCTTAACAGACTTTACCGCTTCATCGGAAGCACCGATCATCCCCTCAACGAGCGCGGCATTGCGCAGGTCGAAACCCTCCGCGAGCCGATGTCGAAGTTCCACCTCGACCGCATTTATTCGAGTCCTCTCAAGAGAACTATGATGACAGCAGAGCGCATTCAGAATGGACGCGACATCGAAATCGTTCCCCATAATGACCTTAAAGAGATCCATTGCGGCGGCTGGGAGACCCTCAACCGCGAGGAGATCGAGGCAAAGTGGCCGGGCGAGATCGATCTTTGGGAAAAGAAGCCCGACCTTCTCCACATGGAGGGCGGCGAAACTTTCCTTCAGGTTCAGGAGCGCGCCATCCGCGGCATTATCGACATCGTTAACCGCGAGCGCGGACGTAGCATCGCGATCGCTTGCCATATGCTGACCATTCAGCTCATTATGGCGAAGCTTCTGCAGGTTCCGATCCGCGACGTATGGGAGATGGTTCGTCTTGAAAACACCTCGATCACCACTATGAACATCGAGGATAACGGCGACTTCGAGGTCGTTCGTTGGGCTGACGACAGCCACCTTCCCGAAGAACTCAAGAACGCGAACGTAAAGGTCGCGGGAATCCATAACACAAGCTTTAACGCAAAGTACGACATCACCGACGTCGAGGGCAAACATCACTTCGACGGATTCACGATATGAAAGGAAAATCAAATGAACAAGAACCTTGTTGAAGGCAAAGTTGCCGTTGTTACCGGCTCGGGTCAGGGAATCGGCGAGGCTATCGCTCGCAGACTCGCAGAGTTCGGCGCAAAGGTAATCATTACCGATATTAACACCGAAAAGGGTCAGGCTACCGCAGACGCTCTCTGTGCAGAGGGCTACGAGGCAGCATTCAAGTATTTCAACGTAACCGATTTCGATAATCTCAAGAGCGAGATCGAGGCTATGAGAAACATCTACGGCAGAATCGACATCTGGGTAAACAATGCGGGTCTGACCGGTACTCTCCGCGTTGACGAGATCACCATCGAGCACTGGGACAAGATGCAGACCATCGACATCAAGAGCGTATTCTTCTGCACTCAGGCTGTTTACGAGATCATGAAGGAGCAGAACTACGGTAAACTCGTTCACATCTCCTCTATGGCAGGCGAGCGCGGCGGACGTTCCTCCTCCTGCGCTTACTCCTCCGCAAAGGCGGCAGTTCTCAATATGTCCAAGTGCTTCGCTCTCTCGGGCGGTCAGTACAACATCACCTCCAACTGCGTATGCCCCGGCAGAACCCTCACCGCTATGGCTCAGGGTCTTTCCTGGCTCACCGACCCCAAGGATGATCCCAAGCTGACCATTCCTATGTGCCGCTTCGGTACTCCCGATGACATTGCAAACGCAGTGCTCTTCCTCTCCTCCGATCTTTCGTCCTATATCACCGGCGATATCATCGACGTAAACGGCGGACTTTATATGAAGTAATGAAAAATGAATAATGAATAGTGAAAAATGAATAATAAAAGGAAGATTTCCGCGCCGGGCGCGGAAATCAACCTTAATTATTCATTGTTAATTATTCACTATTCATTATTCATTATCTTTTTAATATGACGCTGTTATTCTCTATCAGCACAGGCGGGAATACCATTCGCTTCGGTGCTCCGTTGGGCGTGGCTATTCGCTCAAGCAAAAGCTCTGCCGCCGTGGTGCCCATAAGGATGGGATCCTGCTCGAAGGTCGTGAAATCTATCGGGCAGGGCATATAATCGCGGCTGTAATCGTCATTACAGATGACGCTTATGTCATCGGGCACGCGAAGTCCGTAGCCGCGAAGAGTATCGACCATTCCCGCCGCCATAAGTCCCGTCGTTGAAAAAACGGCGGTAAATCGCTTTTCGGGCTCCATCTGTACGATCTGAGCACCGAATTCGCATCCGCTTTTATATCGGCGGTCACCGTAATAAACGCAAGAACGGTCAACGGTGAGTCCGTGCTCGTGCATAGCGTCGATATATCCTTGCGTTCTGTCGCGGCAGGTGACGGAGGTCGAGGGACCCGCAATATGCGCGATGCGCTTGTGTCCGCGGCTGATCAGATATTCGGTCGCAAGATAACCGCAACGGTAGTTATCAACGGTTACAACGTCGGTATCGACCGTATGCAGAAAACGGTTGACGAATATCATAGGCGTTTTTATTTCGGGAATCAGCGAAACGAGCTTCTTGCTTTCGATCGCGTTGAGCAAAAATATGCCCGAAAAACCGTTTTTCGAGGCGTATTTCAGCGCGTCGCATTCGGCGGAGGTATCGTAATCGCTAAGCGAAATGACGGTGCGCATACCTTCCTTGGCAAGGCGTTGGCGTATGCCGTCGATGAAGCCGAGAATGATCGGGTTGTGAAGCTGTCCCGCTATAACGAGTACGGTGCCGCTTCCGCGAAGCTCGGCAGACCGTCTGCGGGGGCGTTTCTCATATCCGCTCTCTCTTACAGCTTGCAGTACCTTATCCCTCGTTTCGGGCGAAACACAGTCCTCGCCCGTCAGCACGCGCGATATAGTGGCGGTCGAAACGCCGATCTCCTTTGATATTTCAAGCAGAGTTTTTCCCATTTTGCACCCCCGAAATTTGTTACATCTATATTTTACATTAATTACATCAAAAAATCAAGTGTAATTTCATAAAAATTACGAGAAAAGAGGCTTTTTATGAAAAAAAGATTATTGGTACTTTCGGTTGACGCGATGGTTTTTGAGGATCTCGCGTATCTCCGCACAAAGCCCAACTTCAAAAAGTATCTTGAGGGCGGCAGCGCGGTTGAGCGCATCCGTTCTATCTACCCGACCGTAACCTACCCCAACCACGTCAGTATGATCACGGGCTGTTACGCCGACAAGACCGGCGTTTACTCGAACTATAAGTTCACAACAAACTCGAAGGAAGACACCTGGCAGTGGTTCTCCGACTGCATCAAGGTCAAGGACATCTTCACCGCGGCAAAGGAAAAGGGTTACACCACCGCATCGATCTTCTGGACCTGCACGGGATGCCACCCCGACGTTGACTACCTTATCAACGAATACTGGATGCCTAATAAGGGCGACACGCTTGAATCCTCCTTCGCAGACGCGGGCTCGTCCCCCGAGGTCATCGAGATCATCAAGAGCCACGCAGATCTTCTCCACCCCGACTACGTCAAGGGCGGCAGAAAGAATTTTATGGTTCACCCCTACGATGACGAATTCCTCATCGCTTGCGCGGCTGACATTATCAGAAAGTACTCTCCCGAGGTGACCTTCGTTCACAACGGTCAGATCGACGGCATCCGCCATACCGGCGGTGTTTTCGGTCCCGATCTCAAATCCGAGCTCGATCGCGTGGACAAGCATATCGGTCAGCTTTGCGAGGCTCTCGAGGATGCGGGCGTGCTTGCCGACACAGACATTTTCGTTGTCAGCGACCACGGTCAGATCGAGATCAAGCGCACCATCAAGCTCAACGCTCTCCTTGCAGACCACGGACTCGTTGACGTCAACGAAAAGGGCAAGTGCGTTGATTACCGCGCATACTGCCTCTCCAACGCGATGTCCTCGCTCGTTTACCTCAAGGATCCCACCGATAAAGAGCTTCACGATCGCGTATATAAGCTCCTTTGCCACCTCCGTGACGAGGGCATTTACGGCTTCTCGAAGGTATGGACGCGCGAGGAGATTGCCGAGCTCGAGCATCTTGACGGTGACTTCTCCTTCGTACTCGAATCCGACGGCTACACCTCCTTCTCGGATAGCTGCAAACGTCCGCTTATCGCGCCCGTTGACCTCACCGACTTCCGTTTCGGCAGAGCAACACACGGCTACTATCCCGATCTCGGACCTCAGCCCACGCTTATCGCAAAGGGACCGCACATTAAGGAAGGCGTAGTTATCGACCGCCGTCCGATCGTTGACGAAGCACCCACTTACGCAAAGCTGCTCGGAGCAGAGCTGCCGGATGCGCAGGGAACGCCGATTGTGGAGATTCTTAAGGATTGAGCAAAGCAAATCGCGCTTCGCGCGAGTGATAATCTTGCTTCGCAAGAGTGATAATCGGCTTCGCCGAATGATAATTTGCCCTTCGGGCAAAATGAAGGTTAATTTCCGCCCCTGTCGGGGCGGAAATTTTCCATTTTATAAAAACAACAACAGCGAAAAGTTTTGATCGAACTTTTTAAAAATTCGCGAATTCTTAAGGCGGAGCCTTAAGTCGCCCTCCGCAGACATATTTGCCTGCGGCAAATTCCGACTCTGCCTTGTCGGCTTCCGCCTCCATTTTCCTGCGGAAAACCGTCAGAGCCGAACGAAACCCTCCCACTGCGCTTCAAACGGGCGGCGCCAATTTGACGCAAAGCGTCAAATATGACGACACGTTTGGAATGAGTAAGCCCTCCCGCCAAAGCGGGAGGGCTTCGCTCATTCACCCCTGATCAACAAAAAAATTCCCACTTTGATTGACAAAAGGCGTAAAATGTGGTATAATAGTAATGCCAAACCAACTTAATATTCGCAAATGCTCTTTCCTTTTCATATAGGGCAACTATACCCTTTTTACATTCTATACATATAGAATTTGTTAAAAATGCAAATTCCAATTATGTATAGAATGTAGGAAACTATCATTTGCATAAGTTGGTTTGGCGACTAACGGAGTTTGCGTTTTTTGTGCGTCTGCTTCGGTAGGCGCACTTTTTATTTTTCGGGAGGCGCGACATGATCGTGATGTTTTGCGGGCATTCGCAATTCACAGGAACTGCGGAGCTGGAAGAAAGATTGGCAAAAATACTTTTGGAAAAAGTCGGTGACGAGCCGGCGGAATTCTTTCTCGGCGAGTACGGAGGCTTTGACTCATTCGCTTATCGATGCTGCAAGGCATATCAAAGAAATCACCCACATACCAAATTGATCTTCGTAACGCCTTATATAACTGCCGAGTATCAAAAAAATCACCTTGAGTATCAAAAAACAAGATATGACGAAATAATTTACCCCGAGATCGAGGATAAACCCAAGAGATTTGCGATCTCGTACCGCAATAAATGGATGGCGGAGCGCGCAGATCTTGTAATTGCCTTTGTGGATCATTCTTATGGCGGGGCATACCAGACCTACCGCCACGCGCAAAAAATGAAAAAAGAAACAATCAACTTGTCGAATAAATAAAAGAGGACGATTACAGTAAATCATCCTCTTTTTCGTTTATTCAAATTTAGTACACTCCTCGCAAACGTACCATCCCTCGCCGTCATCGTGGCAGATGACGTACATCGAGCGACCGAATCCGATCCTGAATCCGAGCTCGACGTTCACCGTCCTTACGCCGTCGGCGTTGGTGGTAATATTTCGTCTGTAACTGTTAAAGCGAATATCATCCTCGGTCAAACCGAGCTCGGCAAATTTGTCGCTTTCGATAAGATAACTGTATCCGAGGCGATATTCGGGAGTATCCTTGCTCAAGTCAAGCGCGGCGAAAACCACGCCCACTATCAATCCTGCCATAAGTATCGCCGACGCGATTAACGCGCAGACGATGGCGATAACCGTCTTTTTGCCGAGCGGCGGCGTGGGGTTATAGTTTTTGATCGCTTTTTCACCCTCGGAGGGAAGTTCGCTTCCTTCTATTATATAGTGTCCCGCAATCAGCTCCTCGGGACGGACCTCGAGTATTTCCGCGAGCTTGAAGAGAACCTCAACGCGCGGCTTCGACGAGCCGTTTTCCCACTTTGATACCGCCGCGGCTGTAACGCCGAGCATCCCCGCGAGGTCGGCTTGGGTCAAACCCTTTTTCTCACGGAGCATGCATACAAAGTTGCCGAAATTATAATCGTTCATGTGTTTTTCCTTTCGTTTGGTCAGCTCAATTATAGCGCAAAAGGCGGGGAAAGTCAAGGTTTTGGGTGTTGAATATTGGTTGATATTGCATTTTTTAAGGGTGAATAAGCAAAACCTCCCGCGATGGGAGGTTTTGCTTATTCCAAGCGTGTCGTCATATTTGACGCTTTGCGTCAAATTGGCGCCGCCCGCTTGAAGCGCGGAGAGGGTTTCGTTCGGCTCTGTCGGTTTTCCGAAGGAAAATGGAGGCGGAAGCCGACAAGACAGAGTCGTCTTTTGCCGTAGGCAAATATGTCTGCGGATCGCGACTTAAGGAACTTTTTTGAAAAAAGTTCCTTAAGAATCTTCAAAAAACTTTTCGCTGTTAACAGATTTACTTGAATCTGTCAAACCACATCGTCAGCTCGTCGCGCATGACTTGTGTGGTGGTGTGTCCGACGCCGTCGAGGAGGTGGAGCTCTATGTAGCATCCCGCTCGGCGGACGGCTTCGGCGTAGCCTACCGAAATCATATAGTCGATCGTCTGGTCAGCCGTACCGTGCCAGATCTTGATCGGGCAGGGCGGGATGACGACTTTTTCGCCATCGGAGTTGGTAAATGAGCGGGTCTTATGCGGATTGAAGCCGATCACGTTTCTCTCGCACCATTCCTCGCTCGGGAAGCGGTGGGTGACTCTGATACGGTCGCGAGGCGAGTTACCGGTTTCAGCTTGCTTTACGGTCTTATCCCACGAGCCGAGGCAGGAGTGACCGTCCACCTCGACGGTATCAAGATTGAGTCGGGGGAAGAAAATGCCTGCGGCTGTGACGATATTCGGGAACATTCCGATGAAGTTGAACGCGCTCTGACCGCCCATCGAGCCGCCCGCGATGAGCACTTGACGAGAAAGGTTGTATTTTCTCGTGACGTATTTGTATGCGCGGTATGCCGCCATCAGGTGCTCGAAGCATCCTTGTGTGCGCCCGTGCCACTCCGAGCCGTTGACGTCGAGCGCGGCGTAGCCCGCCTTGATGCACTGTGTGACAAAGGCAAGTCCGCCGATCATATTATCCTTTTCGCAAACGCGCGATCCGGAGCCGTGGAAGGAGATAATGAGCGGAGTTTCCTCGCCGTCATCGGTATAGCTGTCGGGCAGAGCGAGAACGCATTCGCATTCCGCAGGCTCAAAGCGGTCGCGCACCTCGTTATCCACAACGTCGCTGACGTCGCGGTAGTGATTGTATTCTACGCTAAAAAATATGTATTCGCGAACCGAATCGTCGCCCATCGGCTTGAGCTTGTGCGAAACGGGACGGATGGTCTTTCTGATCTCCATTAAAATTTACCTCTCAATCGTTCCATAATTTTGTTTGCTCCGCGGCCGAAATAGTCATGCAGAGTCATATATTCGGCGTAAAACCGAGCGTATTTTTTGTGATTTTCGGGATTTGGCGTGTAGATATCGAAATCCTTGACCGACATCGTATCAACCGCGCTCTCGATATCGGTGTATGCTCCCGCGGCGACGGCGGCGTTGATCGCGGCACCGAGTGCGGGTATCTGCGTGCATCGCCCCGCCTTGATCGGCAGACCGATGACGTCGGCGTAGATCTGCATAAGCAGTTTATTTTTACCGACGATTCCGCCCGCGGCGCGTATCTCGCGGACGGGAACGCCGCTTTTTTCGTAATTTTCAACTATTGCGCGAGCACCGAACGCAGTCGCCTCGATGAGGGCGCGATACATCTGCTCGGGCTTGGTGGAAAGCGTCAAGCCGACGAAAAGTCCCGTCAGATTTGGATTTGCAAGGCAGGATTTGTTGCCGCCGAGCCAATCGAGAGCCATCACTCCGCCCGAGCCCGCGGGTAGAAGCGCGGCTTTTTCGGTCAGCAGAGCCTGAATTGAAAGCCCTTTTGCCTCCGCCTCGCGCTCATAGCGCGCGGGAGTGCAGTTTTCGGCAAACCAACCGAGCGCGTCGCCCGTGCTCGTCTGACCCGAGGCGTAGCAATGCTTGTTTTTGATGCCGTATATTTCGTGGAGCGATGCCGTCACACCCTCGACGCGCCTCGGCTCGTCGCTCATTATCATAATTCCCGTCGAGGTACCGACCGTCATTATCATCTGACCAGAGGACTTGATGCCGATGCCGAGCAGGGGCGAATAGGAATCCGCAGTGCCTGCGGAAACGGCGATGCCCGAGGGCAGTCCGAGCTTTTTTGTCATTTCGGGGCAGAGCTTGCCAGCTGCTTCGCCGGGAATTGCGACAATTCTGTCTTTGAACGCGTATGTCAGTTTATTCGGCAGACCGACGAGGTCGGGATCGATCGCGCGGAGAAAATCCGCATCGGGATAGCCCGTTTTCGGATCATAGAACGCCTTTGACTTCATTAAAGGACGGCTGAATGTCGGCTTTCCCGTAAGGAGTGAGGTGACGTAGTCGGCAAGCTCGATGAAGCACGCGGTATTATCGTAGACCTCACGGTCGCGCTCGAAGGCTTCGATCGCCTTCATAAAAAGGCTCTCGGACGAAATACTTCCGCCGTACCAATCAAGATAGGGGCGGTTTTGTTCTGTACAAATTCGTTCAACGCGCTTTGCCATCGGTGCGGCGCCGTGATGCTTCCACATTTTTGCAAAGGCTTGCGGGCGCGAGGTAAATTCTTCAAGCTCGCAAAGAGGGAGAAAATCTGCGGAAAGTGCGATAACCGTGCTGACTGTTGTATCAACGGCAATACCGACGATATTATCGACATTCTCGCACTTGCAGACAAGCTCGCGGACCACAGCCACCATAGCCTCGCGAAAATCGCGCGGATGCTGAAATGCGACGTCGCCCTCGAGCGGCGTGCCGTCGGGGAGCTTTTCCGTCATAACTCCGTGCGGATACGCCATTACCGCCTCGGCGCAGATGATCCCCGTCGAGGTGTCAACGAGGATTCCTCGGCAGGAAAGTGAGCCGAAATCAAGTCCTATCGTGTATTTTTTCATTCTCTTGCGAGCTTATATATCAGGTCAAATGCGAATTCAAGATCGTCCATTGAGCAATGATCCTGAACGAAATGCGAGGTGCACGTGATCCATCTCTTGCCGCGAAGCTTACCGAAAACGCGGCGGATCTCGGCTTCAAGCTGATCGCGGGGCAGAATACCGATCGCGGTCTGCACGCAAACGCCGCCCATAATGGCAAAGGAATCGGCGTATTTATCGAGATAGAGATCGTAAGACATTCCCGCACTCTCCTGCCACGGGTGGAGGAGGTCGATGCCGAGCTCGGCAAGCTCGTCCGTTACCTTGGAGATACATCCGTCGGAATGCAGACTGCAAAGCGCACCGCGCGAGTGAACGTGATCTATTACCTTTTTCAGATGCGGGCGAATGATCTCGCGCCATATCTCGGGGTCGAACATCATATCCTTCTGCGATCCCCAGTCATCCGAAATGTGGATCATATCGATGCCGAGATCGATGCATTTATCTGCAAATTTTACAGTCCATTCAGCCTGGCGGCGGTATAGCTCGTTGAGCTCATCGGGATAAAGAATGAGCCACATAAGCTGATTTTCGATGCCGAAGATGCTGTTGAAATTTTCGAAAAAGCCGGGGGTCTGCATATAGCAGAAGCGACCTCTTTCCTTGTGATGAGCGAGGGATGCCTTGATCCTTTCATAAGAAGCACGCTCGGGATCGGTGAAAATATTCTCCTCGAGCAAAAGATCGGGCGTCAGCTCGTCGTTTTCCGCAGCGATCTTTGCGATCAGCTTCTTGTCCCAAGAACCGGGTCCGCCGAAGATGTGTGCGGCGTCGAATTCATATTTATCCTCAAATACGGCAACCGAACCCCAGCGTTCGGTTATCTGATCGGTAAGATTGGCGGAAACCCAGCCGTAGATCGGCTGACGGTCATATTCCTTGCCAAGTATCGCGGCGCGTACACGTTCGGTGCTGTTCATCTATGTTTTCCCTCCGGGGTGATTTTTCTTTATTATAGCATAAATTCAATAGCATTTCAAGCGGATGGGGTATAAAATATGGCAGTTTCTTGATATAGGGCGGCGGAGTCTGTGCTTTAATATACCAAGTGTTAAAAACCCAACACAGAATTTGAAAATAAAAAAGGAATATTTTATTTGAATCGGATTCCGATCCTCAATAAAATATTCCTTACGGTTATAAATTCGATTGATTACAAAATGGTTATTATATCTATTATACAACATTCCTCATAAAATGTCAATACAAAATATGGAATAAAAATCCCCTCGAAAAAAAATCTCCTAAAGCACTATAAATTTATTTAATAATTGAAGAAAAATATTGCTTTTCGCTATTGACTTTACGGACAAAATATGCGATAATATTAAAGGGAAACCTTTTTTTATTTCCCCACTTCCTTAAATCAAAGGGGTGTATAATTATGAAAATTTTACTTGGAGGTCTCCATCAGGAGGTCAACTCATTCGCTCCCGGCAGAACCACTATCGAGGAGTACAAAAGAAAACAGTGTTTATACGGGCAGACTATGCTCGACTATGCTTCCGCTCACGTGCGTTGTAACGAGGGTACCGACGGTATCGCCTCGTCATTCCGCATACTCAGAGACGCGGGGGCTTTTGTTATTCCGGGCGGATTTTTGAGCGCACAGCCCGGCTCGATCATCAAGCAGAGCGTGCTTGACGATTACATCGCCCACATCACAAAGGTTGCAAAGGAAAATATGCCTCTCGACGGCGTTGTTCTCTTTATGCACGGTGCGGCGCAGAGCGAAGAAAGCGACGATCCCGAGGGAGACATCGCTATCGCCATCCGCGAGATCGTAGGTCCCGACGTTCCGATCACCATCGGCTTCGATCTCCACGCAAACGTTACCGAGCGTATCGTGAAGGCAACCAACACCATCTCGCTTTATCAGAGATATCCCCACGTTGACGTGTGGGAGACAGGTGAACGCGCGGCGCGCCTCTGCCTCGGCATCCTCGAGGGCAAGATCGCACCGAAGATGGCTTACGTTCAGATCCCTATGATCATCCCCGCAAGCTCCTACACCACCGAGACCGAGCCCTTCCACTCACTTATGCAGAAGGGTCACGATTACGTTAAGGCGGGCAAGCTTCTCGACTTCTCTATCTCGCAGATGCAGCCCTGGCTTGACGTAAAGGACGGCTATTCCTCCGTCATTGCCATCGGCGAGGACGCTGACGCTGCCGAAGAGATCGCAAAGGAGCTCGCCGAGGGACTTTGGAATATGCGCCACGAGTTCAAGACCGATCTGACAAGCGTTGACGAGATCATCAAGATCGGCGAAAAGAACGAGAGCGGAAAGCCCGTTATCCTCAATGACTTTGCTGATTCCTCGAACGCCGGCTCCGCAGGCGACAGCCCCGAGGTCATCGAGCGCGTGCTTGCGCTTGAATCGGATGTTCGCGCACTTATGTACCTCAACGATTCGCCCTTCGTTGCCGCTTGCCGCGAGGCGGGCGTTGGCAACACGGTCAAGGCAACCATCGGCGCAACCATCAGCCCCGCACTCTACACTCCCGTCTCTGTTGAGGCTGAAGTTAAGGCTATATTCGACGGCAAGATGCCCTTCCGCGGTATGTACGTTGACTTTGGTCCCTGCGCAGTAGTCAAGATCCGCAACCTTATCGTTGTAGTTACTACTCAGCACCGCTTCAACGGTGATCCCCGTCTCTATCGCGCCTTCGGATACGATCCCTGCGACTTCCAGATGGTAGTTGTAAAGGCTTGCACATCCTTCCGCGCTTTCTACGGTCCGCTGACCGACCTCATTTACCCCGCATCCACCAAGGGTGCCGCAACCGCAGATCTGCTCTCTCTTCCCTTTGAGAAGATCCCCGAGAGCTTCTATCCCTTCTCGGACGGCGAGTTTTCTCCCGTGACGATTGTAAAGTAAATTTATTAAAAATATAAAGGAGAACACGATGAAAAAGACAGACATTGTCATCATTGGTGCAGGTGCCGTAGGATCTGCACTCGCGCGTGAGCTTTCCAAGTACCAGCTCGACGTTACCGTAGTTGAAAAGAACGCGGACGTCGGAGGTTGTGCTTCGAAGTCTAACTCCGCGATCATCCACACCGGCTATGACGCAAAGCCGGGTACTCTTGAGAGCAGACTTGTAGTTGCCGCAAACCCCATGTACGATGAGATCTGCAAGGATCTCGACGTTCCCTTCTCCCGCATCGGCGCAATTCTTCCCGCATTCAACGACGAGCAGATGGAGCAGCTCCCCGCTATCAAGCACAAGGCTATGGAAAACCGCGTTTATGACGTTGAGTACAAGACCGCAGCCGAGCTTCTTGAGATGGAGCCCGAGCTCAACCCTGAGGTAAAGGGCGGTCTCTTCATTCCCCGTGAGAGCATCATCGATCCCTTCCTCTTCTGCATTGCACTTGCAGAGAACGCGGCTGACAACGGCGTTCACTTCGAGCTCGCTACCAAGTGTATCGGTATCGAAACCAAAGACGGCGCAGTTACCACCGTTAAGACCGACAAGGGTGACATCGAGTGCAAGTACATAATCAACGCCGCAGGTCTTTACTGCGACGAGATCGCTTCTTACGTCGGTAAGAACGATTACTACGTAAATCCCCGTAAGGGTCAGTTCTATATCCTTGACAAGAAGACCTCTTGCAAGGTCAATTACATCGTGCTCCCCATCCCCACCAAGGTTACCAAGGGTAAGCTGATGTGTCCCACCATCCACGGCAACATGCTCGTTGGTCCCACCGCAGAGGATCTTACCGACAAGCTCGACAAGAGCACCAACAAGGAGGGTCTCGATTCGATCGCCGCTGACGTTCGCAAGATGATCCCCAACGTAAACCTCCGCGACACCATCACCCAGTATTCCGGTCTCCGTCCTCAGCGTAATCCCGAGGGTCTTAACATTGATATGTACGACGATCTTAAGGGCTACGTTAACATCTCCGGAGTACGTTCCACCGGTCTTACCAACTCGGTTGCAGTTGCAAAGTACGTAGCCGATCTCCTTATCGAAAACGGTCTCAAGGCTGAGCCCAAGACCGACTTCATCAAGACCCGCAAGGGCACTCCTCACTTCGTTGATCTCTCCGCTGAGGAAAAGGCAGAGCTTATCGCAAAGGATCCCCGCTACGGTAACGTTATCTGCCGTTGCGAGACCATTACCGAAGGTCAGATCTGCGACGCGATCCACCGCACTCTCGGTGCAACCACCGTTGACGGCGTAAAGCGCCGCCTCCGCGCAGGTATGGGTCGTTGCCAGGGCGGCTTCTGCGGTCCCCGCGTAATCGAGATCATCGCACGCGAGCTTGGCATTTCTCCCGACGAAGTTTGCAAGAACGACAAGGGCTCCGAAATGCTCACGGGCTTTGTAAGATAAGAAAGGAGAGGACTAAAAATGGCTGAAAAAATTTATGACGTGATAGTTATCGGCGGCGGACCTGCAGGTCTTGCTGCAGCAGTCGGCGCAAAGGAAGCAGGCGCAGAAAAGGTTCTCATCGTTGAGCGTGACGTAAGCCTTGGCGGTATTCTCCAGCAGTGTATCCACCCCGGCTTCGGTCTTAAGCATTTTAACGAGGAGCTTTCCGGTCCCGAATATGCATACCGCTTTATCGAAAAGGTAAAGGCTACCGATATCGAAGTTAAGCTTAACACAATGGTTCTTGAGGTTGGCGCAGATTCCGTTGTCGGCATCAACCCCGTTGACGGTCTCTTCACCGCAAAGGGCAAGGCGATCGTTCTCGCAATGGGTTGCCGCGAGCGTACCCGCGGAGCTATTATGACTCCCGGTACCCGTCCCGCAGGCGTTTACACCGCAGGCGCGGCACAGCGTCTTGTTAACCGTCAGAATATGATGGTTGGTAAGAAGGTCGTTATCCTCGGCTCGGGCGACATCGGTATGATCATGGCTCGCCGTATGACCCTTGAGGGCGCACAGGTTCTCGCAGTTGCAGAGATCATGGACTACACCGCAGGTCTTACCCGTAACCGCGTTCAGTGCCTTGATGACTTCGGCATTCCGCTTCTTCTCTCCCACACCATCGTTGAGATCAAGGGTCACAAGAGAGTTGAGGGCGTTGTGATCGCAGAGGTAGATCCCGCGACCAAGCAGCCCATCGCAGGCACCGAGAAGCTTTACGAGTGCGATACTCTCCTTCTCTCCTGCGGTCTTATCCCCGAAAACGAGCTCACCCGTGAGGCGGGCATCAAGATCAACCCCATCACCAACGGTCCCGAGGTCAACCAGTTCATGCAGACCAGCAGCGAGAATATCTTCGCTTGCGGTAACGTAGTTCACGTTAACGACCTCGTTGACAACGTAACCGACGAGTCCCTCCGCGCAGGTAAGTACGCAGCGCAGTACGCGCTCGGAACTCTCCCCAAGGCAGAGGAGATCCCCTCCGTTACCGGAAACAACGTTCGTTACATCTGTCCTCAGAGAATCTGTCCCGATGCTCCCGCGAAGCTCTTCTTCCGTGCAGGTGCTCCCAAGCTCGGCGTAACCATGAAGGTTTATGCAGACGATAAGGAGATCTACTCCAAGAAGCTCATCAAGATTAATCCCGGTGAGATGGAGCACGTCGAGGTAACTCCCGAGCAGATGAAGGGCGTTTCCGCTATCAAGATCGAAGTAATTTAAGGAAGGAGAACGAATTATGATAACCAAGGATATTATTTGTATCACCTGCCCCCAGGGCTGTATCATTAAGGTCTCGGGCGACCCCGCAAAGGGCGAGATCGCAAGCTGCGAAGGCTTCAAGTGCCCCCGCGGTAAGAAGTATGCCGAGAACGAGTTCATTCGTCCTCTCCGCATCCTTACCTCCTCCGTTAAAACCGAGGGAGCAAACGTACCGCTTGTAGCAGTCAGAACCTCCGCTCCTATTCCCAAGGAGATGCAGATGGAGGCTATGGAAGAGGTCAAGAAGCTTACCGTATCCGGCAAGCTTGTTCCCGGTGACGTTATTGTTGAGAACTTTATGGGACTCGGCGTTAATCTCGTAGCATCCGGATCTATTGAATAATTGCTTATAATGAAAAACGGCAATCCTTTCGAGGGTTGCCGTTTTTTGAGGTAAGAGGGCAGAGGGCAGAGGGCAGAGGTAAGGTGAATTTTCTCGCTTTGCTCGAAAATTTTCGATTTTATTAAAAGGTCGAAGTTTTGATCAAACTTTTTCAAAAGTTTGCGGTTTCTTAAGGCGGAGCCTTAAGCCGCCCTCCGCAGACATATTTGCCTACGGCAAAAGTCGACTCTGTCTTGTCGGCTGCCGCCTCCATTTTCCTTCGGAAAATCGCCAGAGCCGCGCGGAACTCTCTCATGCGCTTCAAAACGGCGCCGCCCCGGCGCCGTTTTGGAAGGAGTAAATCCTCCCGCAAGCGGGAGGATTTTGCTCCTTCATTATTTGATTTTTTGGTATCTTACCACCTTTGTATTCGCCATAATATCGCCGATTCTTCTGCCTTTGTTAGCGAGCACAATGATGCCTTCTATCTGAATTATCACATACGAAAGATTTCTCACTATCAGACTTCCGTAAGATGCTTTTTCTCCCGTTTCGAAATTTTGAACAGTCAGTCCGCAGATCAATTTACCAAGACTTCTTCCGCCAAACAAACAGTCCTTAAATAAGCAATATAAAGGCATCCACAAAAGTCCCAAAATGAATCCGAGCGAACCAAACATCTCGATACTCGGCCAAAGAAAATACTCCGGATTGCCCCCCGGACCGAAAAACATAAGCACCATCCCAACACCGAATAGAATGTTCCAATCGATAACAAATGCTAAAAATCTTCGAATAAGAAACTTGAAGTCCATAGTTTTTGTCCTTTCTTTGGATTTGATTTCATTATAACATAAAACATCGCAAATTTCAAGTACCTAAAAATAATGAAAAATCATCTCCATCTTGATTTTTCACCGATTTTGCGCTATAATTAATGCAACAAAGAAAAAGGAAAGTGAAAAATGGAACTTTTTGAACTTCTGAACCGCGATATTGCCTGCTCTTGCGGGCGCACGCACCGATGCGATATCGACCTTGTTGATATCGGGCGGGGTGCTATCGACCGTCTGCCCGAGAGCGTTAATAAATTTGAAAATATACTTTTAGTTGCCGACTCGAACACCTACGCCGTCTGCGGCGAGCGCGTTTGTGATCTGCTGGGCGGAAAGGTCGAGGACGTCTGCCTTTTCGTGACCGACGACCTGCTCGTCCCCGACGAGACTGCGATCGGTGCTGTCAGGGCGAAAATGACACCCGCGACCGATCTCATCCTCGGCATCGGCTCGGGCGTTATCAACGATATCTGCAAATATGTTTCCTTTTTTGCAAGAATAAAGTGCGGCATCGTTGCCACTGCGCCCTCGATGGACGGCTTTGCCTCGTCGGGTGCGGCAATGATCCTCGGCGGTATGAAGGTCACCGAGACCACGCACGCCCCCGCGCTCATCATCGGCGATACCGAGGTGCTCAAGAACGCTCCCGCCGAGATGATCCGTTCGGGCTACGCCGACATTATCGGCAAATATTCCGCGCTGAACGATTGGAAGCTCAGCCGGCTTATCAACGGCGAATACCTCTGCCCCGAAGTTTACGATTTAGTTCTCGAAAAGACCAATCTCATCCGCTCGCTTGCAAAGGATATTGCGGAGCGCAAGTCCGAGGCAATCGAGGAGCTGATGCGCGATCTCGTGCTCATCGGCGTGACGCTGACTCTCCTTTCCACCACCCGCCCCGGCTCGGGAAGCGAGCACCATCTCTCGCACTATTTCGAGATCACGGGTCTGCTTGAGGACAAGCCCTACTTTCTCCACGGCACCGACGTCGGCTATTCCACGATCGTCACAGCACGGCTGCGCGAGAAGCTTCGCGCGCTTGCAAAACCCGACTTTTCCGCAGTTTCGGATGAAACGAGAGAACAGTGCTACGAAAAAATCTACGGCAAGATCGCGCCCGAGGTCAGCGATCTGCAAAAGAGCGCGGGACGCTACGCAAATCCCGTGAATGACGTCTACCGCGAGAAGTGGAGCGATGTTCTCGCTATCCTGAACGAATGCCCCACCGCCGCCGAGATCGAAGAAATGCTGACCGATTGCGGATTTGATCTATCCCTTTTCGAGGAAATGTACGGCGCGGAAAAGATAGAAAGCGGCGTTTGGTTCGCGAAAGACCTCAAGGACAGATATTCGGTCCTCTGGCTCTACTTTAACGTATTTTTCAGCGAAAGCGAGGCGGAAAAGATTTTATGAAAAGCTCTACCTTTGAATTTATGAAAAGCTCCGTCGCGGCGGAACGCCGTGCGCTCGACGTGCTTTACGAACAGATGGACGAGCAGGAATTCTCTAAAACGCTCGGATTCATCTTGAATTCAAGCCTCGTCGTACTCTCTGCGTGCGGTTCTTCGGGATTTGCGGCGAAAAAGTTCGCTCATTCGCTCTGTTGCGTTGAATGCCCTGCAAAATTCGTCCCGCCGAGTGAGGCTGTTCACGGCGGTATGGGCGCGCTGAAGCGGGATAATCTTCTCATCCTCGTTTCCAAGGGCGGCAAGACCGACGAGCTCATCCCGCTCGTTTCGATCGCCAAGGCAAAAGGTGCGAAGATCGCGCTCGTCACGGCAAACCGCGACTCCGAGCTTGCAAAGTCAGCCGATGCCGTGCTTCTCCTCCCCGACGTGCCCGAAAGCGATGTCTACGGCGTTATGTCCACCGCAAGCTTCGCGGCAACTATTGCCATCTTCAACGCCCTGATGATGGGAATTATGGAGGAAAAGGACTACGCCCTCTCCGATTTCGCCCTCATTCATCCGGGCGGAGCGGTCGGAAAGATTATAAATTAAATAAAAGGAAGACATTTGATCTTGCTCGGCGGCTTCGGGTGCAACGCGAGAGTGGGAGCCGAATGCTAATTTATCTCTCTTTTTCAACAATAATTGATTTGTATGTGAAAAACAGTTGAGGTTCTTCGTGTATAATATACCTTGGAAATTTATGAAAGCGAGAACTTCAATGAGCGCTAAATTTTATATTCTTTACAATCCCCACGCGGGCAACGGTATGAGCGAATCTGCGGCACGCAAGCTGTCCGAATCCGTTTACCCCGACTCCGAGATCGTTTCAATGACGGATATCAAGTCCTATTCTGAATTTTTCGCGGACAAGGGTGAGGCTTCCATCGTTATTTGCGGCGGCGACGGCACTCTTAACCGCTTTGTCAACGACATCGGTGACCTCCCGCACGGTGACGTTTACTATATGGCATCGGGCTCGGGCAACGATTTTCTGCGCGACCTCGGCTTGACCGAGCAGAGCGAGCCGATCCTTATCAACAAATACATAGAAAAGCTCCCCGTTTGCGAGGTAAACGGTAAGAAGTATAAAGTCCTCAACGGCGTCGGCTATGGTATCGACGGCTATTGCTGTATGATGGGCGACGCTATGAAGGAGCAGAAGGTCGAGAAGATCGACTACACCGCGATCGCGATCGGCGGTCTGCTCGGAAAATACAAGACCTGCGGCGGCAAGGTCACCGTTGACGGCGAGAGCATCAGCTACAAGAAGATCTGGCTCGCGCCCGCGATGAACGGACGCTACTACGGCGGCGGAATGATGCCCTGCCCCGATCAGGACCGTCTCGGCGGAGAAGGTATCGTTTCCTGTTGCGTTTTCCACGACACCGGAAAGCTTCAGACACTCCTCATCTTCCCCTCTCTCTTCAAGGGTGAGCACACCAAGCACAAAAAGAAGGTCGAGCTTCGTTCCGGCAAGCACATCACCGTCGAATTCGACTCCCCCCGTCCTCTCCAGATCGACGGAGAGACCATCAAGGGCGTGACAAAGTTTAGTCTTTATTATCAGGATTGATCCTATTACCCCCACCGCTGATCGCGGCGGGGGTAATTTAATATCGTTATTATGATTGAAATTCGTCATATAGCGGGGAAAATCTTATCGCCGTTGCGTTTATGCTCCTTTTTAAAATTAAAGAATACGTTTCGGTGGGCTCGTAAGTCATCCCCTCTGATCACTCACCTACTTTTTGAACAAAATTTATCGTATTTTTTTACAATATGCCAAAATAATGAACTTTTTATCTTGACAAAGTCTTAAAATTATGGTATAGTATTAGTGCATTTTAGAAAGGTGGTAAAAACCATGAAAAAAATTCTTGCAATCATGCTCTCTCTGCTGACTATCGTAGCAGTCTTCGCACTCCCCACCAACGCAGCTGATCCCGCGTACATCAACGACGGTCTCGTTATCCACTACGACGGTCTGAATAACACCGGCAATGGCCAGGATAAGACTGCTACCGTCTGGAAGGACATCTCCGGCAACAATAACGACTTCACCCTTGAAATCGATGAGTTCAACAAGTGGACCGACAATGCTTTCAACGTTGACGGCGCTTTCTTCTACTTCCCTGACAAGGCTCTTGAAGTTATTAACGGTCAGGCTTGGACCGTTGAGCTCACCCTCGGTCAGATCGAGCTCCTCGGCTCTTCCTACGACACATTCATCTTCTCTGACAACGACCACTTCTCGATCTTCCGTCGTACCAACAACGACAGCATCGAGTTCAAGGGCAACGATGCAAAGGCTGAGCGTGTTGTTATCCCTGACGGCAACAACCTGATGAACCAGTCTACCGTTACTGTTACTTATACC
>JAZRGT010000054.1:0-49354 GCA_045644325.1 Eubacteriales bacterium | reverse complement strand
AAGCGCATCTTCAAGCGCGGAATTACCGCCGCCGACAACGGCAACCACCTTGTTTTTATAAAATCTTCCGTCGCAGTGCGCGCAGTAGTGAACGCCGCGGCTGACGAACTCCTCTTCCCTCTCAATGCCGAGTTCGCGTGGATTCGCGCCCGTCGCGATCACAACCGTGCGCGCCCCAAACTCGTCCGATGAAGTTTTTACCTTTTTAATATTACCCTCAAGCTCGGCGGAGACGACCTCGCCGTATTTCGTAACGGCACCGAAGCGTTCCGCGCCCGCCTGCATCTTCATACCGAGCTCCCAGCCGGGGATGCCTTCGCTGAAGCCGGAATAATTATCTATCGTGTCGGTGACAGCCATCTGACCGCCCGCCGACATTCTTTCTATAACGAGGGCGCCAAGCCCCGCGCGCGCCGCATAAAGCGCCGCCGTGTACCCCGCAGGCCCGCCGCCGATTATTATCATATCGTGAATACGTTCCATTTTAATTCTCGCTTTCGTTTATTACATTATTATTATATCAAGTTTGCAGCCAATTTTCCGTGACAACATCACAAAGCGGTAAGTTTTGATCAAACTTTTTCAAAAGTTTGCGGAGTTTGAGGCGGAGCCTCATTCAATGCGCGAGCTTAAGCTCGCGCCACCGCGCTTCAAAAAGACGAAGTTTACTTCGGCTTTTTGGACAGAGTCAATACTTCCCGACTGTAGGGAAGGATTGCGCTCTGTCACCCTGCGCCGCGCACGGCGCAGCTCTTGAATAACAAAATTCAGAAAGCTGAATAACGGAGTCTCCCTATTATCACCCCTCCCGCGTGCGGGAGGGGGTGGGGTGGGCAGTCATCACCTTTGCGAAGGATTTCGCACCCAAACAATATCAAGGGCGAAATTTAATAAAATGTGAAAATCCGCAAGGCGGATTTTTTCCTTCTTCACAAATTTGTTACAATTATTTTTACCCAACCTATTGACAAATCACTCCTACAGGTGTAGTATATAAGTGATACTACACCTGTAGGAGGTTTTCGTTATGAATTTATCCGATCGAGAATGGACAGTCCTCTCCGCGCTTTGGAAAACGGGCGGAGCGGAGCTCGGCGTGCTCGTCAGTGAATTACACGGTGAAACGGGATGGAGCAGAAATACCGTCCTCACCTATCTAACACGAATGGAGGCAAAAGGGCTCGTCGACATAGACAAGGACTCAAGTCCCCATATCTACCGCGCGACCGTCGACCGCGAGAGCTGTCGGCAAAAGGAGCGCAAGAGCTTTTTGAGCCGCGTTTACAGCGGCTCGGCGGGCGATCTGATCGCAGCGTTCTTAAAAGAAGAACATATTTCCGAAGAAGAACGCGAAGAGCTTCGTAAGTTGCTCGACAATATGGAGGTCTGACGATGTATGATATCTGGGGCTTTCTTCTTCAGACACTCAACGTCACCGGAATTGCCGTCTTAATTTTGACCGTCAAAGCCCTTTTCCGAGATAAATTGCCTCCGAAATGGCAGTTCGCCGTTTGGAGCGTGCTCGGGATCATGATGCTCATTCCCGCGAGAATTTTCGGGCGTTACTCACTCTTCCGCTGGCAAACGGCAGTTGAGATCGTCAAATCGCAGTTCGGTGATTACAGCTTCACAAAGGTCCTGTATCCACTCCCGATCATCAAGGAACTACCGCAAACCTTTGCCGATTGGCTTTTTGCGGTCTATTTCCTCGGTGTGATCGCATTTATGATCAGATACGCAGTATCATATCTCAGTCTTCGACTCGTTTTGCGCAGAGGCACCGAGCCTTGTGCGGAAAAAATGAGTCGGATCAAGTCTATTGCAGAGGAGAGGGGCATAAAGCTCTGCCGCGTGATCGAGGTAGAAGGACTTCCGAGCGCATTCGTCTGCGGGATCATCCGCCCTGTCCTCGCGATCCCATCGGAGCGTGAGCTTGACGAAAAGGTCATCCTGCACGAGCTTTTCCACCTCAAAAACAAAGATACGCTATGGAGCGTCATCATCTGCGCTCTGCGCTGTCTGCATTGGTGCAATCCTCTTGTAATTTACTGCGCAAACCGCGCGCTGAACGATATGGAATCGCGTTGCGATCAGTACGTCCTCGAAAACATCGAGGGCGAGGAGCGCCGCGAATACGGACGCATCCTGCTTTCAATGGCAAATGAGCGTTTTTCAAAAACCGCGGGAAGCACCTCTATCAACAACGGCGGAAAAAATATCGGCAAGCGTATCGAAAACATAGTTCGTTTCAAGCAATATCCGAAGGGAATGGGACTTGTTTCGGTATGCATCGTGATCCTGCTCGCCTTCCCTCTCGTCATCGGCGCAAAGGCGGATTCGGTGATCGATCTTGATTCTATCCCGCTCACCCTTGCCTCTGCGCGAAGCACTCCCTGCACCACTCCCGCGGGCGCTTTTGACACATACGCCAAAGCCGTGATGGTCAAAAACGGATATTACCGCGCAATGTGCGCTCCCGAGGAGTTGCAGGACGACATTCTGAACGAAATGCTTCAAACGCAAAAGTGGGAACCCGGACTTGACGGCTATGCCGACTCGCAAAAGGGATATTACGTCTACAATCTGACGCAGGTCGGCGATAATCAATATGAGGCGTTACTCGTTCTCGACTATCCGCCCGCCGCAAAAGATGGTTTTTCGGGAGGTCTCGCGCTGCAGAATCTCCGCGTAGAAAAGGAAAACGGCAGATGGGTTGCCGTCCCGCTCGAGGATTTCAGATTATTGGAAACCAAAGGCACGAGCTTGGCATGGGGTGATCTCGATCTTCCGGGACTCATCTATTCGGGCGAGGAAAACAATATGAAGGTCGAGTTCGTCCTTCAAACTGTTCATACCGTTGAAAATACCGTGACCGATCAGAACGATCTGTGGTTTCTCTCAAGCTCACACTACAATACCGTTCCCAAGCCCAATACCGATTTCACGGGGGGATTCAGA
Organism: Eubacteriales bacterium; assembly: GCA_045644325.1. GTDB lineage: Bacteria > Bacillota > Clostridia > Oscillospirales > CAG-272 > CAG-390. The sequence continues at coordinate 46,396 of JAZRGT010000054.1, read as the reverse complement.
AGCAATTACATTCGATACTATCGTACAATATCGGAATCGGAGAAATGGTCGATCTCGCAAATCGGACTCTCGACCATGCCCGTATACGAGGGTGAAGAACGCCCCGAAGCGCTTGCGGTTCCGAAGAACAACGCCGGTTATTCTAAATTCACAAACTCCGTCACGGGAGAGCAATGCATCAGCAAACAGCTCTTAGGGGGGTGGGGATCTATGATCACGATCGATGGCGGTGGGGGTAGCATCAATCCGAAAAAGAAGGTTAAACTCCCCGAATACTTCGCCGCCGATCTCTACATCAACAGCGTAAAGGTAGCAGAGCTTGATCTTGTATTGCAGAAAGGAGGCGCGGAATGATCGACCGTGAAAAGCTTTATGACGGCATCGGCAATGCCGCGTGGGGATATCTCTTCATCTATTTCAACATCAACCTCGGCACTTTGAACATTCTGCCCGCGTTCGTAGGCTATCTGCTCTTCCACTCGGCGATCAAGAAGCTCTGCGACGCCGAGCGTGAGCTTAATCTTCTGAATACCCTCGTCGGTATACTGACTATATGGCATATCGCATCGTGGATCGGCGATCTGTTATCCTTTGACCTCGGAGCCCTGATTCCGATCGCGGACATCATCGTAAGCGTGGTCAATATCTATTTTCATTTTCAGCTTATGACAAATCTCGCCACGATCGCGGCTAAATATCAGACCGCAGGAGATGATCTTGACCGCACTATCCTGAACTGCCGCACGTTCCAGACCATCATGCTGACTGCGGCGATCATTCTGCTCTATCTGACCAATCCGAATAGCATCGTAGGCTTTTATACTTCGATCGGAGTCGCGATCCTCTACCTTATCGCGGGGATCGTGCTGATGAAGACGCTTTTCGATCTGCGGCGGTGCTTCACCCCCGAGACCGAGGAAGAAGCCGAAGAAAAAACCGAATAAACAAAGGGTGTCGCATTGCGCGGCACCCTTTTCCTCTGCGTTCACACATTTTTAGAAAAAATATGCTATAATCTTTGTAACGAAATCGGGAATTCTCCGTCTAATCTATGAAAGCGAAGGAGGTGATGATGAGTATGGATTACGAAAAGCTGTATACCGCCTACTATATGCAGGTATATTCATATATAATTACGCTCGCACGAAACCGTGATCTGGCAGAGGAGATCACGCAGAACACTTTCTACAAAGCCGTTACCGCGAAAGCGCAGTTTTCGGGACTTTCGGATGAGCTGACTTGGCTTTGCTCAATCGCAAAAAATCTTTACTACGACGAGCTTCGCAAAAAGCGCAACACAATCGGTCTTGACGAGATCGGTCATCTCGCATCCGAGGAAAGTGTTGAGCGGATGGCGGCTGATTCGGATATGGCTTTTCGCATACACCTTGTTCTGCACCGTTTGGATGAACCCTACAAGGAGGTATTCGGTCTTCGGGTGTTCGGCGAGCTTTCATATTCGCAGATCGCCGAGATCTTCGGCAAATCCGAAAGCTGGGCAAGAGTTACTTATCATCGCGCCAAGCTGAAAATTCAAGAAAGGATGAATGAGAAAAATGAGTAAAGAATGTGACATCGTACGCGACCTGCTCCCCCTTTACGTTGACGAAGCCTGCAGCGAGGCGAGTGCGGAAAAGGTAAGAAATCATCTCGCAGTTTGCTCCGATTGCTACTCCGTATTTCAGCAAATGTGTTCGGACACCAACGAAGAACTGCTCAAAAAGGAAAAGGAGAGTATACTTCAAAGGCACGAAAAAAAGGAAAAAACCAAGACAACAATAAAAAGCATTTCGATCGTTTCGGCAGTTTTAAGCATCCTCTTCCTCACGGTTTATATTGCCGGCTATATAAATATAGTCAAGATCTGGTACAGAGAGTCGGATATGTACTCAATAGAGGAACGCAAAAAGGCAGCCGAAGCAATCAAGGAAAGCTATGATGATCCGGATTATCCGCAGTGGCTTCACTCGATAACCTATACAACCGATGAAATATGCAAGGAAAGCCTCGAGTATTGCAATTCATTCGGAAAGGTTTACGAGGAGTGTATGGTATTTCAAGTCAGGATCGACCTCAAAGACTGGGGATGGAATTACTGCTGTCATGATGAGACCATATATCTTGTAAAGACCGAAGAAGGAGAATGGGACGTCTTGATGGGCAGTAGAGAGCGTTTCTTGGATGTTTGGGATATACCAATGTCAAAATACAAAAAGCTCCCCCAAAAATAAAAAGCAACCGCACATCGCTCCCCACAAACGATCAATTATACGCTTGAATTCAACGCCCCTCCCGCGTGCGGGAGGGGTTGGGGAGGGCAGTCAGCGCCCCCGCGAAGGAATTCGCACCCAAACAATATCAAGGGCGAAATATAATAAAGATGTGAAAATCCGCAAGGCGGATTTTTTCCTTTTATTTGCGCCCCCGCGGGGCGCAACATCGTTTGTGCGAAGCGCAACATCATTTGCCGCAGGCAACTTCATTTGCACGTAGTGCAACATCATTTGCCGAAGACAACAAAAAACGATATTCAGAATGCTTAAGAAATAAGTTTCCGCGCACTAAAAAAGCCCCGTCCGCTTGCGGAAGGGGTTGGGGAAGGTAGTCAGCGCCTGCACGAAGGATTTCGCGCCCAAGGATTATCAAGGGCGAAATATAATTAAGATAAAAAATCCGCCGCGCGGATTGTTTCCTTTTATATGTGCAAAGGAATGACTTAACAACCACTTCCCTACAATCGGGAAGCGGTTATTAAGTCCAAAATCCCGAAGCAGAGCTTCGTGATTTTGAAGCGTGGTGGCGCGAGCTTAAGCTCGCGCATTAGAATCGAGACTCCGTGCAGATCCGGTGTTTTTCCGAAGGAAAATGGAGGCGTGAGCCGACAAACCGGATTTGCAGCTTGCCGAAGGCAAGTGTTCGGGCTCCGCTTAAGGAACTTTTTGAAAAAAGTTCCTTAAGAATCTTCAAAAACTTTCTCGCTTATTGACTTTCGGGAAAAATCGTGCTATAATCAAGTTATCAATCGTTATGGAGCTTTATTATGGAAAAGCAAGAGCTTATTGAAGTATTCAGAGAAAACTTCCCCTTCTGGGAGCGCATGCCCGAGCACGATCGCGAGACCTTCCTTCGCTCGTCACAGCACGTCAACTTCCGCAAGGGTGCAAATATTCACGACGGCGCGAGCTGCACGGGTGTAATCCTCGTCAAGTCGGGCAGTCTGCGTCTCTACATCCTCTCCGAGGACGGCAAGGAGATAACCCTCTACCGCATCTTCCCCGGCGAGATGTGCATCCTTTCCGCCTCCTGCGTGCTCGAATCGATCACCTTTGACGTCTTTGTCGATTCCGAGGAAAACAGCGAGTGCATAGTCGTCGGCGGCTGTGCCTACGAGGACCTCGCACGCCGTATGCCCGAAGCGAAGATCTTTGCGCTCGAAAGCGCGCTCGGTCGCTTCTCCGACGTTATGTGGGTAATGCAGCAGATCCTCTTTATGAGTATGGACAAGCGTCTTGCGATCTTCCTGCTCGATGAAGCAGCGAAAAACGGCTCGGATACCGTAAAACTGACACACGAGCAGATCGCCAAATACATGGGATCTGCCCGTGAAGTAGTTTCTCGTATGCTTAAATATTTCGCCTCCGAGGGTATTATCTCATCCTCCCGAAGCGAGGGTATCAAAATTCTCGACAAACGCCGCCTTCGCGCGTTAACTTAAAATATAATAAAATCAGTTTTTCCGGCGGCTCTGCTGACCGGAAAAACACCTTTCAGACGAGCCGGGCGAGTCCGCGCGCCGAGGGGAGCCGTCAAAATCGCAGATTTTGACGAGCGGCGATAAGCGCGCGCCTTCAATTGTAAAACGTAGTTTTACAATTGGTTTTTAACTTAAAAGTGCCAGAATCTGCTCCTTCGGTCTTGCACCGGAAGACTTGTTTACAACCTCACCGTTCTTCATTACAACGAGCGTGGGAATGCTGAACACGCCGAATCTTTCGGCAAGCTCGGGCTCGTCGTCAACGTTGATCTTTGCAACAACGACGTCATCCCTCTCACCAGCGATCTCTTCGACGATCGGAAGTATCATACGGCAAGGACCGCACCAATCTGCATAGAAATCAAGAAGGACGGGCTTTTCGCTTTGGATAGCGGAATCGAAATTATTCTTGTTCAGTTTAAGTGCATTCATATTTTTAATCTCCTTTTGAGGTGTTCTTGTTTTTACACTCATATTATACCGCATTTTCGCGGATAATTCCGTGATTTGGTCACAAAAAGGAGAGGAAGATTTATTTTTCTCAAAACTGTTGACAAAAAGAGAAAAACATTGTATAATAATAACGGAGAGCACCGATGACGGTTGCTTCCCGAAGTTAGTTACAGAAAATAACCGCCTAAGGGTTCCAAGCTGAGGCGGTTATTTCTTTTTATTATAAAGATCGTTGATGTAAGCCAAAATGATGAAGATCAGGGTTATAATCCCCAATACTTCCATAAGCGTAAATACCATTCAACATCACCTCCCCTCTCGGGAAGGCAAAAAGAAATATTAATGCATTCCCGCAAAGGGAAGCAACCGCCACCGTGTTATGGTGCTCTCCGAGTATCCGCAGATACTGAACATAGTATATCACATATTTGAAGATTTGTCAAGAAAAGCCGCAGCCTCGTTTGAAGCTGCGGCTTTGTTTTATTCAATTATTAATTTCCCACTTCTGCGCGTATTTTTCCATTTGTTCGCCGATAGCGGTAAATTGCGCGTTATCGCGGATGAAATCGTATTCCGATTTTTTCATTTCGTTGATGAGCCTCATCGCGTCGTTGTTTCTGTCGGAAGTCGAAAACGATCCGAATCCGTAGCTTCGGAACAAAAGCGAGGTATGGTATCCTTTACCGTCTTTGAAGGATTCGATAAAACCGACTGCATGATCGGATGCAGCTTTCAGGTGCTTCAATACCTTTACTTTATCCTTAGTCTTTGCATAGAAATGTGCCTGCCCTTTGTGGATTGAGGCTAAAATAGTATGGAAATATCCAAAGTCGCCATCTTCAAAAACGGTATTGAGAATAACAATCATCTTATCGCGAAGAATCGCGTTTTCCTCCGCAGTATATATCAATTTTCCGGAATCATCTTTGATATACATATTATCGACGGAATGCACAAACCACTGTAACAGATCAAATATCTTGTTCTGAACAGCCGAATACTGTTTGTTTCCAATATAGAGTCGCGGCATCAGGAACTCGCGCGATGCCGACATATACGGCATACGCTCGGCAAGCTGGATGGCGCGTTCTCTGTTTTCTGCTTTAGGGTACATGAAGCAAAGAATCTGAATAGCACTGTGACGTATTGAGTCATCCGTGCAGGATTCGAGTATGCGTTCTCCGAGTGAAATCGCTTCATCTCGAAAAACTTTCAACTCATCGGCTGTATAACCGTCGTTAGTGTTAAACTGACGGTGCGAAAGTTGCATAAGAGCTTTGAGCAGCAAAAACGAATTGGGAAATTCACGTATTCCTTCTTCCAAAATCACACGTGCTTCTCTGTGATATCCGCGGCTGGAATATGCTTGAGCATTTTTATAGATTTCCTCGATTTTTTCCTTTTTGGTTTCAATGTCGATACCAAGCAAATAATCCGCAGAAGTATCAAAGAGGTTACAGATAGCGGGGATGAGCGAGATATCGGGCATGGCGGAGTCAGTCTCCCAACGGCTGACGGCTTGCGGAGAAACAGACAGCATTTCAGCCAACTGCTCCTGAGTCATATCCTTGTTGCGGCGTAGTGTTTTTATTCTTTTTCCGAATGACATAATATTAAGTTCCTTTCAAGAAAATCGGGCGGTACCGTTCCCGTTGTCAATATTATATCATATCCCCAAGTAATTGTCTATATCTCGTTAATTGAGAAAAAAACAATTTTGAGTTAAGTTTGAACGTATTGACTATCGTTCAAAACTATGATATAATATCTTCAGTATCCTCGGATACTCGGAGAACACCAACACGGTGGCGGTTGCTTCCCTTTGCGGGAAAGCATTAATATTTCTTTTTGCCTTCCCGAGAGGTAGCGAAGCGGCGCCACGGTAGTGAATAACACCACAGTGTGGTGTTAGAGCCGTGGCGTGACCGAGCCGCAGCGAGACGGTGATGTTGAATGGTATTTACGCTTATGGAAGTATTGGGGATTATAACCCTGATCTTCGTCATTTTAGCTTACATCAACGATCTTTATAATAAAAAGAAATAACCGCCTCGACTTCCAATCCTAAGCGGTTATTCTTTTATAACTTTTAGATGGGAAGCAACCGTCATCGGTGCTCTCCGTTATTATTATATCACATTTGTTGCGCTTTGTCAACACATCCCACTAATTTAATTTTTCCGTCCGTTTGGCAATAATACTCCCCTTTTTGGAGGTCTATGCAAGAGGTATAAACCGTTTTCGTTTCCTTTTTCGAACCGCGTCCAAGCTCTACGAAGACGCTTTTCATAATATCGAAAAACTGCTCTGCGCTGCACGGTGCGGGGCGTTTTTTTGCCTCTGCGGCAAGGATGAAGCGAGATTCGGATGAAAGATCGGTCGGTTTCTTTCCTTTTTTTATATTATTCAAGTGTTCGGGGAAGGTCGGGGCGTTCGTCAGCACGCCTATCGGATTCGGGTAGACACGCGCGCCTTCGGCAGTCTGCTCGAACACTATACTACCCGATTGGCCGGCGAAGATCCAATGGAGCGGTGTCGGGGGCAGATCAGACGCGAAGGCTTCGGGGGTGATATTTACATCCGAGAGCAGTTTTTCCGCTTCGCGCACGTTTTTACAGTTTTCGAGAACGAAAGAGATCAGATCGTATGACGGAATATTGAATCTTTTATCCGACTCCGCGCGGTAAACTGCAAGCCCCGGGAAATTCAGTGCTGCACCGCCGAGTCCGTGCGAGTTTGCCGCGTCAAACCATAGCGGCACTCCGCCCGCGACACGCGCCATACCGATTATATTTTTATTAACAACCACCTCTCCGCCCCACTCGGTCTCGACGTCGAGCGTCCTACCGAAGAAGCCCCCTTCAACCAATGCCGTACACATTTTCCCTCCTAAATATAATATACAGTGATATTATTTTTCCGATATTTGTTTTTTCTATACACTTTTTTATACCAAAAACGGCGGTTCTCTGAAAATAAATTGGATAAAACCCATACGTAATATTATGTTAACAATTTTAACTTGATTTATATACAAGAAATGTAATATAATATGAGCGACTGCGATAAGACTCGAAAGTCTGCGGACACCACGCATCTTACATACGCATCGGTTATCATTCGCGAACCCCTGTGTCCCGCCGGCTGTCGGATCTGTCACAAACAAAAAATTTTTCTTAAGGAGAAAAACAAAAATGAAGAAGATTCTCGCAATCGCACTCTGCCTTATCATGGTACTCTCCGTAGTAGCATGTGGCACCAAAGAGGCTGACTACAAGCTCGGACTTGGCGTAGTAGTTAGCACCGCTTCCTCCAAGGAAGGCAACGCACAGGTAGACGCTACCATCGCTACCGTTGTTACCGACGCTGAGGGCAAGATCGTTCTCTGCCGTATCGACGTAGCACAGAACAAGATGGCTATCGCTGACGGTGCAGTTGACACCGCAAAGACCTTCGAGACCAAGATGGAGCTCGGTTCCAGATACGGTATGGAAGGCAAAGTTGACAATGACAACAACGGCAAGATGCTCGAGTGGGACGCTCAGGCTAAGGCTTTCGAGTCCTACGTTGTAGGCAAGACCGGCGCTGAGGTTGCTGCTCTCCAGACTCAGGAGGCAGGCGGCCACCAGATCGCTGTTGACCAGGCACTTCTCGATGCAGGCTGCTCCATGCAGATCACCGATTTCATGGCTGCAGTTGCAAAGGCTTGCGCTGACGAGCAGGGTATGGCTTTCAAGGCAGTTCCCGGCACCTTCACCCTTGGTGTAGCTGCTAAGACCGCTGCTACTGATTCCAAGGCTGCTACCGCTGAGGCTGACGGTCTCGTAGCTATGTACTCCGATATCGCTTGCGCAGTAGTTGCTGACGGCAAGGTTATCGCTACCCTTAACGACGCTATCCAGCCCAAGATCGACATCACTGTTGCAGGTGTTCCCACCGCTCAGGAGTTCAAGGGCACCAAGAGAGAGCTCAAGGAAGGCTACAACATGGCAGCTTACGGCGCTCCCAACGTTGAGGGCGGCACCGTTAAGGAGTGGTACATCCAGTCCGCTGCATTCTCGAACTACGTTCTCGGCAAGACCGCTACCGAGATCGCAGGCATGCAGACCAAGGAAGTAAACGCTCACCAGATCTCTGTTGAGCAGGCTCTTCTCGATGCAGGCTGCACCATGCAGATCACCGGTATCTGCGCAGTAGTTGCACAGGCTGCTAACAACGCTAGATAATTAAAATTCACTAACAGGAGATAGGAATTGTGAAGATTCTGAAATCCCTTTCCTGTCTATCTCTGATTTGGGGGCTGCTCGTCTTTATGACGGGCTGCCCTCAATCTGCAGTTAAGACAGAACCCCTCGGAATGGTTTATTACACATATTTTGACACTGTTTCCTATATTTACAATTACGCGGGCGGGGACAGCGAGGAATTTGAGGAAATTTGTTCCGAAACTGCAAAAATTCTCGAAGAATACCACAACCTTTTTGACATCTATTATGAGCATTCGGGCGTCACGAACCTCCGAACTATCAATCTGAATGCGGGCGGCGAACCGCTGAAGGTTGACCAAAAACTTATTGATTTTCTTCTTTATGCCAAGGAGCTTTATACGCTCACGGGCGGCGAGATGAACGTGATGATGGGCGCGGTGCTTCGCCCCTGGCACGATTGCAGACAAGCGGCATCAAGCGATCCCGCAAATGCAACCATACCCTCCACCGAGGTTTTGGAGGAAGCCGTCAAGCACACCTCGATCGATCTGCTTGAGATCGACGAAGAAAACCTCACAGTCCGCATCAGCGACCCTGCCGCATCTCTCGACGTAGGTGCACTCGGCAAGGGCTATGCCACCGAGAAGGCGGCGCAGCACCTTGAATCGCTCGGACTCAACTCATACGTCCTCAATATCGGCGGCAATATCCGCATCGTCGGTACCAAGCCCGACGGAAGCGGCTGGCTTACCGGTATCAAAAATCCTCTTGACAGAGGCGAGTCCTACGCGGAATATATAACCTTGAAAGATACCTCGTGCGTCACCTCGGGAATCTACGAAAGATTTTTCACGGTCGGCGGCGTACAGTACCATCATATAATCGACAAAGACACACTTATGCCCTCAAAGCATTTTTCATCCGTCAGCATCATCACCAAGGATTCAGGGCTTGCCGACGCGCTCTCCACGGCTCTCTTCACGGTGAGCTACGAGGAAGGACGAGCCCTCGTCGATTCACTCGACGGCGTTGAAGTCCTCTGGATCACCCCCGACGGAGAAAAGCTTATGACCGAGGGATTCAAGCTTCTCGTAACCGAGAATCAGTGAATGCGGTAAATTCCCTCACCCAAAGGTTCGGAAATTATCTTAATTCAAATAAAATACTTTTCGCCCCCGGCGAAAAGTTACCTTTAAACTTTGCCGCGGCAAACATTAACTTGCGAAGCAACATTAACTCGCGCGAAGCGCGATCTTAACTCCGCCAAAGGCGGACAGAATCAGTAAAAAATTTTTATAAAAATAAAACAGGAGGAGTGCTATGATTTTCAAGAAAGATATCTCATCCCTGCATGTTCCGCACAACAAGAACACAGCGGGATGCGAGCCCGTGAAAATTCAGACACCCAAAGAAGTTATTCTGCCTATGAACATGCATTCGGGCAGCGTTGCCGAGCCTATCGTCAACGTGGGCGATCACGTTTACGTAGGACAGCTTATCGCACGCGAGGGAGAAAGATTCTCTTCCCCCGTACACGCAACCGTATCCGGTACCGTTGCCGAGATTCTCAGCCTTCCCACCGCACGCGGACGCGACGTTGCTGCGATCCGCATCGAAAGCGACGGCAAGATGGAGAAGGATCCCGAAATGAAGCCCCCCGTATTCGAGGGATGCGACGGATTCCTTCAGGCAGTCCGCGAGAGCGGCATCGTCGGTCTTGGCGGCGCGGCTTTCCCCACCTGGGCAAAGCTCAACGAGGCGAAGAACCCCGACTACAAGGTTGACACCGTACTTATCAACGCGGCTGAATGTGAGCCCTATATCACCTCCGACCACAGAATGATGCTCGCGCACGCCGACCTCATTGACGACGGTATCGAGTATATGCGCAAGTATATGAGCGAATATCTTGGAGATGCTACCTATAAGATCTGCATCGAGAAGAACAAGCCCGATGCTATCGAGGTGCTCAAGCGTCAGTTTGCAAACAAGCCCTACGTCGTTATCCACGAGCTCAACGCGATCTACCCCCAGGGCGCAAAGCAGGTTATGCTTTACAACGCGACCGGCAGAGTTGCCATCGCGGGCAAGCGTTTCCCCTCCTTCGGCGCGCTTATCATAAACGTTTCCACCCTCGCAAAGACCGCAGAGTACCTCAATACCGGTATGCCCCTTGTTGAGCGTATCGTAACCGTTGACGGTCCCGCTGTCAAGAAGCCCGGTAACTTCATCGCTCCCATCGGTACCTCGATCCGTACCCTCCTCGAGCTCACCGAGACCGAGCTTGACAAGGTAGGCAAGGTAGTTATCGGCGGTCCTATGAACGGTAACGCTACCGTTTCGATCGACTCCCCCATCGTTAAGGTATCCAACTGCATTCTCGCATTCGACGAAAAGAGAGCTACTCTCCCCGAGCCTTCCGCTTGCATCCGTTGCGGCAGATGTATGGAAAAGTGCCCCGTTGACATCAACATCGGTGCTGTCGAGAGCGCTATGAAGATCAAGAACGAGGAAAAGCGTGAAGCTGCTCTCATCGACACCGGTGTTCGCCAGTGCGTTGACTGCGGATGCTGCTCCTACGTTTGCCCCGCGCACCGTCCTCTGCTTGCTACCAACCAGGATGCAAAATGGTGGCTCAAGCAGTACGAGCGCTCCAAGCAGTCCAGATAAAGGAGGTAATAATGATGAAAAAGCTTTCCACTACCGCCGCTCCTCATATTAACAGCGGTGTTTCGACACACAACATTATGCTTGACGTCGTTATTGCAATGATCCCCGCCTCCATCGCGGCTATCATCTTCTTCGGCATCAAGGCACTTCTTCTCATCCTTACATGCGTTGCAAGCGCAGTTCTCTCTGAATTCATTTTCAATCTCTGCATAAAGAGAAAGCAGACCGTCGGAGATTTCTCCGCAACCGTAACCGGTCTCTTGCTCGCCCTCAACCTTTCCACAAACGTTGAGCTCTGGCAGGCGGCTCTCGGCTCGATTTTCGCAATCGTAGTCGTTAAGGGCTTCTTCGGCGGACTTGGCAAGAACATAGTAAACCCCGCTATCGCGGCTCGTGTACTTATGCTCCTCACCTTCGCATCCGTTGCAGGCGGCGCGGCTATCGCTCCCCTCTTTGATCTCTCCTTCCTCGGAGACGTTGTTCCCGAAATCACTGCGGGTGCAACTCCCCTCTCCGTTCTCAACGAAGGCGCAGAGGCAGCTACAAATGCTCCCTCGGTTCTTCAGCTCCTCGTCGGCGCACACGGCGGTACGATCGGTGAGACCTGCGCTATTGCGCTCGTTATCGGCTTTATCTACCTCGTTTGCCGCAAGGTCATCAAGTGGTACATCCCCGTATCCTTCATTGCGACCGTTTTCGTTTGCTACCTCATCGCGGGCGGCTTTGACGTGACCTTCGCGCTTCAGCACATCCTCGCGGGCGGCGTATTCCTCGGCGCTATCTTCATGGCAACCGACTACGTTACCACTCCCGCAACCAACAAGGGACGCGTTGTATTCTGCATCGGTGCAGGTCTTCTCACCTTTGCGATCCGCTTCTGGGGCTCTTACCCCGAGGGCGTTTCGATCGCGATCCTTACCATGAACCTCCTCGTTCCCTTCATCAATGACTGGACTAAGAAAAAGCCCCTCGGAGGTATCAAATAATGAATATTAAGCATCTTATTAATACCATTCTCATCCTCCTTGCTTTCGCACTTGTTTTCAGTGCTGCAATGTTCGGACTCAACTTCATCACGGGTCCCATCATCGAGGAAAACAACAAGGGCGCGGAGTTTGCTCCCCTGCTCGCTGTTATGCCCGATGCGGACAATTTTGAGGAGATCACCTCGACTCTCGCGGGCGTTCCCGAATCCGTTATCGCAGTTTATAAGGAAACCTCCGGCAAGGGCTTCGTAGTCCGCACCTCGGCTTCCACTCAGTATTCCAAGGAGCCTATGGAGATCACCTTCGGCGTTACCGCTGACGGTAAGATCTGCGGAATCCAGCTCGACGTCTACACCGACTCGATCGACTTCCGCTCCAAGGACGCAAATTATATTGATTCCTACCTCGAGAAGGACTCCGCCCTCGCCGATATCGGCACCGTTTCGGGCGCGACCTACTCCTCCACCGCATTCAAGGATGCTGTCAGCGCAGGCTTCTCTGCTCTTATCTCGAACTCCCTTATCGTTGAGGGCGTTAAGAGCGACGCTCAGATTCTCTCCGAAATGATCCCCACCCTCGCTCCCGGTATGCTTAAGACCGAGGAGGTCGCAGTTTCGGGTAACATCGAGAAGGCATGGGGGGCGGGCAACGACGCGGGCTTTGCATACGTTGTAAAGAACGGCGACGCTTCCTTCCTCGCTCTCGTTAACGCGACCGGCGTTTGCAAGGTTTATGACGTTGCGGGCGCTGACGTGACCGACGCGCAGTCCGCTATCGCAGACGAGGCAAAGGCTCACGCAACTGCTAATCAGAAGAGCTACACCGAGGACCTCAACACAAGAGTTACCAAGCTCTTTGCTGATGCCTCCGATATCGCTCCTATTGAGCTTTCCACCTTCAACACCGTCGTTTCTGCAGTTTCCTTCAAGTCGAACGGTGCTGAGTACTACGGCTTCTACTCCAGAAGCATCGGCTTCCATCAGATGGACGTATTCTTCGTGATCGATGCGAACGGTGCTATCGCAAAGATGGATGCAAAGCAGTTCATCTTTGAGGAAGAATACTTCGCTGCATTCGGCGGTATGAACAACGGCGAATACAAGGCAGGCTTCGAGGGACTCACCTCCGAGACCTGGACCGGCGATGCAGCCGTTATCGCAACCGCAACTATGACTTCCAATGCTATGAAGCAGTCCACAGAGGATGCTTTCGCGGCATTTAACGCTATCAAGGGAGGTAATTAATAATGAAAAATTTCTTTAAGTCTTGCCTCCTCAGAGGAACACCCTCGATGGTGCTCGCTCTCGGCTCGGGCTTCGTAATGGCATCGAGTGCCGACATCCGCGCGGCTCTCGGTATGGGCGCGGCTGTGCTCATTTCGATGCTTCTCACCTCGATCGTGGTATCCGCGATCCACAAGCTCATTCCCGCTTACGCAAAGCTTCCCGTTTACCTCATCATCATCACCGGCTTCGTTTCGATCATCCAGATGCTTTGGCAGGCGTTCTTCCCCATCGTTGTTGATATGCTCGGCGCACACCTTGCGGCTCTCGCAGTAAGCGCAGTTATCTACCGCGATGCAGAGGAGGTTGCCGATCACAACGGCGAGTGGCACTCGATCAAGACCGCACTCACCACCGGTATTTTCCTGACCGTAATTATGGTCATCTGCGCTCTTATCCGCGAAACTCTCGGTAACGCTTCCATCTGGGGCGTTGAGATTCCCTTCCTTGCAAACTACAAGGTAAGCGCACTTGCGGGTGCATTCGGCGCATACGTAGTCCTCGCTTGCGTTCTCGCGGCTATCAAGAAGCTGACGGGCGCAGAGGAACATCTTGAAGGGGAGGAACACGAATAATGCTTACAGTTGAAATGATCTTCGGTATTCTTCTTGCCGGTCTTCTTTCCGACAACTACGCGCTTCCCCACTTCCTCGGCACGGGTGCCGTTATGGAAAACGAGCGCTCCACCAAGCAGTCGATCGTCCTCGGTCTCGGCACTACTCTCGTAATGCTCATCACCAACGCGATCTGCTGGCCTCTCAACACTTACGTGCTTGAGCACGTGCCCTACCTGCAGACAATGGCATTCGTTCTTGTGATCCTCATCGTTGTTGAGGTACTTCACATCATCGCGAAGAAGCTTCTCGACGGATACTGCCACGCAGATTTCGTTAAATTTGCAATCAACGGCGCGATCCTCGGCCTCTGCATCCACAACGTAGAGCATCACCTCACCTACGTAGAGACCCTCATTACCTCCCTCGGTGTAGGTCTCGGACTTATGGTTACCATGTGCGTATTCGCAAAGCTCAAGGACGAGCCCGTTGACGAGGAAGCAATTCCCGCATCCTTCCGCGGACTTCCCATCGCGCTTCTTACCGCAGGTATGATCGCTCTCGCGCTTCTCGCGCTCAACTTCTAAATGAAGAAAAGAGATATTATTCTCATCGCATCTATTCTGGCAATCGCCATCGCGCTCTTCCTCGTCGTTGAACTGACAAAAGAGGAAGGCGCGGGGGTGAGAGTCAAGGTTGACGGAGTCAAGATCGCCGAATATTCGCTTTCAGCGGACGGCACTTATCCCCTTAACGGCGGCACCAATATTCTCGTTATCGAGAACGGCAAGGCGTACCTCACAGATGCAAACTGCCCCGACAAACTCTGCGTTCATCAGGGCAAAATATCAATGACGGGTGAAACGATCACCTGTCTGCCCAACAAGCTCACCGTCACCGTATTCGGTACGGAGGAATCAATTGACTTGGTCAGTTAAAACATTCCATTATAATTAATTTTGTTTTTTTGGCGGCTTTGCCGCCAAAAAACACCACTTAGACGAGCAAAGCGAGTCCGCGCGCCGAGGGGAGCTGACAAAATCTATGATTTTGTCAAGCGGCGATAAGCGCGCGTAACCCCGCCGCGCGGATTTCAATTGTAAAACGCAGTTTTACAATTGCATTAAAAAGGAGGACAGTATTATGAAAACGAAAAAAGTCGCGTTCTTGGGAATGTGCATTGCGCTTTCAATGATACTGTCCTTTGTTGAAAGCCAGATACCGCCGCTTGCGGCTGTCCCGGGCGTCAAAATGGGTCTTCCGAACATCGTTATGGTCTTTATGCTCTACAAGGTCGGAGCGAAGGAAACCGCAATCGTCAGCATCCTGCGAGTCATCCTCGTCGGCATCCTCTTCGGCACTCCCCTTTCGATGATCTACTCCCTTGCCGGTGCAACACTCAGCCTTATCGGTATGATCCTGCTCAAAAAGACCAATCTTTTTGCCCACGTCACGGTAAGCGTTGCGGGCGGAATACTTCACAATATCGGTCAGATCGCAACCGCCTGCATAGTTATGGAAACGGCGCAGATAGCCTACTATCTCCCCGTCCTCTTCATCAGCGGCACGATAGCGGGAATCCTCATCGGTCTCACCGCCGCGATGATACTCAAAAGACTTGATAAGATGAAATTATAAAAAAGAGCTATCGCGATAGCTCTTTTTTTCGCCTCTATTGCAGAAGGTACGGTTTTGTGCTATAATATAGAATGAGGTGATTGATTTGAAACGTATTCTAAAATCGATTTTTATATGGCTTTCCGTGATCTCGGTTGTTTTATATTTCGGATGCACGGAGAACTCTTTCGGTGAAGCAGACACAACTCTGCCGATCGAATCCACACCCGTGATACCGTCCACGGAGACTTTCTCCGAACCCGAAACCACCGTAAGCAATACCGAAACAGAAGCCCTCGAAACTACGGTCATTCCTGAAACTACAATTGCTCCCGAAACCACTATTGCACCCGAGACTACCGAAGTGCCCGAAACTACCGACATGCCGGAAATCACAACTGCCGAGGAAATGCATTCCGAGCTTTATCTGCCGTCGCTTTCTTTAAATGATGCCGTCAGATACTTCGCCGAAGTCTGCCTTGATGCGGAATTTGTCAATTCGGGAGATCCGACACGGCTTCAGAAGTGGTCAACTCCCATCTTTTACATGCTCTTCGGCACGCCTACGGCAGAGGACATTGACGTCATTGAAAAAATGGCATCATTTCTCAACAGCGTAGACGGTTTTCCCGGAATTTCACAGACAAATGACCCGAACACCGCCAATATGAAGATATATTTTTGCCCCGCAAATGAATTTTCAGCTATAATTGGACACAACTGCGACGGCAATGACGGATACGTTACATTCTGGTACACAAACGACGAAATATACGACTCTGTCATTTGCATCCGCAACGATATCGGTCAGGAGCTTCGGAATTCAGTAATAATGGAAGAAATATATAACTCTCTCGGACCGATACAGGATACTTCTCTGCGATCGGACAGCATTATTTATTCGGGCTTTTCGTCTCCGCAGGAAATGACCGATATTGATATGCTGATCTTACGCCTGCTGTATCATCCCCTGCTCAAATGCGGAATGAATGCTGAGGAATGCGCCAAAATTATATCCGATCTGTATTATTAAATATTTATTGACTTACAATAGAAAATATGATATAATACTTTTGATATCGCAAGATATCCGGAGAACACCATACGGTGGCGGTTGCTTCCCTATCAACGGGAATGCATTAATATTTCTTTTTGCCTTCCCGATGAGGGGAGGTGGAGTTGAATGGTTTTTACACTTTTAGAAGTATTGGCAATTTTGACCTTTATTTTCGTAGTTTTAACATACATCAACGACATATATAAAAAGAAATACCCGCCTCGGCTTGCAAATCTAGGCGGTTATTTCTTTAATCGCAATTTGGAAGCAACCGTCATCGGTGCTCTCCGTTATTATTATAGCATAAAAATGTTTAATTGTCAACCGAGTTTTGCAAAAACCCCGACAGATTTTGTGTCTGTCGGGGCTTTTCGATCTTATTTCAAAACGAACTTACTGATAAACTGTCTTGTAAACTCAACGCCTGCCGCGCCGAGCTCGCCCTGCCAGGTCTTGGAATGGGGCTCGATGCTGAGGTCGCCGTCGTATCCTCTTGCGTAAAGGATGGAGAAAATGCTTCCCCACTGAAGATCGTCCATTCCCGCGGGGGGATCGGAAACCGCGCGGCTGCCCGCGTGGGTAGTGCCCTTGACGTGGAAATGCGCAATCTTCTCGCCGTAATCGGACATTTCAGCGAGGTAGTCGGCGTGTCTGTTATACGCGTGAGACGCATCGTATTTCAGCCAAAGATCGGGATTTTCGCCGAGGATGACCTTCCACTGCTCGGGGGAATCGATAAAGTTGTTCCAATGGCAGTTCTGGATAGCGATCTTTATGCCGCTTCCGCTTGCCTTTGCTCTCTCGGTAAGCTGACCGAGGAAGTCAAGCGCGACGGTATAATTCTTGTAAAGCGATACCTCGTCGGCATAGTTGCATCCGCAAACGAAGGTCTTCGCGCCAAGCTCGATAGCCGCGTCGAGCTGAGCAAAATATGCGTTCAGTCTGTCCGCATCGATCTTACCGCCGACGTTGATATCGTGATTCCATCTGCCGACGCAGGAAACGTCGATGCCCGTGCGAGCGATCTCCGCCTTGATATTCTCCTTGTTCGCGATAAACTTTTCAGCCTCCGCCTGATTGTTACAGCAAATCTCAATGAACTCGAGATTCGTATTCTTCACGAGATCAAATCCCGCCGCAGTATAGTTATTTTGTATTCTTCCGATTCTCATATAGGTAACCCTACCTTTCTGCTACAAGTTTGAATTTATTGTACCACATATTCAAGAATTTGTCAATAAGCAAATCGGCAGAGAAAATGAATTCTCTGCCGATTTTTATAAATTAGTCCTTCTTCTTGAAAACAACAGCGGTTCCGAGAAGAGCGACAACTGCAACCGCGCCTGCGATCATCGAGCCGCATCCCTTTTCTACGGGAGGAGCTTCGGTGACCTCGGGTGCTTCGGTAACGGGAGCCTCGGTCTCGGGAGCTTCGGTCACTGCGGGAGCCTCGGTGGTCTCTACGGGAGCCTCGGTCTCGGGAGCGACGGTGGTCTCGGGCTCTACGGGAGGAGCAGTAAGACCTGCCTCAAGCTCAGCGATGATATAGGGAGTGATGATATCGTAACCTGCAGCATTGAGGTGGAGGGTATCGGGAAGATACTTGGTAGTGGTGGTCTCGAGCTTATCGTTGAGCTCCTTGTTGTTGTAGAGGTCGATGAAGATGATGCCCCACTTCTCACAAGCAGCCTTTGCGATGTTGAAATAATCGCTCATATTCTTCGCCTTACCGGTAGCGTGGCCGTCAAGACGGTGGTTTGCGATGAAGAAGAGCTTGGCATCGGGATTGGTCTTCTTTACGTTGTAGAAGATCCACTCAAGACCGCCGGCGTAGTTCGACTGGTTCTTCTTGAGGGTAGCCTCGTCGGTGCCCTCGCTGAGCTTACCTACGGGACGGAGGTGACGTGCATCGTTAACGCCGCCGTGCATAACGATGATATCGAACTTGGTGTTCTGGTGGGGAATGTACTGGCTGTATACCCAGTTGTCGTCGCCGGTCTGGAAGCTTACCTTCGCACCGCTGACGGAAGCGTTGGTAGTGATCGCGCCGGTAAGATCGGCAATTCTGCCCGCCCAAGCACGTCCGGTGCGGAAGGGAGATGCAGCATCACCCGCGCCGTAGCTGATCGAGTCGCCCATAAAGAGCATCTTCTTGCCCGAAAGAGGGCTCGAGGAAGAGGTCTGACCGGGGAGAGTGATATTGAACATCTTCATATAATCAGCCGCGGTAAAGGGCTGATTGATGGTTGCAAGCTCGATGCCGTCGTCATAAACGCCGGTAGCGGCTACAACGCGAACGTATCCTGTTCCGGGACGCATTCTGTACGCATAAATACCAAAGCCGTTGCCGATTACATCGTACTGAACCATATAATCCTTCTGAACTGTGGTAGTACCGTTGCCGTTCTTATCGAGAAGAACGAGGTGGTAGCCCTGATCGAGAGCTGCTGCACCGATGTAAATTACGTCGCCCTCGTTAACGGGAACTGCGGGGCAGGTGCGGTACTGTGCGGCTGCGATCTCGGCGTTGCTCTTGTCAACACGTCCCTCAAAAACCTTGTCGGACTTGGGGAAAATGTTTACGAGCTCACCCTTTGCAGCGATGGGACGGAGGAAATCAACGTTGATGCCCGCCTTATCCATCGCCCCGTAGTAATCCGCAGTCTTGAAGGTCTGGTTTACGGTGATCATACTACAGTCGAAGTAGAGCTGTGCGGTAGCAAGTCTGATGTATGCGCTGCCTGCGGGAACCTTCCACTGAACGATCTCGGTGCCGGGGAGGATGGTGTCTACCTTGGTGCAGTCGGCATACTTGACCTGCGCGATCTTCTGCTTGCCGTTTGCATCGTAGGTGGTGAGGAAGTAGCCCTGATTCACCTGAACGGGGCCAAAGGTAACTACGTCGCCTTCCTTAACCTCAACGGCGTTGGAGGTGTAGTAGTTAGCGTTGCCGGAGCCTGCAGCATCCTTGGTGGAGGGAGGTGTTCCGACGGTTGCCAGAGCATTGTCATAGAGGTTGGTGAAATCTGCCGCGCTTGTGCCGAAGCTCATCATGGGAACGAGCATTGCGAGTGTCAGAAGCGCACAGACGATTTTTCTGAAAGTCTTCATTGTCTTTCTCCTTTTTGTTTTGGATGACTTTATTATATCACGAAAACTCTTATTTGTCAATAAAAAACAGCCGATCGGTGACCGGCTGTTTTATTAAATTGTATTAGTTCTCTTTTCTCTTGGAAACAACTGCAACTCCAACGAGGGAGATAACAGCGATAGCCGCGAATACGAGAGTGGAGTCACCGGTGGTGGGAGGAGTTGCGGGCTCGGTAGTCTCGGGAGCGGGCTCGGTCTCTGCGGGAGGATTGAGGAAGTTGTTGTAGCCTTCAGCGTCGAAGGGCTGATTGATGGTTACAAGAAGTGTCTCTGCATCGTACACTTTAGTAGCGGCAATTACACGAACGTAAGCGGTGCCGGGACGCATTCTGTAGGAATAAATTCCGTAGCCGTCGCCAAAGTTAGCGTATTCGACCATATAGTTCTTGTTCACGGTGGTAGTTCCCTTGCCTTCTGCATCGAGAAGAACGAGCTGATAGCTCTGAGCGAGGTCAGCAATAAAGTAAATAACGTCGCCTTCCTTAACGGGAACAGCAGGGCAAGTACGGTACTGGTCAGCCGCGATCTCCTTGTTAGACTTGTCAACTCTGCCGAGGTAGGTGGTATCTGCCTTGGGGAAGATGTTAACGAGCTTTTCCTGAGCGTTAGTGGGACGGAGCATATCAATGTTCACGCCTGCCTTGTCCATAGCTGCAAAGTAGCCGGCCTTGTCAAACTCCTGATTTACGGTGATAAGAGTGCAATCAACGAACATCTGGGAGGTTGCCATTCTGATGGCTGCGGTTCCTTCCGGAACGGTCCACTTAACGATCTCAACGCCGGGCATGATCTCATCAACCTTGGTGCAGTCAGCATACTTGATCTGGTTGGTTTTGACGGAACCGTCAGCATTGAAAGAGGTGAAATAGTAACCCTGACCGATGAATACGGGGCCTACGGTAACAACGTCGCCTGCCTTAACTTCGATGGGAGCGGAGCAATAGTAGTTTGCGTTGTAGGTGGGAGCGGTATCTCTCTGGGTAGCGTTGGGAGTTCCGCAAACAGCCTTGGATGCGTCGTAGAGGTTTACGAGGTCTGCGGCACTTGCAAAAACGCTCATCATGGGAACGAGCATAGCAAGCATAAGGATAATGCTAAGGAATTTCTTCATGTTTTTCTCCTTTTTGTGGCAATTAGCCATTTTAGTTAACTTATTATATCACAATATTCACATATTGTCAACAATTTTATTATTAAAAATGCAAAAAACCTCGCGCGAGGGCGAGGTTTTTTGCTGTAATTATGATTTTAATCCTTCTTTTTGAAAACGATAGCGGTTCCGAGAAGTGCGACAACTGCGACCGCGCCTGCGATCATCGAACCGCATCCCTTCTTTTCCACGAGAATTTCGGTTACCTCGGGTTCGGTTGCGGGTGCCTCGGTAACCTCGGGAGCTTCGGTTTCTACGTCAGCGGGAGCCTCGGTGGTCTCTACGGGGGCCTCGGTCTCGGGAGCCGTGGTGGTCTCGGGTACCACGGGAGGAGCAGTAAGACCTGCCTCAAGTTCCGCGATGATATAGGGAGTGATAATATCGTAACCTGCGGCATTGGGGTGGAGGGTATCGGGGAGATACTTGGTAGTCTTGGTATCGAGCTTATCGTTGAGCTCCTTGTTGTTGTAGAGGTCGATGAAGATGATGCCCCACTTAGCGCACGCCTGCTTTGCGGCGTCGAAGTACTCGCTCATATCCTTCGCCCGACCCTTGGAGTGACCGTCAAGATGGTGGTTTGCTATATAGAAGAGTTTAGCTTCGGTGTTGGTCTTGCTTACGTTGTAGAAGATCCACTCAAGACCGCCGACGAAGGACGCCTGATTCTTCTTGAGGGTAGCCTCATCCTTTCCCTCGGAGAGAGTTCCGACAGGTCTTTCATATCTTGCGTCATTACCGCCGCCGTGCATAACGATGATATCAAACTTGGTGTTCTGATAAGGAATGTACTGGCTGTATACCCAGTTGTCGTCGCCGGTCTGGAAGCTTACCTTCGCGCCGCTGACGGCTGCGTTGGTAGTGATCGCGCCGGTCCAATCGGCGATTCTGCCCGCCCAAGCGCGGCCGGTGCGGAAGGGAGATATGGTGTCACCCGCGCCGAAGCTGATCGAGTCGCCCATAAAGAGCATAGTCTTGCCACTGAGCGGGCTATCGCTCTCCACGGTACCGGGAAGAGTAATATTATACATCTTCATATAATCAGCGGCAGTAAAGGGCTGATTGATGGTTGCAAACGCGATTCCGTCGTCATAAACTCCGGTGGATACTATAATACGAACGTATGCGGTGCCGGGGCGCATTCTGAACGCCAGAACACCAAAGCCGTTGCCGATCATATCGTACTGGATCATATAATCCAGCTTAACGGTAGTAGTACCGTTTCCGTTCTTATCGAGAAGAACGAGGTGGTAACCCTGACCGAGATCAGCAGCAGCGAGGTAAAGTACGTCGCCCTCGTTAACGGGAACTGCGGGGGAGGAGCGGTACTGTTCAGCTGCGGTCTCGGTGTTGTTCTTGTCAACTTTGCCGGCAAATACCTTGTCGGACTTAGGGAAGACGTTTACAAGCTCGCCCTTTGCGGGGGCAGGACGGAGGAATTCAACGTTGATACCCGCCTTATCCATAGCCTCGAAGTAATCCGCAGTGTTGAAGGTCTGGTTTACGGTGAGCATAGAGCAATCGAAGTAGAGCTGCGAGGTGCCCATTCTGACGTATGCGCTTCCCGCGGGAACCTTCCACTGAACGATCTCTGTACCGGGGAGGATGGTGTCGACCTTGGTACAGTCAGCATACGTGACCTGAGCGATCTTCTTATTTCCGTTTGCATCATAAGTCGTGAGGAAGTAACCCTGGTTAATCTGAACGGGACCAAAGGTAACTACGTCGCCTTCCTTGACCGCGATGGGATTTGAAACGAAGTAAGTAGTGTTTCCGTTTCCCGGGGCATCCTTGGTGGCAGGGGGTACTCCGATAGTTGCCAGAGCGTTGTCGTATAGGTTGGTAAACTCTGCCGCGCTTGTGCCGAAGCTCATCATGGGAACGAGCATTGCGAGCATCAAAAGCACACAGATAGCTATTCTGATATTCTTCATAGTCTTCTCCTTTATATATTTTGGGATATTTTATTATACCACGAAAGCGCGCGTTTGTCAATAAAAAACAGCCGTTCAATGAACGGCTGTTTAATTAAATTGTATTAGTTCTCTTTTCTCTTGGAAACAACTGCAACTCCGACGAGGGAGATAACAGCGATAGCCGCGAATACGAGAGTGGAGTCACCGGTGGTGGGAGGAGTTGCGGGCTCGGTAGTCTCGGGAGCGGGCTCAGTGGTCTCGGGAGGATTGAAGAAGTTGTTGTAACCCTGAACGGTGAAGGGCTGGTTGAGGGTTACGAGCTGCTGACCGTTATTATAAACGTCGGTGGCAGCTACGAAGCGAACGTATGCAGAACCGGGACGAATTCTGTATGCGTAGATAACGTGAGTATCGTCGATGTTGCCTATGTTAACCATGTACTTGTAGTTACCGTGGGTGGTAGGCTTCTTGTCTGCATCGTAGAGAACGATCTGATAGCTCTGTGCGGCTACAGCCGAGCCGAAGTAGATAACGTCGCCTTCCTTAACGGGGATGTAATCGCAAGTTCTGTACTTAGCGTCAGCAATGTCGCCGGAGGTCGAGCCTCTGCCATCAAAAGTGATGTCCGAGGTGGGGAAAAGGTTTACAAGTCCGTTTGCGTCTGCGCCGGTGAAGTAGGAAATGTCAGCGCCTGCCTTCTGCATAAATGCGATGTAGTCAGCCTTGCCGAACTCCTGGTTCTTGGTGACAAGGGTGTTATCAACGAACATCTGGGAGGTTCCCATTCTGAAGCTGTCCACGCCTGCGGGAACGGTCCACTTAACGATAACGGAGTTAGCCTGAATTACTTCAACCTCTACGCAATCAGCGTACTTAACCTGCTTGGTGTGAACGGAACCGTCAGCCTTGTAAGCGGTGAAGTAGTAACCCTGATCAACGTGTACGGGGCCTGCGGTAATAACGTCGCCTTCCTTAACGTAGATCGGCTCGGAGCAATAGTAGTTTGCGTTGTAGGTGGGAGCGGTATCTCTCTGGGTAGAGTTGGGAGTTCCGCAAACCGCCTTGGATGCGTCGTAAAGGTTTACGAGGTCTGCAGCAGATGCCATAACGCTCATCATGGGAACGAGCATCGCAAGCATAAGAATAATACAAAGAGGTCTTGCAAAGAATTTCTTCATGTTTTTCTCCTTTTTTGTGGCAATTAGCCATTATAGTTAATTTATTATATCACGTTTTTAACAAATTGTCAATATATTTTTACCAATTATGCAAAAAACTCGGATATTACAAAAATCGTAATATCCGAGTGGATTATTCAATTAGTTTTCTCTTTTCTTTGCAACCGCTGCAACGCCTGCGATGGCGATAACGGAGATCGCAACGAAGATAAGCGCGGAGTCACCGGTGGTGGGAGGAGTTACGGGCTCGGTAGTCTCGGGAGCGGGCTCGGTTGCGGGAGCCTCGGTCTCGGGTGCGGTAGTCTCGGGAGCAGGATTCATAAGAGCGTTATAGGACTCAAGGCTGAGCGGCTGGTTTACGGTTACGAAAACCTTACCCTCGTCGTAGGTAGCCGCGGGAGCAACGATGCGTACGCCTGCGGTGCCGGGACGAGCCTTGTACGCGCAGATGCCGTAGCCGTCGCCGAAATCAACGAAGCGGGAAACGTAGTTGAGAGTGGTAGCTTCCTCTGCGGGAGCGCCTGCCGCATCATAAGTAACGAGCTGATAGCCCTGATCGAGAGCACAGCCTGCGAAATAGATAACGTCACCCTCGTTTACGGGAATGATCGCGCTGGTGCGGTACTTTTCATTTGCCTTCTCCTCGCCCTTCTTGTCAACAGAGCCTGCGAAGGTGGTATCAGCCTTGGGGAATACGTTTACAAACTCACCCGAGTAGGACGCGGGACGGAAGTAGTCGATATTTACGCCCGCCTTATCCATAGCCGCGAAATAATCTTCCTTGCCGAATTCCTGATTGATGGTTACGAGGAAGGAATCGCCGAACATCTGGTTGATGGCGAATCTCATACTGCCGGTTCCCTCGGGAACAACGTACTTGAGGATCGAGATACCGGGTACGATATCCGCAACGATCTCACAGTCGCTTGTGGTGATCTTGTTATCCTTCTTAGCGCCGTCGGGAGTGTAGGTTCTTGCGTGGTATGCAAGATTGGTCGCAACGGGGCCGAAGCAAACGACGTCACCGGGCTGAAGCTCGATGAGATTGGAGGCGTAGTAGTTCTGGTTGGTGGAGGTGTGCTCGGCGTCTCTCTTCTCGGGAGGAATACCGATAATCTTTGCAGAAGAATCGTACTTG
Organism: Eubacteriales bacterium; assembly: GCA_045644325.1. Taxonomy (GTDB): domain Bacteria; phylum Bacillota; class Clostridia; order Oscillospirales; family CAG-272; genus CAG-390. The sequence goes on along the minus strand of JAZRGT010000054.1, from coordinate 21,285 downwards.
TTTACGAGGTCTGCGGCGCTTGCCATAACGCTCATCATAGGAACGAGAAGTGCCAAAACGAGAAGCGCGGAAAAAAGTCTTTTGAGGTTCTTCATTTTTGTTCTCCTTTTATATTGGATTTGGTATAATTTTATCATATTTTGCACCCGATTTGCAAGACAATAGTTTTGTTGTTGCAGACAAATATTGCTATCGTCGGATATATAATATAAAAGGAACGAAAATGGAGGAACAACCATTGAGGAAATTATTTATTATTTTTTCATTTTACCGTTGACATTTCGCCCGAAGAGGTGTAAAATATCCCGTGTGCAAAAAGACTTTCGGAGGGACTCGATGGCAAAGGTAAAAATTGATATGACGGAGGGGCGGATACTCCCTCTGCTGATACGTTTTGCATTGCCTACCATGGCAACGTCTGTTATCAACCAATTATTCAATACGGCAGATACGATCGTCGTCGGACGCTGGGGCGGGGATACTCCCGAAGCCTGCGAGATCGCGCTTTCCGCGGTGAGTGCTTGCGGTCCTTTGGTAAGCATGATAATCACTTTTTTCCTGGGGCTTTCAGTCGGCTCGGGAATTATGGTTTCTCACGCGGTAGGTGCCAAAGAAGATCGCAGCGTCAAAAAAAACGTACATACCTCAATTACGCTCGCGACGCTCTGCGGTATTTTTTTAGGTGTTCTCGGATTTATATTTGCTCGCCCCTTGCTCGTGCTTATGGAAACGCCCGATTCGGTCATTGATCAAGCCGTGCTATATATGCGCGCGTATTTCATCGGTATCCCCGCACAGTTGATATACAGCTATTGTGCCTCAATGCTTCAAGCGACGGGAGACAGCACCCGACCGCTCGTTTTTCTCACAACTGCGGGAATTATAAACGTCATCCTCAATCTCATAACCGTTCTCGGCTTTGGGCAGGGAGCACTCGGCGTAGGCATCGCAACGGCGGCATCACAATGGGTATCCTGCATAATGATACTGATCTATATGCTCAGAACAAGCGGGCTTTTGAAGCTCGACTTAAAACTATTAACGCTTGAAGCTGCTCCGCTCAAGCAAATCTTGCGCCTCGGAGTTCCCGCGGGCATACAAAACTCTATGTTTGCCATCGGAAATCTGGTAATGCAGGTCGCGCTCAACTCATTCAACAGCAGTGTTTACGTCTCGGGAAGCTCGATCGCATCAAACGTCGGCAGCTATACTCAGCTTATCTGCAGCGGATTTTGCACCGCGGCATACGTTTTCATCGGTCAGAACACGGGCGCGCGAAATATGCCGCGTATTCGCGAATGTATGAAGACCAGCACAATCACCGTCTCGGCTATGGCTATCGTTCTCAATGCTCTGCTGAATGTTATAAGCATTCCGCTTTTAACGCTTTTCGCACCGAACAATCCCGAGGCCGTAGAATTTGCAAGGATCAAGCTTATCGTCAACAGCAGCTTTTACGTTATGAGCCATCTTGAAGGGCTCTACGGAAGTGCGATCCGCGCGCTCGGAAAATCCACGCTTCCGATGATAGTATCGGTAGTCGGCATCTGCGGAGTCAGAGTACTGTGGATCAACACCGTCTTCGTATGGATACGCCACCCGCTCACCATCTTTCTTGCTTACGGGGCGTCCTGGACAGTAACGTTTATCGTTCAAGCGATCCTGTACCGCCGCCTCCAAAAGAAGATCGGCGCCGAATGGGAAGCGCAAAAAGTTGCGATTGACAAGACAAATATTGCTTAAGCGAAGTAATAAAGCCGCATAGAAAAAGGACGGGGAATCGTTATGATTCCCCGCCCAGGCTACTGACAAACCTATATGATAAAATGCAGATTGTCAAATTGCACAAACCACAGACAAGCAGCTATGTTCGCACAACCAAGCGGCTCGTCAGAGCCGGCTGTTCGTCGTAGGCGAACTACGCCTTCCCCGGTGGGGGAAGGTGGCACAAAGTGACGGATGAGGCGCCTTTTAAGATATTGTTTTTCGAGCGCAGCGAGAAAATCTTCCCCGATTGCCTGTACTAAATACTTTTTTCTTTATCAAATTTGGCAAATATCCTTCGTTTTTTGTATATTTGCAATCTGAATACAGAACGAAATATTTTATTGGGTATGTTTTGGAAGATTTTCGCTTCGCGAAAAACTATATCTTATCAGGCGCCTCATCCGCCGCGTTGCAGCACCTTCCCCCACCGGGGAAGGCTGATATTGAGTGTGCGAACATAGCTTTCTGCTTTTTGTTCATTTTGCTATTTGATTGATAATATTGATACTTTGTCAGTAAGCTGGGGCGGGGAATCGTTATGATTCCCCGCCCTTTTGTGCGTGTGTGCAATATAGCTATTTACTTTTTGCTGACGTCGATATAATCCTTTGCGTAGATCATATGAGTCTCGTGAGTTCCGTCGTTGCGGATATCAAAGATTCTGCCTCCGCGGCGTGTGTCAACTCCGCCGATGGCAAATCCGCCGCAAGCGTCGAGGGTAAGTCTGATACCGCCGTAAACGCCGTCGGAGATATTCTTGTGGAGGTGGCCTGCCGCGATGATCTCAACGTCGCCGCGCTCGAGCATAGTCGAGAATACGCCCGAGTTGATCATGGGGCACTGGAATTTTTCATCATCCGTTCCTATGTAGCCCGTTTCTTCGGGATTGTTGACAGCCATCATTATCTCGTGAGGCGGAACGTGCATTACCGCCATCGCGCGGACGGTGTGTCCCTCCTGAGCCTCAAGCTCCTTTGAGAGATTCCAATACCACATCTGCTGCTCGAAGCGGATGGGATCCCACTTTTTATAAACCTGATCGCGGTTGGGGAGCATCAGATCCTCGGCTGTAACACCGGGGCGAAGCTCGCCGTTCTTATACTTGGAGTCAAAGGCATAGACCGCATACTCGACCTTGTCCGAATCGTGAGCAAGAATGGGAACCATATAGTTGGAAATGCCGGGGATGCCCTCGCTGTGAGACGAAATGCAGTAGGGATATGACTCATACACCTTCTGCTGTTCCTCGCCCGAAACCTCTACGTCGTAGTCGTGGTTTCCGTAAACGTGCATCCAAGGGATATTTCTCTTCTCCATCGGCGCGGTGAATATCTCCAAATATTTAACGAACTCGTCGTAGGGTTTGAGATATCTGCCGTCGACGTTGTCGCCGCCGAGGATAACGAGGTCGGGCTTTGCCGCCTCAACGATAGCGTCGAATCCCGCAAGGGTTCTGGGATCGTAATCAAGCTTGTCCTGAAGATCCGAAACCATAAGGATGCGGAAGGAGCCGTCCTCGCGGAAGCGGAGGGTGTGCTTTGTGGTGGGAATCATTTAATTTGCCTCTTTTCTATGTTGTTAATTATTTACTGTAACAGTTATTTTTCTTACGAGTATTGATTTTTTCGGTTCGCCGCTGATCTTATCGGGATAATTAAAGTCGGAATAGACCAGAAGCGCGCTGTGACCGTCTATCGGGAGAAGTCGTGTGTAACAGCAGGATCTGTCGTGCGAGGACGGGGAAAGCTCTATTTCGATATGCTCCGCCCACTCTCTGCCCGAGGGATCGTCGGTAGCCTTCAGATAGATCACGGGTCTGCCGTAGGTGGCAAGCGTCACTCCGCATCCGAGTCTCGTTATCTGCGGAAGCACTCCGATCTCGTCAAAGACCTCGGGCTTCGACCAGGTTCGGCAATTATCCGTTGAGTGTGCAATATAGGAGGGGTAACGCTTTGTATCGTGCGGACCTCTCGGCGATCCGCTTCTCATCAGCACCGCAACGGAGCCGTCCGCCATCAGCTCAAGCTGTGGCTCGCAGAAGCCCTCGTAGCCGTCATCGGTTCTGTGAACGTCCCCGTCGGGCGTTATTTGGGATATGCATTCCCACGTCCGCGCCTCGTCCGTTGAACGGAAGACGAACACGCTGTAATCAAGGTAGGGATCGACAATATCCTCGCGCGACTTCGCGCAGATATCAAAGCTCCAATGGTAGGTGGCAAAATACAGACCGTCCGAAAGCCGCAGAATTCGCGGCGCGGCGCCGCAGACCGCCATCATATAAGCGGTGGGGAGAAGCCTTCCGTCCGCATACTCGATCAGGGAAAGATTTTTCCATTTCAGATCGATCGGAAACAGACTTTCCGCGCCCGTGTCGGGATCGCGCTCAACTCCCTCGAGGGTTGGCACAAATTCCTTAATATCCTCGAGGTAATGGTATTTTCTGCCCTTGTGTATCGCAAGGGGAGTGTAATTTTTAATGTAATCGGCGGCAAAGGCATACTGGCGCTGAAAGCCCTTGAAGAGCTTACCGTCCTTCAGCGGAATGCCCCAAGTGAGTACGTCATCCTCGGTAGGCTCGCGCCAGGTCAGACCGAGATCGTCGGAGACCGCCTCGCCGTAGGTCTTGCCCACATACGCCTCGACGTCATCGGGGCGCATCGCCCAAGTAGCGTAAACCGAGCCGCTTTTGGTGAAGCATATTTCGGGGAACTGATAGTTGCCCCAGCCGGTGTTTTTGCCCTGCGCAACAACGCTCGGCTCGCTGATATCAATTTTAAATCTATTCATCTTATAAAATCCCGTCAAAGAGCTTGATGTTCGCGGCATCGGGCTTAAGCTCGCCCGATTCGCATTTTTTGACGATCTCGACGATCTTGTCGTTGATGGGAGTCTTGACTCCGCACTTGCGTCCCCACTCGCAGACTATGCCGTTGATGGCGTCGATCTCGCAGGGCTTGCCCTTTTTGAGGTCCTGAAGCATCGAGGGCTCAATGGCGCGGTGCTTCTTCATCGCAATCGGGATGAGGAAGGTCGCAAACGCGCGCTTTAGGGCGTTTTTGTAGTAGAAAAGTGCCGTGATATTCTTGCCCTGAACGGGAGCGAACTCCGCGCCCGCGGCGTGACCGACGTCGATGCACTCCTTCATACAGCGAACGGCAACCTTTGCCGCCGCTTTGTTCTCAGAAACGTCGCCGAAAACTCCGCCGATGACCGTGCCAAGACCCGAGAAGGTCGCGTTTATAAGCAGCTTCGACCAACGCGCGCCGATGAGGTTCTCTTCCTCGTGAACGGGGCACATCAGCTCAAGCAGAGCCTTGACCTCGGCAAAACGCGCATCGGTGATGCCCTCCATCTTGCCCATATGGAAGGAAAGCGATGCGGGATCGCTCGTCAGCGTGCATTCGCCGGGTGCGGAAAGGGTTGCGCCCCACTCGACAACGCATCCGACAGTGCGGTTCGTGCCGACGATCTCGGCAATGCCCGGCTCGGGCAGACCGTTCTGGAGGGTGACGATCACGCCGTCATCCGCAAGGTAGTCCTTGAGGACGGTGACGACCTCGGCATTGTAAAGCTGTTTTGTCATCAAGAGAATAATATCGTATTTTCCGCTCATTTCGTCGGGTGTGTAAGCAGTAACGGGAACCGTCATCTCGACAGTTCCGATAATTTTCGCACCGCCCGAACGCAGAGCCTCAACGTGCGCCTTATTGCGGTTGATCAGATCGATCTGACCGCCGTTTTTAGTTATGTAAGCACCGAGCACCGTACCGAGCGAGCCCGCGCCGTAAATCGCATTTCTGCCCATTTTTATACCTCACAAAAAATATTTTTCATTCAAAAAGCTTTAAAATACATTGAAAGCGCAAGGATGCAAAGCGCGGGATAATAGGTTCCCATACAAGCGTTCCCCGCCCACCTTCCAACGCGGACAAACCAATTCAGAACAAGCATCAGATCCGAGAAGAAAAACAGAAAGCTCCCCGCCGCAATAAGCGCGTTCACGGCGTTCACCCCGCAGATCAGATTTGCCGCCGCCTTTCCGAGCATGACCGAAATGATAAGGGCGTACGAAAGGCATATCCATTTGATTTTTTTCGAGCCGAAATTTATACAGGGCGCAAAAAGAAGGAATGCGGCGGTTGCCGAAAAGATGACGCAGACTATGATGACGTCAAGGGAGTTAAATCCTTGCAAAAAGGAATACGCCACAGCAAACCCCACGTGCCCGAGAGCAAAAAATCCCGCTCCCATAGCGAAGCTCTTATTGAGGAAAATATCGCCGAGCATAGCAAACACGAGTCCCGCCGACATCAGAATATAGAATTCCGTATCCTCTTTGCCTGTCCCAACCGCGAACAAAAGATTAATGATGCCGAGTGAGGCAAACGCCGCGCTGCAGATACATTTCAGCGAAAACACAAAATTGTTCTTTTGATAAAAATAATTTAAGACAAATATCGCGGCAATGATCAGTATATTCAAAAATAATGCCGACGTATTCCCGCCCATTTTTTGCCTCTTTCTATTGACTTATTAAATCTTTTATTATATAATAGCATTATAAATTCAATTTGTCAAGTATTACCGAGGTAATAGTATGAAACAATTTGCAAATCTCCATCTTCATTCCACCCACTCGGACGGCGTTTACACGCCCGAGGAGCTTGTCCGCGTTGCCAAGGACGAGGGCTACCGCGCGCTTGCGCTGACCGATCACGATACGACTACGGGCAACGCTTTAGTCCGCGCCGAATGCGAAAAGAACGGTCTTGATTTCATTTTTGGCTGTGAATTCTCTTCCCCGTGGCGTGAAAAAAGAATAAATTTCCACATCGTCGGCTTTGATTTTGATCCCGAATATCCCGAAATGAAGGAATACCTTGCCGAGCGGAGCTTTTGCGAGGCAGAACAGACGCGAATCCTTTTCGAGCGCGGACTTGCCGAGGGATTGCTTCACGGTATCACTTGGGACGAAGTACTTAACTATAATAAAGGCGTGACTTGGCTCTGCAACAATCACGTATTTAACACGATGAAGGCAAAGGGACTCGCCACCGACCTTGATTATATGAATTTCTTTCGCAGCGTTTACGGCAAACGCCGCAGCGAGGTCAAGCCGACCTATGAATTTTTGCCGATCGACAAAATGCTCCGCCTCATCCGCGACGCGGGCGGTTTTGCAGTCGTCGCGCATCCGCATAATCAGCTCCACGCGATACCCGAACTCGTAGAAATGGGTCTTTCGGGACTCGAAGTGTGGCATAAGCTGTTGACCCCCGAGGAGCGACTCGAAGCTCTGAAAATCGCCAAGGAGCACAAGCTCTTCATCTCGGGCGGCAGCGACCACGAAGGACTCTGCGGCGGCTACTATTCCACCTCCGAGCACCCCGAAGAAACCGCATTCTACGCCCCCGAGCTCTCCCTCGGCACACAGGAGTTCTTCTTCCGCGAGATCAAAACGAGAACCCTCTCGCCCGATCGTGATGCGGTGATTGAGAAATGTATCGAAATGGAGAAAAACAATGGATAAAAGTTTAAGGGCCGACAAAGAAAAACTCCGCCAAGCATTTGAAAAATATCTTCCGAACCGTCCGAACGATGTTGAAATCGGAGAGAGTTACGGTTATATTAACGGAAACGAAATCCGTATTTATTCCAAAAAGTCAGCGCGAAGCTTTAAGATAATCGCACACGATATGCTTGTTGCAAAAATTGATGAAGACGGAAATATTAATTACGCCTTCAAACGCGATATTGAATCTATGATTTTTACGGTATTTGCGCCCATTTTTATGCTGATCTTCGGCTGCGGACTCGGCGCAGGAATACTCCAAATATACGAAATGCTCCTTTGGGCAATACCGGCTGTAGCATTGTTCTTATGCAATCTGATAAAACCCAAAAAGCAGCGGGAAGACCTCCTCGACTGCTTGTTGAGATTGACAGAGCTTTCAAATAAGTAATAATTCATTTATAGCAATACAAGCAAATATTAAATCCGAGAGCACAAATATTATTACAATCTGTAGGGACCGACGTCCTCAGCTGTCTCTACAGGTTAAAATTTTATTGTATACACATTGGTATTATTATCGATATTTGTTAAGTTGACAGCATTACATCGTATTATTTTGCAATCCGAATTCAGAACAAATTTTTTAGTTGGTTATCTTTTGGAAGATTTTCGCTTCGCGAAAAACGATATCTTATTAGGCGCCTCATTCGGCGCTTCGCGCCACCTTCCCCCACCGGGGAAGGCTGATATGTTAGTGCGAACACAGCTTCCTTGCATAGTTTTTATAAATAGTACCCCATCGCCTGCAAATTATAACAAAATATTATTCATAAAACCCTCAAAGGAGTAAGCAAATGAAACCTATTTTTTATCATTATGACATTTATCCCAAAGTCTTCCTCGGTGACCGCGAGCAGAAGATCACAATTCAGCCGCTCGGCTTGCATGCGGAGTTTGTTCAGGAAAAGAATTATACCGTAAGAATATTCAAGGTCAGCGAGTCGAATCCGAGCGTTTATCCCGAGCGCAGCGGCAGAAGCGAGCTCATCGCCGAGCCCGATTGCGACGGTTGTCTGCGTTTTTCCGCCCATTTTGAGGGCGAGGGCGAGCATTACATAAACGTCTATGATGATCCCGCGGCAAAGCCGAAATTTACCCTCTCGGTTTACAGCCTCGCCGAGGATATGGCGGGCAGACTTCCCTTCCGCGGCGACCTTCACATGCACACCTGCCGCTCGGACGGTAAGGAAGGTCCCGCAAACGTTGCCGCAAACTACCGCGCGAAGGGTTACGACTTCACCGTCATCTCCGACCACCACCGCTACTATCCCTCGCTTGAAGCCATCGAGGCTTTCGGCGACCTCACCGACCTTACCATAGTTCAGGGCGAAGAGGTGCACCTGCCCCTCAATAACGTCCATTACGTCAATTTCGGCGGCACTTACAGCATAAACGCCCTCGTCACGCCCTCGAAGAACGAGGAAAAGGCGGGAAGTTCGCTCAAATACCGTTCCTCGAACGGCAACGCGCCCGAAACGATGACGGTTGACGAGTTCAAGGAGATGATCCGCGAGCGCGCAAAGAGCGTTCCGCGCGAGCACGAGGCAGAACGCCTCAGCTACGCCGTCCTCGAGTGGACGCACGAGCAGGTGCAAGCGGCGGGCGGTCTCGGCATCTTCCCGCACCCCTATTGGCTCTGCCAGATGATGCAGCTCCCCGAGGACTACACCGAATTCGTCTACAAAAACAAGCCTTTCGACGCCTTTGAAGTCCTCGGCGGCGAGAATTTCTTCTCGCACAACGGCTTCCAGACCGCATTTTACTATATGATGCGTGAGCAGGGCTACGACCACCCCATCGTCGGCAGCACCGACAGCCATAACTCCACCGAGCATAACCGTAACGGCGACATCTGCTCGACCATCGTATTTGCAAAGGCGAACGAGCGTGTTGCCCTCATCGACGCGATCAAGGAGAAATACTCCCTCGCAGTTGACACCATCAGCAAGGAATACCGCCTCGTCGGCGACTTCCGACTGATCAAATACGGCTCGTTCCTGATGGAAAACTACTTCCCCCTCCACGACCTCGCCTGCGAAGCCGAAGGCTACTATATGAACCGCTACATCGCCGGCGACGCAAGAGCCGTCACCATCCTTAAAGCGATGAAGGGACAGCAGGCGGAGATGATGGAGAAGTATTTCGCACTCTGAAAGTCCAAAAGTTTTTGAAGATTCCAAAGAAACTTTTTTCAAAAAGTTTCTTTGGTCGTCCTCCGCAGAGGACGAAACTCTTCCCTTGCGCTTCAAGCAGACGGCGCCCCGCCGGCTGCTTGGACAAAACCGCACCGTCCCTCGCGGGACGGTGCGGTTTTGTCATCTTTATTCACCCGAAACATCAAGTCCTTCAAAGAACTCATCGTATTCACAGTTATAAATCTTCTTAAGCTCAATAATAACGCTTACCTTAATATTTAATTCACCGGATTCATATTTCGCATAAGTCGTTCTTCCTATATCACAACCTCTGCGTTGCAATTCCGCACATAATTTTTCTTGCGAAATATTTGCCCGATCGCGCAAGCGTCTCAGGTTAGCCCCCATATTCAAATCACGTCTGATTTTCTGTTCCAAAATATCATCCCCTCTTTTTGACCAATATTGGTTGCAATTGATAATATTTTATGATATAATTAAGTCAAATATTGCCCGCGATACTGGTCAATTTTGGAATGGGGATGATAATTATGAAAACTTGCACCTTCTTTGGGCACAGTGATGCACCGCCGGATATAAGAGAGATACTAAAGGAAACGATCACTGAACTGATCGAGCAACAGCAAGTACACGAGTTTCTTGTCGGGAATCACGGAAAATTCGATTTGATGGTAAAATCCGTACTTAAAGAATTACAAAACGTTTATCCTCAGATCAGATATACGGTAGTTTTCGCCTACTTTCCAAAAGAAAAAATCCTCGGAGAGAATACTCTTCTCCCCGAAGGAATTGAATTATGCCACCCGAAAGCAGCAATTGATTACAGAAATAAGTGGATGCTCGACAGATCAGAATACGTTATATCATACGTTAACCGATCATTCGGCGGAGCGCAGAAGTTCTATCGAAAAGCCGTCAGACAGAATAAAAAGGTTGTAAATATCGCAGAAAACTGATAAATTACAACATCACGCTGCATTTCATTGCAAAGTATCAAGCGAAAACCCCGACAGACCTAAAATTCTGTCGGGGCGTTTTTAGTTTAGAGTTATGATGCTCGCTTTGCTCGCAGTTATGAGCGCGGTGCGCGTTATGGAGTTGTGCCGTAGGCACATCATAACTTGGCGAAGCCAATCATAACTCTAAACTCATAACTGATTTATTCTTCCTTAGAAAAATTCTCCTTACCTACTCCGCAGAGAGGGCAGGTGAAGTCCTCGGGCAGGTCTTCGAATTTTGTTCCGGGGGCGATGCCGTTATCGGGATCGCCTGCAGCTTCATCGTATTCGTAGCCGCAAATTTCACATACGTATTTCACGCTCTTCGCTTCCTTTTCTTCGTTCTCCTGAACGCCCGCGAGCTCGAGAGCAAGTTTTTTGATCTCCTCTCTGTTCGCGTCGGTTAAGCCCGAGCGAATGGTGACGGTGGTGTCGGTGAAGGTGATATCCTTGCAATCCGCAAGCATCGTCTTCATCTTCTTTGCCGCCGTGGGCGCCCAGCTTCCGTTTTCTATTATGCCCACGGTGCGGTTCTGATATCCGTGCTCGGTGAGGGCGTGGATGAAATTATGCATAAATGGGAAGATATCGCCCTGATAGGTCGTTGTGGCGAGGACGAGCTTGCCGTAGCGGAAAGCATCCTCGAGCGCCTCGGCGTTGTCATCACGCGCGAGATCGCTGACGGCAACCTTGGGGCAGCCGAGCTTTTGGAGTTCTTCGGCAAGAAGGAGAGCCGCCTTCTTGGTGTTTCCGTAAACGCTGGTGTACGCGATCGCAACACCCTCGCTCTCGACACCGTAGCTCGACCAGGTGTTGTAAAGATCGAGGTAGTAACCGAGATTTTCGGTCAGAATCGGACCGTGGAGGGGGCAAATTTTAGTAATTTCAAGCTTCGACGCCTTTGCAAGGAGCTTCTGAACCTGCGCGCCGTACTTGCCGACGATGCCGAAATAGTATCTTCTCGCCTCGCAAGCCCAGTCCTCGTCTGCATCAAGCGCACCGAATTTGCCGAATCCATCGGCAGAAAAGAGCACCTTTTCGCTCGATTCGTAGGTCATCATAACCTCGGGCCAATGGATCATTGCCGCGCCGATGAAGTTCAGGGTATGTGCGCCGAGGGAGAGGGTGTCGCCGTCCGCGATAACGATGCGGCGGTCGGCGTAGTCGCTGCCGAAGAACTGCTTCATCATAACGAAGGCACGCTCGGATGCAACAAGCGTTGCATTCGGGAACTCGTCGGCAAAAAGATTTATATTCGACGAATGATCGGGCTCCATATGCTGAACGATAAGATAATCGGGGGTTCTGCCATCAAGCGCGGATTTGAGGTTCGACATCCACTCCGCGCCGAAACGGGCATCAACCGTGTCGAAAACTGCGATCTTTTCATCTATTATAACGTAAGAATTGTATGCCATTCCGTTCGGAACAACGTACTGTCCCTCAAAAAGATCTATTTCTCTGTCATTTACGCCTATGTATTTAATCATTTACATACTCCGTTTTTTATTTTATTTTAACATAAAAAAATCCCTTTGTCAAGGGGAAAACTATTACCAAAACAAAAAACAAATGACCCTTGACTGCGGTTTCTTTACACCTGCCAGCCAAGGGTCATTTGTTTTCTGTCTTGGTATCTAACATCATTTGTTTATCCTCTCTTTCTTCATCTGTCTTTTCCGATCATCACACATTTCAAAGCATCTTTTTTCTTTTTTCTCTATGGAGAATACCCATTATGCTTTCTTCGCGCATCTTTGATTCGGTAAAGACGAAGGTTCCTCTGACTCAATCCTAAAGATTTTGCATTAGCTTGAACCTATATATATAAATTTGACCTATGCTCCGTGCCCTTTTACACGCGAACCTGATCCTTATGAGCCTCCCGGCTCTGCGTCTGTTCGACCCGCGATCCGTCGTCCCGGCATCGAGTTATTCAAGCTTTTGAGTCTTTGGTGAGTCGGTACTTAATTGTACATCGGCTTATACCTTCCTTTCCTGTGACTATATTATAGCACATCTTTTTCGGATTTGCAATATACAAACTCCACAAAGTATACAATTATTTTTTGTATATATCGCAGAATTTAGGCATTATGATGAATTTGTACTTGACATCTTGACAAAGGTGTGATATAATGGTAAATGGCGTTGTGTAATTAGAGTGCAGAATGAAGAGTGCAGAGTGCAGAGTTGAGGTATATTTCCTCGCTTTGCTCGGAAACAGAGTATTGTGATAAATTAATTCGGTGTTGATATCCCTTTGCTGAATGAGATAATTTAATATCAAAAAACTCGGATATTTTGAAGCAAACACTTCAAGATATCCGAGCTTTTTATTTACCTGTTATAGATTTATCGGCACAAAATCTCATCGGCACAGCACATAATTAAAGATGTGAAATTTTCGCCTCGGCGAAAATTTACCTTAACTCTGCACTCTGCACTCTTCATTCTGCACTTTGATCAATAATCAACTATCGCCCCGTGTGCGCGGAGATTTTCACGAAGAAGGTCGGTGTCGATCTCGCCGACGGGTTTGCCGCTGTTGAGTGCGATCGCGCAAGCCTGACCCGCCGCCTGTCCCATAGCCATACAGCCGGGGATTACGCGGAATGCGCCCGCCGCCTGCGACTCTGCGGAAATCGGTCTGCCCGCAACGAGGAGATTGGTACATCCCTCAGGCACGAGAGAACGGTAGGGAATGGTGTATTTTCTCGCGACCTTGCCGTGGAAGCCGCCCGAGATCTTGCCGTCACGGCTGTGAACGTCCATTCCGTAGCCGAAAACTACGACGGTATCGTCGAAAAACACTCCCTCGGAGATATCGTTTACCGTCAGGCGGTACTTGCCGACGATGTGGCGCGACTCGCGGATGCCGAGGACGGGCGCGACCTGCGTGATCTTGCAATGCTCAAATCCCTCGGTTTCAAGCAGATCTCTATAAGAGTCGAGCACCTGCTCGCGTGCCTCGATGTGGGCATCCGTCATACTGCGCGCGCTGTTGGCGTTGACGCCGTAAACGCGGAAATGGTTGACCTTGTATGTTCCGGGGATCGGTTTTCTGTAGCATTTTGTGGGAAGCGTGGGTCGGCTGCCTCTGCCCTCAAATGCATTATCATCTGCATCGTCGACCTCAAAGAACAGAGTTCCCGGCTGAGGCGGCATTCCGTCCTCGGAGCCCCACCAGGTCTCAACGCCGGATTTTTCGGCGACGTCTGCGTTACCCGTGCAGTCGACGTAGAGCTTCGCCTTGAGAGCAACGAGTCCCTCGGGCGCGGCGAGGACGATCGAGTCGATCGCGCCGCCCTTGCACACGCTGTCGACGTATTTAGTATAAAGGAAGATCTCAACTCCCGCCTCGATGCACATTCTGTCAAGCACGAGCTGGAGCGCGTAGGAATCGAAGGGCGTGACGCGGCGGTGGTATTTCTTCAAAAATGAAGTATAAACGCTCGGCGCGTCGGTTTCGTCGGGCGAAAGTGCGCCGCCGATGGCGATAGTGCGCTCAATGATCTCGTCGAAAAGCCCGCGAACCACCCGCTCCTCGCCCTTGCTGTCATAGCAGGTCATAAAGGGTCCGACGAGCGCGGCTGTTGCCATACCGCCGAGCATGCCCGTGGACTCAACGATAACGGTCTTCTTACCCTCGCGAGCCGCTTCGATAGCGGCGCAAACGCCCGCGGGACCGCCGCCGATAACGCATACCTCGTATTCGCCGAGGTACGGAATGTTATTTGAATAAGTAAGCTTTTCCATTTTTATTTATTAAACAGCCTTTTTCTCTTCTTGAAATAAATATGGTTACAGATCACGAGCGCGGCGTTGATGATAACCGAGGTGCAGACCGACATTCCCGTGATTATGAGATCGACGGGATCGTAGACCGACGAGGTTATCGCAAGCACTGCGGCATTGTAGCCAAGGGAAATGACGAGTCCGTAGGCATAAAGTCCGACGACAAGCGAGGGAGCGTTTTTCTTATAGCCTGCAAGCGCAAAGCGGGTATAGAGCGCAAGAGCACCCATTCCGAGAGTCAAAACACCGTAAAAAAGATCAATCGTCGAAAGGATCGGGAACTGCGCAAGTATCTCCTCCGTCTGCGACGTACCCGTAAAATACGGAAGCGCACCGAGGATATTTACCGCTGCGGAAAACCACAGCGCAACGTAGATGAGGAATTTATACCACCCCATCGGCAGCTCGCGCAGATTATTCCTGACCGCACTGTCCGACGTTCCGCGGTAATTGTCAAAAGGATTGTTGTTCATTTTTGATCTCCTGAAAGCTAAATTTAATAAAAATCTTTTCGAGCAAAGCGAGAAAAGTTTCCATACCTCTGCCCTCTGCCCTCTTACCTCTTACCTCTTACCTCAACAAAGAACGGGGCTGTCCTAAAATCCAACAACCCCGTTTTATTGCGAGAATTACTCGTTCTCTTCTTCAGCCTCTTCGTCCTCGTCGTCGAAGTCAAATTCTTCGTCAAGGCATGCAAGGCAGGTGCAATCGTCGCAATCGCAATCACAATCTTCGCAATCGCAGCAATCGCAGTCATCCTCGTAGCAGAACTCTTCGAGCTCGCCGAGATCCTTGTCAACTTCCTCAACGTAGTCGCCGAGGTACTCGATGCTCTCCTCGATATCCTCGATATCGGATGCCATATCCTCAAGAAGGTCCATCATAGCGGCAATGATCTTGCCCTCTGCGGTTGCAGTGTCAAGATTAAGTCCGTCGGAAAGGCCCTTGATATAAGCTACCTTTTCCTTGAGTGTCATATCACACCTCGGGAATTATGCGCGGGAGAGATACTCGCCGGTTCTGGTGTCGATCTTGATGATCTCGCCAACCTCGATGAAGAGGGGAACCTTGATCTCTGCGCCGGTCTCGAGAGTTGCGGGCTTGAGAGTATTGGTTGCGGTGTTGCCTGCGAAGCCGGGATCGGTATCGGTGATCTCGAGCTCAACGAATGTGGGGGGCTCAACGCTGAATACCTTGCCCTTGAAGGAGCAAAGCTTGCACATCATCTCTTCCTTAACGAACTTGAAGGAATCGGGAAGAACCTCTGCGTTAAGGGGAACCATATCAAAGGACTCCATGTCCATGAAGTAGTAAAGGTCGCCGTCAGAGTAAGAGTACTGCATATCTCTTCTCTCGATAAATGCGCTGTCAAACTTGTCTGTGGGGGAGAAGGAACGCTCGATTACCGCACCGGTAATTACGTTCTTCATCTTAGTGCGGACGAATGCCGCGCCCTTACCGGGCTTTACGTGCTGGAACTCGATAACCTGGAATACGTTACCCTCCATTTCGAAAGTTACGCCGTTTTTGAAATCGCCTGCTGATACCATAGTGATTTTACCTCCGTGGTTTTGTTTTCATAAAATTACACTCTATTATATAATATTTTTCGAAAATTTGCAATACCCTTTGGCAATAAAAGTACGGTTTTTTCGCATCTTTAAAAAAAATTTACATTTTTCATTCCCCGCTTTTTCGCCATTTTTCTGCCGTCAATCGCCATCATTCATAAAAATTTTACAAAATCAATTATACCCGTTAGTCAACGAACAGGGCTATTTTATTAAACTTCTTGACTTTTTCCTTAAAATATAGTATAATTAAATATATATTCGCTTATATTAATAATTATTGAGATATAATATAACTGTTATTAAGGAGATCCACAATGTTCAGAAGCATGACGGCATACGGACGGGCGGTGTGTCTTACCGACTCCCGCGAGATAACGGTCGAGCTCAAATCGGTCAACAGCAAATTCCTCGACCTCACGGTAAAGGCTCCCCGTACGCTCTCCCCTCTTGAAGCTCGCATAAAAAGCGCGGTCACGGCTCACCCGATCAGCCGCGGACGCGTTGACGTTTTCATCAATTACGTAAACTCCTCATCATCAGGCAACACGCTCGCACTCGACTCAGCTTTCGCCGAGGGATATCTCGCCGCGCTTTACGAGCTGCGCGACCGTTTCGGTCTGAAGGATGATATTTCGGTCATGACAGTGGCACAAAACCGCGATATTTTCACCGTCCGCGAGGTCGGTGAGGACCTTGACGCGATCTGGGAGGATCTTCTTCCCGTTATCGACGAAGCCTGCCGCGAATTTGTCGAGGAGCGCGTGCGCGAGGGCGAAAATCTGCGCCGCGACATTCTTGCCAAGATCTCGCATCTGCGCGAGCTCGTTGACCGTATCGAGGAGATCTCCAAGGGTGAGATCGAGGCGGCGCGCGACCGTATCACCCAGCGTCTCGTTGCAATCCTTGCCGACAACCGCATAACCGTTGACGAAAACCGCATTCTGACAGAGTGCGCGATCTGGGCGGATAAGATCGCGATCGACGAGGAGCTTGTACGTCTTCGCTCCCACTTCTCCGCGCTCGAGGCGATGGCGGAGCTCGACACTCCCGTCGGACGCAAATTCGACTTTCAGCTTCAGGAATCGGGTCGCGAGATCAACACCATCGGCTCGAAATGTCAGAATGCCGAGATCGCAAAGCTCGTCGTTGAGATGAAGAACGAGTCCGAAAAGATCCGCGAACAGATACAGAATATCGAGTAAGAGGCACCGAAAATGAAATTCATCAGCATCGGGTACGGAAATTCGATAGCGATCGAGCGCATAGTCGCGCTCGTCAGCCCCGAGTCCGCGCCCATCAAAAGACTCATACAGGACGCAAAGGAAATGGGACGAATCATCGACGTTTCCTGCGGCCGCAAGACGAGATCGGTCATAATCACCGATTCCGAGCACGTGATCCTTTCCGCGCTCACAACCGACAAGATCAATCGCCGCCTTGAGGGTGACACCACCCCCGACGACGATGACGAATAAATTTTAAAAATTATTATTTCAAATACAAGGAGAACAAATCATGATCTACCCTACCATCAAAGAACTCACCGGCGACAAGTTCAACCGCTATCAGCTCGCGATCGCTACCGCAAAGTGCGCTCGCATCATCACCGACGAGTACTCCACCCAGCGTAAGAACGCGGAAAAGCAGCTCACCGGCAACAAGGACGTCGACCGCCCCATGATGGAGCACGCAGTTAACGCCGACTACCGCGACAGAAAGGCAGTAAAGATTGCCATCGAAAAGATCTACGGCGGCGAATACGTGATCAAGGAGAAGGAAGAAAATCCCGCATCCGAAGAAGCTGTCGAGGAGACTGTTGAGGAAGCATAATTTCCCCTTCGCAAGAATTTACTGAAATTCGTCCCCTTTACCCCCCATCACCCTCACTTAATCTGTCCTTCGGAGGTACAGCCGTAATGCCAACAAAATATGCAGGCGTGTACCTTCTTGACGCGCCGTTCAAGCTCGATCGCGAATACGATTATTTGATCCCCGAGGACGTTTCTGTCGCTCCCGGTGACTTCGTTATGCTCCCCTTCGGGGGCGGCAACAGACGGAGGATCGCGCTCGTCAGTGCCGTCAAGGATTCAAGCGAGGTTCCCGCGGACAAGATCAAGCCCCTCCTCGCAAAATGCGCGGAGTCCCTGCATCTTGACCCTGAAATGCTTCGCATCTGGCGTTTTTTGCGGTCCAATACGCTCTGCACAACCTCGGATGCGATCCACACGATGATCCCCGCCGCCGCTCTCTCAAAGCTTGAGGAGCACTATTTACCTGCCGAAAAGCCGCCAACCAAGGCGATATCCGAAAACGCGCAGGCTATGATGATATACAATCTCATCGTCAGCCGCGGTCAGATAGGTGAGGAAGCGCTCAAGTACCGATTCGGCGTAAACACGGGCGAATCGATCGAAAAGCTGCTCCGCGCGGGCTGTATCCGCCGCGAGCTCGAGGTTCGCGATCCCTCAGAGGGCAAGAGCGAATCCTTCTATTCACTCGCCGTAGACGCGGAAACCGCGGAAATTTATATTTCGGGCGGCACGCTCAACGGCAAAAAAGTCACAAAGCTACGCTCCGACGGTCAGGTCGCGGCACTCCGCAAACTGATCGAACGCGGCAGCGAGATATCCTCGCTCGAGCTTCGTGAAAACGCAAATATCACGTCCGCAAATCTTTCCGCGCTCGTTAAAAAAGGTCTCCTCTCGGAGGAAAAGCGCGAGGTTTGTCGCGATCTTATCCTCATACGCGCCCACGCCGAGGCTGCGGCGCAAAAGAAAGAGCTCGTCCTCAGCGACGAGCAATCGTCGGCGCTTTCCACTCTCACCGAGCTTTACGAATCGGGCGAGCCGAAAGCCGCCCTGCTCGAGGGAGTCACGGGAAGCGGAAAAACGAGCGTTATGCTCGCGCTGATCGACCGCGTTCTCTCATCGGGGCGCGACGTCATCCTTCTTCTGCCCGAAATTGCGCTGACACCGCAGACGCTTTCGATCTTCTGCGCACGCTACGGCGAGGAGGTCGCCCTGCTTCACTCGGGAATGTCGGCGGGTGAACGTCAGGATTCCTATAACCGCATCAAAAACGACGCGGCAAGGCTCGTTATCGGAACGCGCTCCGCCATCTTTGCGCCGACACGCAACCTCGGACTCGTCATCATCGACGAGGAACAGGAACACACCTACAAATCCGATTCATCCCCCCGCTACCACGCGAGGGATATCGCCCGTCTTCGCTGTGCCGAGAAAAAGGCACTTATGCTTCTCGCCTCTGCAACTCCGTCGCTCGAGAGCAGAAAAAAGGCGGAGGACGGTGCTTACACCTTAATAAAACTGACAAAACGCTACGGTAACGCGGTCCTTCCCGAGGTCGTCGTCGCCGATATGAGAGGCGAAGCGCGGACGGGAAATCTGACCCCGATCGGCGCCGAGCTTTCAGCCGCGCTCGTTGAAACCTTCGAGCGAGGCGAGCAATCGATCCTTTTCCTCAACCGCCGCGGGTACAACAATTACGTTTCCTGCGCCGTTTGCGGCGAGGCGATCAAGTGCCCATCCTGCAGCGTTTCAATGACCTATCACACCCGCCGCGGAAATTACGATGCGGGCGAGCTCGTCTGCCATTGGTGCGGACGGCGAATGCCGCTTCCAAAGGAATGCCCCGAATGCAAATCCGAGCATCTGATCCGTATGGGCTACGGCACGCAGAGAGTCGAGCAAGAGCTTTCGCTTCTCCTTCCCAATGCAAAAATTCTGCGTATGGACACCGACACCACGGGGACGAAGGACTCCTACCGCGAGCTGCTCGGCAAGTTCAAGCGGCACGAGGCTGACATCCTCCTCGGAACACAGATGGTCACCAAAGGCCACGATTTCCCCGACGTCACGCTCGTCGGCGTGCTTCTTGCAGACGCCTCGCTCTATTATGACGATTACCGCGCCGAGGAACGCACCTTTGCGCTACTAACGCAGGTCATCGGCAGAGCAGGACGGCGAAACAAGCCCGGCCGCGCGATAATTCAGACGAACAACCCCGACCACGAGGTCATCGAGCTTGCGAGCAGGCAGGATTACGAGACCTTTTACCGTCGAACGATCCGTCTGCGCCGCGCGCTGACATTCCCACCCTATTGCGACATCGTCCTTCTGACGGTTACGGGCAAGGTTGAGGGAGATGTGCTGAAGGCATCTAACGCACTGAACGACAACCTCCGAGCGCTCACGTCATCGGAGGAATACCGCGATCTGCCCTTCATACTCTTCGGTCCGTTCGAGGCGCCCGTTTACCGCGTTGACTCGCGCTACCGAATGCGAATGGTAGTCAAATGCAAGCTCGGAACGGCTTCTAAACGGCTCTTCGCGCGATTACTTACAGAATTCCCCGCCGAGGGTGCTAACGCCCCGACGCTTTCGATAGATTTCAATCCAACTAATTTATAAAGGACAATTATTATGGCTAAAAGAAAGATTCTCACAGATAACGATCCCACCCTCCGCACGGTCTGCCGTCCCATCCCCCGCATCACACCCCGCGTAATCACGCTTCTTGACGATATGATCGAGACAATGCGCGATGCAAACGGCGTCGGACTTGCCGCACCCCAGGTCGGCGTGCTTCTCCGTGCGGTAGTAATTGAAACCGAGCCCGGTCAGGTTTGGGAGCTGATCAACCCCGAGATCATCGAAACCTCGGGCGAGCAGGAGGGCAGCGAGGGTTGCCTTTCCCTCCCCGGACGCTCGGGACACGTAAAGCGCCCGAATTACGTCAAGGTCAAGGCACTCAACCGCAACGGTGAGGAATACGTGCTTGAGGGCACCGAGCTTCTCGCAAGAGCGATCTGCCACGAGACCGACCACCTTGACGGAAGACTTTACATCGACGTTGCCGAGTATATGTACGCTCCCGAGGACGAGGAAGAGGAGCGCGTTTCGCCCCGTCTGCGCAAGTACGCGAGAAGACGCGATAAATAAAACACGTTCGCCAAAGGCGAACATATCCTGCCGTAGGTATATCGTGCCGTAGCTTTATCGTGCGAAGCATATCGCATCGACGGAGTCGCAACCCGCCGAAGGCACTAACCGAAACTGAACAAAGATATCTGCACTCTCTTACTGCCCCTCCCGCTTGCGGGAGGGGGTGGGGTGGGCAGTCAGCGCCGCGGCGAAGAATTTCGCACCCAAGCAATATCAAGGGCGAAATTTAATAAAGATGAAAAAAATCCGGAACGGATTTTTACCTTAACGTTCCGCAACGCGGGACATATCACGTCGGCGTAAGCCGACATATCGTATGAAATATATCGTGCCGAAGGCATATCGTGCGCGCTCCGCAGAGCGCGCCAAGTGACAGAGCACAACACTTCCCTACATTCGGGAAGTGTTGACTCTGTCCAAAAATCCGAAGCAGAGCTTCGTATTTTTGAAGCA
>JAZRGT010000053.1:0-48052 GCA_045644325.1 Eubacteriales bacterium | reverse complement strand
GAGTACTGCCAAGCGGTCTCAGCGGTTACGTTAGCCTCAGCGATCTCCTTGCCGTTCGCGAGAAGGTTGATGGTGATGCTCTCGGGACGCTTGCCGTCCTGGTTGTCAGCATCGTTCCAGGTCTTGGTGCCGGAAACGGTGATGGTTTCGGGGATGTAGATATTGGTTATATCATAACCGTTGATTACAGTGGTATAACCATCAACCGGATCTTCCGTAACAGTGTAAACTATTTCTTCACCGTCTCTGTATGCGGGAAGGTCATAGAAGGAATAATTCCAGCCGCTGAGTCTACTCTCATAAACTGTTATTGAAGCAACTTCACGGTCGCCGTCCCAAAGACGGATGACAATGCACTCAGGACGCTTGCCGGCAACATTATCATCATCGATCCATGTCTTGGTGCCAAAGATGTTGATAAAGTGTTCGATTCCTTCTACTTCGTAGCTTACAGTAGGAACCGGGAATATTACGGGATCACCGGGTTTGCCGTCACTGTCAAGGGGGAAGAAAGTAGCGGAATTGTTGGTGGGAACAGTATAAGTGCCGCTGATCTCGGACTTTTCTGTCAACTGCAATTTGTAGGTAAGATGAGCAAGCTTTTCGGTGGTAACGTCTTCGCCAAAAGTCCAAACAAAGTGTTCGGTGGTTTCGCCGTCGCCGTAGAAGTAGTCAAGCCAGAAGGTGGGCTCGGTCGCGCCGGGAGCGGTGAAGGTGTAGGAACTGCCGAGTGAGGTATCTGCTACCATAGCGGTAGTGTAAGCGTATCCACCAACAATAAGATTGATGAAATTAGCGTTTTCGATGAATTCGAAGTTGCCGTGCTTGTTCTTTCCGATGTAGTCTACAACGTTAGATCCTGCGGAGCAGGTGTAGATCATATCGTCATGGATGGAGGAGAAGAAGTTTTCCTTCAAGGTGGTCATTGCATAGTTGTAATTGCCTTCGTAGCCATCGTGGAATACAACCTTGCCGTTTGCATCACGGAGATACTCCCAGACAACGGGAGCCTTACCCTGACCCGCCAGCTCTGCGAGGTAATCCATGAATGCGTGGCCTACCTGAATGGTGGAGCTGCCGGTGTAACCCTTGCTTGCGATGTTTTCGGAGTTGTTCTGATAGTTGGGTGCTTCGCTGCAGATAGAATAGCAATTGTAGCCTGCGCCGATCAGCTGCTTCCAAACCTGAATGCACTCATACTGTGCGCGTTCGTAGTTGAGAGCGTTCTGAGGATTGCCTCCTGATCCGATACCGTCAACTGTGCCGGTGATAAAGTTCGATGCAACGGGCTTGGGATTAACGATCGCGTTTCCGTATCTTGCATTGGAAAGCTTCAATGCTCTGAGATCTTGGCCGTTATTAGCAGACCAAGCTACGTAAGCACTGTTGTCTTTGGTGTCAAAATGAGGTGTATAAACGTACTTATCGCCGTCCGCTGCTATCCAACCTTCGATAGCGGAAAGGAAATTTGCGTAGCTGTTGTTATAGATTGCGGGGATCATATAAAGGGAAGTATTACCGCAGCGCTGGGACTGCCAGAGGTAGTGACCCCAGTAATAGTAGTAGTTACCGTCGTTACCCTTTACCTTGTTGACAACGGTAGCCTGCTCGCCGTTTGCATCGTCGAACCAATATGTACGGCCGGTTGCGAGTACGAAAAGGTACTTGTTTTCTGCATCAGCCAAGGGTTCATTTGCGAGCATCTTCTGTGCTTCGCGGAGCTGGCTGTGAAGATTGGTGCAGCCGCCGGGAAGATCGTTGATAGAATCAAGCTTCTCAGCAATGAAGCTCATATAGGTGTCGGGATCAAGAACCGCTTCATCACTGTTGAGATCGAGGACGAGCTCCTTGCCCTTTTCAAGAGAGAGGATGCCTATTCTTACAACGGCTTTTCCGGTCTCCATAGCGGGCTTGAATACGCTTATAGCGGACTCGATGGTTTCCAGGTTAGCGGTCATACCGCCGCCCAGGATGAACACTACGTCAATGTAGCCTTCAACCGTGCCGGGAACGGTCAACGTTACGTTGGTCTGATCAAGGGCATCGAGAGGAGTAGCGGTTTTATCGAGATAATTTATTAAGTAGTCGGTTTGAGCCGGAGTAGCGTTTACTGCAGGAACCAGTATGCTGATCAGCATAGCAAGCACAAGCATTACGGATGTGAATCTGTTAAAATATCCTTTCATAGTGGTTTCTCCTTATTTTCGTGAATTAATTTCGAATTGTTATGCTCCTTTCGGAGATTACAATTATATTATACACCCCTTTGGTTATAAAATCGGTTATATTTTTATATGCAATACAAAAGTTATAACAATTCTTGTGACTTTTCTAAAGATAAAGCGCTGTTTATGAGCAGAAGCAGTTCGAGGACGCTTCTGAAGCGTTCTTCCTGCTTGCCCTCGTGCCAGAATACAGAGCCCTGCCAGCTTGCGTTCTGACGGAAAAGAATCTTCAGGGAGAAGGTGGCGAGCTTGCCGTCCTTGCGCTCGATCTGAGCGGCTTCGACAATCGGACGCTCCTCGATGGGACGGAAGAGGCGCCTGCAGGTATAAGCCTGCGGCTGATTCTTTCCCCCTAAAGCTGTTTCCATATTCAATAATAGATCGATCGTGCTCTGGAAGGAAAGACCGTCGGTATAGAAAGAGTTGTATAAGCGGCCAGAAAGACACTTATCTTTATAGTCATCTACACATATTGTAGTAGTATCAAAAATTCCTTCTTGGTACATAATATATGCTCCTTTAAATGATAATATTTATCCGATGCTAATTATATCACTTTATGGTGATATTATCGGTCACATTTTGACTTTGAATGAAAATTTTACAAAAAAGTAAAAATACCGAGCCCGACTTGAGTCGGGCTCGGTTGGTTATTTAATTGTTTAACCTGTTTGAAAAACTTTCGTAAAGCGGAGCTTTTAATTATTTGTCGAGGTTAAGTGTAACGACTTCGGTGGTAGTGGAGTTGCCGTACTGGTCGGTAATTACACAGTAGACCTGCATGCCGTCGTAATCGCTATTCATAACTGCTCTGAAATCTGCACCGGTAAAGCTGGAGAGAGTGAACTCATCGCTTTCGTTGCTCTTGTAGTACCAAGTGTAGGTGAGAGCATCGCCTTCAGCATCAACTTCAACAGATGCAACTTCGCCGTTTGCTGCGGAGCTTCTGAGAGAGAGAGTAGAGGAGCCGAGAGCCTGTGCGTTAGACTCTACGAGATTTTCGATTTCGATTCTATAAGTCTCATTAAAGAAATTCTCTGCCATCTTGTAGTTTCCATTTTTATCGGTCATCTGGAAGAGGAGAGTTGCTTCGCCGCCGTTAAGGAAGTTCATAAAGCTGTGACCGACCTGGATGGTGGAGGTTCCTGTGTACTTTGCAACCTGAATGTAGGGGGAACCATTCTGGTAGCTGGGGCTTTCGGAGCAGATTGCGTAGCAGTTAATGCCATCTTTCTGCATTGCTGTGTATGCCTTCCAAGCCTCATACTGACCACGGTCGTATGCCATTGCGTGACCGGGATTTACACCGGAGCCGATAGCGTCAACCTTCTCATTGGTAAGTCCGTTGATAATCCAACCGTATCTGCTGGAACCAAGGCCCTTTGCCTTAGCATCTGTGCTGTTGTTGGTGAAGAAGCCTTCAGTGCCAACATACCAATCGGACTCGGAGTAATCACCGGGCATGGTGTAGTCATACTTGCCGTTGCCTTTTTCGTCGCCAGCTACGATGTCAGCTTCGTTCATTGCAACAACGTCTTCCCAGTAAGCGGAGAAGTTATCATTGTATTTGTCGGGGATCATATAGAGCGAGGTGTGACGACCGCGCTGAGACTGCCATGCGTAGTGACCCCAGTAGTAGTAGGTGTCGCCCTTAATCTTAACGCTGTTAAGGGTAGTAGCGGGGTTACCGTATGCATCATCGAAGCAGTAGGTACGACCGGTAGCGATTACGTAGAAGAACTTGTTAGCTGCAGGAATGTGTTCCTCGCTCTCTGCAGTAAGCATTGCGTGTGCTTCAGCAATTACGCCTTCAAGGTTGGTAGGACCTGCGGGCATATTCTGAATGGTGTCGAGACCGGCCTGAATAACCTTCTCGTAATTATCCTTGTCCAGAAGAGTCAGATCCATTGCTTTCTCGGTATAGTGCTCAACTGCAACAAAACCGAGCTTAACTTTGATGCCATTGTTTACGAGATCCTCAACGAGGGAAACGATAGAATTGTAGGTGTTATCATACTGTGCAATACCTGCACCGAGTGCGAGAACGATGTCAACGTCGTAGGGAACAACAGAGTAGGTTACGCTGGGAACGGGGAAGAGCATAGGATCGCCCTTCTGACCGTTGCTGAAAACGGGGTAGAGAGTTGCGGAGATGTTGGTAGGAACAGTATATTCGCCTGCTTCTTCCTGCTTTTCGGTGAGCTGAAGCTTGTAGGTAAGGGTTGCGAGGTTTTCCATGGAAACGTTTTCACCGAAAGTCCAAACAAAACGCTCGGTAGTCTCGCCGTCACCATAGAAGTAATCAAGCCAGAATGTAGGTTCGGTGTTCCAAATATCGCTATAAAATTCATAAGAGAATTTTGCAACTTCGCCGCTTTCGTCAATATGCTTTGCAACATCTGCTTTCTCGGTGATGTATTCGATGCCACCGACAACCAGCTTGATGTGGTCATACTTACCGTCGATTTCAGTAATAAATTCGAAATCGCCGTTTTCGTTCTTACCGATGTAGTCAACAACGGTAGTGTCAATGGAAGTGGTGAAGAGCATCTCTTCACGAACGGAGTCGAAGAAGTTTTCCTGAAGAACAGGATTAGCAGAAACGAAATTACCTTCTGCATCGCGCTCATAGTCCCATACGGTGGGAGCGAACTCCTGACCTGCCAGCTTTGCCAAATAGTTCATAAAGCTGTGACCGAGCTGAGTGGTAGAAGTACCGGTGTAACCAGCACCCTGCTTGATATATTCAGAACCGTTCTGATAGTTGGGATTTTCACTACAAATGGAGTAGCAGTTATAACCTGCATCAATCATCTGCTTCCAAACCTGAACACACTCATAATGTGCACGTTCGTAGTTGAGAGCGTTCTGAGGATTGTTTTCGGAGCCGATTGCAGCTTCCACACCGGTGATAAAGTTATCAGCGGTAGGCTTGGGATTAACGATACCGTTGCCGAATCTGCTACCGGCAATGCCAAGGGCTCTAAGGTCCTTGTTGTTATTCTGCTCCCAAGTAACGTATGCGGAATAATCATTGACATCGAAATGAGGGGTATATACATACTTGTCGCCGTCAGCTGCTACCCACTTTTCTACATCAGCAAAGAATGCTTCGTAGCTATTGTTGTAACGATCGGGGAGCATGTACAGACTGGTGTGACCACAACGCTGAGATCTCCACAGATAGTCGCCCCAGTAATAGGTGCCGTTAACCTTATTAACGATGGTAGCCTGTTCGCCGTTTGCATCGTCAAACCAGTAGGTACGACCGGTTGCGAGAACGAATACGTATTTGTTATCAGCCTTTGCTCTGGTTTCTTTTGCAAGCATCTTCTGTGCTTCAAGCATCTGGCTGTGAAGGTTGGTAGAGCCATAAGGAAGGTCGTTGATGGAGTTGAACTTTTCGGTTACGAAATCAACGTAAGTGTCAGGATCAAGAACAGCCTCGTCACTGTTGAGGTCGAGGATGATCTCCTTGCCCTTTTCAAGAGAAATAAGACCCATTCTTACGGTTGCCTTACCACTCTCCATAGCGGGCTTGAATACGCTTATAGCGGATTCGATGGTTTCCATGTTAGCGGTCATACCGCCGCCGAGGATGAATACAACGTCGATGTTGCCTTCAACAATGCCGGGAACGGTCAGAGAAACGTCTGTCTGATCGTTTTCGTCGAGACCGGTTGCGGTCTTTTTAATAGGCCACAGAGCTGCTCTTTCTTCAGCAGTGAGCTCGGGGGTGGCTTCAATTGCAAATGCCGGAACGGTGCCGAGGCACATTACGAATGCCAGCAGTGCGCAAAGAACTTTTGTGAATTTTTTTGCCATGTCTTTGTTCTCCTTTTAGAAAGTTTTATTTTTATTTATGACAATCTTTGTTATGCGCAGGTTTTTGATTTTTTTCTGCGCCGACCGCCGCGTTTTTGATCTCAACGCCTGCGGTTCTTTTGTTGATGTGACTATTATATACCATTACGGTTACAAAATGGGTTACATTTTGCCCTCTTTTTAATATTTTTTTAAAAAATGTAAGACTTTTTGTATTTTATTGACATTAAATATCGAATTGTTTATTTTTGAGGCTGCGGAAGGGGCTTTTGCCGCTTTTTGCGGGTGCCGATAACAAAAAACCTCCCGATTCGCTTGAATCGGGAGGTTTTCATCCTATTATATTATATATTATATTCAGTTGAATTTCTTCAAATTCGCCGCTCTGATCGCGTCAAAGTGGCGGGAGCGGACTCGGCGGAAGGCTTCGCAGGTTGCCGCCCACGCGCGCTCCGGGCATTCGCTCTTATAGGTGTTTGATTCACTTCCGCGGAACGCCCAAGAAATAAGAGTTCTCGCGCCCGCGTCGTAAGCGGCATCGGCGGCGACGATGATCTCGTCCTCCTTGCCGTGGGGAATATCGTAGCCCTGGATCCAGATGTGATTCTGCTTGCCGAGGGCGTCGGTCTCCGCGATGATCTGCTTGGTCGATTTGAAAACGTACTCGTAAGGATCGCGCTTGCCGCTCTTGGGATGCCAATAGGGATCAATACCGAAATCGTTCAGGGTAGGTATCGTCATTATCTGCTTCGCGTAATCAAGCGTGTGGAGCATTACGCAAGCGCTGTTCTCGATGCCCATTGATGCCGCGTAGGAGCAGACGGTGTCAAAATAGGTGAGAAGGGAATTGACTCTGAATTCCTTCATCTCCTCGGTCATTTCGTTCGGCATTGGGTGACCGTACTTTTCCTCAAAAAGCTTTTGGCAGGTCGGGCAGCAGCAGGAGAATGCCTCGCCCTTGCTCTTAAAATGCGGCTCGTCCCAGAAGATCTTTTTGCCGCCAAAGGATGCGACAGCCTCGATCCAATTCTTTGTGAACGCGACGAAGGCGGGGGAGTTGTAGCAGGCGGAAACGGGGTCGATCGAGCCGTCCGAATATACCTGATGCGCCTCGGGGTGGTACTGCAGGAAGTGCGACTTGTCGCCGGGAGGGCCTCCGATGCCCCAGTTGTCGATCCAGACCTCAAGACCGTTGTATTCCGAGATCTTGCAGATCTCATTCATAACGCCGAGGTGGCGGTCCCAGTCGTTGTGCGAGAACATATGAACGACAACGTCCATATTCTGACGCGCCATTTCTGCCATATCGTCGGCAACGTGTCGAAGGATTCGGTTGCCGTGGTAGGCGGCACCGGTTCTGATTCTTTCCATAGCGTACTCCTTTATTCGTCGTTTTCTTCGTATGCCTTATATCCTTGCATCTTTGAGAGGGGCTTGAAGCCGTCGATCTCGCCGCGCTGTATCGCGCCGAAGATGCGGTAGCGCAGACCCTTGTTGTTGCGCTCGATCGAGGCGAGAAGCTGTTTCATATTCTCGCGCTCGGTGTTGCCGTCGGCGGGGCAGGTCGAGGTGACCACGGGAAGCTCGGTCTTGGACGCAAAATAACGGACGTCCTTTTCGGGCATATAGATGAGGGGGCGGATGACGGTTATATCCATCCTTGACAGATACGTGACGGGCGAGAATGTACCGATTCTGCCCTCAAAAAAGAGGTTAAGCATAAAGGTTTCCACAACGTCATCGAAGTGGTGACCGAGAGCAACCTTATTGCATTTTTCCTCGACTGCCGCGGTATTCAGGGCGCCTCGGCGCATTTTCGCGCAGAGCGAGCAGGGGTTAGGCTCCTTGCGGACGTTGAAGATTATGTTTGAAATCTCGGTCTTGACGATCTTATATTCAACCCCGAGCTCCTCGCAGTATTTGGCAACGCCCGAAAAATCCATTCCCTCAAGTCCCATATCAATGCTCAGGGCGAGGATTTCGAATTTTTTGGGATAAAATCTGCGGAGACCGGCAAGGGCGGTCAGAAGAGCAAGTGAATCCTTACCTCCCGAGATACCGACGGCAATTTTGTCGCCGTCTTCGATCATTCCGTAATCGTCAACTGCGCGGCGAGCGTAGCTGAGAAGTCTTTTGGTGTCGCTCATTCGAAGAGATACCTTTCAAGCTCCGCCGTGTCGTAAAAGGATACTTCGGCGTTATTTTTCATAAATTCGCGGCAAAGCCTACTCGGCTGAGCCCAAAGCGCGGCGGCGAATTTGACACCCGCGCCTCGTGCCATATCAAAGCCGTGTTTCAGATCGTCGATAACGAGGATGTCGGAGAGCTCAAGCGAGAATTTTTCGGCGATGTCGAAAACGGGGAATGGATCGGGCTTGCGTTTGCCCTCGCCCGCATCCCAGCCGTAAACGGCGTCGGGCGCGGAATTGAAGTTCGACTTCCAATCGCGCAGGATGTTGTCGGTTTCGGAATGCGAGACGGTGCAAACGATGCCGCCCGCCGCGCGGTGGCGTTTGATTATCCTTCCCATACCCTCGCAGGCGTTGGGAACGACGGTGGCAACGAAACGCTTCCAATTATTATATTCATATTTCATTTCGTCCGAGTCGAGCGCGAGGATGTCCGTGCAGTAATTGAAAAATCCGGGGTCGAAGCAATAGTCCATAAATTCCTCGTATCCGGGCTTGACGTCGGGGCGAAGATGTGAGAGCGTATCGAGGAGCGCGGGATAGTTGACCTCGGCGGTAGAGTTTACTGTCGTGTCGTCGTGGTCAAGGATCAGGCACTTGAATTTCGTTTTTTTGGTCATAAATTACCTTTATATATCAAAAGAAGTTTTTTCGTAGATCTTTTCGATCCGTTCGGTGCGGATGCGGGGGTTGACGATCTCGTCGGTGTAGAGGAAGAGGGGCGGCTCGTATTCAAGCAGCGGAGCACCGCCGAGTTTTGCCTCTACGAGCACGAAGGCGGGCTTGGACTTGGTATCCGCAAAGACCGTGCAGATCCGCTTGGGCTCGAGCCTTGCGGCTCTCATCGCGCAGAAAAGATCGACGAGGCGGTCGGGGCGGTAAACGCAAACGAACGTGCCGCCGTAACGGAGAAGCCTTGCCGCCGCGGAGCAGAAATCCGCAATGCCGCCGTGCATCTCGTGGCGCGCCGACTGACGGATCGTGTCGGGGCTTTCGGGGCCGGGGTGTGCGAAATAGGGAGGGTTCGAGAAAACGCAGTCGAATTCACCGCCGAGTGCGTCTGCGCGTGCCTCGCGGATGTCGATATTATGAACCGTCATTCGCTCACCGAGATTATTAAGTTCAACGTTTCTCGCGGCGAGATCTGCGCTTTCCTTTTCGATCTCGAGCGACGCGACGTGGTCGAACTTCTCAAAAGCCGCCGCAAGGAGGCTGACGACACCCGTGCCGCATCCAAGCTCGCAGGCTCTCCGGCCCTTACGCAAGCGCGCGGCAAGAAGATAAGAGTCCGAGCCCCAAGCCAGCCCCTTACCGTTCGATATCATTTTCACCCGCTCGCCAACAGCGACGACGGTTTCGTTTTCCGAAAGCTTTATATTTTCCATAAAAATTTTTCCTTAGGGTCAAAAAAAGCGGAGCGTGTACTCCGCTTTTTATGTTTGGGCCGAATTAATTACTCAGCCTTGGGAGCCTCAACAGGGCAAGTATCTGCGCAAGAGCCGCAGTCAATGCACTTGTCGGGATCGATAACGTACTTGCCGTCCTGCTCGCTGATAGCCTCAACGGGGCACTCCTCAGCGCAAGCGCCGCAAGCGATGCAATCGTCAGTAATCTTGTATGCCATTGTGACACCTCCGTAAGTTGTTGTGGCTATATTGTATCACAAAATTATCAAAAAGAAAATAGGTTTTGCAAAAAAAGTTTGAAAAATTACAAAAAATTTTTGGAAATGGCTTATTCGTTTCCTTCAGCATCGTCTGAGTGCTTCTTTTCTGCCCTCTTTAAGATGCGTAAGGTGCTCATATGGTAGATTTTGGGAACAATATCCTGATCTCCGCTGAGCTTGACCTTGACCTTTCCGGAGATCGGGAAGAGATCTATGACGGTGCCTTTGCCATCGGGAGTTTCGACGAAGGAGTCAACGGGAGGCATCAGCGCAAGCTCGCGCTCGTAAGCATCCTGCTCGTAGCGCAGACAGCACATAAGTCTGCCGCACGTGCCCGAGATCTTTGCGGCGTTGATCGAAAGTCCCTGCTCCTTTGCCATCTTGATCGAAACCTGAACGAAATTGGGAAGGAATCCGGCACAGCAAAGCTTGCGTCCGCAAACTCCGAAGCCGCCGATCATTCTCGCCTCGTCGCGGATACCGATTTGGCGAAGCTCGATACGGGTGCGGAATACGGATGCGAGGTCCTTGACGAGCGCGCGGAAGTCAACTCTGCCCGCGCTTGTGAAGAAGAATATAAGCTTGGTGTTATCAAAGGTGTACTGCGAGTCAACGAGCTTCATATCGAGCCCGTGGTCTGCGATCTTTGTAAGGCAGATCTTGAACGCTTCGTGCTGACGGCGGCGGTTATCCTCGTGGTGAGCCTCGTCTTCCTTTGTTGCCTCTCTGATGACGGGGCGGAGGGGTGCAACGATCTGATCCTCGGGGACCTTGCGGTTGGCGATTACGATCTCACCGAACTCAAGTCCCTGCGCCGTTTCTACAATGGCGTGCGTGCCCAGACGGTAGGTCTTTCCCGCGGGGTCGAAATAATAGACCTTACTGCCGTGCTCAAAGCGGATGCCGACGATCTCGGGACCTTCGATCTCCTTGGACTCTTCGGGGATGAAGTCTGCGAAGACCGCGTCGAGCGTGGGATCTGGGGGCATCTTGTCGAGCTCCGCATCATCGGTCTTGCTGATAGAGAGAAAATCAGATTCGGATTTTGAACGCGCGGGGAGAAAATCAAGCTCGTCATCGGGTGCGGTTGCGAGAAGCTCGGTCTGCGGACGCGACTTGTCGCGGACCACCTGGCGGTTCTGGTACTTACCCTGAGCCTTGGGAGCTTCCTCCTTGGGGACGGCAGGCTTGGGAGTCTGCTCCGGCTGCGGCTTGCGAGCGTCGTTGTGCTTTTTATTCTTGTTTTTGTTGTTATTGCTGTTTTGCGGCTGTGCGTTGTTCTTTACGTTTTCGATAGTGGGAGCACCCGCATCGGTCTGCACTCCGTCGGGCTTTTGCTGATTCTGCGGACGGTGACCCTTGTGGTGCTTTTTATTATGATGATAATGCTTCTTGCCGCCCTTTCCTGCATCGGAGGCAGCGGCAGGAGCATTTTTCTTGTTTTCGTTATCCAAAATATTTTCTCCTTATGTTAAAATTTCGAGATCATCGAAATCAGTGTGAGTCTTGTGTTCATATTTCTTTCAAGCGACGAGATCGCTTCAAGAAGCGCATCGGATATCGTCAAAAGACGTCGCAGTGACATACTGTCAGAAAGCTCGAGGGCTCGTTCGCGGTCGGCATAAAAGCGAAGCGGAGCATCCTGATCGCGCTTCAGCAGAACGAGATCTCGGATTGCCATAGCGAAGGAGGAAAGCTGCTCCTTGGCGCTTTCGCGGTCGGAGGTGCAGACGTCGGTGACGTGGATTAGCAACTGTGCTTTTTTTGCCATATTTGCGGCAAGCTCACAGAACTTTTCTATCGCCCGTCGCATTTCGGCAATTTTTGCCGCCTCCTTGCCTGAGAGGAGATCTATGGCAAGTCCCGCGGAGCCGTCCGCGCTCATTATTACGTCGTCGAAAAGCGCGGGATCGGTGCGCTTTTTGAGCTCAAGTGAGGGATCTGAGGCAATCATCGCGCGCTCTGTGTCCTCGGGGGAGAGCGGCTTCATACGGATGATCGGCGCGCGGCTCTTGATCGTTTCGAGCATCAGCGCGGAGTTTTCGCAGAGAAGCAGAATGAATGCGTAGGCGGGCGGTTCTTCAAGCGTGAGCAAGAGTGCGTTCTGCGCCTGAACCGTCATCGTGTGCGCGTCATTTATGATGTATATCTTGCGTTCAAGATCGTTTGGGTAGACGTGAACGTCGCGGCGAAGCTCGCGGATTGAGTCAACGCCGACGGATGCCTTGCCGTCCGTGCCGATCTCAATGAGGTCGGGGCACGCGCCGCGCGAGATATTGCGGCAGTTTCGGCATTCACCGCAGGGAAGCGCGGGAGCATCGGGATTTGTGCGGTTCTCACAGACGAGAGCCTTCGCAAGCTCTATCGCGAGCGTGCGCTTGCCCGTGCCGTATGCACCCTCAATGATGTAGGCGTGGGGCAGATCGGGATTTTCGGAAAGAAGCGACCGCGCAAGCCGCGCGCAAAGCTCCTCATTTCCGATTATCTTCGGAAAAATCTCCTTCAATGCCTCACATCCTTTCAAAATAGTTATACATAATATATTATATCATTTAATTTCGGGTTTGTCAAGGATAACTTGAAAAAGGGCACGGCATTTGCCGTACCCTTATAATTATAACGCCAATCTGTAAATCAGATAGATCGCCGCCATGTGTGCGGGATAGAACCAATAGAAAGCGTGCTTGAGGAGCTTGCTGTTCGCGCCCTTTTGGCCGTTATAGAGCCCGATGGGGATCATAGCGAGCACTCCGAAGCCTTGGCTGGGGAAGAAGAATCCGTGACCCGCAATGGAAAGGTCGAAGCCCTGTCCCTTGAAGGTTACAATAAAGAGCATCACGAGCGAGGCAAGCTGAAGTACCCAACCGAACTTGACGTCGCGGAAGATGTAGAATGCTATGATAACGAGTATTCCCATCGCGCCGTAGTCAACGAAGCCGACCGTTCCGATAAGGAGGAAGAGCAGAACCTTCAAGATAGAGAGTATGCTTTTTTTGGCGATCTGCTTTTTCGTTTCATCCGAGCGAAATGCCTGCTTGATCCTGTCGAGCTCTCTGATCGAGAGCAGACCGAGTGCCAGGGTGAACATTACGTTCTGATGGAAGGGATAGATGAAGGATCCCGACGACATCAGATTAAAGGGAATCTCGGATATCAAGCCGAAGATCAAAAGTCTTTTAACGTATTTTTTGAAATCAGATGTGTGGACGTAACCCTCCGCGATCATAAAAGCGAAGATCGGAAAGGCGATTCTTCCGACATAGGTCATCCAGTCGTTTCCGGGAACTATCGTTGCCCAAAGATGGTCGAGCAGCATAAGCACCATTGCGAGAATTTTGAGTGTGTTTGAGTTGATAAATTTGAGTTTTTTCATAGTTTTCTGTGCTTTCTGTTGTTTTTTGTATGGTTATTATTCGGTATCGACGAGGATCGCGTCGAAGGAGTTACAGCTTCGGAGCTCTTTGTCTTCGATTTCCACAAGGACAAACCATCCTGCCATATCGTCGGTAACGACGTCCGGATTGTTCTTTTGCACAACGTGGACGCAGACCCGATTGTCGGTTACTTCAACATGGTGTACGCCGAATCTAAACGAGCCGCTGTTTGCGGGGACGTAGACTGCCAATAAAGAATTATCTTTGAAAAAAGCTTCTCTGTCCCACTGTGCTTTGGCTAACGCACCGTTGAAAGACAACGCGCCGTTGTAGTCCTGATCCAAAGAAAAAACGTTCCCGTACTTGGCTCTGAACTGTTCCAAATCTTCCAAAGTATCAATTTTAAAGATCGGTAAACGCGCGCCGTCTTCGTTCTGGATCAGTTCTTTCCAATTCAGCGAGCCTTCCTCAATTATCGGATCGTCCGACCAACCTGCATACGCCACGGTGTTGCCGTACCCCGGGTCGACGGGGAAACAAGCCACAAGCCCCAAAAGGCAAAGCGATGCCAAAAATAATGCTATTAGTTTTTTCATAGTAATATCTCCGTTTGAACTATAAAATAATGAGTTTAATACCCCTGATCGACGATCTCCCATTCGCTGCCACTCGTGCGGACGAGGATGAATTTCCAGTTTTCGTATTCGGAGGCGGTGTTTTGAGTGGGTGTGTCGGAGAAGAAGCTGACGTAATAATCGGTCAGAAAAACGATGACGTCGTCGGCACCGTTTCTGTCAGCCCAATCTTCGTAATCGGCAATCTTTGAGTCACCGATGTAGGAAAGATTCAGAAGGATTCTGTCTGTTTTGCCCAGAAATTCTTCAAGAACCACTTCCATCGCGTCGGCAATATCACGTTCGGTGTAAATTTCCGAGGAGAATTCCTCGATATCGACAAAATTCAGCGTGCCGCAGGAGGAGAGGGATAGAAGCAAGGCGGATATCAGAAACAGCGAAAATATTCTTTTCATTTATCCCCCTCCGACTGCCGTCATTTTTACTTCCGTGGTCTTGCCGTCGCTGTCGAAGGTAATGAAAACGCGGTAGGGATCGGCGGGATCGCCGTATTTCCAAAACTCATATACCCACGTGGATTCATAAGTCTTTAAAAGCTCCACTTTTCCTTCCTCGGTTTGTGCGTAACTGAAAGATTGCCGTTCTCTGTCTTCATCGGTGAAGCTGTGGGGAGTTCCGAAACGGCTGAAAATCCCCGACTTTGTCATACCGACCTCGTGATGCTTGACGAATCTTGAAAAATTTTTATAAGTGCTTGTTGTGAACAGTACGTCGGTGCTGCAACTGCAGAGCAGAAGCGACGCGGCGACGAGAATTATTATGAAGAATTTGAATTTTTTCATTTATATTTTACTCCTTTCTCAGAGCATCAGTGCTTTAACTCCCAAAGGTCGCCGAGGGGTTCAAAATTGTGGGGGAAGAGGTAGAAGCAGGTGTTTTCGTACTTTTGGAGCTGCATCTCGCCCGTTGACCAATCGGAAACGAAGCGATTCCATATGACAACGGAGTAAGTGAGAGAAGTAAACCTTTGAGTGCCGCCGTCGTCATAGGTTTGGTAGCCGAAGGGGACAAAGAGAACGGCGACGAGCGAGATGGCAATGATGGCGGTCAATAGCTTTCGGTTGATATTTTTCATTTGCGCCTCCTTTACTCCTGCTTGGGCTTGGGCTCACCAATCTCCCAGATCATACAAAAAATTTTTGAGTCGCTTTCTACAACTATTTCGTGGGTATAGTTTTCAAACACGTATGTTGCACCGTCCCGTTGCTTTTTCGTGTACCCTCCGTGCAACATCATGTATTCTTCTATGGCGAAATATCCGCGATCGGTCATCAAGATCAGCGGGTCGCTGTTAATTTCAATACATACATTATCGGAGAAAACGGAGGAAATCGCGCCGAAGCCCACAGAGAGGAAATTCGGTGTATAGAAATAATGATTCGAAATCAATATGCCTGCTGCTGTTATAACAAGCACGAATGTAAGAAGGACGATCAAAACCGTTATATTGGATTGTTTCATAATTCCACCTCAATGTCCCTTGATATCGAGCGGATTGCTCATCGGGTGTTCGCCTTGGTAGAACCAGACGACGTAATAATCTGGCGAGAGGTTCTCGAAGGAAAGATGCGCGTGTTCTGCATAATTCAAGTCGATCTCGCGCTTTTCCTGCTTGTAATAATCCATAACGTCGAAATCCTTGTTCAGCGACACAAGAGTATCGAGCACGTCGGGGTTCTCGGCTTTGACAAGCACGGCACCGAAATAGTTTATGCCGTTTCCGTTCCCGTTGAGCTTGCCGTAATCCGACACGGTTTCAACGATCTCGATTCCCTCCGCCGCGCGGAGCTCGGCTTTGAAATCCGAGACGAGCCCGCGCAGGAGGATGTAATTCCAATTGGCAAGGAGAGCGATCCCCGAACCGATAATGAGCAGGACGAGCATTATTATGCCGAATGTTCTGATGACGTTTGCGTTCATTGATTATCCCCCTGCCATTCCCAAATCAAATTCAGAATTTTCTCTGCGTATTCGCCTTGAATGACGCTGAAATTTCCACCTCCGACGGACGAGCTACTGTAAAGCTCCGTGTTGTCAGCCTTTCTGAAAAGCCGGTCGCACCACACTATATTATCGCTTTCTTCAAAGCGAACGATGATATAGAAATCTGTTCCGAAGGTTTCGGTTATGCCGGTCAGACCGAAGGTGTCGGTGAAGTCATCGGTCGGTGTGGGTGAATAATAGCTTTCAATGAAAGCATAGAGAAGCTCCGCGTCGTGTTCTCTGTCAAAGGTGCAGATACGGTATTCTTCGGTGTCAAAGAGCGACATCTGACTTACCGCAAGCTGTTCAAGTGTGATATAGCTTTTGTTATTCGTTTTTT
Organism: Eubacteriales bacterium; assembly: GCA_045644325.1. Classification (GTDB taxonomy): domain Bacteria; phylum Bacillota; class Clostridia; order Oscillospirales; family CAG-272; genus CAG-390. The sequence goes on along the minus strand of JAZRGT010000053.1, from coordinate 31,815 downwards.
CGATGTGCTTTGCATCGGTCGCGGTTGCGTAATTCGTTTCCCTCGGCGAATGCCCCTTGTCGGATGCGATCACCGAAATGCTCTTGACCGTCCAATCCTTCATTAGATCGGGCGCATCCTTGTGACGGGCTACGTATACCCAACTGTAAGAGCATTCAAGGATAGGAAAGCGGTGTCTTTGTGTATTTGATACCGCGATAAATTCCTTGTTCTCAAATCCGTCGATCATCGAGAAACGCTCGTAGGCGCGTCTACCGTCAATTTTGCTTTCTTTCTCCGCCTCCCATTCGGAAGCGGAGTAGAATGCGTAGCGGAGATCGAAGCTATAGTCTTCTTCATAGGTCTTGAAGAAGTCTTCGTCGAAATTTTCCGAATAGTCGGGAACTTGATCTATATTGAACAAAATAGCGGAATCAAAATAGACATAAGGGTTGTATACCACGCCGCACGAGGTCAGCGAAAGGCAGAGGCAGAGCGTAAGGATTAAAGTGACTGCCCGTTTCATTTTACCACGCCCCCAGTCCCATAAGGAAGCAGATGAAGCAGGCTGCGATGACTACGATATCAAATACCTTGAGCTTGACGCTTCGGCGGTAGATGATGTATCCGACGGTCGAGAAGATCAGCGCAAAGATGGCGATTATTGCGGCTTCGCCCTCAAATGCCCAATAGATCAGCAAGAAAGAGCCGACGGGGAGAAGGCTGACGTAGGAGAAGGGAGTATTTGATATCTCTCCCGCGCTTTCGGCACGCTTTTTGTTGAAGAACCAAAGCAATCCCGCAACGAAAAGTGCGGTCAGAAGCGGCACGAGAATCATGTAGATCAGCATCGCGTAAGGATTGTCGGTGCCGAGGTCGGGAATGGGCATTCTGCTTCCTCTTGAAATATCCGAGAAATAATCGGATATCTGAACGAGCGGCATCCAGAGGATTGTCAAGAGGATCTCGGAATCAATGTTGAGATCGAACATTTCCGAAAACGTCAGCAGAACAACGCAGATGATAAATTGCCACGCTCCGACGGTCAGAAATCCGTCGACCGACGAATTGCAGACCGAGAAGAAGAAGGCGTTGACCGAATAGTAGAAGAGCGAGCAGAGAATCGAGACGAAGAAGAAGGACCACAGCGCGGGATAGCTAAGCTTACTCGCGCAGGGGATGAGCATTATTGCGTACCAGATGAAGGATACGGTATAAGCCGCGAGGAACTGCACGAAGCCGTTGAGCAAGTGAACCGAGATCAGCGTGGTGCGCGAGATCGGGAAGGAAAATGCCGAATCGAGATATTTGCGGTTGTTAAAACAGGCGAGCTCGAGCATCGGCAGAAGTGCGGTGAGTATCGCGGAGAAGGCTACGAAAACGCCGAGGCTGGGGTTGAGATCCCACTCGTTGCTGTATCCAAGACCGTATTCGTACTCGATATACAAATTAGTTCGATTTTCGTAGATTTCAATAACGCCGTTTGCCACCATTGTGACGATGACAAGGCATATAAAGGTTATGATCGCGGTGCGGATGAGTGATTCCTTCGCGTGCTGTCTGAAATAACGGAGTGCGGTCTTCATTTTCTGCCTCCTTTCACGTCGGTGATGAAGATGTCTTCGAATGTGAGCTTTTCCTGCTCGATAACAGCGGGATTCAGCTTCATAAGCTCTGCGTAAGATGCTTCGGCGTCGCCCTCAATGGTCACGGTGACGAATTTGCCCTTTATTTCAATGTCGCGGACGTTGAGATTCGAGAATGCAATCGCCGTTTTTTCCTCGATGAACGCCATACGGAAACGGCAGTATTTTGCCGCGTGCTCCTCAAGCGAGCCTTGCGAGGATATGGTGCGGTTGTCGATGAGGGCGTAAAGGTCGCAGAATGTTTCAAGCTCGGAGAGTGCGTGGGATGAGATAACGACGGTCGAATCGTTTTCTTCAACCGCACGGTTGATCTCCTCGATTACGGTCTTCTTCGTGAACGCGTCAAGACCGTCGAAAGCCTCGTCGAGGAGGAGATATTTCGGTCTTGCCGAGAGGGCGAGCGCGATATAGAACTGACGGCGCATACCCTTTGAGAAATTGCGCTGATGCGCTCCCTCGTCGAGCTTGAAGCGTTCAAGCAAGCGGCGGTAAAGCTCGCGGTCGAGGTTGGGGTAGAAGGTCAGATAGGTGTCAAAAATGCCCTTTCCCGTTGTCTGTCCTGCGTAAAAGGGATCGTCGGGGAGGAAGAAAACGTCCTCGCGCACCGCGGGGAGGGTCGCCTCCTTGCCGTCGTAGAGAACGGCACCGCTGTCGGGAACGTAAACGCCCGACATAAGGCGCAGAAGCGTCGATTTGCCCGAGCCGTTCGTGCCGACCAGACCGAGCACCTTGCCGTCGGGAACGGTGAGATTGATGTTTTCAAGAATGAGATTCCCACCGAGAGAATGAGAATTGATATTGATCGAGATCATTTGCCGTACACCTCCTCTATAAGTGTCGCGAGTGCCGCACGAGTGAGTCCTTTATCCTTAAGAGAGGTAAGAACCTCGCGTGCTTCTGTTGTGAGTGTTTCCTGCGGTTCGTTTCCATTTTCGGGCGAGGAAACGTAAACGCCCTTTTTGGGCAGGGTGTAGATCAGCCCGCGTTCCTCAAGATAGGAATACGCGCGCGCCATCGTGTTTGGGTTGATGCCCATCTCCTGCGCCGCCGCGCGGACGGATGGGAGCTTTTCGCCCGCCGCCAGAATGCCAAGCTTGATGTAAGACTCGTATTTTTCCGCGACCTCAAGATAGATCTCCCGCTTGCCCGTGAAATTTGCCTGCACTTATATCACCTCGTTTCTGTGTGAACTGTGTTATCTGTACTAACTGTATTATATCACAGCAAATAGCGTTTGTCAATACCTTATTAAAAAAACATTTCGCCGCAGGCGAAATATATCGTATTGGCAAAGCCGATATATCGCATCCGCAGGATATATCGCGCTTGCGAAGCAAGCATATCGCGCGACTTCCGCAGAAGTCGCAACTCTTGAATAACGAAATTCAGAAAACAGAATAAAGTAGTTCTCACTCATAAGCGGCTCATCAGAGCCGGCTGTTCGCGCAGCGAACTATGCCTTCCCCGGTGGGGGAAGGTGTCACAAAGTGACGGATGAGGCGCCAATAAGATATTGTTTTTCGCGTTAGCGAAAATCTTCCAAAAGGTAACCGCACGAAGTATTTACCTTGACTAAACCAAGTGCGAACCGATATGCGCCGGAAATTCGCCCTATTTGTAATTCAGGATATAACTATTCAGATATCCAATCGGGAAGATTTTCTCGCTTCGCTCGAAAAATAATATCTTATTAAAACGCCTCATCCGTCAGCCTTCGGCTGCCACCTTCCCCCACCGGGGAAGGCAGATTTTGAGTGTGCGAACATCGTTTATAGAGATATAGTTGAGTACTGGGGATGTCGAGGGCGCCGTCTCCTACGGATTCTTGATATAATTTGCTGCCGAATATGCTCGATTTATCGACCATTGACAACACCCAAAGTATGGTGTATAATATTAGCAGAAACGCAAACTCCGATTGCTGCGACACAAACGGCAGGCTCTTTGATGAGTCTGCCGTATTATATTACGAAAATTTTCGTCGGGGCGAAAATTCAAGAATTTATTAAAAATTATATACGTTTGTTATACCTGCAGTACAGACCTCGATCTCCTCATCCACCACACGTTCGTGTGGTCCCCCTTCCCCGCTGGGGAAGGCTGATTTGGCCACCTGCGAACATTGGGATATAGAGATACAGTTTAGTGTATAAGACGCTGATGAGTAGTTCGGCTTATCATTCATTCTGTAATTTGCAAAGTAAAATCATTTCGATTAACAATTAGTAAGCCATGGTTAAATTACTTAACGATATTTAGAAATATTAAGCGAGACTATAAATAAGCCTTCCCCAGCGGGGAAGGGGGACCGGCGAACGCCGGTGGATGAGGAGATCGAAGTCTGTACTGCAGATAAGACAAGCGTACCAAGCTTTATAATAAAAATAGGAAATTTCTGCCCCAAGGCGGAAATTCACCTCACTTCTTACCTTTTCCCTTTTACCTTTAACCTAAAAACAAACCTGCCTGCTCAAAACCGAGCAAGCAGGTTTGTTTTTATTCTTTGTCCTTCATCCCACACTTGCCCGAGCACTCCTTCGAGTGCGGGCAGCCGATGCATTTTACGCCGTTTTTCTTCTGTCTGTAAAGATAGAAGCAGATCGCGGCGATTATTACGGCAACTATGAGGATGACGATTATGTCTGTAAGATGTTCCATTACTTTTTAAGAGAAGCTGTGCGCTTGTTGTTCTTTGCGATAAGAGCAGCAAGTATGAATGCGAATACCGCAACCGCGATCGCGCCGCCGATCGTTCCGCCGATGTGGAGCGCGGAGGGAGCGGTGATGAGCGTGCCGACGGTATTAACGAGGTAGCCGATGGTGAAGCCCATTCCGAGTTGGAGAGCAATTCCGCTCCAGAGCCATTTTGCGCTCTTGAGCTCCGAGTTCATCGAGCCGATCGCCGCGAAGCAGGGGGGAGAGAAGAGGTTGAACATAAGGTATGCGAGTGCCGCCGCCTTGGTGATGGCGATGATTCCCGCAACCTCTGCGCCCGAGCCCTCGATCATTTCAAGGTCTTCGACGTTGATGAGGTTTTCAAGTCCGACAAAGCATACCGCAAGCGTACCGACTACGTTTTCCTTCGCGATAAATCCGGTCACAGCCGCCGCCGCGAGCTGCCAGGATACAACGCCGACTACGGGCACGAGGAGGTAAGCGAAGGGGGATGCGATGGATGCGAGGATCGAGCTGTCCGCGCTTTCGGCAACCTTGAAGGACCAGTCAAATGTCTGCATAACCTGAACTGCGGTGTTGCAAAGAAGGATGATGGTTGCCGCCTTGACTATGTATTCCCATCCTCTGCCGCACATCGAGGTGAAGGCGCGAATGAAGGAAGGAATTTTGTATTCGGGGAGCTCCATAATGAAGTAGGACTTCTTTTTTCTGTTGCCCGTGATGCCGTTTACGAGGAGCGCGGCAATGAAGATCACGACGATACCCGAGAGGTACATAGTCCAGCTGACCCATCCCGCGTTGTCGAAGAACGCACCCGCGAAGAGCGAGATAACGGGGATCTTTGCGCCGCAGGGCATAAAGGGAGTGATCATTGCGGTCGCGCGGCGTTCGCGCTCGTCGCGGATGGTTCGGCAAGCCATAACGCCGGGAACGGCGCATCCGATACCGATAACGAAGGGGATGACCGACTTTCCGGAAAGTCCGACCTTCTTGAAGATGGGGTCAAGGACAACCGAAACGCGTGCCATATATCCGCAGTCCTCAAGCAGAGCGATGAGGAAGTACATTACCATAACGAGGGGGAGGAAGCCTACAACAGCTCCGACACCGCCGATGATGCCGTCAACCACGAGGGCGTAGACGATGGGGGAAGCATCGACCATAAGCGAGCCGACCCATTCGCCGAACATATCGATAAGAGTTACAAGACCGGGGATGGCAAGCTCGTTTTCAGCGCCTTCATTGAAGATATATCCCTCCGCGATCCAGGTGCCGAGCCAGGTCTGCGAGATCTGGAAGACGAGGAACATAACGATCGCGAAGATCGGGATGCCGAGCCACTTGTTGGTGAGAATATCATCGATAACGTCGCCGAAGTTGCGCTGATTGGTCTTGACCGCGCGGCGCTCGACCTCTTTGACGATCTTGTTGACGAATTCAAAACGCTTGCGATCCGCCGCCTGAACCGAAGCCTTGTCGGTCATATTGACTCCCGACTCCGAATAGGGAGCACTCTGAGTCTTTCCGATGTTTGAAGTTACCGCGTCGATCACAGCTTTAAGTCCGTCAGCGGAGGTTGCGGTGGTGTTGATAACTGGACAGCCGAGCTTTGCAGAAAGCTTGTCCGAGTCGATGTCCGTCTTCTTTTTCTCGTTGATATCGCTCTTGTTGAGCGCAACGACAACGGGAATGCCGAGCTCAAGGAGCTGGGTGGTGAAGAAAAGGCTTCTGCTGAGGTTGGTGGCGTCAACGATATTGATGATCGCGTCGGGCTCGGAGTTCTTAACGTATTCGCTTGTTACGCTCTCCTCGCTTGTGAAGGGGGACATCGAATAAGCACCGGGAAGGTCAACGGCGATAAGCTGTTCTTCTCCCGAATAAAAGGATTTTTTGATTGTGTGCTCTTTCTTGTCAACCGTTACGCCCGCCCAGTTGCCGACTTTTTCGCTTGAGCCGGTAAGGGCGTTGAACATCGTTGTTTTTCCCGAGTTGGGGTTTCCTGTCAAAGCAATTCTCATTAAGGGAATTACCTCCTTATGTAAGTAAATATTATACTGATCAAGTAAGTTAGCCGAGACTAACTGATTGCCGTGAGAATTGGCAGAGCCATTTCCCGATTTTAAATCAGAATAGCTTCTGCCAACTGATTATCAATGCTGTATCTGCCGTCCTTAATGGAAACGGTGCAGCCCTTGCGCCTTTTTTTGACAACGGTGATAGTCTCGCCGCTGTAGCAGCCGAGCGAGAAGAGGAAGGCGTTGAGCTCCTCGTCGTCGGTCTTGATTTCTTTGATTATATATTCCTTGCCTTCAATAGCATCTATGAGTGTCATTGATTTCACCGTAAATAATAAAATATCAAGCTGTTCAGTTAGCAAGTGCTAACCGAAGCGCAAAATTAAAAATGCTTTTCACACGCATAATTATACACTAAAACGGTGAATTTGTCAACCTGTTTTGTTATAATTTTGTAAATTCGGCGAAAAAGACAAACTGATAAAATTCAGAAATGTTTGATTTTAGTAAATATGCGCATGTGAAAAACGGTAGCTTTGCCAACCGCATCTTAATCACGCCGAAGGCGTGTATATCATCAAGGCGAAGCCTTGTATATCATCCGCCGAAGGCGTATATCATCAAGCCGCAAGGGATACACGCTCCGCGTGATGATATACGCCTTCGGCGATGATATACACACTGATGCGTGATGATATACCAAGCCTGCGGCTTGGATAAAAAACACGACGCGAAGCGTCGTGTTTTTTGGTGACCCATCGGAGACTCAGAACTCGTGTGTGCGCGTGGATGCGGTGCAAGAATGGAGTTATTGCTACGCGCACACTATGGCGAGTTTGCTTTGCAAACTCGCGGAGTTCATAGTCATAATAAGTAAGCACATAAAAAAGGAACCCGCAAGCGGATTCCTTTTTTATGTGGTGACCCATCGGAGACTCGAACTCCGGACCCTTTGATTAAAAGTCAAATGCTCTACCGTCTGAGCTAATGGGTCTTTTCAAGACCAATATATGATACCACATTTTGGTTCGTTTGTCAACACTTTTTTGTAAAAATCTTTGTGGAATTGCAAAAAAGTACGGAATATATTGCTCAACTTTGGTATTTATAGTAGTTAGATGCATCGTAGAGGCGCAGTCTGCCGGTGTCGGAATAGATCTCGACTGTTAAAAGCGGCGTGGTGGAGAAATCGTTTTTGCCGTAGCAGACGGTGCGGTAAACGCCGCTTTCCTCCGTTGTTCGGATCTCGCCGAGGCGAAGCTTTTCTTTTTTGATTATCAACTCAACGCTTCTTTCGGCTGCCTCCCGGGTGACCGAATAGCGGCAGTCGGTTTCTCTGTCGAAGCAATACATCACCACCCTAGGCTCGTTGCCCGAGATGAGGATGAAGACGTTTTCTCCCGAATACGCAAATGAACCGTGGGATTTGCATTCATCGAATTCAGCGTTCGGGCAGGCAAAGGCTTGTGCGCGGTGCAGTGCTACGTCTTCGCGGCTTTTTCCGAGCCTTTTCATCATTCGTGACGTAAGGGGATCCTCTGCGGTTTCTTCAGTATAGTCCGATGGCATCTCTCCCCCCGAAAATTCGCGAAAGGCGGTTTCGTCGCCGTCGGCTATTTTTCTTATGGTATCAGCAAGCCTTTTGCAATCCTCCGCGCCACCCATTCCCGCACATATATTTTTTATCTCGCCGTAAATTTCACCGCAATCGCCGAGCCCGGCGCGTGAAAGATAAGCCTCCGCCTTTCCCGCAGAAAAGTTGAGTGCGGAGATATCGCCTTCCCTGATTGCGAGTTCCATTTCTTCCAAAGCGTTGAAAAGATCGGCGAGGGCGAGCCTTTTTTCGCTTTCCGTATATTTTGATTTTTCGTTCATAGCGTGAGTTACCGTTATTGCAGTTCCGACGAGTAAAACGACCGCGGCGACCGCGGCGGTGCAGAAAAGCGCGATCTTTCTGATGTTTTTCATAGTATCACCTCTTTTTCATTATTATTAGACATTTATGAAAAAATATTACGGAAGTTTTTGTGTTAAAAAGTGCCGATCGCCTTTTCGGGCGACCGACACTTGACGGTTATTTCTTTTTCTTCTTGATTTTCGGCTTTTTCTGCGGCTGGGGTTCAATCTTCTCCGCAGGCTTTTCTGCTATCGGTGCGGCAACCTCTGCGGGTTCGGGAGGTGCCTTATTTGCTTCAAGTCTTTCCGCAATATCTTCGCCGACGAGCTTATAGACAGCCGCTACGAGAGGAACTCCGATGAGCATTCCGGGAATTCCCATTACTCCACCGCCGATGGTCGCTGCGGCAAGAACGTAGAAGCCGGGCAGACCTATGGATTCGCCGACTACCTTGGGGTAGATGAGGTTGCCCTCGATCTGCTGGAGGACGATGAGGAATACTATGAAGAGAAGCGCCTTGACGGGTGATTCGGTCAGTATCATTATTGCTCCGACCGCACCGCCGATATAGGCACCCGCAACGGGAATGAGCGCGGTGAATCCGATCAGCGCACCGATCATCGTTGCGTAGGGAAATCTGAATATCCACATACCGAGAGTGCAGAGAACTCCGAGAACGAGAGCCTCCTTGCACTGACCGACTATGAAGTTCTCAAAGCTGTCCTTGAGAGTTGAAACGATGTGATTGAACTTTCTGCGACCCGAAAGCTTGATATAGCATTTTTCAAACCGAACGATCTGAGAGGCGATCTTTTCCTTGCCCGAAAGCAGGTAAACGGAGAAGATCAGGCTGACAATCGAGGTAACCACTCCCGAGAAAACCGAAGTCACGGTGGAAACCACGATATCGAACACGCTTCCGATTCCCGAAGACACGATATCGAAGATCTTCATCAGATTGGACTTCCAATCTATGCTTGCAAGCTCCGCAATAATATCCTCGGGGATGATCTTTGTGCTCTGCAACCATTTGATGATGCCGCCCAACATCGGAGGCACCTCCGCGATTATGATCTCGATACAGGAAATGAGCTGCGGTGTGATCAGACACGCGATCAGTACGACTATACTGATCAAAAGTATGAATGCAAGCATCATACATACCGCGCGGCGCGTTGCTCTGACGATTTTTTTGTTCGATTTGGGGAAATATAGCTGTTCAAGGCTGCGCATAAGGATGTTGACAAGAAAGGCGATGATCGCGCCGATAACGAGTGGCTCTGCCGCCTTCAGAAGTCCGCCGATAAACTTTGCCACCTCGGGCCAATATCTAATGCAGAGGTATACGGCGAATACCGAAATTGCGAGCTTGAAGCAGGTCATGGTTTCCACGCGAAAGCCTATTTTGACCTTCTTGTCCGACTCGTGACCGTGTTTGTCACCTCCGAAGACCTGCTCGGATTTTGAAATTTCGCGATCCTTCTCCTCTTGCTTTTGAACTTTATCTTTTTCTTTCATTTTGTCAGCTCCGATCAGATCTGTCTTGTGATCTTCGGTGAACTGTACGCGCTGCCCTTGCCCGTGGGGCCTGCAAGCTGGACCTCGCGCCACTTGTCCTCATATTCCTTGACCTCGTCGGAAACGGGGATGTACTCGCGCTTGCCGAAAAACTCGGTCTTGAAGGATTCGGTCTGCTCGACCTGTGCCTCGATAAGCGCCGCGGGAACGAGACCCATCAGGTAATTTCTCATCGCGATACCCTCGCCCGCGCAGATGCGCTGAAGCAGAGGAAAATAGTGAGTCAAAAGGAACTGCGCGTAATAAACAAGGCGGAGATCGCCGTAGCAGCGGTACTGACGCTTGTATTCGTCGCCCGTTGCTTCAACTGCGACGGTTCTGCCCGTCTTCAGCGCATCCATAATGGATTCTACGCTGTTATCCTTGGCAAAGCAGATGGTGAAGAGATGGGGGAACGTCTCGGCTCCGACTATTCCGTGAACGTCACTTGAGCCGACAACGGGAAATTTTACTCCCTCTGCGAGAAGCTCGGCACGAAGATTGATCGAGAAATTGATTCCGATCTGTCCCATTCCGCCGACAAGCTCGTAGGCATCGTACATTCCGCTCTTGAGGATAATGCGCGCGAAGGCTTCCTGAACGTTGAATACTCTCGATCCGCCCGGCTTCCAGAAGGGATGGGGGAAGATGGCAAGTCCGCCCGCCTCGTGAACGCGGTCGGTGATCCACATCTGGCGAGAGTATCTCTCGCGGTACTGCTCGGGAACCTCTGCGGGAACTTTCTTGATATATTCGTCTGCCTCGGCGCGGCATTTTGCCTCGTCCTTACAATAGAGCGCGGCAACGCTCGACTTACCGCCGACGTGAACGGTGTGGATCATACAGCCGGGGAAGTGGATCTCCTCGCCGGGAACGTGGGTGATTCCGAGCTTGACACCTTCGAAAGCCTCGTCCATTTCAAGTCCGGGATAGTAGCGGTTATGATCGGTCAGAGCCATAAAATCATAGCCCTGCTCGCGGTAATGACCGAGGAGCGCGCCGGGATCGCGCTTTGCATCCGAGCGGTAGCTGTGACCGTGGAAATCTCCGCGGAGTGGCGAGAGCTCGTAAAGATCTTTTGCAAGCGAGTAGATGAAGAACTCGGCAACCTTTTTCTCATCCTTTTCAAGAATGAGAAGGTATTCCTGCTCGCGGTCGAAGGTGTAGTTGAATTTAAGAATACCGTCTGCGGCGATGACCGCTACGGAATGCTTGGTCGTGGGGGTGAAGTAGCAGACCTCGTCGTCATCTGCGCAGATGATGTGAACGGTATATTCTGCGCCGTCAAAGAAAAGAAACGCGCGCTCGTTCGGAACGATCTTTATCTCGGTTTCCTTGTTCTGTTCTACAACTGCGGGAACTACGCGGTAGTTGGTTACTGTCGGAAGCATTTTCTTGCACACTCCTTAATGTTATTATACCAATTATAGCACTATATTTTCCCGATGTCAAGAATAATGGGGAATCATAAACAAAATTTAATAAAAACTTGACTTCACACTGCTTCTGTGCTATAATTTGACGTGATAACCACCTTGGAGGAAAAGTTATGGTATATAGATATCTCGCCGCCGTTGATATGGGCGGAACTAAGGCAGAGGGCGTTGTTTTCAGAGAGGACGGCGAGGTCGTTTGCCGCGTGGTTGAAAAGGGCGGCGCACCCTTTGACAACGGAGTTGACTATTCGATCGCCAATCTTTGCAAGTGCATTGACGGACTTATTGCGGGCGCACCCGAGATGCCCGTCAGCCTATATATCGGCGCGGCGGCTTGCGAGTATTTTATGCCGCAGTTCAACGCGGCACTGTCAAAATACGGCTTTGAAAAAACACGCATCGAGGGCGACGGCCCCGCGCTCATTTCGGGAATATTCGGACATACCGACGGTGCCGGTATGATCTGCGGAACGGGCTCATCGCTCTACGTCCGCAAGGGCGACGATTACTACCACATCGGCGGCGGAGGACATATGATCGACAGCTGCGGAAGCGGTTACGTACTCGCAAGACGCGCCATCCGCGCCGCACTTCGCGCCGTTGACGGAAGCGAGGTTCAGACGATGCTCGTCGAGATGCTTGAAGAAGCCGCAGGCTTCCCGCTTTGGTACAGACTCGATAAGGTCTACGAGGGCGGACGCTCCTATATCGCATCCTTCGCGCACGTCCTTTTCGAGGCGAGAAACAAGGGCGATACGGTTGCGCGCCGCATCTTCAACGAGGGCGCGGCAGAGCTTGCGGACGTTATCTGGGCAGAATATAACAAAAACGGCGGTCCTTTCAGACTCATTCTCAACGGCGGAATCTTCCGCAACTATCCCGAATACGCGGCGGCAGTCAAGGCACTAGCGCCGCAGGATATGAACATCGTCTTCGGTGAGGTCGAGCCCGTCTACGGATGCTCGGTCGAGTCGCTCTACAACCTCGGTGTCCACGCCGACGAGGACTTCCGCGTGAGGTTTATGAAGAGCTATATGGCGGCTAAAAATGCATAATACAAAATGCAAAATGCATAATGCAAAATGCAAAATGAAGGTGGATTTTTGCAAGCAAAAATCTGATTTCGAAAATTTTGTGCTGTGCTGATAAGATTTTGTGCTCTGCGAAAACGTAACGAATAAATAATAAATCTCGGATATTTTGATACGCTTCAAAATATCCTAGTTTTTTATTTCGGCATTAATTTACCCCACTCAATAAAGGATTATCAACGCCCGATTAAATTATCATACGACCTGATTTCCGAGCAAAGCGAGGCAATCTTCCTTCATTTTGCATTTAGCATTTAGCATTTAGCATTTTGCATTTTCATAAAGCTCAAGCAAACGTCTGCACACTGTTCCCGCAAATTCCGCGGCATCCTTCTGGAGTGCCTTCGGCATATTGGTGAGGTACTGATCTGCCTGAAGAACGGCGTAACCGTCAAAGCCGATGCGTGCGACGGCGGGCATGATGCTTTCCCACTTGATATTGCCGCCTCCGATCATCGGGGGGAGTCCCGCGTCGGTGTGGCCGCGGCTGTCGCTGATGTGCATAAGAACGAGCTTATCGCCGATCTTTTCGATCGCGCGAGCCTGATCCATCGTTACGGGGTGCGCGTGGCCGCAGTTCCAGCAAACTCCCGCGCCGAGGGCATCGGCAAGGAGAATGACCTCCTCCGCGCTCTCGCCAAAGCGGCGGCGCAGACGGTATTGGCTCGAATAATATACGTTCTCGACCGCAAGCTTGAAGGTGAAGGCTTCCGCAAAAAGCTCAATGTAGTCAAGTAGCGGCTTATAGTGCTCAAGATTGGTGCTCATATTGACTTCTCTGTCGTATTCGCCGTTTATATGATCATCAACGGGATGGATGACGAGCACCTCCGCACCGAGCAGATGCGCCATCTTCGCCGCAGCGACGGCATCGGCGCGCGCCTTTTCTATTTCTTCCTTCGATGCGCCGCGCTCGGGCATATAGAGCGTGGGATCGTGCGGAGCGTGAACCGAGGAAACGGTCATTCCCGCCGCGTTTATCTTCTTTCTGAGCTCGGTGAAGCGAATTCCGGCGAATTCGTCGCAGAACAGCTCGTGTCCGATACCGCGCGAGAGGTCGATCTCGACCGTATCCATACCCGCGGCTTTGATGAGATCAAGACTTTCTTCAAGTGTGAGAGCACCCTCGCGTGAACGCTCTGCAAAATTCAAGGACGAAGCAAATTTCATTTTTGTTTCTCGCTTTCGTAAGTATCTGTCTTATTATAACTTAATTTCTTCAAAAAATCAAGGCTTTGTGGGAAAAAGCATTGACAATCGATAAAAAAAGTAATATAATGAACATAACCTGATTTTGAAAGGAGAAAATCAATGAAAAAGTTAATCACGCTCGTAATCACGCTTGCACTTCTTGCATCACTTTTCGTAATGCCCTCCGCAGCACTCACCGAAGCTGAGGCTTCTGCTCTCAAGTATACTCTTGTAATGCAGTCCTCAAACGGCTTGAGCTATACCGGAGATGACGTTCTTTTCTTCGGTAAATATCAGATGCGCGGAATGGCAATTTCGCAGGACGGTAAGTACGCCTTCGGCGGCTACCTCAATCCCAGCGGCTCCTCGGCTATCGAAATGACCGAGCTTGCAACCGGTAAGGCGGTTGCGGGAATTCAGTTCATCCAGCCCGAAAACAGCAAATCCTCCTACCCCAAGGGACTTGCAACCGATGACAGAGGCTACCTCTACGCCGGACTTGCATACAACCCCAACAATACCCGCGCAGACCTCGCTACCTATTCTTTCGCTGACGGCAAGCTTACTCAGGTAGGCTACGGCAACGTTATTATGACCGACGCGAACACCAAGACCGGTATCAACGGTGTCACCGTTGAAAAGGTCAACGGTACTTACTATGCATACGTAGTCGTAAACTATGACGTTGACTACCTCGTCCGTCTTAACGTCAACGATCCCGCTAATCCCGTTGTTGATACCGCGTTCGGTAATAACGGTATGGTCGACCTCAAGCTCGATCCCTTTAACGTAAGCGACGCTAACTATCTCGACGTTGATACCGACGGAACCATATACCTTGCTTGCAATGCCTCCTCCGGAAAGAAGGTTATCGTTATTTCCTCCGACGGATCTTTGGTCCTCAACGAGGTCGTTCACGATACTGCCTACGGCGTTGCTCTCTGGGGCAATTATCTCCTCATAACCACACAGAACACCGGTAAGGTAGGCTTCTACGACAAGGCTACTCTCGCTCCCGTTGCACAGATCGAGGTTACCGTGGATAATATCGTCCTCCCCATCGACCGCGACGATATCCTTCTCAACACCGGCGTTAACTCCTTCTGTAACGTAGCAGTTGTTGGCGATATCCTCTTCCTTGGCGACCAGGGAAGCGGCGCGAGCGGACTTGACCAGATCTTCGCAGCAGGTCTTACCGCAGATGCGGCTGCAAAGGTAGCTACCTACTCCAAGGGCATCTATGACCGTCTTGCAGCGGCATATCCCGAAAAGACCGAGGCACCCGAGACCACCAAGGCGCCCGAGACCGAGCCTGTTACCGAACCCGTAACTGAGCCCGCTACCGAAGCGCCCGCACAGACCGAGGCTCCTCAGCAGACCGAAGCGCCCGCACAGACCGAAGCTCCCGAAGCAAAGGGCGGCTGCGGCTCTATGATCGCAGGATCGGTTGCAGTAGTCGTACTCCTCGGAGCAGCAATTGTTTTCAAGAAGAAAGACTGAATATAAATCAAAAACGAACCGCCTTCGGGCGGTTCGTTTTAGTTTATAGATCATTAAGCGTCGAGATACGCTTTATTCTGTCGTAAGAGGTTGCGATGAACTCCTCGGGGGTGAGCTCCTTGTAATCCGCTCTTGCATTTCGGTAGACTTCGAGCACGAGCGGGCCTGCGTAGCCGTATTTATCGAGCTTACGCATCATTTCGTGATAATCAAACGTGCCGTCAAAGGGAAGCCAATGCGAATCGGGATCGGTAGATTTGTCACCGAAGGGACGGCTGAGATTATCGTGGATGTGCGTTGCCACGATCTTGTTCGTAAATATATCGATCCACGGAACTGTTTTTGTATAGCAATGCTCGTGACCGCAATCGTAGCAGAAGCGGACGTTGTCGCAGTGCTCGTAGCGATCGGTAAGGTATGCAAGATTGCCGACCATACGGAGATTTTCAAAGGCGAGCGTTACGCCCTTCTTTGCGGCGTATTCTACAAGCGCATCAAAACGGGAAAGTCCGAGATCGTTTACGGGAGGCGCCTGCCAACCGCTTGAAACGTGTGTGACGACAGCCCCGACCTCACAGGCGGCGGCAATGTCCACCGATTCGGTGATCCCGTTAAAAATTACACGGTAATCCTCGCCCTCAAGCCACATATTGTTGATGCCGCTGTAGGGGGAGTGCAGAAAGGGAAAGTCCATTCCGTATGCGACAGCCTTTTCCTTGATCTTGGTCATTACCTCGATAGGTCTTTTACTGCCGGTGAATACCTCAAAACCGGTCTGATGCGCGATATCGAGCGTTACGGATTCGTCAAATCCGCCGCCGATACAGTCAATATTGATGCCAAGCTTTCTTTTCATTTTTATTCCCTCATTTATCTCAGAGAAGTTCGATACCGTTCTGCTTGCAGATCTCAACGTCCTCTGCGGGCCAGCAGGATGCCTGGACCTCGCCGATATGAGCCTTGCGCAGGAAGAACATACACATTCTCGACTGTCCGATACCGCCGCCGATGGTGAGCGGAAGCTTGCCGTCAAGAAGGTCGCGGTGGTAGGGAAGCTTTGCGCGATCGGTAAATCCGGATATCTCAAGCTGACGGCGAAGTGCCTCGGAGTCAACTCTGATACCCATGCTCGAAAGCTCAAGTGCGATGTCGAGAACGGGATAGTAAACGATGATATCGCCGTTGAGCGACCAATCGTCGTAGTCGGGCGCGCGTCCGTCGTGAGGCTCACCCGAAAGAGGAAGTGCCGCGCCGATCTGTTCGAGGAAAAGTGCGCCGTACTCCTTTGCCGCGCGGTATTCGCGCTCCTTGGGAGTGAGATCGGGATATTTTGCCTCAAGCTCCGCGGAGGTGATGAAGGTTATCTCCTCGGGGAGCAGATGACCGATGAAGTTGTAGTCATCGGCTATGTAGTTTTCGGTCTGACGGAGTGCGTCGTATATATAGCGGACGGTTCTGTGGAGATAATCGCGCGTGCGCTCGTTTGAGCGGAGGATCTTTTCCCAGTCCCACTGATCGACGAATACGGAGTGAATGTTATCGGTCTCCTCGTCGCGGCGGATCGCGTTCATATCGGTATAAAGTCCCTCGCCGGGCGCAAAGCCGTACTTCTGAAGCGCGACTCTCTTCCACTTTGCAAGCGACTGAACTATTTCAAACGTGCCCTCGGAATATCCCATATCGAATGCAACGGGACGCTCGCGACCGCTGAGGTTATCGTTGAGACCCGATGCGGCATCAACGAAAAGGGGCGCGGAAACTCGGCGCAAATTAAGTTGGTTAGCAAGATTGGACTGAAAGAAATCCTTTATTTTTTTGATCGCAATCTGCGTTTGTCTTGCTGTCAGATGCGAGGAGTATCCCTCGGGAATCTGTATGGGCATTGGTCTGCACCTCATTTCAAAAATTTCAATTGTAAAACTTCGTTTTACAATTGATGACCGCGCGGCGGGGATACGCGCGCTTATCGCCGCCGTAAAAACCTTCGATTTTTACGGCTCCCCTCGGCGCGCGGGCTCGCCCTGCTCGCCTTAAAGGTGTTTTTTCGTCGGCAAAGCCGCCGAAAAAACGGATTTTATTGAAATCTAATGATTAATTATATCACAATATAAGGGAAATGTCAAGCATTAAATATCAGCAAGCATATAGGGCTTGAGCTGACCGTTGGTTTCTGCGGCTACCGCGCCGAATACCTTGACGGCGGTGCGGAGCTCGTCCATCTCACCGATCGTCCAGATGCCGATATTGCCGTAGCGGCGCACCTCTTCGCAGAAAGCCTCGTCGGCAAATCTGCCCTTGAACCAAGCAGTTGACTTGTTAGCATAGGGGATCCAGTAGGTGACTCTGCCGGGCGCCGCCTTGCTTGTATATTCAAGCGCTTCCCGGGTCATAAGACCGTCGTAGTGCATATGCGCCTCGGGGAATTTCTCGGCAAGCCAAGCAAAATAGGGAAGGGTCTTGCAGGTGAATCCGACCTTCGATCCCATATCCGCCGCCTTCACGGTTTCGCAGAAGATCTCAAACTGTTCCTCGTTGAAGCTCTGAAAAACGTTATCGAGTTTGACGTCAACTCCCGTGGGCTTGAGCGTTTCGAGAGTTTCTGCAAGAGTGGGAATGCGGACTCCGCGGAACTGCTCGCCCTTGAAAAGTCCCGCATCGAGTGCCTTGATCTCATCAAGAGTGAGCGCGGTGGATGCTGTCTTTTCCTCAAAGGCGGAACCGTCATCTCTGCGGCAGGTGCGATTGATCGTGCCGTCGTGAAGCATAATGCAGACGTTGTCCTTGGTGAACTTGCAATCCATTTCGACTATTTTATAGCCTTGCTCTACTGCGGCAAGGTAAGACACGAGAGTGTTTTCGGGATAAGAAACGCTATCTCCGCGATGCGCCTGAAATTTGAAATCGTACATAACGGTACCTCCAAAACAATATATTATGATTATACAATTAAAAGGAAGAAAAGTCAAGCCTTTATCACAAACAAACATCTCGGTTATCAAGAAGTTATGCTTCAAGATATCCGAGATGTTTTTATTTATTGTTTATGATCGATTAAAGCTCCCAGGTTGCAAGCCACTCGGCAAACTCCGCGTAGGTCGCCTGCATCAGGACTTCGAATTCTGCTGCGCGGTTCATCTGATACTGCGTTCTTCCGTCTCCAAACTGACCGCTGTATTCAGCGACGCTCGTATAGTTGCCTGCTTCGATCTCTGCGATCGCCTCGGCGGCAAGTGCCTCGGCTTTGCGGATATTCTCAATAAGCGCAGTGAAGTCGGTCTTGCTGACACTTTCAACAGTCGCAATCAGGTCGTCGAAGTACCCCGGCTGATAGCCGTAATTATACTGTGCGCCGTCGGTCTGATAAAAATACATCGCATCGTTGGGATAGAGGTAATCTGCGCCCTCCTCAAACTGCGCCGTGTAGGTCGGCCAGAAGCAGAGGAAGTTGAGATATTCGTACATCTGATATACATCGGCGATAACGTCGGTCGAAGCAAGCTGCTGCCAGAGCTGTATCTTGGGATCGAGCTTGTCGGTATCGAGGATGGTGTAGGTTGCGTCCTTGATGCGGTAGGAATACTGATAGCCGAACTCGTCGGTGTAGTCTCCGAATTCAAGAATACCGGTAACCTGTATCGCGCGGTCGGTGAACTCAAAGCCGTCCGACGACTTTGCGTAAACCGCCATTGTGTTTGCGAGCTGTGTGGTGTTAGGCACGCAGAACGGGCAGCTCTGGTAGGGAAGATTCATCAGATACATAAAAGATCCCGAGATCGGCGAGAGGGTAGACATATAACCGATGATCGAAACCGTTTCGCCGTCGAGCTTTTCCATTTCCTCAACGCTCTGCGCCTGAGAGAAGGAAAGAAGCTGTGCGCCGTCGGTTGCCCCGTTCTTCTTACAGGAGGCAAGGGGCAAAACGGTGAAAATAAGTGCTAGTATAAATGCAAACGTCCTTTTCATCAGTCTGAAAGTCCGTCCTTTCTTGACATATTGAGCGTGCAGATTACGGTGGGGATAACGCTGATAACGAATATGATTGCCATAATGACTATCTCAAAGGGATAGATCTTGATCGAGTTGAGCACGATGCCCATCGATGCCACGAATTCGCCCATCAGAGTAAGGCAAAGCCTCGATGCCGCAAAGGCAAGCACGGTAGAGATAAGACCGATGATGCCGTTCTGCAGAATGTAAAGAGTATTGATCTTGCCCATACCGATTCCGATGAGTCGCATCAGCGAGATCTCCTTTTTCGAATCGTACATATTGAGCAAGGTGATGACCGAAATGATAAAAATGTTCATTATTAATATAATGACGCAAAGAATGTAAACGATCTTCGAGCTCATATCAACGTTCTCGAGCACCTCGCGAAGCACCTCGGAGGGATTGATAACGAGCAAGGAAGCATCCGCGCCATATTCGGTCTTAACGGCGTTGTAGTGGTTGAAGCTCTTGGTCTTGACGAGAATCGCGCAGATCTCGCCGTGCTCCTCGTGCTCGTGTTCTTCTTGAGTATGCTCCTCTTCGCCGCCGTGATCGTGCGTTGCCCAAACGGTCTCAACCGCAGTGAAGATCACGTTATCGTAGGAGGTGTTCGTCTGTTTGAGAATTCCGACTACACGGAGCGGATTCTGCTCGTGCGCGTGACCGCCCTCGGCAAGTCCGTGTGACGTAACAAGCGTGTCGCCGAGCGACAGACCGTATTTTTTAGCAACGGCTGAACCGAGAACGCATTCGAAACGCTCGTCGAACATCTTGCCGTCCGAAAGCGCACGTCCTTCAAGGAAGATCGGCTCGGTGCCCACGATCTTTGCCCCATTGTAGGAATCGCCCATCGTGAATGGCACGACCGCGTTGATTCGCATATCCGCGCGCAGATTCTCAACGTATTCGTAAGAGATCGTGCCGAGCGGCTTGTCGGTGAAGAACATCGTGTTCATAGCAAGCTGTGTTGAGCTGCCCGCAGGACCGATGATGATGTCGTAATAAGCCGCCGTGCTCTTGAAGCCGTCGTCGACCTGCTCGGAAATATTGTAGGCAAGAAGCGCAACGCAGGCGGAAATAACTATCGAAATAACAATGAGGATGATCTTGACCTTCTTGATCGCCATATTCTTTATCGCAAACTTAAACATCTCTTCTGCCTCCCGTCACTTCGTTCATGTCAATGGTGCAGTCGAAATATTTTCCGAGACGCTCGTCGTGCGTGACCGCAATAAGCGTCTTTCCCTTTGAAATCTCGATAAGTTGCTTGATGACCGCTTCGCCGATCGCGAAATTGAGATTGCCGGTCGGCTCGTCGGCAAGGATGATGTCGGGCTTTTTGACTATTGCTCTCGCAATAGCGACTCGTTGCTTTTCTCCGCCCGAAAGATGCTTGACCTTTTTGTTCTTCTTGTCAAGAATGCCGAGCGACTCGAGAACCTCGTCTGCCGCCGATGTGTCAACACGCTCGAGCTTGAGTATATTTATGTTATCAATGACCGTCATCTCGGGGATGAGCTTGAAATCCTGAAAAATGTATCCTATTTTATTAATACGGAATTTATCCTTATCCTTTTGCGACATCGAAGACACGTCCTCGCCGTTGATCTCGATCGAACCCGACTCGGGCGAGAGGATTCCCGCTATCATATTAAGTAAGGTGGATTTTCCGCAGCCCGAAGCTCCGAGGAGCATATAGGACTTGCCGTCCTCAAAAACGAGATCTCGGTAATCTATTGCCGTCTCGTTCCTGAAGTGCTTTGAAAGATTTGTTGTTTTTATCATTTTAGTACTCCTTTGAAATTCTGATTGCCTTGTGATGAATTTCAAAGAGATCTACGATAATATTTCGGTCTTGAGCGTTACGGGGGATGTGGAGAGCTGAGATCGGAGAAGAGCGGGCAGTAAGCCGCAAATTCGAAGGTGCGCTGTAATCACGGCGCAAGCGATCATTGCGACGAGACAGCCGTCACGCAATGCCGAAATAGCGTTAGTGGTAACGCATAGAGCACATTCCGCCCTCGAGCAGGAGTGATCGTGCTCGCCGTAAACGTCAAGAAGAGGCGAAAACAGCAAAAAAGCCAACAGTATCAGCGCAAAAGCAAGAGCTAACTGCCTTTTGGGTTCAAAAATCGCCATAATTCTACCTCCTTCATGCATATTCAATATAATTATACCACAAAAAAGGCACAAAGTCAATCTCTGTACAGGTGAAGCTTATGTGAAAATTAATATAATATTAATACAATATAAACCTCACACGCGCACGCGCGCATAATTATTAATAATGAAGAAAAAGGTGCAAAATACTCAAAAATGGTAACGAAGATTAAATTTAGAAAATTATGGATAATAGAACAGTAAGGAGATAAAACACATACAAATTTTTTTCTTTTTACCAAGAAATTTTTCAAAAGGTATTGACAAAAAGACAAAAGTGGTGTAAAATATGTTACGTGATGTTATGCTATGCCGAAGTGTATCAATTGACGCTTGGTATACGGGGGCGGCGAGCATTGTGTTCTGTTGTAAAACGGGCGCGATTCTTGTCGAAAGCATGGCATGACGAACCCCAAAAAAACATTTTTCGAAAGGAAGAAAACATGAAAAAGATTTTTGCGTTTATCCTGGCAACTATCATGGTAATGTCGCTCGTCCCTGCGTCTGTCTTTGCGGCTTTCACCAAGTGCCCGGCTACACACACCAAGGACAACTCCGCATGCACTGTTGTTAAGGTAGTTGCTCCCACCTGCCAGGCCACCGGTTACACTCTCTATTCTTGTAACGCGTGTGGCGAGCAGTTCCCCGATGATGTCAAGAAGGCATCCAGCCACAAGTGGGTTTCCGACCCCAAGAAGGCTCACCTCGACATCGAGGCAAGCTGTCTCTACAAGATGAACGGTTCTGCAAACCAGATCTGTTCCGTTTGTTCCACCACCAGAGTCAGCACCGTTGACTACAAGTCCACCTCTGTTCACAAGCTCACTAAGATCTCCGGCGTAGGCTGTGAGGAACGCTACGAGTGTTCTATCTGTAAGGACCAGGGTTACATCAAGGACAAGAAGCTCAACGCTACTGCTGCTCATACTCTTGAGTTCAAGAGCATCATCACCGAGCCCTACTGGGCAGACGGCGTTGCTCACAACGGTCTCGCACTTTACAAGTGTAAGACTTCCGGCTGCGTATTTGAGAAGGAAGTTCCTGTAATTTGCCCTGACTGCGTACATCCCTCTTACACTAAGGTAGTTACTGAAAAGAACGCTACCTGCACCACCGATGGAACCTATGGAGTACACAAGTGTGACGACTGTGGCGCTCTCTACTACGATTCCAACCTCAAGACTGACAAGACCGAACTTAAGGCTCTTACTGACGTTGATGGTGACAAGGAAATCACCACTGCTGACGCCGTCATCAAGGCTCTCGGTCATACCAAGCCCACTACTGCAAACTCCATCACTGCATATGGTTGCACCATCACCTACACTTGTACCACTTGCAAGGAGGCTGTTATTGAGGAAGCACATCCTAATGTAATTCCCACCACTTCCGTTGCTCCTACTTGTGTAACCTTCGGTATTACCTACAATGCATGTACTCTTTGTGGTACTCAGTGGCCCGTAATCACCGATCCTCTCGGACACACCGAGGATGAAGTTATTATCGCTTCTAACTGTGCAGTTCAGGGTGGTAGATACACTGTATGTAACCGTCCCGGCTGTCCCCTTATTGAGACCGCTCTCAATAACGACGCTTCCGGCAACAAGTACAAGGTTGTCGGCGTAGAGCTCTTCCCCCTCGACAAGAACGAGCACGATCTCTACAACATCGGCGCAGAAGGCTTTGAGTCCAAGGAAAGCTGCACCACCTCCGGTCTCGTAATCACCGCATGCCGCAACGGCTGTGTAGATTACCTCTCCCCCAAGGTTGAGTATAAGCCCGCTTCCAACCACAGCTTCCAGACCTACCGCACCTCTCACAACTGCGCTAAAGCTACCGCTACTCTCTTCTCTTGGACCAGCAGAACCTACCTCTACTGTACCGCTTGTAATCTTAACACTTATGATGACTACAAGGACCTCGGTTACACTGCTCCCTACTATGTAGATAGCAGAGATACTATGATCAAGTTCGAGTTCGCAACCCTTGATGAGGCTCTTGAGTACCACGGACTTATCGTTCGTTACTGGAAGTACAACTCTTCCAAGAAGGTTGCTGAGCAGACCTCTACCGCGGCTCGTAATGAGGCTACCCATTCCTACACCTTTATCACTTCTGTTGCTTCTACCTGCAAGGCACAGGGCTACGACCTCTATCAGTGCAGCGGCTGCTCTCAGCAGTTCAAGGTAATGAAGGCAACTGTTAAGCACACCAACGGCACCTTCGTTGAAGGCAAGAAGGCAACCTGTAACACTGCAGGTGTTCGCGACTCCTACCTCTGCGGCGTTTGCGGCGTACAGTTCTACTACGACTACGACGGCAAGCAGCAGACCGGCTCTCTCGTAATCAACCCCTGCGGCAACTATGCTACCCTTACTCTCGTTAAGAACTGCAAGGGCACCAAGTACTATCAGTGCCAGACTTGTCACACCTACTACAGCAACTTCGATTGCAAGACTCCTGTAACTCCTATCGACGCTAACGACCACAACTGGCAGACTGCTTACGCAGGCACTGCAGCTACCTGTGGCACCAACGGTGTTCTCGAGGTTAGATACTGTAAGGATTGCGTACTTCTCGAAGTAAACGCTCTCTATGAGTTCGCTGGCGAGATCGAAAGACTCAACTTCGGTTCTTGGTCCGGCGCATACAAGAAGTCTGCTAAGGCTGTTACCATTGACAACCTCCTCGTTGTTTCCAAGCCCGTTACCGTTAGCATCGCTAAGAACGGCGCTGTTACCTTCCTTTGCGAAACTGTTACCACTTCTACCTGCCCTGTAGTAGTTAACAAGTTCGACCACACTATTCCTACCCTCGCTAAGGTTACCGAGTGGGCAACCGCTATTACCTCCGAGAGTGTAGAGGATACCTCTAAGGATCACACCAAGCCCATGTTCACCAAGAACTACTGTGAGGCTTGTGCACACGAGTTCATCTCCAACTATGTTGGCGCATCCGCTGGTCATATCAATGACAAGGGCAACCTTATCACCACCAAGTGTGACAACGAAGGCGTTAAGGGCAACCGTGTTTGCCAGCTCTGTCTCAAGGCTGGTAAGACCGAGGCTGAGGCTACCATCACCGTAGCTCACACCTGGTCCTCCGAAACCAAGTCCACTATGACTTGTTCTGCTGATGGTTACACCTACAAGTACTGTCTCGAGTGCGGTCACTACAGCATCTCCGGTGCTACCCCCGCAAACGCTGACACCTACCACAAGGAAATCAAGAAGGACAACAAGAAGATGACCCTCGTTGGTTCCATCGCTGACTACGCTCACGACGGTTCCTACTACTATGCATGCCCTGAGTGTGCAACCAAGCTCACCGACACCGTTAAGGGTAAGGTAAAGGGCACCGGTCTTGAGATTTACCTCTCTACCGACGCTGAGCTCTACATCCCCGGTTCCACCGTTAAGGTAACCGTAACTCTCGATTCCGCAAACGGCGTTAACGTTTGGGCTCTCGGATTCCCCGTAATCTTCGACGCTGACATCTTCGAGTATGTTGGCTACGAGTTCAACACCGCTGATAGCGCATTCCAGACCTTCGCAGTAACTGAGGTTGCTGGTGGCTACGTTGCTACTGGTCTTCCCGGTTTCTCCGGTAACTTCACCGATGGTACTTACCTCGAGTCCGGTGTTCTCCACATCGTTGCTAACGCTGATAACGATACCCTTATCAAGGGCGAGCAGACTCTTGTAACTCTCGAGTTCAAGGTTGTATCTCCCGTTGAAGCAGCAGACGTAACCTTCGAGGTTGCTTCTACTGAGGTTACCACCGGCGGTATGCTCGGCAAGAAGATCACTGAGGTATATCCTGAGTACGCTAACGATCCTATGTTCGTATCTATGTACGGCAACCTCTACGTTCTCCTTGGCGAAGTTTCCACCAAGACCATCGCTATCGAAGTTATCAATGCAAACGGCAAGCCCGTTGCTGCAGTTTACAACAAGAGCAACGAGTCCACTCCCGTTGACGTAGCTGCATTCCTCGATCTCGACGGTAAGGCAGGCATCACTCTTGCAGACGCTTACGAGCTCTACTACCTCATTTACAACAATGAGTACGACGTAAAGGCTGATGCTAACTTTGACGGCAAGGTTAACGGTCAGGACCTCAGCATCCTCTACGCTGTTTACACCGGTGTTATCACCGTTGAGCAGCTCGTAGCTCCCAACGCTGAGCTTCCCGAAGACTGGTACGCTGGCCTCGGCATCAAATAATTAGTTGATCTACAAATAACAACACTAGAATTAGGAGAAACAAGTGAAAAGAATATTTACTATACTCTTTGCCTTGTGTCTCGTAGCTAGTCTGGCGTTGTCAATATCTGCTGAATCAACCAATAAACTGACATATACAGTGGGGGCTTCGGCCTCCACTGTATCTGCAAATACCGAATTTACAGTTTTAGTAAAGGTTACCGAAAATACCGGTGTTTGCTTTGTTAAAGCAGTGGTTAAGTATGATTCATCGGTATTGACCTATGTTAGCGGCTCGAAAGACACAACCGCATTCACGGGTGCAACACTCGATATTAATAACCCCAGAAAGGGCGAAGTAATCGTTTCCCTCGGCGGAATCAGCGCATTCTTCTCCCCTAATCCCACAGTTTATTCCCAGACAGGCGAATTCGTGTCATTGAAATTTTCCGTAAATGAAAATGCTCCTGCAGGAAAGACTGAAATTTCTATTACCACCGACAGCGGTGACATCGTTATCACTAAGGACTCTGTTCCGAATTATAATTTTGAAATTAAGAATGCTTCCGCAACTGTAACCGTCACAAGCGGAGCTCCCCACACCTGTAAGGGTGGCGCAGCAACCAAGGAAAACGAAGTGGCTCCCACGTGCACTATTGATGGCAGCTATGATTCCGTAGTAAAGTGTACCATTTGTAACGCAGAGATTACAAGAGACAAGATCACAGTTCCGAAGCTCGGACACAAAGAAAGCGGCGAACTTAAGGAGAATGAAGTTGCTGCATCCTGCATTTCAGTAGGTAAGTACGATTCCGTGATCAGATGTACCGTTTGTAACACAATAATTTCGAAAACAACAGTTGTCGTTCCGATTAACGATAATCATACACCCGGCGCAGCTAAGAAGGAAAACGAAAAGGCAGGTGACTGTAAGACCGCCTCCTCTTATGACATGGTCGTTTACTGTACTGTTTGCTCTAAGGAGATCAGCCGTAAGACTGAGACCGGAACAAAGGGTACACACGTAGCCGGTATTCCCGAAGTAAATTACGTTGAATCCACTTGCACAAAGAAGGGTTCGATCACCGAGATCTCCAAGTGTAGCCTGTGCGGCGTAGAGCTTGATAAAAAGGTTACCGCGCTTGATCTTGTAGATCATATCAAGTCTGCTCCCGTTAAGGAGAATGTTGTTGAAGCAACCTGCACCAAGAGCGGAAGCTACCTTAGCGTAGTTAAGTGTGCTACTTGTGGCACTCGCATTTCATCCGAAGTTGTTCAGGTTGATAAGCTTGCTCACATTCCTTCAAAGGCAGTTGAAGAGAATCGCAAGGAGCCCGCAAACTGCGGAACCGTAGGTTCTTACGATTCTGTCGTTTACTGTTCCGTATGTAAGGCTGAGATCAGCAGAGTTACTCAGTCGATCGACGCTCCCCCTCATACTCCCGGTCACGAACCTACCGAGACCACCGCTCAGATCTGTACAGTATGTAACACTGTTCTTAAGCCCGCTATCGGTCACACTCATCATTGGGGCTCCGGCCTTACCGGAGATTCGACCGGTCATTGGATCGCATGTTCCGGCTGTTCTGAGAAGAAGGATTTTGCAAGCCACAAGTATGATAATAACTGTGATGCAACATGCAATGATTGCAACGTTCAGAGAACTCCCGGCGACCACGTCTTTGGTCCTTGGACAACCGTGAAGGAACCTACTACCTCTGCTGAAGGTCTCAGAGAGCGCAAGTGTAATATTTGCGGTTTTACCGATTCTGACACTATTCCCGTAAAAGTAGAGGAAACAACAGTAGCTCCTCCCGTTACCACTACTCCTCCCGAAACTACCGAGGCTCCCGTAGTTACTACTGAGCCCACGGAAACCACAGGAGAGCCTGAAGTAACGACTTCTCCCGAAACTACCGAGACCCCCGCTGTTACAACTAAACCCGATGACACAACCGAGCCTAAGAAGGAAGACGGTTGTAAGTCTGCGGTTTCTGTTGGCGTAGCATTCATTGCGATCCTCGGCAGTGCAATAATTTTGAAAAAGAGAGACTAATCGATCTTCCTTTCAACCCCCGTCGCCCTGAGGGCGGCGGGGGACTTTTTTGTAAATTTATTTTTTGCGATTGACATTCAAGCAAAAATATGATATACTAAAATATGTCCGCGCATATTTACGGCGCGGAATATTACTGTCATAAATTGGTGAAATATGTTGAAATATGAAACACTGTCAGATTCTCTGACCCGCCGAATGGAAGCGGAGAAGAGAACAGGCAGCTTTGAGCGTATGGGGTTTGAAAGCTCAGCGATCATTCGCAGATCGAGCCTCGCGAAGGACACGGGAAGCGTATGGCGACCGCCCTTCGTACACGATATCGACAAAATATTACATTGCCCGTATTACAATAGATATACCGACAAAACTCAGGTGTTTTCGCTGATCAAAAATGATGATATCACTCGCCGTAGCCTGCACGTTCAGCTTGTTTCGCGTATAGCGCGAACGATCGGAGGCGCGCTGAATCTCAATCTCGATTTGATCGAAGCGATTGCGCTCGGTCACGATATGGGGCATCCGCCATTCGGGCACACGGGCGAGAGCTATCTTGATGGGCTTTATTATGCTTATACCGGTAGGCATTTTATGCATAATATTCATTCAGTTCGCGTGCTCGACGAGCAATTCCCGCTGAATATCAGTCTTCAGACACTCTCGGGCATCGCATTTCACGACGGAGAAATGGAGCTTGAGGAGTACGTCCCTTCCAAGCTTCAAAGCTTTGAGGAATTCGATTGGATAATCGAGCGTTGCTATACCGATCGAAAATTTGCCGCGTCACAGCTGCCCTCCACTCTCGAAGGCTGTGTCGTCCGTCTTGCTGACATTATCGCATACCTCGGCAAGGACCGTCAGGATGCCGCCCGCGCTAAAGTTGTGTCGGAGGATGCATTTGAAAACCACGATATCGGGTCGATAAATGCCGAGATCATCAACAATCTTGTTGTCAATATTATCGAAAATAGCTACGGCAAGCCCTACATCAAGCTCGATTCGAAGCATTTTAAGGCACTAAAAGCATCAAAACGCGATAATTACAGCTTGATCTATGAGAGCGCCGCT
Organism: Eubacteriales bacterium; assembly: GCA_045644325.1. GTDB lineage: Bacteria > Bacillota > Clostridia > Oscillospirales > CAG-272 > CAG-390. The sequence goes on along the minus strand of JAZRGT010000053.1, from coordinate 3,348 downwards.
ACCCGCGCAAAGCTTGATATTACCGCAAAGCCGATGATGCGCGAGCTTTACCGACGTTTGCGTGATGATTTGATCGCGGGTGACCGCACCTCACCGATCTTCGTCCATCACATCGACTATATAAACAAGTCCTTCTATAAAAGAAGGCATCCGTATGAGGACAGCGATCCCGATCAGATCGTTGTCGACTACATCGCGGGAATGACAGATAATTACTTCATCGAGCTTCATAAGCATCTTTTCCCCGAAAGCAATTATAAAGTAGAATATAGAGGATATTTTGATTGATGTACAGAGAAATTCTGCAGGAGATCCTGCAATACGATAAAATTATCATCCACCGCCACTCGAATCCCGACGGCGATGCGCTTGGAAGCCAGATCGGACTGCGTCTGATCCTTGAGGCGAACTTTCCCGAGAAAAAGATATACACCGTCGGAGACCACGCGAAGAGATACTCTTTTATGGCACGTTCGAAGATGGACGAGATCGAGGATTCGGTTTACGAGGGTGCGCTTGCGATCATTCTTGATACTTCCGCAAAGTCGCTGATCAGCGACGAGCGTTACACCCTTGCGGCGCGTACCGTCCGAATGGATCACCATATTTTCTGCGAGAAGATCGCGGACGTTGAGCTGACTGACACATCTTTTGAAAGCTGTGCCGGACTCGTTGCGGCGTTTGCGAAGGAGTGCGGACTCCGTCTGACTCCCCTTGCGGCAAAGTCGCTCTACACCGGAATGATCACCGATTCGGGCAGATTCCGTTACGATTCGACCTCTGCACAGACCTTCCGCATAGCCGCGTATCTGTTTGAGCAGGAATTCGACACAAACGATATCTATCGCAATCTTTACGCCGACGATTTTGCCCACATCAGACTCAAGGCTGAATTCGTTTTGAAGATCAAGTTCACCGAGCACAAGGTCGCGTATATTTACACCACCCTCGAAGAGGCAAAGGCGACGGGTGCGGATACTTTCGCTATCTCGCGCGGAATGGTCGGAACTATGGCTGAGATCCGCGGAATTGATATCTGGGTGAACTTCACCGAGACCGAGGACGGTGTCCTCTGCGAGATCCGTTCAAGCAAATATAATATCAATCCCATCGCAGTCAAGTACGGCGGCGGAGGTCACAAGAAGGCAAGCGGCGCGACCGTTGCCGATAGGGAAGAGGCAATGCGAATGCTTGCCGATCTCGATAAAATGTCGGAGGTAGGAGAATGAACAGAGAAATTATGACGACAGTCCTCGACAAGATCAAGGAATACAATAAAATAATCCTTTTCCGCCACATCCGTCCCGACGGCGACTGTGTCGGATCGACGAACGGTCTTCGCGAGCTTATCCGCGCAAGCTTCCCCGAAAAGGAGATTTACATTGCCGATTGGCAGAAATGCGATTATCTTGCGTTTCTTAACGATGCCGCGGGCGAGATTGATGAGTCGGTCTATGCCGATGCGCTTGCTATCGTGCTTGACACGGCAACGCAGGACAGAATTTCAAATCAGAAATTCAAGCTCTGCCGCGAGATCATCAAGATCGACCACCACATTCCCGTTGACGATTACGGAAATATGCGCTGGGTCGAGGAGCATAGCTCGTCGACTTGCGAAATGCTGGCACGTTTTTACGGCGAATTTCGCGACGAGCTGAAGCTCACGAAGGAAGCGGCGACCTTTATATACACGGGAATGGTCACCGATTCGGGCAGATTCCGTTTCCGCAGTGTTTCGGGAGATACGATGCGCGCGGCGGGTCTTATGCTCGAGGCGGGTATCGACACCGACCGCCTTTACGCAAATCTTTATATCGACGACTTTGATCAGCTCAAGTTCAAATCGCACGTATATAATAAAATGAAGATAACCGAAAACGGCGTGGCTTATATTCACGTCACGGAGAAGATGCAGGAGAAGTTTGCGTTGACTTCGGAGCGTGCAAGCGCGAGCGTTTCCTATCTCGATTCGATCCGCGGAAGCCTTATATGGCTTGCCTTTATCGACAATGCCGACGGCACGATCCGTGTGCGCCTGCGCTCGAGATTTTTGCCGATCAACAAGCTTGCCGAAAAATACCGCGGCGGCGGTCACGATTGCGCAAGCGGTGCGACTCTTCATAAAAAGAGCGAGATAAAGAAGCTTCTCTCCGAGGCTGACGAAATGCTTAAAAATTATAAGGAAACTAACGAGGGTTGGATATGAAAATACTGATTACAAATGATGACGGAATCGAATCCGAGGGCATACGTGCGCTCGTTGATTGGGCGAGCAAATACGGTGAGGTCTACGTTTTTGCTCCGAACGTGGAGCAGAGCGGAAAGAGCGTGAGCGTTGAGCTTCGCCATCCCTTCCGAGTGGAAAAGGTCGATTATCCCGGGGCTACCGAGGCTTATGCGGTCTATTCCACACCCGCCGATTGCGTGCGATTTGCGGTGCTCGGCTTCGGAATGAAGTTCGATCTCGTTCTTTCGGGCGTGAATAAGGGTCAGAATCTCGGTCACGACGTCAATTATTCGGGTACCGCGGGTGCGGTTACCGAGGCGGCGATGCACGGAATCAGAGGCGTTGCGGTTTCTGCAAGCAAGAAGTCACTTGCGAATGCCGTTGCGAATTTTGATAAGGTATATAATTATTTTATTGAAAACCACCTTTTCGACGTCTGCAAGACATATAACGTGAATTTCCCCTCGAAGGAGGTTCGCGGAATTGAGATCACCCGTCTGGGCGGAGTCCGCTTCTCCGACAGATACATCCCGCAGGGCGACGGCACCTATCAGCCCGAGGCTTACGTTTGCTTTGAGCTGACGGGAAATAAGGAGATCGACCTCGATGCTATCAATCAGGGATATATCTCCGTGACACCTATCACCTGGTCGAGAACCGACTATAAGGTGCTCGAAATGCTCAAATAATTGAATCAAATATCTTCCGCCCGAAAAGCCGAACAAGGCTTTTCGGGCGGTTGGCGTTTTTAACAAACTTTCGTGATCACTTACAAAACATGGCTTCGCATTTTTGTATAAAACCAACAAAAAAGCAAAATGTAATAAGATTTGTGCGATTTGAAGGTGGATTTCTATTGACTTTTCTACCAAAATATTATATAATATAATAACTAATACCGAGACAACGGTATAAAAAAGAAAGAGGTAAACACAATGAGAAAGACACTCTCCATCGTTCTCTGCGTTATGATGCTTCTTTCGGCTTGCGCATTTGCAATTCCCGCAAACGCTGCTCCCGAAGGAACTGCGATCAACACCGCAGACGAATTCCTGGCAATGGTTTCCACCGCTGCCGACGCAACTGAGCCTACTGCAAAGTACTACCTTGCAGCAGACATC
>JAZRGT010000052.1:0-22635 GCA_045644325.1 Eubacteriales bacterium | reverse complement strand
TGAAGGCATCCTTGCGCGCGATTCCGCCCGCGGCGATGAGGCTTGTGATCTTCTGCATTCCCGATTCCTCCATACGGTCGATGATGACCTTGGTTGCGAATGCGGTCGCTTCAATGAGTGCGCGGAGGATATCGGCGGTCTCGGTGCGGAGGGTCATACCGATCAGCATGCCCGTCAGGTCGCCGTCAACGAGGACGTTGCGGTTTCCGTTCCACCAATCGAGCGCGATAAGTCCCGTCTCGCCCGGTCTCTTCTCTGCCGCGCGGCGAACAAGAAGCTGAATTACGGGGATACCGAGCTTTTCGGCTTCCTCGTGATCTGCGGGCGTCGCAAGATTTTCCACGACCCACGCGAAATGGTCGCCGACCGCACAAAGCCCCGCTTCAACGCCGTAATAACCCGGCACAAGACCGTCGGGAACGTATCCGCAGATGCCCTTGACGTCAAGAAACTCGTCGGCAAGAGTGAAATAGCAATTTGAAGTACCGAAGATTCCGTATATATCGCCCGGCTTGGTCAGTCCGACAGCGGGCGCGGCAACGTGCGCATCGGGGATCGACGCGGCAACGGCTGTACCCTCGGCAAGTCCGAAGCGTTCTGCCGCTTCCTTTGTGACTCTGCCTACGCACTCGCCCATCTGCGCGATGGGTCCGTCGAGAAGTCTCTTTGCGAGCGCGGGGAGAGCGGGATCAACGGCGGCAAGATATTCATCCGAGGGGAATCCTACGCCCGGGAGGTACTCGCCCTTATAGGACGCGAAAAGATAACCGCGCTTATTTTCACCCGTCAGAAGGAAGTTGAGCCAATCGCCCGCCTCGATATAGTAATCCGCGGCTTCGATGACCTCGGGAGCTTCCTTTGCCGTCTGCAAAAGCTTGGGGAAAAGCCACTCGCTCGATATCTTTCCGCCGAAATAATCCGGGAAGGTCTCTCCGCGCTCTGCGGCAACCTCGTTCATTCGGTCAGCGAAGGGCTGGGACGCGTGATGCTTCCAGAGCTTGACGTAAGCGTGCTTGTTTTTATCAAATTCGGGGAGGGAGACGAGGGGCGTGCCGTCCTTTTTGATAGGAAGAACGGTACAACAGGTGAAGTCGATTCCGATTCCGACGATCTGCTCCTTCTCGATGCCCGCCTCGCGGCAAAGCGCGGGGGTAAGGTATTCGAGAACGGCAATATAGTCGCGCGGGTCTTCAAGAGCCCAGTTTACGGGCAAGACCTCGCCGCTCGAGGGAAGAACGCTGTCGATAACGGCGTGAGGGTAGTCCATCACGACGCTTGCCTTCTCCTCGCCGCTCTTTACGTCAACGAGCACGGCTCTGCCCGAAAGCGTTCCGAAATCTATTCCAACCGTATATTTTGTCATTGCTTCAGTACCTCAAAAGAGTATATATTTATACAGAATAATTATATAACATTTTCGCGGAAAAGTCAAACCTTTTTCGAAAATTTAAGCCTCAAGAACAAAAATTTCCGTCGCGACCAATGCAAAAATCCGATCCGACGCAAGATCGTCGGATCGGCCTTTAAGTTATTGAGGATTTTTGGGGGCATCCTCGGTTTTCTTTTTTCTGTTTTTATTATTCGAATAGCTCGTATAAGCAATAGCCGCCACAAGAACACCTACGCCTATAACGAGGAAGGCAGTTGCGCCGTTTGAGCTCGACTTGGTAAATACGTTATCAATGTAATCGACCATAACAACCATTCTGATTCCCGTCTCCTCTGTAAACGAGGAAAGAGCGGTATTTACAGTCTTCTCGGAAAGATTAGGCAGCCCCGCATAAGTAAGGTCAACGAGCTTCGATTCGCTCGGCGAAGCGGGAGCAGTTTTTGTCACAAAAGAGGACTCAAGAGACAGAGCGGCAACTTCATTTTTCATATCGTCAACGACCGCCGCGAGATTCTTATCAAGAGAATAAGTATAGTATTCCTCCACGTTATACCATATCGCATTGCCCAAAGGAGAGTCGTTTCCGCCAAACATATAGTAAATATCATTGTTGATATTGCCGCCGACCTTGGCAATGTAGTATATTTGCTCACCCGCTTCTTCAACAAGAACGTAAAGCATTATATTATCTTCATATGTTTCATCGTGAGCAAAATATTCGGCATATTTTTGCTCAAGTGCTGCCTGAAATTCGGTTTCATCATATTCTTTGCCGAAATACACAACGCTTTCATCCGGAATCAGCATAAATATCAGCATAAACGCGAGGAAAATTACCACGAATATTGCTCCCGCAACGGGACCGAGGCATCCGCCGCCTCCGCCGATGTGATAGTGTCTGTGACCCCAGCCCCAACCGAAATGGGGACCGTGATGATGGTGATGGTGAGGGTGAGGACCACCGAATCCACCGGGGCGCGGACCTCCTCCGAAGCCGCCGCCAAAGCTTCCACCTCGGCTTCCACCGCCAAATCCACCGCCTCGGCTTCCGCCGCCACGGCTTCCCGGGCCAAATCCGCCGCCTCTTGAACCTGCCATATCTATTCCTCACTTTCGTTTTTTATTATTATATCATTTTTTCCGCAGTCTGTCAATGATCGATCGAAAAAAATACTTTTTCGCCGCGTTCCGCTTGACAATGCCTGCGCTTTGTGCTATAATCTGCTTTGGAAATACAATTTATTCCTATATATATAACGAGGTTGAAATGATTATTACTGTTGATTGCGGAACGACGAATATGCGATGCCGACTTTTTGACGGCAACAACCTGATCGATCAGGAGCGCGCGCTTTGCGGATGCCGCGACCGTGCATTCACGGGCTCGTCGGCGATCCTTGAAGAAAATCTTTCGCGGCTGATAAAGACGCTTCTCGAGCGCAATTCGCTCACCGAAAACGATATTGAGGCGGTTATTTCATCGGGAACTCTGGCAAGCGACGTCGGAATACATAAGATCCCCCACGCCGTCTGCCCCGCGGGAATCCCCGAAAGCGTCCGCGCCGCAGAGATGGTGGTCAATGAGAACGTGACAAAGATCCCGATCCTCTTCATCCCCGGTGTAAAGACACTTCCCGCCGAGGGCGCCGATCTTGAAACCAAGATCCTCATCTACGAATCGATGAGCGGCGAGGAATGCGAGATCTACGGCATCAGCGAGGCTATGGGTCTGCCCGATGAATTCATCATCACCCTTCCCGGCTCGCATAATAAGGTGATGGAGGTCAAGGATTCCAAGATCTGCTCGATCAGAAGCGGTCTTTGCGGCGAGTTTATCGCGTCGATCTCGGGGCACACGATGCTCAAGAGCGCGCTTCCGCAGCCCGTTATCCGTGAGATACTCCCCGAAATGCTCCGCCTCGGCTACAGAATGGCGGACAAATACGGACTTTCCTCAATGCTGATCAAGGCGAGAATGCTCCAGCTTCTTGGCGGCTATAATCAGGACGAGGCGGCAAACTTCTTCGTCGGCGCGCTTCTGCACGACGATATCAGAACGGTTGCCGAGATCGCGGAGAGACCCTCGTCGAAGGGAAAGCCCGTCGTTGTCGGCGGCAGCGATCCGCTCAAGACCGTCTTTATGATCCTTCTTGAGGAGGCGGGAACGGAAAACCTCCTTGCAGTCCCCGCGGAGATTGCCACACTTGCATCAAACTACGGCGCAATGAAGGTTTATGCAGCTTGGAAAGCTAAAAACGGCAAATAAAAAAGTTGGATCACTCCGAAGTGATCCAACTTTTTGCATATGTGTAGATTTGTAGCAAAATCAAGGCAGCAATCCGCTAAATACTCTTTACAGCGCGTCCCCCAGCGCCTTATTCTTTCCCTCGGGGTCGAAGGAATGCCAGGCGACGGCGATATTTTCATCGAAATTGACGTAGAGTCGCTGTCCGCGCATACCGCCCTTTGAAAATCCTTTGCCAAACTTACGAAGCTCGTAGCCGCGGTCAAGGACGATCTTGATCCACTCCTCGGAAACTATGCGCTCGCCCTGCCAGACTCCGCCGTCAAGGTAGATCCTGCCGAGCTTGACCACATCGTCGCTTCGGATATAAAGTCCGGTCGCGCCGACGGGATACTTATGCGGGCACTTCGACCACGCCACCTCGCGGCACTGAATCTTTGAAAAGAGTCTGTCCATAAGAAAATCGTCGAGCCGCTCGCCCGAGATCTTCGTCACAACGCGGGAAATGAGATAATACGCCGCGTCGGAATAAACTCTCGTCTCACCGGGCGCGTAAACGAGCTCGCGGTCGAGGGTAAGAAAGAGAAAATCGTCGGTGGGGTATTTGGTGATATCCTCGGTATCGATATCGAGGAAGCCCTTGCCGTAGCCGATCTCGTGGCGCATTACGTTGTCAAGGGTGACCCGCGCCCACTTTTCCGCGGGGATGCCGTATGCCTTCAGCTCGTCCGCGAAAATTGCCGCAACGGTGGTGTCGGGCGTCAGCTTGCCCTCGTCAAAAAGCATACCGATAGCGGTAACGCAGAAAAATTTAGCAACGGAATAGCAGTTCTGGCAGGGATTTCCGGGCAGACGCTTGATCGTTTCAAAGCCTTCAGCCGTTGAAACGCTCATGCGATACGTATTAATACCGTTTTCTTTGGCAATTGTATCAAGTCTTTCAAGAAGTTCGTTCATAACAGTACACCTCTTAGTTTTTTCTTTATTATACTACATTTGAAAAAAAATTTCAAGATGCAAAATTTATATACAAAAATATTAATTGCTCTTGACAAAACTGTGAAAATGTGATATCATTATTCTATCCTAAAAAAATCTTCCAAAAGGAGAACAAAACCATGAAAAAGATCATTGCGATCACAATTTCCCTCGTTTTTGTACTTTCTGCGTTCCTTCCCTTTGCGAACGTAAGTGCAGCTGACGACCTTATGGCGTGGTACGACCTTCAGCCCGAAGGATCCATCGTTTACACCCCCAACTTTAACGGCGATGCAGGCGTTTATGAGCCCGGTTACCTCTCCGGCGATCCCGTTGTTACCGTTGACGCAGCAGACTCCAACAAGATGACCATGACCACCGGTACCGACAAGTCCAAGTCCTACTGGGGCGGCTTCATTGAGACCCTTCCTCTCAACGAGTACACCTGCTACACCATCTACTTCTCCGTAACCCGTAGCGCAAAGGCTGCTATCGGTATTTACTGTGACTCCATTTACGGTATCTACGGTTACCAGACCCACACCAAGCTTATGAAGCAGGGTAGCTCCCTCACCGGTCACGATTACCTCTACTACGAGACCCTCGGCGTAGACGTTAACACCTCTCAGGAGATGGAGACCACCCACGACTTCGCTATCGAAGTAAACGGTGTTGACACCACTCTTGCATACTACATCAAGAACAACTCCGGCGAGTACGTTCTTATGGACCAGTCCCAGGACGGCGAGATCGAGTTCTTCAACGCTGACGTTCTCGGCCTCTTCTTCTACGTTTACTACACCGGTCAGTACTCCACCATCAGCAACTGCTACATTACCAAGGGTCTTACCTGGGGTAACGTAGTATATCCCGAGCGCACCGAGGCTCCCGAGACCACTCCCGCTCCCGAGACCACCAAGGCTCCCGAGACCGAGGCTCCCAAGGTTGATGAGACCGAGGCTCCCGCAGTTGACGAGACCGAGGCTCCCGCAGACAATGGCGAAGCAACTCAGGCTCCCGCAGCTACTCAGGCTCCCACTACAGGAGCAGAAGAAAAGAAGGGCTGTGGCGGATTCGTTGCAGGCGGAATTGCAATCGTTGCACTTCTCGGCACCGCAGTTGTTCTCAAGAAGAGAGACTAATATAAAAAAAGAACTGCCCTCGGGCAGTTCTTTTTTAGTGTAAAGTGAAAAATTGATGGCATTTTGTATTTTATCCAATATCCACTATAGAAGAAAAAAACCTCCCGAAGGAGGTTTTTCTTTTATTTAAGCTCGGAGCTATTGTTGAGAATGAGAGTGCTGTAGAGGAAGAGCACGTCTGCGTTCTCGAAGTTAACACCCATCAGAAGGATCTGAGGGATCTGATAACGGATATCGATAACGGTGATCTTTGCGTAATCCTCAACCATAAGGGGAAGGATGCTTCTGCCGTAAGAGTCACGGAAGATAACGAGCTCGCGATCGGTCTTTGCGTTCGGGTTCTCGATTGTGACCTTGGAAAGCTCACCCGAAAGGAACATATCGTACGCGTCCTTGCCGTGCGCCTTTTCCATATCGTAAAGGCTGATCTCCTTACCGCCGTGCTCCCAGTCGATAACCTTGACGTTCTCAAGGTTTTCGTTGGTCAGGTAGTAGATGGTCTCGGGATCGAGGGGCTTGGGTGCGCGGCCTGCATATACGCCGTAGAAATCAACGTCAAGCTCCTTCTTCTCAAAGGTGCTGTTGTAGTTACCGCCCATAGCGTTTACGATGGTCTCGGCAACGTCAACGAGCTGCTCCTGACGCCAGTGTGTGTCGCTGGAGTAGTAATCTTCAACCGCGAGCTTGCCGGTGATATCGATATACTCAACGAACTCAACGTTCGAGAGCATCTTTTCGATGAACTCTGCGTAGTCCATAGAAAGGTAGCCGTTCTGCTCGGAGAGGAAGTAGCCCTTATCGGGGATGATGGACATATAGGGAGTGATGCCCTTGTCCTTGAGGAACTTTTCGTAGATGAAGGCGAGTCTTTCAGCCGCGTGCGCGATGGAATCCTCGTCGATCTTCTCCTGCATCTCAGCCGCAACGCCGTCTACAACGTAAACGCCGTCCTTGTCCGACTTGTTGAACACATAGGTGTTAACGGTGGACTTAAGATTGCGGAAGAAATCGCGGAAGGGGAAGTTATCGGGGGTGTATTTATCGTCAAACTGCTTCATAAAGCTGTCGCCGTATTCAAGACCGTCCTTCATAATGGTTTCCATATTAAGGGAGGGAAGCTGTGCCGCGGGGCGGCGCTCGCTGTCAAGAAATTCGGGCTTCGGAAGAACGAGGCAAAGCAGGGCAAATCCGAAGACGGCAACACAGAAAACAACGACGTTGACTATATTTTTGATCTTAGTATTCATTTGTCTTTACCTCCTTAGAATCTGAAGTAGAGGAAGGGGTTCGAGGACGAGTCAACGAGGAAGGCGGTGACGACCGCAAAGAGAACCACGATCATGATGGGCTCGAGTACGTTTGCGATCTTGCCGAGCTTCTTCGACTCGGAGAACTTGATTGCGATGGTCTTAACCACGGGAGTTGCGCCGACGATAGCCATAATGAGGAGTACCGCGAAGCTCTTAAGATGGTAGAGAGTTTCAGCAGAGGAGAATGCGATTCCGCCCGCGCCGAACATACCGCCGATGTAGCTGAACGCCTCGGTGAGAGTGGGGATCTGGAATACTACAAAGCTGAGAAGTGCCGCGAGAAGGATGTAGAATCTCGAGAGCACTACGCTCTTGTTAAGTGCTTTAAGCAGCCAGAACTTCTCGATAAGAAGCAGAACTCCGAAGAATACGCCCCAGAGGATGAAGTTCCAGGATGCGCCGTGCCAGAATCCGGTGAAGAGCCAGACGGCGAAGATGTTGATGATGTGGCGACCCTTCGAAACGCGGTTACCGCCGAGGGGGATGTAGAGATAGTCGCGGAACCAGGAGCCGAGGGACATATGCCATCTTCTCCAGAATTCGGTCGCGCTCTTGGAAATGAAGGGGTAGTTAAAGTTCTCGAGGAAGTGGAATCCGAATACCTTACCGAGACCGATCGCCATATCCGAGTAGCCGGAGAAGTCGAAGTAGATGTAGAGGGCAACCGAAATTGCGTAGAGCCAGTACATCAGAACGGTCTTTTCCTCAGCCGCGTACATGATCTCGCTCATATCGTACATCGAGTTTGCGATGAGAACCTTCTTTGCAAGACCGATAACGAAGCGGCGCGCGCCCTCGCTGAACATTGTGAAGCTGTGAGTTCTGTTTTCAAGCTCGAGGGCAACGTCGTGGTAACGAACGATGGGGCCCGCGATGAGCTGGGGGAACATAGCAACGTAAGCGGCAAGGTTGATGGGGTTCTTCTGAGCCTTTTCACCTCTGTATACGTCAACGACGTAGGAGATGATCTGGAAGGTGTAGAAGGAGATACCGATCGGAAGAACGATCTTGAGAAGGGGGATCGAGGTTCCGAGGACCTTATTGAAGTTATCTATAAAGAAGTCCATGTACTTGAAGTAGAGCATAAAGGAAATTATGCAGGCTACCGCAAGTCCGACGAACAGTTTAGCAATTTTACGCTCGCGGAACTTCTCGATAAGAAGTCCGAAGATATATCCGAGAATGATCGCGATGATCATAAGTCCCGCATACTTTACTCCGCCCCACGCGTAGAAGAAAAGGGAGAACGCAAGAAGCACGGTGTTCTTGAACTTAAAGGGAACGATATAGTAAAGAAGAATTATCGCGGGAAGGAAGTAAAATAAGAAAGAAATACTTGAAAAAAGCATTTTTTATGCTCCTTTGGGCGAAATTTTGACTTTTTAAAGGAGATATTGCTCAAAAGAGCAAATATCCCCTATCATTTAAGTATTGATTACTGAGCGAAGCTGTGCTCAACAACGATGGTTGCGCCCTCAACGGAGGTAGCAAAGCTCTGTGCAACGGGATCAACGATACCGCCGAACTCAACAACACCCCATACAGCGATGATGCAGTTGCCGGGAGCCTTAGCGATAACGAGCTTCTCGGGAGAGCCGCAGATCCACTGACGAGCAAGGATGTTGTCCTTGAGAGCATTGATGAAAGCGTCAGCGTCAACGCCGTCGTTAAGCTGAACGGTGAAGCAGTTGAAGGTGTTAGCGTTCATCATGTTGAACATAGAAGCAGCGGAAGCGATCTTGTCAGCCTCTGCAGCGGGGATACCGAGGTTTGCGTTGTAGTCCTCAGCCTCAAGAGCAACGAATGCTGCGGGACCCTCGGGATTGCAGGTTTCGAAGTTGTTGATGTTACCGCCGCAAACCCAAAGCTTGGTGTCGTCGGTAGCCTGTGCTGCGTTGTACTTCTCGAAGATGATCTGGAGAAGCTCAGCTGCGTTTGCGTAGGGAAGAGCAACGGGAGCCTCGGTGGTCTCTTCTACGGGAGCCTCAGTGGTATCAACTACGGGCTCGGTGGTGGTTTCGGTTTCGCCTTCGTTACAAGCAACAAAGCTCATGGTGAGCATAAGAAGTGCGAGGGTAAGTGCAATGATCTTTTTCATTTTGTGTTTTCTCCTTTTTGTGTGAAAATTATTTTCTCTTTTTTATTTTTCTATATTAACGTACCAGATACCCGACTCGCTGTTGCGGGTGAGTACGATATTGTAGCCGCGTGAGGTATTGATAACGGCTTCCTCGGTCGTGCCGGGGAGGGTGACGATGATGGAAATGCTTCCGTTCGCAGTGAATTCATTTCCTTCATAGATAGTGTCGCCGTTCTTATCGAGAACGAGCATACTTCCATCGGTAAGTGTAAGTGTCGTTTCCTTCTTGAATTCAAGTTCAAGGGGAAGGTTTACGTCCTCGACCTCGAGAGTGTCAACGACGTATGCAACCGCGCGGGGCATATATTCGGCAACGGTGCGGGGGGAATCGGCAATGCTTTCGCCGTAGAGAAGGACGTCCTGTCCGCCGAGAGTAGCCGTGATGAGCACTACGACCGCGAGTATCATACAAGCAGCGATCGAGCCCCAACGGTAGGCATTTTTCATCAGCGTGCGCGAGGTGATCTTCGCGCCTTTATGACGTCTTTCATCTGCTTCGGCTATCAGCGCATCGTCGATGTGCGTCATAGCTTGCGCCAGAATTTCGTTTTTCATAATTAATTGTACCTTTTGTGTCAGACGTGTATTCCGTGTTCGGTGAGATAGGGTTTAAGTGAATGGCGCATACGGTGAAGTATCGACTTGACCTTTGATTCCGTCATATCGAAGTATTCTGCGATATCCGAGATCGACTCGCTGTGGAAATATCGGCGGACGAAAACCTGCCTCATTTCCTTTGGCTGAGTATAAAGAAAATCGCTGATCACGCGTCCAAGCTCCTCGGGGTTATCTCCCAGAGTTGTTGGATCCTCGATGCATTCGTCAAGCTCCTCAAGAGAAACAGCAAACTCGCCTCCGCCGCGACGCTCGGCGTGATTAGACTTGTGTCGGTTGATCGAAAAGTTTCTCGTGAGCTTTCCGAGAAAAGCCGAGAGATTTTCGGGACGGTGCGGCGGTATCGAATTCCAAGCCGCAAGTAGGGTGTCGTTGACACATTCCTCGCTGTCCTCGCGGTTGTGCAAAATATTCATTGCAATATTCATACAGTAGGTATTGTATTTAGCCGACGTTTGAGCGATCGCTTGCTCATCGCGGGCGAAATACAGATCTACGATCTTATTGTCTTGCATATTTGCCTCCATTGCCCTACACCTATATACACAACAAAATTTTCGTTTGGTTGCACGGTTTCGGAAATTTTTTTGATTTTTTCAAAAGTTTTTTGAAACGCGAAAAATCCGATTTTTTCGCGCCATTTTTTATTATACCATATTTTTCCGAGGTAATTCAATAATAAAGTGTTACAAAAAATTGTATTCGACAAATAAGAATAATAAAGCGAAAAGTTTTGATCGAACTTTTTCAAAAGTTCGCGGAGCACGAGGCAGAGCCTCGGACTAATGCGAAGGCTTCAGCCTTCGCCACCGCGCTTCAAAATGGCGAAGCTCATTTGACGCAAAGCGTCAAATAGTTCGACCATTTTGGGCAGAGTCAATACTTTCGCAAGGGCGAAAGTGTTGCGCTCTGCCACCCCTTTGCAGCAGATAATTTTACAAAAAGCGCGAAGGAGCGAAAATCTCCCCTATCGGGAAGATTTTACTCCTTCAAAACCGTCTGCGGGGCGCAGTCGGTTTTAAGCGCAGGGGAGAGTTTCGACCGCTGCGGCGGTCGACTTAAGGAACTTTTTGAAAAAAGTTCCTTAAGAATCTTCAAAAACTTTTGAGCTGATGATGTTTTTGGGTTATTGGAAAAGTGCTGACCCTCGCGAGTCAGCACTTGTTATTATTCATTGGGTATGGTCTCGGAGGTTTTTGCAAGCGCCTCGAGCGCGGATTTTGAAAAATACTCGATCGGATCAACGTCCGTACCGCCGACCTTCATTTCGAAGTGAAGGTGTGGCTCTTCGGCAAGCTCGAGGATTCCGCCCTCGCCGACTGCGCCGATCAGGCATCCCTCGTCAACCTTCGCGCCGACCTCAATGCCCTCGGCAAGATCGTCCGAGAGTCCGCGGTAGATGCTGACGGCATCGCCGCCGTGCTCGATCCACACGCATTTGCCCCAAAGAGGATCATCCGAGATCTGACTGATCTTGCCTCCCGCCGCGGCATAGACGGGTGCTGAGACGTTGGTCATAATGTCGATGCCGAGGTGAACTCGCCATTCACCGAGTGTGTTCGAGAAGACCTGAACCGTCGGGTCGTGCTCCTTTCCGAGCGTGCCCTCGGCGGGAAGAGAGAAGAGAGGTATCTTCGCACCGACGGGAACTTCGGTATCGTTGCCCGAGGGACGGGCGGTTTCGGCGGGAGGTGCGGTCTCGACGGGCCCGGGAGCGGCGGTTTCGGGCGCAGGTGCCTGAGTCGTAGGCGTCTTTTCGGTGGTTTCGGCGTTTGTGATATCGCCAGCCTGACCTCTCTTTGCTCTGTTCGCCGCAGAGGTCATTGCGACCGCGACAGCGAGAACGATCAGCAGAACCGCGACGGTCAGATAGACAGTTCTGTTGATGCGCTCCGCGCTTTCATTCTTGTCGGTGGGGATCTTCTCACCGGGCGTCTTGATCTTTGAGGATTTCGGAACTTTGATCTTTTTTGATCTTAAGGGATTGAATTTCATTTTTGGCTCCTTTTTGTTAGTTACATTACTATTTTTGCCTCGGTTAAAAAAATTATTCAAAAAAAGATTATTTCTCTTGAAATAATCGGATTTGTGTGCTATTATTATAATGGAAATAATTTTTGCAAGGGAGTGATATAAATGGCACTTTTTGCCGTATCGGATATTCACGGCTATTATGACGAAACCGTCGGCGCGCTGACAGAGGCAGGATTTTTTGCTTCAGACGAAAACAAGCTCGTCGTTGTCGGCGACGCGCTCGACAGAGGCAATCAGCCGAACGAGATGATCGATTTTCTGCTCGGTCTTCTCGCCGAGGGCAGGCTCATTTATATCTACGGCAACCACGAGGAGCTTTTTTATAACTGCCTGCAGGAGATCGCCGCGGGCGGTATCGGTATGATTGCAAGCGGAATGTCGCATCATTATCACAACAGAACCTTTCACACCCTCGTCGCCATCAGCGGTATGAGTTTGAACGAGGCAATCCTCTATCCCCAGGAGCTCGTCGCAAGAGTCAAGGAAAGCGATTATTACAAAATACTGCTGCCGAGCACGGTCGATTACTATGAAACCGAAAAATATATCTTCTGTCACGGCTGGATCCCGCTTGATATCAGGATTGAGGATATGATAGCAAACTTCATATACCGCCCCGATTGGCGCGATGCTGATGAAACCGAATGGCATAAGGCTCGCTGGCGTAACGGAATGGAAATGTGCTGTATGCACGGCGTCCGTGAAGCGGGAAAAACCATTGTTTGCGGACATTGGAACTGCTCCTGGGGACACGCGCACGTCGACGGAATTTGCTCCGAGCGCGGCGCGGATGCGATCACCACGCCCTTTTATGCCGACGGCATCATCGCTATCGACGCCTGCACGGCTCGGTGGGGAAGAGTAAACTGCATCAAAATTGAAATATAAACGATAATTTAAGGTGAAGTTATGAAAAACACAGTTTATATAGTCATCAGCCAAACGGGAACCGCACTTTCGAGAGTTTTAAAATTCATAACCGGCGCAAAATATAACCACGCATCGATCAGCCTCGTGCCAGATCTTTCAAAGATGTATTCGTTCGGCAGAACGAATCCCTACAATCCCTTTCACGGCGGATTTGTTGTCGAATCGCCTCATTACGGGACCTTCAAGCGTTTTTCGGGAACAAAGGTCGAGGTGCTTTCGGTCAGCGTTTCGGAGGGGCAGTATATCAATCTCAAGCAAATGCTTGAGGCGATGGAGAAAAATAAAAAGAGGTATCATTATAATTATCTCGGACTCTTCCTTGCGGGCGCGAAGATTCATTACAGACGCGCAAATTCTTATTATTGCTCGGAATTTGTCAAGGAAATGCTCGTAAGAAACGGCATCCGAAGTGCCCGCACGCTTGATGATATCATCGAGCCGATGCAATTTCTCACCCTTCCCGACGCAAACCACGTTTACAGCGGCAAATTGAAGGATTATTCAAATAGCTTTGAAGAAAAGGAGAGAAAATTATGAAACGGTGCACACCCGAGGCGGCGGGCATCCGCAGCTCTCAAGTTAAAAAGTTTTACGATTTTCTCGACGCCTGCAATCTCTCAACCCACAGCGTCATAATGTCGCGCGGCGGCAAAATATTCTCGGAATGCTACTATGAGCCCTTCGGCACGGATTTTCTGCACAGAATGTACTCGGTTTCAAAGACCTTCGTTTCGATTTCGGTCGGATTCTGCATTCAGGACGGACTTTTGTCACTTGACGACACGATGGACAAATTCTTTTCCGATCATATTGAAAAGGAAGGTGCAATCGTTCATAAAACGACCGTCCGCGAGCTTCTTTCAATGCAGACGGATATGACCGGTGTCAATTGGTTTAAAAAACACCCCGATGACAGAAGCGAGGTCTATTTCCGCACCACCGCGAGCAAAAAATCGGGAACTCTTTTCGATTACGACAGCTCGGGCTCGTATATGCTCTCTGTCATTGTGGAAAGACTGACGGGCAAGCCGTTTCTCAAATATCTGCAGGAAAAAGTTCTTGACGATATCGGATTTTCAAAGGATGCATACTGCATAAAGGCTCCGGGCGGGTACTCCTTCGGTGATTCGGGCGTGATGTGTACCGCACGCGACCTGCATCTTTTCGCGCGGTTCATTCTGAATGGCGGCGTATGGAACGGAAAACGGTATTTGAATGAAGATTATATCCGCGCCGCGACCGATATGAAGGTCTGCACGAGTGATTACGGTTTTCTCGATCACGGGTCATTCGGCTACGGATATCTGATCTGGGGCGCGCCCGAGGGTTGCTTTGCGATGCTCGGAATGGGTAATCAGGTGGCACTTTGCGATCCGAAGCACGACTTTATCTTCATAATAAACTCGGATAATCAGGGCAACACACGCGGTTACGAGCAGATCTTCACCGCGCTCTACATTTATATAATCAACGAACTTGGCGATCCTCTGCCCGAAAACGCGGAAGAATACGCGATTTTGGAGGAATCTATTAATAATAAGAAGTTATTTTACCTCAAGGGTGCAAAATCCTCGCCTTTCGCCGAAAAGATCAACGGCGCGACGTTCATTTGCGATAATAATCCGATGAATATCAAGCATTTCCGCCTTGAATTTGACGGTGATGAGGGCGTTTTTCACTACGAAAACGCAACGGGCGAGAAATCGCTCCGCTTTGGCTTCGGTCATAACGTCTTTATGCCCTTCCCCGAGGAGGGATATTCGGATCTGACCGCCAACGTCCGAGCCGACGGTAATTTCTACGATTCTGCAATATCCGCAGATTGGTGCGAGGAGAAAGCCCTGCGCCTCCGCGTCCAGATCATCGACAAATATTTTGGCAACCTCGCCATAATTTTCGGCTTCAAGAACGAAAATGAGGCTTCGGTCCGAATGAGCAAAACCGCCGAGGATTTTCTCTCCGAATACAGCGGCGTGATGAATGCGGAAAGAAAAGTATAAAAATGTAATAGGCAGGCTCATTTAACATAAATGAAGTTTGAGATAACCCGAAGTTGCGCGATCTCCCTTCACCGCTTCCGCGGTCTCCCTCCCGGAGGGAGGCTTGATTTGTGCAAGCTCTATTGTTTCTGCGTCATTCTTCAGACATATCTATAATTTTGCATAACAAAAGGAATATTTTATTTGAATCATTTTGCGCTCGTAATAGAGTTTTAGCAAACTTTTTCAATAAAATATTCCTATTTGCTTTTTATAGATTAAGTTAAAACAGTGTTCGTCTTAATATCCAAAGAAATTTGCAGTAACACCTAAGCCTCCCTCCGGGAGGGAGGGGGACCACGGAAGTGGTGGAAGGAGCCCGCGCAACTTCGGGTTAGCGCAAATTTCACCAAGTGAATATCAATAAAGTGCTCTGTTGCTTCATTCTGTAAAATATATCTTAATGATTCGACACCTTATTATAAGATTATTTTAGTCAATAAAAAAAGTAAATAATAAATTATTTCATCAAGGGTGTTCTCGGATATCAACAACGACCCACTCGCCGTTTTCGTTTTTTTCTACTTGCCAAAGCGACGGAATGCGCCAGCTGCCGCAAATACTTTTGCCGTTGTGATCAAAGGTTTCGGACGAATAGTAGACCCATATCCAACCCTCTTTTTCGTCAAGGTGAGCACTCCAAAGATCGAGCGAATGCTCATTGAACGCCGCATCCTCGTAGCTGTCGGTCGGTGTTGCATAGCGGGCAAGCAAGCCGTATTCTTCCTCATTTTCGGCTCTCGTGTGGCGCACGTCATTAAAGGCTTTGTTAGCCAAAAGGAGAACGGATATTATTTCCTCGCGATCGGATGCCGAGCCGATATAAAGAGCCATTTTCATCTGATCTTCGGTGTAATAATCGTTAAGACTGATCTGTGCAATTCTGTAAACGGGGAAAAAATGAAGCAAAAGGCTTACCGTTATCAAAACGAAGGCAATAACAGCCGCAATCACAGAACCGACACGAAGGACTTTTTTTCGAATTCTTCTTCGTATATTTTTTATTGATTTCAATACCTCGGCTTCAAAATCAGTCACCTCGGGGTTTATTATCTCGACCTTTTTTCCCGTTTTTAAAGTTTCGAGCTCTGCGGCACATTCGGAGCAGCCCTCAAGATGCTCTCTGACCGATTCCGCTGTTTCTTCGCTGACCATATTTTCAAGGTAAAGCGGCAAAATATCGCGGACGACGCTGCATTCGTTTTTCATTTTCTTTCCTCCAATCGTTTTTGAATCATTTTTACTGCCCGGTGGTAGGTAACGCAAGCCCAGTTATCGTTTTTTCCGTAAATATCGCCGATCTCCTTGAACGACAGTTCACCGAAAACGCGCCACATAAAGACCTCTTTATACGGATCTTGCAAGCTGTGCATAATTTTTCGGATAATCCGAGCGTCATCTCGGTCGCCGAAATCGACGCTGCTGTCGGGATCCGAAATATTCTGCAGGTCAGGAGAGTCTATGCTGACTACATTTTTGTGCTTTTTCAAGTATGAATAATAGGTATTTTTCGCGATCTGGCAAAGCCAAACGCGAATCTCGCAGTCACCGCGAAAATCCTTGATCGAACTGATCGCCTTAAAAAAGGTCTCGCTGGTGATTTCTTCGGCAATATGCTCGTTCCCCGAAAGCTGCATTATATAAAGGTAGACAGATTTGAAATACATTTTGTAAATATCCTCAAACTCCATTGCGCTCCCACCTCCTTTCACACATAAGACTCCGAAAGGGAGAAAATCTTACAAGCTTTTTTGAGATTTTTGTTTTATTATAGCATAAAAATGTAAATATATATCGGAAAATTGTTTTTTGAGGAGAAAAATTGATTTTAGGTACTCAATGTTTGCTTAACTGAATTATCACCGTATTGAACGGTACGCTTGCGTGGCTCGACAGTTCCGCGACAGCACTGAATTATTTATTTGATAATATTCAATGGTAATTATAAAATTATATCTGTAGGGACCGACGTCCTCGGCGGTCCGAGCCCAATGAAATTATTGCTTTGTATTTAATCAAGAAAATGACATTATTTGTTCTTGATTTCAGACACATATATAATTTAGTGCTGTTGCGGGACGTCGGGGGCGCCGCCGTTTCGAAGCGCAAGGGGGAATTTCGCCGTCTGCGGACGGCGACTTAAGGAACTTTTTTGAAAAAAAGTTCCTTAAGAATCTTCAAAAACTTTTGAGTTGCTGTTGTCTATTATTTTTTACTAATCTCAAAAAAACTCTTGCAAATCTCTCAAAAAAGTGATAAAATATAATTATCTATGTACTTAATCTTCAAGGAGATATAAAATGAAAGCTATAATGTACGGTGCCGGCAATATCGGCAGAGGTTTTATCGGTAAGCGTTTTTCACTTTCCGGCTGGGACGTTACCTTCGTTGACATCAACGAGGCTGTTGTAAATCAGCTCAAAAAGGACGGCGGTTATCCCGTCTACGTCACCCGCGGCAACGAATACGTCCGCGAATGGGTC
Organism: Eubacteriales bacterium; assembly: GCA_045644325.1. Classification (GTDB taxonomy): domain Bacteria; phylum Bacillota; class Clostridia; order Oscillospirales; family CAG-272; genus CAG-390. The sequence goes on along the minus strand of JAZRGT010000052.1, from coordinate 5,329 downwards.
GGCAACTGCACCGGCTTCAACGGCCGCGACGTTGACGGTGTCGTAAAACTCATCGCAGAGTGCGATATTCTCGCAACCTCGCTCGGCGTAAACGTTCTTCCCTACGTTGCCGAAAATCTTGCAAAGGGTATCGCCGCGCGTTATGCCGCAGGCGGAAAGCCCCTCAATATTCTCATTTGCGAAAACCTCATCGGCTCGGAAAAGATCCTCCGCGGCTACGTTCGCCCCTACATTTCCGAGGAACTTGTTACATATTTTGAGGAACAGATCGGTTTCGTTTCCTGTTGTGTAGGAATCACCGTTCCTCCCACACCCGCAAAATTCACCGACGAGAACCCCCTCGCGGTCTGCACAGACTACTATAACGAGCTTCCCGCAGACCTCGCGGCGTTCCGTCCCGTCGGCGCGCCCACGCCCGATATGAACGGTCTCGTTCCTTTTACTCCCTTTGATTTCTACATCGAGCGCAAGCTGATGCTCCACAATATGGGTCACGCAACCATGGCGTACCTCGGTTATCAGAAGGGTCTGAGCTATATCTACGAGGTCGGCAGAGATCCCGAAATCAAGTATATCCTCCTCCGCGCGCTTGATGAGTCCGCACGCGGTCTTGCAAAGCGTCACGGCGCGGATCTCGACGGACTTCTTTCCTTTATTGATAACCTCATTCCCAGACTTGACAATCCGCTTCTCGAGGATACCCTCCTTCGCGTAGGTAAGGATACCAAGCGTAAACTCAGCCCCACCGACAGACTTGTCGGCGCGTTCAATTGCGTTAAGGAGAGCGGAAAGACTCCCGCATACCTCGCAGTCGGCATCGCCGCAGGACTTCTCTGGGATTGCGAAGGCGACGAAGCGGGCGCAGAAGTCAGCGCATGCGCGAAGAACGAAGGCGTCGCAACAGCACTCGCGAAATACTCGCAGATCACCGACGAAGCAGACGTCGCTCTTATCAAGAGATTCTACGATATGCTCGCGGCAAAGGCTTCTTTTGCCGAGCTGATCGCAGCACTCAACGAATACGCTGAATAATTAACTTTAAAACTCCCGCCCATCACGGACGGGAGTTTTAATTTCAGATAAAAAACAGCGTAAAGTTTTGATCAAACTTTTTCATAAAAGTATGCTTGCCTTCGGCAAGCTGCGACTCTGTCTTGTCGGCTGCCGCCTCCATTTTCCTTCGGAAAACCGCCAGAGCCGCGCGAATGCTAAAAGTTTTTGAAGATTCTTAAGGAACTTTTTTCAAAAAGTCCCTTAAGTCGCCCTCCGCAGAGGGCGAAACTCCCTCCCGCGCTTCGAACAGGCGACGCCCCGTCGACTGTTCGGAAGGAGTAAAATCTCCCCCACGGGGAGATTTTCGCTCCTTCACCCCCGCAATTTGAAAAAATGCAAAAACGACATCAATGTATAAATAACAAAATTATACTTGTAGTACATTGTATAAACTAAAACTTTACATAATTCAGAAAGCTATGTTCGCACTTGATATAGTCAATGGTAAATATTTCGTGCGGTTAACCGTTTGGAAGATTTTCGCTTAAGCGAAAATCTGTATCTTATTGGCGCCTCATCCGTCAGCCTTCGGCTGCCACCTTCCCCCACCGGGGAAGGCTGATTTTGAGAGTGCAAACTCATTGATTCTGCTTTCTGTATTTCGTTATTATGACATTGCGCCGTGCGCGGCGCGTGATATATCGGCTTCGCCGATGCAATATATTTCGCAAAGCAGAATATTTCACTCGCGCGAAACTCCTTCATTCTATTAATCAAAATCACCTTGCAAATCCCACCGATATATGCTATAATAATAAAAAAATCAGGAGAAAAGCCAATGCAACCCTACATCCGCAAGGTACAGTACCACGAAACCGATAAAATGTCCGTCGCGCACCATTCGAATTATATAAAATGGATGGAGGAAGCGCGCGTGGACTTTCTCGATCAGATCGGCTACGGATATGCAAAGCTCGAGGAAGACGGCATCATCTCGCCCGTACTGACGGTCGAATGCGAGTATAAAAAACCTCTGCGATTCGGCGACGAATTTGAAGTCCTGCCCGAAATCCTCGAATTCAAGGGCATCAGACTCGTTATCGGATATACATTTTCATCAAACGGAGAAATTATCGCGATCGGCAAAACCTCGCATTGCTTCCTCACCCCCGAAGGCAGACCGATCGCGCTCAAACGCCAATTTCCCGAGTTTGATGCTATACTTAAAGATTTAGTTTGCTATGAAAAGAAAAATAATTGAAAAATTAAAAAAAATATGCCCTGAATTAAAAAACGACATTGATAATGAAATTTCGGAATATCAGAATATTTATTTTCATTTGATTTTCGGCGATATTTTCAATCCGTATTTGATCGGATTGCTTGACGAACCGACAAAAAATAAGGAAAAGTTAATTTTGATTTCGGATTTAATCGAAGATATGGCTTCAATGGACGAATATTTTCAGAAAACGGTCGCAACAACAGTTCTTGAAAGGCTTTCGGATATTCCGGAAAAATATCTTGCTTTCAGATCGTTTGCGGGTAAAAATACTGTAAAATTGATGAATAATCAAAATAATTTTTTATAAAGTAAAAATTTTCATTATTCTTTGATTATTATAGTTTTAATTTAATATTCAAGGCTGAGTACACTAAAATAAGTGTCTCAGCCTTTTTTGAAAAACTATTCATAAACAAAAACTACGGGCGGGCAGCAATAGTCAACATCTTTCATATGCAACCCCTTGTTGTATGCCTCGCGGACGATCGACATCACGAAATACTTGGTCGCTTCGTGGTATCTGAAAAGCTCGGGCACGGAAGTCAGATGCTTCGGGATAGGAGTTTTCATAGAAGTCGTAAACGCGAAAAATTCCTCACCGATTGCCGATTTGATCTTCTCGGTTGCTTCTTTTATTACTGAGCAAACTTCATCGTATTCTTCCTTTTTAAGAACCGGAACGGCAACGCGAGTTTTCCCGTCAGTCTGTTTGATCAGACCGAGCCGTTCAAACACAGGAATGCGCGCGATCAATTCTGTCGGAATATCCGCGTATTCTGATTTTTGACCGTCATAGATATGCCATAGGAAAGGAGCTATATGATTAAAATAAAGCTCATAGATTCCCGCATAGCGGTAGGGACTGTCCCACAGAGTCGTGTCAAACTCATAAAGCCAAAGCGACTTTGTCTGTCCGTCGGGCGCGGTTGAAATCGCCTTTGTCGTGCGCAGACCGCCGTGTATTGCATATTCAGCCGCCTCGTTGTATTCTTTCATATTATAACCGGCATCAAAAGCTACAGCTTGTGCGATCCATCTGCCGCCGTCCTTGCGCTTCGGAAATTTCGGTGCTTCGATCTTCTCCGAGCCGTAATGCTGAAAATCCTGAAGCGCCTTTAAAATCGCAAAACGGTCGAGTTTTGTTTTTTCTTCAATACTCATATTTCGCACGAAATGCATTTCGGAGATTTTTTTCGACATTTTTTCGAGAATGCCCCATACCGTTTCAAAATGCCTGTGCGAAAAATCAAGCTGGGGTTTGAAGTTTTTGAGTGAATTCTGCGGTCTTGTGATAATAAAATCGGTATATACCTTGCCGCCGTCGGTCTGAACCATCAATTCGCCGTCCAAAAGTTTTTTGACGATCGGTTCGATATATGCGGCGGGAATCGAGATCGCTTTTGAAAGTTCGCTTATCGTAACAGGCTTTTCGTAGGCAAGGATCAAAAGGTTCTGTACTATCAGATCGCCCTCAACAAGCGACATAGGCTCGCCCTTTAATCCTTCCGAACCGCCGAAAGTAATGCTCAATTCTCCGGGGATATAATTTTCTGTTATTTCCATAGTCTCAAGTCCTTTCTTCATCTGACTGCGTCCCGCCGAGAGGCGGCTTTTAACCGTACCCTCGGGAATGCCAAGCCCTTCGGCAATTTCCGAGACTCTTTGATCACCGAAATAAAAGCGAATCAGAACCTCGCGCGTGATAAATCCGAGATGATTTAACTCCTTACGCACTTTGGATGCTTCCTGTGATAAGAGAAATTCATCATCTTCTTCCTCTGCAATATTCATCGCATCTTCAAGACACACCGTAACGGGTGCGCGGTATTTTTTGCGCAAGTTGCTGTTGTGCTTGTAAAAAAGAGTATTGGTAAACCAAGTTTTCGGATGCTCTATTGTCCCGCCTTTGTGTATATAAGCAAAAGCCGCAAGCATCACCTCACCCACAAGGTCTTCCGCGTCGGTCTGCGAGTTGCATTTTGATACCGCAAGACGCATCAGATAATCATAATATTGAATTACTTCATCGTTTTTCATAGATCTTCCTGCTTTCCGGAATGCTTTTGAACGTTCACTTATACAGTCGCATAAAATTGATTTCGGTTCGGACTTTTTTATTATATCATAAAAAAATATTTTTGTCTATATAAAAAACCGCCGAGAGTATAGATGGTACTCCCGGCGGGTTATTTTTCAATTATATTTTAAATGACCGTAAGTAATATTTACTGCCGTAATATTTCCCGATGCTTCGACATTTTCGACGTGCATTTTATAGCAATCGTTGATGTTTTTGCAGACGACCTTCTGCGCGTTCAGCTCGTTGACTTTTATATCGCCGTCGCATTTTACGTCGCCGTTGATGCAATGGCTTTGTATGCTTTGGCGGCAGACGACGTCTCCGTTTATTTCATTAGCGGCAATGACGTGACCGTAAACCTCAACCTTGAAATACTGCGTTCTGTCGTTGCAATCGTGCGGAAATGCGATCTCGATCGGCGGCTCATCCTGCGAAAAGGTGGACGAAACCTTCAAAACCTTCGTTCCGCGCATCTGAATGACTCTGATCACACCGTCGTCCTTCATAAATGACTGAATATCCGAATAATCAGGGACTTCTTCCGAAAAAAGCGCATCAATCGAAACACCAAAAAGCGAGGCAATTTCGGGCAAAAGCCCAATATCGGGGGTGTTCGCACCGGATTCCCGTACTTAAAGATATTGGTTATGTATGAGTGCCTACGCCTACTTGCACAGGCACTCATATCTGTAAATTTACTCAATTTTGCCGATTAAGCGGTAATAGATGTCAATATTCTGCTCACGCATACCGTCCACGGTGGTTGCTTCGTGAATGACAATCTTTTCAATCAGCGTATTCAGAAGCTCCGCTGTCAGTTCGGTGGGATTGGCATACTGTTTGAGAAGTGAAATCCAAGTTTCCGCATCGACAGTTGTTTGCTTTTCAGATTCAAGCTCGGCAGTCAGCCTTTCGATCTTCTCGCTAAGCTCCTGCTGCTCGGTCTGATATTTCTGAGACATCATGTTGAA
>JAZRGT010000051.1:0-39732 GCA_045644325.1 Eubacteriales bacterium | reverse complement strand
GGACTTAAGGAAGCTAAGGAGCTCGTTGAGGGTGCTCCCAAGACCCTTAAGGAAGGCGTTGCTAAGGAAGAAGCTGAGTCCATCAAGGCTGCTCTTACCGAGGCTGGCGCTACCGTTGAGATTAAGTAATTTAATCCCACATAACTTTTGCACATCCGAAAATCCTTGCTGTGCAAAAAACCGATGCGGAAACGCATCGGTTTTTTGTTTTATATAGTTGTTTTAATAATATCTGCATTTCCGCGAAGAGTATACTTCTCTTCTCCCGCGGGAATAAAGATCGAATCTCTTTCTTCGAATGGATATTCTAAACCGTTCACGGATATACTTCCGTTGCCCCTCACAACTGTCAGCGAAACAAACCTTTCGGAGATAGCATTGATAAGCATTTCACTGTCAATTGCTATAAGCTCGGATTTGAAGTATTCGCAATCGGCAAGAATATTGTTTTGGGCAGAATTTTGACTCGGCAACTTCTTGAGCGAAGCCGCAGCTTGCTTCAAATGAAGCTCGCGAGGTCTACCGTAATCGTAAATCCTATAAGTGGTATCACAGTTCTGCTGTATCTCACAGATATAAATACCTCCGCCGATTGCGTGAGGCGTTCCGCCCGCGATAAAGTAACACTCGCCCGCTTTGACAGGCACCTTGTTGAGATATTGCGTAGGATCAACACCGGATAGTATCGCCCTCTTTACTTCATCCTCTGAATACTCGTCCTTGATTCCGAAATAAATATATGAATTCGGCTCGGCATCTATGATATACCACATCTCGGTCTTTCCGCACTCTTCACCGAGAAGCCGAGCGGCATCGTCATCGGGATGTACCTGGATAGACAGAGATTCCTTTGAATCAATAAATTTTATCAGGAGCGGAAACTTGTCCTTCGTACAAGCAGTACCGAGAAATTCAGGATGTTCCGACAAAACAAAATCAAGTCCCGCACCCGCAAATTCACCGTTTGCGACAATATTGTTGTCACCTGCGCGAACAGAAAGCGTCCAATGCTCGCCGATCGGAGGCTCTGCGCCGAGGGCGGAGAGTCGCTCTCCGCCCCAAATGCGCGATTTTGCAATCGGTATTAAAATAATTGGATATTTCATCATTTATTCTTCTTAGAAATTACCTTCGTTATTGCGGCAGCGGCAAATGCGGCAAGTGCGGCGCTTCCTGCGGCAATCGCGCCCGCTTCAACCGAGGTGTACTTGATCTGTGCCTTATGCTTTGCACGTTTAGCATCCTTCTTCGACTGCTTCTTCGCACTCTTGATCTCCTTGGCGGTGGGTTCAACGATCTTGCGCGCACCGAGCTGTTTGTAGTTAACGGTACCCGGAGTCGGATTGCCCTTTCCGCTGAATTCGGCAAGAGGTGACATATCGCAATCAAAGTGATATTTATACGCCTCGCCCGCCTCCGCGGTCTGTCCGTAACGATCACCCATATTCCACGTTACGCGGGAAATCACTTCTCCGCCGACGATAAGGTCAAGGCGTCTGCCCGCGGTTGATCTCGATGTGATCGCCTTATCGCAGATGAAAATATCCTCGCCCTCAACAAGAGTGGTTCCGTATCTGCGGTTAAAATCTTCAACCGTGAGCGCTGCATTTTCGGGCTTGCGGTACCAGATAACAGTCGCACTTCTCGCCGCGATTTTTACACCGTCTGCCGTCCAGATGTTTTCATCCTTCGGAGGCTTGCCGGTGGTGGTCCAGAGAGCGAGCTTTGTATCTTTGAGCGTAATATCATTGCCCGAATTGTTGCAAAGCGTAACGTAAGGATAGGGATTTTCGATCATTTCGCCATCGCGTTCGATCGCGCCCGAAGCGCAAAGCACTTCGGTGATGCTGATGGGTGACAGCAGGATATAAGCGGTAGCCTTTCGAACCTTTTTGTCCGAAATTGCCGTAATAACCGCACTTACGCGACGATTCTTCGATATCTCGGGAAGCTGACGGGTCACGCTGATATGTCTGCCGGGCTTAAGCTTACCGACGCAGACCTTCGCGTAAGGAACAGCATCACGAAGTGAAAATCCTTCAACACCCGTAAGGTAGAAATCAACCCTGACCTCATCCATTGTAATCTCGTAGGGGTTTTCGATCTTGATCGTAACAGCCGAGCTTTCGTGCGGATCGTAAGATGCAGAATGAATCATCGAAAGCACCTTCGGCTCCTGTCTGTTCTCTATCCATACGGGAGCAGTAACCGAATACTGCATTCCGTTCGAAATACGAACATAATAGTAATCAAATTCTACGGGAAGAGTGATATTCCATTCGTAGCTCTGTCTTGCACCGACAAACTTTTGCGCTACTAAAATATTATCCTCGCCGATGATCTCGATACGGCCGATTCCGTTTTCATTTTCCGTGGTGATCTTAACCGAAACGTTGAGCTCTGAGGGATCATCAAGCCTTTCACCCATCCACTTTCCGTTGATCTTAAAAAAGATCTTCATCGTGGGATCTGCGCTCGAATAAACGCGGCGGGCGCGGAAGGCTTCCATCATATTCTCGCGGGTAAGAGCGGGAGCGAGAACTCCCGTGATATAAGGTGAAGCAACCGTCCAGTTGGGTGCGTGATTATCCTCATTGAACGAGGGTGCAACGTGCCAACCGCGAGAAAGAAGGAGCGCATACTGCAGATCATAAGGTCTTCCCTTTATTTCCGCAAGCGCCATCTGTCTGTCCGCCTCGGGTGTCCAAAAGCCGTAATCCTCAAAGTCACCCCAAGCCTGACCGGGATGATTGAACATACCGACCGCATCGGGTTCGCCCTCAAGCCACTTGAAAAGATCGGGCATTCCAACGCCGTGTATATCGGAAACTACCTTTTCACTTCCGATAATATTCATATGACCCCAATAACCGCAAGTGTTATTCCAAGTCATCTCCCAACCGTAAAGCGCGGCAAATCTTCCGGGACGGTCAAGGGAATTTGCAACAGCCTTCTGGTTATCGTAAATCTCCTGAGTAAAATAATGAGAATGCTCGGTTACCGAGAAGAAATCAGCACCGTTGTCGTATGCAAACTCGATGGCATCGCGACAAAGTCCGTTTCCGTCGGATTCACCTGTGTGCGCGTGTATCTCTCCGAAATATGCGGAAAGATCGGTCATATCCGAAACGGTGAAGTTAACAGTTCTCGTCGTGCGATTACCAAGTCCGTCCTTAAGGCGGATAGTGAGAGTATGCTCACCGGATTCGAGCGGCTTTTTCGGCTCGTATTCAAGATAGCTTGCGGTAAAGGTTGCATCATTGGTAACGTCCTTGCCGTCGAGCTTAAGATAGCAATCCTTGATGCGTATTCCCGCGGGATCGGTATATTTCGCCTTGATAACTATCGGCTTTCTGCCGTCGTAAGCATATCCGCGGGTGGGAACCATGGAAATGATGCGAGGTCCGCGATTATCATAAACGGGAACGCGGATCGGCAGGAAGTTACCGAGGCGGACAATTCTCGCACCATCCCAAACATTGATGGAATATTCGAGCTCGGCGAAGTTTTCAAAAACCTCCTCGGGAATGCGAGCGCGGTAAACGCCGTCGTGTTCCTCGCGAGCCAAATATTCGGCTTTTTCACCGTTCGGAAGTGTAACCATTACGGAAGTAATTCCAACGTCGCAGTCCGAGTCCGCAGGCAATACCGCAAACTCGATCGTTCCGCAGTAATCACCGTGGTAAGCCTCGTTAATGGGTGAAAGAGGAAGAACAGCAGGAAGCGGGGCGGTGAGATCGCATTTAGCGGATTGCATATATGCGGGATAACCGGGGGTCGCAAGCTCCGCATGCGTAAGATTGATTGCACGACTCGGATCCTTGGGATCAAACGTCCAATAGGATGAGCGAAGCACGGGAGTATCCCATTCGGCATAGCAGTCGCTGTAAACGAGCGTAAAGATCGCACTCGATGCATCGCCGCCGCGCGGAACGATGGCAATAGTTGTTGCATCGTGAGCACTGGGGAGCGAACAAATACCATCTATATGCTTGCGCTTTCCGGTTTCCTCGTCGATTTCCGTAAGATCGACCGGGAATACGCGCACTTTCGACTCGTCAATCGGTTCCTTTGTATAAAGATACGCGGAATTGATCTGAGCGATAAAATCTTCTTTGGTAAAACAGTTTATCTCGGGCGCGTAGTTTTTGAGAGTGATCGGCCAGTAAGCCGCCGACTCACCCGCACCGAGAATATTGACTCCCGCCTCTCTCGAAAGAGGAAGTCTGCCCTTGGGTTCACCCACAGGCTCTTTTGCGGGAGAATAGATCAAAGCATCGTAATCGTAAAGATCGACGTCCTTGTCCGTGGGATTGAAAAGCTCAACGAAACACGTGAATTCCTTGCCTTTCGGTCTGCCGAAAATTTCTGTGATCGTAAGTGCGGGCAGTTCAGGAAGTTCGGCGGGATCAATAATCTGACAAACATACGGCGGGAGCTTGCCGTCTTCCTCACCTTCAGCATATATTCTGTATGCAAGCAGATCACCCTTAAGCGCGGACGCGGGAATATCGGCACGGTAAATTACGTACGCCGTACCCTTGCGCTCGTATCTGTCAACGGGATAAAGATAATATTCCTTCTCTCCGCCTATTTTAAAGCAAAGCTTTTCCGGTGCGTTTTCACCGAAAACTCGGTAAGCGGCGGATAAGGAAAAAGGCGCGCCCGAAATCACAAAATCGGGTACTGCGTGAAGCACGTCGGGCAAGCCTTTCTTGAATCTTTTGGTCTTCATTTCAGTTCCTCCGTCAGAAGCTAAAAATAATCATATATATTATACCATTATTTTTTGATTTCTGCAATAAAAAGTCGGCACTTTTTTAAAAAAGTGCCGACTTTTTTATGCCATTATTTTTCGCTGAGCGCTTTGAAGAGGTCCGCATATAGGGGGTCTCTGCGGATCTTTCTGACGTAGAGATAATGATGGCGAGCTGAATCAAATGCATACCGACAGTCGCTTGTGACGTAAGGACAGGGTATCTCGACGATCTCCATCGAATTGGGAACCGTCATACATCCGATTGCGGTGACATCCCATACCACCTTTGATCTCGCATATCCCCAATTTATGTAATCGCCGGTGATAGAACAGAGGTAATTACAGAGCTCGTTTTTACCCTTGAGATAATAGTCAAGCTCGGCGGGGGTTGTGATGAAGGACGAACAAACGCCGTCGCAGGGGATCTGGAGGAAGGGGATGCGGGAGTCGAAGAGCACCTGAGCACCGGGAATATCCTGACGCAAATTGAATTCCTTGGTGTCGGGACGCTCAAGGGCGTGTCCGCCAAGCCAGATAACCGCGCTTCTCTTAGCGATTTCGGGTTCCTTCGCCAACGCTGACGCCACGTTGGTGATAGCACCGATCGCCACGATTATCACGGGAGTCTCGCGAGACATTACCGTATTGATAATGTTTTCGCAAGCATCCGACTCAACAATATCGGTCTTTGAAGTCATAAAGCGTGTGCTTCCGCGATAGACCGGCACCTGCGCTGCCATCTCCGCGTCAGTCAGCTTCATGATGTTAAAGATTTCATTATAACTTTTCTCCATTCCTTCAGCAGCGCTTGAAGAACGGCTGTTGAAGAAAGGAGCGGCGTTGACCGAAAGAAGATTGATCTTCTTTTTTGAGAGCATTGCGTATGCAAGAGCATACTGATCATCGATCTCGTTATAGGTATCGGTATCTAAAATTATATCAATGATTTGATCGCTTGCAAGGAGCGCTCTGAGTTCGGAAAGGGTCATTTTAGTTACTCCGATTTATTATCTTCTGCCGTTGCCGCTTCCGTAATCGGTTCTCGGCTTGCGGGAACGAAGGATGGACATTATATCGTCAAAGCTGTCTCCGCCCTGGGGTGCCTTAGGGGTATTGGTGGGCGCGGGCTGAGGAGCAGGTGCGGGCTGGGGAGCGGGCGCGGGAGCAGGATTGGGCGCGGGTGCGGGAGTGGGTGCGGGTGCGGGCTCAGCCTGAGCTGCGGGAGCGGGAGCGGAAGTCTGTTTCTGCTGAGCGCCATTGTTATTGCGCTGAGGCTGATTGTTGTTCTGAGGACGTGCGGGAGCAGAAGCAGGGGTGGGATTATTGCGATTATGCTCATTATGACCGGGGTTTTCAAAGCCGGTGGCAATAATAGTGATCTTCATCTCATCCTCGAGATCGGGATCGAATGCAGCTCCCCAGATTACGTTCGCATCGGGATGAGCCTCTGCGGTGATCATGCTGGAAGCAAGATCCGCATCCTCGAGTCCAACGTCGGGAGACATAGTGATACTTACAAGAATGCCGGTTGCGCCCTTGATCGAGGTTTCGAGAAGGGGGCTCGAAATAGCAGCCTTTGCAGCGATCTCTGCCTTATCCTTACCCGTTGCAGAGCCCGTACCCATATGAGCGTAGCCTGCATCGCGCATTACGCTGGTAACGTCCGCAAAGTCAAGGTTGATAAATCCGGGAACGTTGATAAGCTCGGAAATGCTCTGAACGCCACGGCGAAGAACGTCGTCTGCGATCTCAAAAGCATTCTTGAGAGTGATGCGGGTTTCGGAAACCTGCTTAAGTCTTTCGTTGGGAATAATAACGAGAGAGTCAACGTAATTGCGGAGATCCTCGATACCCTTTTCTGCCTGAAGCATACGGCGGCGACCCTCGAAAAGGAAGGGCTTGGTTACGATAGCAACCGTAAGGATGTCCATCTCATGCGCAATTCTTGCAACAACGGGTGCCGCGCCGGTGCCGGTGCCGCCGCCCATACCGGTTGCAATAAATACCATATCTGCGCCGGCGAGTGCCGCGCGGATCTCTTCTGCATTCTCTTCAGCAGCGCGCTGTCCGATCTCGGGATTTGCGCCTGCGCCGTGACCTCTTGTGATTCTCTCACCGATGGGAATGAGAGTGGGGGATACAGAGTTGCGAAGTGCCTGACGGTCTGTATTGACCGCAATAAACTCAACACCTCTGATATTGGTGTCGATCATTCTGTTGACTGCGTTGTTTCCACCACCGCCAACGCCTACTACCTTGATGCTGACGCCGCTGTCAAGAACGTCATCGTTAGTGTTGTAATTCTCGTGTTCGTAGCTGTAATCCATTTTAATTTCCTCCGATTTTATAGATACGCCCGTAGGCTATAATTTACTTCTATATAATATAATAATTGTTTTTTGATGTTTTTTCAAGTGCTTTTTGGAAAAAAGTTCGATATTCGCAGAAAATATTTATTCCTGAATCGGAAATCATTCCCTTACCTCGGGATCTATATTCGCATCGAGTATGATTCCGCTGACGTTGGCTACTCTTACGTCTATGATTCCCGCAGTAAGACAAGCATCTCCGTTTTCTTCTATCATTTTCGAAACTGTGGCAAACTTCAGCTCCATATCAATGGGTGAACCCCAAAGAACTCGGAATTTTCCGTCGACCGAAGTGACTATATCAAACTTCTTATCAAAATATAATCTTCCTACCCTTCCCTTCAGTTCGGATCGATTGAGTATTTTGAAGAACTCGGTAATATACTCACCGCTTGTTCCTTCAAGCACCAAATCTTCTCCAACTACCGCCTTTGATACACGCGGTAGCTCAACTAAAGGAAGCCCTTTAAGCAACACCTCATCGTCCGTTCGGTCAAGAACCCTCAGAGATGCTGTCAAAATATATTTTTCGCCTTCTATCTCAGTATAAAAGGCAGGACTTTCGTCAATCAGCTCAAATACTATGACGTTAGGCAATTCAAAGCTGATCTCACAGCTTTGAACATAGGGCAGATTGTTCAAAACCGCCTCTTCTGCTTCGTTCGCCTTAAGCAATGGCAAGCCGTCACCAACTGCAAGCCCCGCGGCATAAAGCAATTCGTTTTCCGAATAAAGAGTGTCACCCTCAACTCGGATATTCTCAATAACGAGATGGGCAGACGTCAGCTTAACGGCAGGAATGATCATCAACATCACCAATGCAAGTCCTATGCAGACCATCAGTACTTTTGCTTTTGCTCTTCTAGCGGGATCGGACGCCGCCTCTTCCGCCTTAAATCGCCGTGTTGACGGATGAGTCAAGCTGTATTCATCCGCGTTGTAGTTATTGCAGATCCACCTTGAGACCTTCTTCTTTGTCATTGAATATCTTCTGACGTAAGTCTTTTCTTCTCTTTTAACGAAGGTCGATACGTTAGAAGCAGTCCCGCCGTTACCACGATCATTCCGTACGGCCTTGTTATTGGGTTTTAATTCATTCATACCGACGAGACACCTTCTTTCTTTTTCAGATTTCCTGTATTACCTTTATTTACCGACCTTGGCAAGTCGCATAAGCTCGTCGAAAATCAGCTTATTAGAATCAAGAGGGGCAAATCCCGCAATAGATTTCTCCATTGCTTCTCTTCTGTCAGAATCCTCAAGCAGATTTGCAACTGCTTTGCAAATCTTCCCGTCAACGAGCTCGGGCTCGCGTATCATATAAGCACCACCGATATCCGAAAGAGCCTTCGCATTCTTTGTTTGCTGATCATCTGTTACGTTCGGTGAGGGGATAAGTATCGCCGCTTTACCCTGACGGGCAAGCTCTGAGATCGTTATAGCACCCGCGCGGCTGATTATCAGATCCGCAGCTGCCATACGAAGAGGCATATCGTAGATGTATTGAAGCAGTTCAATGTTTTCGTATTTATCAAGCTTTGCTTCAAGGAAGAGTTCCTTTACCGATTCATAATGGTCGCCACCTGTTGCATGAGTATAACGCACATCCTTGTGTGCGCTTACGTAATCGCGCATAAGCTCGAGTGCCATATCGTTCATCGCCGCCGCGCCGAGGCTTCCGCCGAAGGAAACAATATATTTGCAATCGCGGCTGATGCCAAGTCGATCCCGAGCCTCATCGCAACTGATATGACCGAACTGACCGAGCATGGGACAACCAACCTGCATAACCTTGCCGCTCTTACCGAGAATCTCGGCACTTACTGCGAAATTGGTAAAAATTCTGTCAACATAGGGAACAAGCTTTCTCACCGCAAGTCCGGGGACTGCATTCGACTCGTGAACCGCTGTGGGGATATTCATTCTCGAAGCGGCAACGAGTATCGGCCAGCTTACGTAACCGCCCGTACCGACGACGAGATCGGGCTTGAACTCTTTAATGATCTTCTTTGCCTTGACGGGCGAGATCGCCGCAAGCCAAAGGGAACGTATATTATATAATGAAAGCGAACGTCTGATGCCGCGCACGTCAACGTGGTAAAGCTTATACCCCGCCTTGGGAACAAGCTCGTTTTCAAGCCCGCGGACAGTACCGACGAAAGCTATCTCCGCATCGGAAATATTTTCTTTAATAGTATTTGCTATGGCAAGTGCGGGATTGACGTGACCGCCTGTTCCGCCGCCTGTAACGAGAACCCTCATAAACGGGCTCCTTTCGTGTTATTGTTTTTGTGTGCAGAATCTTGACAGACCGAGTATGATACCCATATCAATCATCTGCGAAATCGTAGCACTTCCTCCGCTCGAGAAGAACGGGAGGGAAATGCCCGTATTGGGAAGAACTCCGCTTACAACGCCGACATTAAGAATAACGTGTATAGCAAGCTTGAAGCTGAGTCCGAGTATAACAAGAGAGATGTATTTATCGGGAGCGCGAAGTCCGAGTATAACTCCTCTGACGACCAGAGCCAAGAATAGAAGCATAATTGCAGTTGCGCCGAAAAATCCAAGCTCTTCACATACTATCGTGAATACAAAATCGTTCTGAGGCTGCGAAACGTAGCCGTATTTAAGGCTTGATTCGCCAATTCCTACTCCGAACAGACCGCCCGTGCCTATCGCGTACAGGCCTTGAGTTGACTGCCAATTTTCCACAAGGCTATCGCTGCCTTTATCAAGGAAGCTGTTGATTCGCTTCATTGCATATTCGGAATTTTGTATCAGTATCCAGACTAAAGGAATAAACGGCACCAAAGCGGCAAACCATCCGAAATAAGTTCCGCCGATAAATAACATACCGACACCGATCGCCGCAGTGATAATGATTCCCGAGAAATGATGCTCAAAGAATACGAGCACGCACACCAAAAGAAATATAAACGAAGGTGCGATCAGTCCATGAAAGAGTGAATATCTGTTAAAGCCGGAATTCACCGATTCATCGAATCGGGTAAGATAAAGAGACATAAGGAGGATAACTCCCGTTTTTGCAAGCTCGGAGGGTTGGAGGGTAAAAAATCCCAGGTCAAGCCATCTCTTTGCGCCGCCTCCCTCAACACCTACAATAAGGACGAGGATGAGAAGACCGATCGATCCGATATAGAAAGCAACCGACAAAACTCGCATCCATCTCGGATGAGATGCTAAATAGAAGAACGCGGCAACGACGAAACCTACAGCAAGATGCTTGAGATGATTTAGCACAAAGTGAAAGCCTGTGCCGTACGCCTCTGAGGCGTACGCTGAGCCCGCGCTGAATGAAAGCACCGTACCGAGTGATATCAGCAATACGCAAAGAACCGTAAAGAACATATCAGAACGGCTTTGCAGCACCTTGAGTGCCACCTCGTCGCTTTCAAATAAGCTCTTATCCTCTCTCTCCCGAAGAAAGAGCAAGGATCTTTTCTTTATCCGACGGCGTTTTTTGAGATCACCGCTTACGTCGACGGCGTATTTTCTTTTGTTAAACCGTCCCATACGGCAGCCTCCTATCCGAAACGGCGCGGGGCACGGTTTCGCTGATTATCTGTTAAAATCCAAAATATGCAAGAACGCAAGCAATAACGGTAATAAGAGTGAACACGCCTACGACCTTTACCTCGCTCCAGCCGCACTTTTCGAAGTGGTGGTGGATGGGTGCCATCTTGAAGATACGCTTGCCGTGTGTCATTTTGAAGTAGCCGACCTGAAGGATGACCGAGACTACCTCAATAAGGTAAATGATACCTGCAACGAGGATTATCAGCGGTTCGTCGGCAAGAAACGCCATACCGACCGCCGCACCGCCGAGATAAAGCGAGCCGGTGTCGCCCATAAATATCTTTGCGGGGTAGAAATTATACATAAGGAATCCAACCGTGCCGCCGATAACGGTTGCGGGGAGGATCGCAAGCTCGGGTTTGAGCGCAACGAACGCCGCAACTGCGAAGAAGGCGCCGATAACGGCAGTAACGCTCGAGCAAAGACCGTCAATACCGTCGGTCAGATTCACGGAATTGACCATACCCGCGATGAAGAGCACCGCAAGGAAGTAGTAGAAGATGCCGAGCTCTATTTCAATACCAAAATAGGGAATCTCAAGCGCGGTATCGATAAATCCGCAAGCAGACATCGCCCAAAGATAGGCAACTGCAACGAGGAACTGAAGCACAAGCTTCTGCCAAGCAAGGAATCCCTGGTTCTGCTTTTTGATGAGCTTGGTATAATCATCGAAGAAACCGATAAGACCGTTCAAAAGCGCAAGCGTAAAGGTGAGCCATACGCTGAGAAGCTCTCCCGCTCTGCCGAGGTAAGCGTAAATTCCCGTGATAACACCGAGACCGACTGCCGCAGCTATAATGAAGCCAAGACCGCCCATGATCGGAGTTCCCTCCTTGCCCTTATGCCAACGAGGTCCGATCTCATAGATCTTCTGACCTATCTTGCGGCTTTTCAGCACAGGAATGAGCTTGCGCAGAATCAGCCACGTAAGCAGGAAAACTCCAAGAGTCAAGGGGAAAAATTCCGTCAGCATCCGTTCCTTCATAACAAATTCCTTTTCTTAAAGCAAAATTAAAGTAGATTTTTAAGCTCTGCCGCAACTCTTTCCGCGGCGATTAAGCGACTCGCCTTGAGGATAAGTGTGTCACCCGCTTCAAGGATATCTGCAAGCGCACGAGCGGGGGCGTTCGCGTCACTTCTGTCAGGGAATCGGAACACGCTATCCTCACCCTTGACCGAAGCAAAACCGTCAGCGATCTTCTCCGCTCTCTCGCCGAAGCTGACAAGTCTGTCAACTCCCGCCTCAGCGAAATGTTTTCCTACAGCGTAATGAAGCTCAGCAGAGGACGAGCCAAGCTCGAGCATATCGCCGAGAAGCGCAACCGTCTTTCCGCTTCTATGAGCCGCAACCGAGGTGAGCACCGAAGCCGCCGCGCGCATCGATTCGGGACTTGCGTTGTAGCAGTCCGAAATGATTCTGATACCTGACAAGTCCGTCATCTGCTGACGAAGACCGACCGATCTGTAAGTCAAAATACCTCGTCTGATGCGTTCCTCGTCGATACCAAGCATAAAGCCCACGGCAATTCCCGCAAGAGCCGCCGCTACGTTATGCTTGCCGATCGCGGGGATCTCAAGGTCGTAAAGCTGCGTGCCGAGACAGGAAGCGTCAAATGTCATACCGCCCTCGTAGGCGGATATATTATAAGCATAATATTCAATATTTTGCGCATCCGCAGAGAAATAGCTTACGCGCGGGTCATTCTTGCCCTCATCCGCAAGCAACGGCTCGTTGCCGCAAAGGAGAAGATGACCGTCCTCTGCAAGCGAGCTCTTGATCTCGAGCTTTGCCTTCGCGATATTCTCGCGCGAGCCGAGAAGCTCCATATGCGCCGTACCGATCGTGGTAATAACTCCGATCTCGGGAGAAGCAATATCGGAAAGCAGCTTGATCTCTCCGGGGCCCGTCATTCCCATTTCAAGGACTGCGTAATCAGCATCCTCGGGAAGAGTCAAAAGCGACATAGGAAGTCCGACGGTGCTGTTGAAGTTTCCTTCTGTCTTCCATACCTTACCCGCGGTTGCAAGCACAGA
Source organism: Eubacteriales bacterium (assembly GCA_045644325.1). Taxonomy (GTDB): domain Bacteria; phylum Bacillota; class Clostridia; order Oscillospirales; family CAG-272; genus CAG-390. The sequence goes on along the minus strand of JAZRGT010000051.1, from coordinate 26,970 downwards.
AGCAATAAATTCCTTTGTTGTAGTCTTACCAACACTTCCCGTGACGCCAATTCTTTTTGCTCGACAGTTTTTTGAGTATCCGGAACCGAGTCTGCCGAGAGCTTTAACGGTATCCTCAACCAGAATGATCGGGAGGTCGCCCGCGCCTTCGGGGATGCGGCTGCAAAGCGCACACACCGCTCCGGCTTTTTTGACCTGTTCGATAAATATATGTCCGTCAACTCTTTCGCCAACGATGGCGATGAACATCGTACCGCATTCAACCTCGCGCGAATCGGTGCAAACGCTCTCAACGGATACGTTACCGTCGCCGATAAGTCTGCCGCCGCAGAGATCAGCTATTTCTTGAGTGGTTGGTATATTATTAGCAAATCTAACCTTCATTTTTATTATCTTCCTTTGTTTGCATCTCGACAAGCCTTTTAAGCGTTTCCTCAGCTATCCCCGCCTCGTCGAAATCACGCCGTCCGAAAGGACCTATCTCATATTTCTCGTGCCCTTTTCCGCAGAGGAGAACCACGTCGCCGCCTCTTGCCTGCTCTATGGCATATCTGATCGCTTCCCTTCGAGCAGGAATCACGGCGTGTGCCGTTTTCGGATCAAATCCGGCAAGTATCTCACCTATTATATTCTCAGGCAATTCACTTCTGCTGTTGTCCGAGGTCACGATACATAAATCAGCCGACCGCGATGCAATTTCTCCCATTAACGGACGCTTGAGTCGGTCGCGGTCACCGCCGCAACCAAAGACAAGAATGATCCTTCCGTCTTTCGCGGTAAGTCCGCGAGCCGTTTCAAGAATTCGCTCGAGCGCATCCGGCGTATGCGCATAGTCGATATAGATCGACGCCGCGTATCCCGAGGGAGTTCGCAAACGCTTTAGTCTGCCGGGAGCTCCGCCAAAGCCAGAAAGTGCTTCGGCGGCAATTCTGCCGCTTATTTCGAATTCAAGCGCGACCGCAAGTGCCGCAAGAGTGTTATCTACGTTAAACCGCCCCGCCATCGGCAAGCGTATCTCACGAACTATATTCTTTGCACATAGGGTATATGCTATTCCGTCAGCTCCCGGGAGCCTGATTCCCTCCGCCGTATAATCCGCGCCACGCTTGCCTTGTGCAGAAAAGAACACAAGCCTCGAGTGCGAGCCCGTAGCCATCGCATACGAGCGATATCTTTCGGCATAGGAGTCGTCTGAATTGATAAACGCTGTTTTGCATTTTTCAAGAAGCGATGCCTTGGCAAGGAAATAGTTCTCCATATTGCCGTGGAAATCAAGATGTTCAGCGGTGAGATTGGTAAATACTGCTGCCTCAAAATTCAACGGAGCAAGTCTGCCGAGCGCCAGTGCATGTGAGCTTGCCTCGATAAAGACGTACTCCGCGCCGTCTTCACGCATTTCAGCGAGCACGCGGTAAAGCGTATCGGGGTCCGGCGTAGTCATAGTGTTGGCTTGCAGAAATCTTTTCGGCGTTCTGCAGCATACGGTTCCGATAATCCCGCATTTATGAAAAGCGGCAGAAAATATCGCATCGAGCATAAAGCTGACCGTGGTTTTGCCGTTAGTTCCCGTAACCGCAACGAGCTTCATATCTCTCGTTGGGTGGGAGTACCACGCATCCCACAGCCGCGCGAGCGCGGCTGCGGTGTCGTGTGTGTATATAACGGTGACTCCGCTCGGCAGATCGCTCAGTTCATTCTCTGCAAGTATCGCCACAGCACCCTTTGCCGTGGCAACTCCCGCATAGGAATGCCCGTCGTGATTGCGACCTCGAATGCACACGAACAGCGAATTTTCAACTGCCGAGCGCGAGTCTGATGATATCGTTTTTATTTCAATATTCTCGTTCCCCGCGGCGCGGTAATATATGCCCGAGGAGCGTAACAGTTCTTTAAGAAGCATGGAATCCCTCCGATGATTTTTTATTTCATCATCCTTGAGATTTTACATCCTATGCTTTTATTTAGTCACTTACGTCCGTGTGTCTGAAGGTCACCGTAATAACGTCTCCCCTCGTCGCGGGAGTTCCCGCCGCAGGGTACTGCGATATTACCTCAGCGCCGTCGCCGACGTCAAAGTTTGTCGCACCGTCAATACTGATATTGAATCCCGCATTGATAAGCACTCGGTTTGCCGCAGATGCGCTGAGTCCGACGACGTTCGGAACGGTCAGATCGTTGCTCGGCGCGGTATCACCAACGTAAAGAATTATTTTTCCGTTTTGTTTAGAAAGGAAGCTTCCCACTGAGGGAACCTGCGCCGTGACCTTTTCACCGTTACCGATTATCTCGACGTCAAGGCCGTTTTTCTCGATCACTTCTATTGCGCTGAAGGACATCATACCGAGGTAGTTACCGACCTCGACTTCAAGCTTTGCGGCTTCGGAAGCCGAATAATCGGGTTCGATACCGAGCGCGGGGAGCATCTGCTCGAGACAGTTTGCAACGTAGGGCGCCGCAACGTAGCTTCCGAAAACATTTTCGCAGGAGGGCTCATCAACGATTATGATAATCGCGATTTCGGGATCGTCCGAGGGAGCGAACGCCGCGCAGGAGCCGATTCGGAGAGTTTCGTCATCACCGATCTTCTCGGACGTACCCGTCTTTGCCGCTACCTTGTAGCCCGCAACGTACGCGTTCTTTGAACCGCCGTCACCCGAAACGCCTTCCTCAAGAATTCTTGAAACCTCTGCGCAAACCGCTGAGGAAACAACCTGTCGGATTTCGTTCACCTTGTGCTGCCATACAATATTACCATCGCTGTCAGTCATGGACTCAACGACGTAGGGCTGAACGAGCGTGCCGCCGTTTGCAACCGCGGAGATCGCGGTGAGCTGCTGCATCATGCTTATCTTGAAGTTCTGACCGAAGGAAGCAACCGCAAGGTCGACGGGTCCGAAAGCTCCCTCTGTCCAGAAGGTGCTGTTACCCTCGCCGGGCAGATCCACGCCCGTCTTATCAAGATAGCCAAAGTTTCTTACGTAATCGTAAAACGTCTGTTTTCCGATATTTTCGGCAAGCTTCATCATATAGGGGTTGCAGGACTGCTGAAGTCCGCCCTCGAAGGTTAATTCGCCGTGTCCGCCCTTCTTATGACAGCGAATTATGCTTCCGTAGACATTAAGCTGACCCGTGCACTTGTGAGTCGGAAGCAGCTTGTCGATTCCGTTTTCAAGTGCCATCGCCGTGGTAATGATCTTAAATGTCGAACCGGGCATATAGGTAAAGGTAAGCGCCTTGTTCTGCCACATCTGATTAAGAAGCGAAGCGCGCATGCTCGAATAGCCCTCGTCATTCGATGTCAGACCGCTTGCCGCAAGCATCGCCTCATACTCGGCGCTCAGCGTCCAGGCATCGTTGCTGTCGAAATCGGGGTAGGTCGCCATCGCGTAGACCGCGCCGGTCTTTACGTTCATAACTATACCTGCAACTCCCGCTCCCGCGCCTGACTCGTAGTAGGTCGCCTCAAGCTGCTCCTCGAGGATCGCCTGTATCTTGATGTCAAGTGTGGTATTGAGATTATAGCCGTCGATCGCATCGATATAGCTCTGATACTCATAAGGCATCTCGTTGCCGTACGCGTCTCGGGCGATTATAAACTTGCCGGGCGTGCCCGCAAGCTCCTTATTGTAATAATATTCAAGTCCGTAAAGACCGTCGCCGTCGTGTCCCGTGAAGCCGAGGACGTGTGTGGCGAGATCTCCGTAAGCGTAATATCTTACGCTCATAGGCTCAACATAAACGCAATTAGCGACGTTCAGCTTCGATACCAAGGAAAGAACCTTATCCGCCTGCTCCGGGGTTGCCTCGCGAAGCACAGTAGCATCAAGGCTTTTGACCTTCTCCGTCAAAGCATATACGGTGTCGTAATCGATGCCGAGGATTTCGGAAAGCCCCTCGCTGATCTTAACATCAAGATTGACTCTTTCGGCGTTGCCTTCCTTGGCGATATTGTTCTGTGCCTCCTTCATTTCGTCGCGAATCGTCTTTGGCGCGATGAAAATTCGGTAAGCGGTTTTATTTGCCGCAAGCAAAATACCGTTTGAATCGTAGATATTGCCTCGGTTTGAGATAATCGTGGATTCGGTTGTAAGCTGATCTACTACCTTGTTCTTATAGTAGTCAAAGCTTACGGTCTGAAGTATGAGGATGCGTGCTATCAATACCAAAAAGGCAGCGGCTATCAAAGCAAGAACTATGAAAGCTCGTATTGTAATTTTTGTGCTGATTCTTGCCTTTTGCATAATAATTAAATCCTCTTTTGGGGCTTGGTGCGAAAACGGGAAACTTTAAATAATAGATTTCCCGTTATGCTGCGGCTATATCTTAGCCTGCTTTATGAATTTTATTCAGATTAAATGCTTATTATTCGTCTTCCGAACGAATTCCGAGTGCGCTGAGAAGCGCAGGAACAACTGAATTGGATTTTTTATCGGTAAAGCTTTCAATAGAGTCGATGTCGTTGAGCTTGAGTATCTTTATGGTGCTGTCATTGAGCTTGATCATTCCGATCTCATTTACGGCAACGCTCTCAATATATCTCAGATCGAGGCTGCTCTCAAATTCAGCAAGGAGATCCGCTTCAAGGTTTTCAAGAGCATAGAGCTCTTCCTGCTTATTGTTCAAGTTCGAAAGGGCTTCGCTCTTGAGCACCGCAAGGGTTATCGGGAGCGAGAGCACAAGCGCAAAGATCAGAACCCAAGCGATACCCGCTGCTGAGCTTGCCAATCTACGGCGCTGCTTTCTGTTCTCTCTGTCAATGCTGTGAGCGGGGAACCACTTATCAAAAATATGAAGAAGTGCGCCTCTGATATCGGTGGAAGCACGCTCTACTCGCGCAAGAGCGTATTCCTCGCCGCAAATAACGTTCTCGCAAACGCTTGCAACCGCGCTTGTTCCTACCATCGCTTTTCCGCAGCCCATTACATTGTAAACTGCAGCGGGACGGGGAACTATCGTAGCAGGTGCAGCGGCACTCATAACATACTGAGAAATTGCTGTCTTGTCAAGAATCATACGGTTGTAATCATCATTGGTCATATAACGCTTGCCGTTATATTCACCGTTACGGTAAACGGACCCTGCACTGGAATCCATCAGATCCGCAAGCTTGTAAAACTCAGAAAGTTCAGCTGCGCTCTTATTTTCGCGCTCAATCTGAAGTTCAACCTCAAGCTTTATATCTACGCCTTCATCGGAGGTTCCGAGAATATCAATGATATCGGAACAATCATCGTGTCCGTTTTTATGAATTTTTTTCATTTTCCGATCCTTTCCGCCTCAGGCGGTTCGTCGTTATATTTTTTCCGCAACTCGCAGCTTCGCACTGTGAGCACGGGGGTTGATTTTTAATTCCTCAGGGGTCGATACTATCGGTTTTTTGGAGATGATCTTGACCTTCGGCTTGTTGCCGCATACACAAATGGGAAAATCACTCGGGCAGGTGCAGCCTTGAGCAAGCTTGTTGAAAGCCTCCTTCACCGCTCTGTCCTCGAGCGAGTGGAAGGTGATGATCGCAAGTCTTCCTCCGGGTGCAAGAAGATCAACCGCATCTTTTACTGTGTTTGCTATGATCTCGAGCTCTCCGTTGACCTCGATGCGTATTGCCTGAAAGGTTCTCATCGCGGGATGATGCTTGAGATATCTGCCACCGTCGGGGAAGGCACTCTTGATTATCTCAACAAGCTCAAGAGTCCTCTCGATCGGCTTTTCCTCTCTTCTCTTACAGATCTTATCCGCAATCTTAACAGCGAATTTCTCTTCACCGTAATCGCGGATAATGCGGATCAGCTCGGAGCGCTCGTAGTTATTGACAACGTAAGCGGCATCTATGGGAGCTGTGCGATCCATTCTCATATCGAGAGGAGCATCGTGAACGTATGAAAATCCACGTTCGGGAGTATCAAGCTGATGTGAGGAAACTCCAAGGTCGAGGAGAATTCCGTCGAGTGCTTTGATTCCTTTATCTCTGCAAACACTCGCCATATCGGCGAAGTTGGATTTGACGACCTCGGCACGGTCCCCGAAGCGTGACAACCTTTCGGTCGCTACCGCGATAGCCGTATCGTCCCGGTCGAGGGCGAGCAGATATCCGGTCGTAAGCTCCGAGGCAATGGCGCTCGAATGCCCCGCGCCGCCAACAGTTCCGTCAAGGAACGTTCCGTCCCCGCGCAGCTTAAGTGCCGCAAGGACTTCGTCGAGCAAAACGGGCTTATGTGAAAACTCGGGTAGATCCACGCCCGCGGAAGATCTATCGTTCTTAAAATCTTTATCGTTCATCATAATACCATATTGGACTTCTTAATCTTTTCCGCAAAAGATTTAGCTTTATCCTTGGTCGTTTCGGTAAATACAGATGCGTTCCAAATCTCAATGTGATCCTGGCTGCCTCGAATAATGGTTGCACCGCCAAGCTCTGCAAAAGCGACCAGATTGGCGGAGAGAACCACTCTTCCCTGCGCATCGGGAGAAATAGTATCGCCGAATCCGCTGAGGAAGTCTATCATATCCGATCTGTCCTCGGCACTAAGCACCTCATTGTTACGGATCTTTTCAATCACGCTATTAAAATATTCAACCGAAGATATAACCAAAGAGCGGGTATCCTTCAAGTTCGGGAACACTACAAAGTTCGCTCCGAGCACCTCGCGATGCTTGGCGGGAATGAAAATTCTGTTTTTAGCATCAAGATTGTAGTTATACGTATTCAATAACGGCATAAATTCTGACATTTCCATTCCTCCTTTCAGATTTTGAATCATTCGCAGGCTTTTTCGCGGTATTGGCGTGGGATAAACGCGCCCAGATTAGCCAAAAATGATTTTTCCGTGGGTTTCCCAAACAATTCTCGGTATTTTTAACTATTTTTAACCATTTTTACGTGTTGTGGTGAGAATATGATATCATTTTATAAGCATAAAGTCAATAGGTTTTATAAAATTTTCTCAGTAATATCAAAAAAATATCGCAAAAAGCGATCGAGGACGCCGAAGGGAGCCACTATATTTGTTATTTAGTGTATCTATTCCTTTTTAATATCATAAATGTTATTATTTGACATTTTGTGATATAGTTTGTTTACCAAAAGCGTTATTCCCTATTCATTCGACACCCGCAAAACAGCAAAAAAGCTCGGGAATCGCAATTGCGATTCCCGGGCTTTTCGGTATTTTCGTTATTTAATTAGTTGGTATAGTTATCAAAGTAACCCTGGATCCAAACAATGGGAGTACCCTTGTCGCGGGAGCCGGAGGTGAGGTCACAGAGAGTACCGATGAGGTCGGTAAGTCTTCTGGGAGTGGTTCCCTGAGAAGCCATCTGACCGTAAAGGTTAGAGTCCTTAGCCTTGATTCTCTCGGAGATAGCAGCCTTGAGTTCCTCGCCGGTAAGGTTAGCGTACTCGTTATCAGCGAGATACTTGAGCTTGATCTCGTTGGGAGTGCCCTCGAGACCTGCGGTATATGCGGGAGATACACAGGGGTCTGCAAGCTCCCAGATCTTTCCTACAGGATCCTTGAACGCGCCGTCGCCGTAAACCATAACCTCAACGCACTTGCCGGTAGCAGCGAGGATCTTGTCTCTTACCGCGTCAACAACGGGCTGGCAATCTCTGGGGAAGAGCTTGACAACCTCCTCGGTGGACTTGTTGGAGCCAAGAAGACCGTAGTTCTCATTGTAGCCGCTTCCGTTAACGGGTGCGGAAAGGATATCGTCCATACCGTAAACGGTCTCTGCACCTGCATCCTTGAGAAGCTTCTTGTTGCGGAAACGGGTATGGATATCTGCACAGATAACGTGCTTTGTATAGTTAAGAATAGCTCTTACGTCGTTAGCGAGAATGATCTTGCACTCACATCCGCAGGACTCAACGAGCTCGCGGTAGTACTCGATATAATCAACGCCCGTAAAGGTGTGCTTATGGTAGCCGAAAAGCTCACGGTACTTCTCTTCCGTGAGAACGTCGGTTACGGGATTAACGCCAGAGCGGTCAAAAACGTCAATGTCGATGAGATGGTTTCCTACCTCGTCTGCGGGGTAAGAGAGCATAATGATGATGGACTTAAGTCCCTTTGCAATGCCCTTAAGGCAGATAGAGAAGCGGTTACGCGAAAGAATGGGGAAAACGATAGCAGCCTCGCCGCCGGGGAACTTGTTGCGGACATCCTCCGCGATCTGATCGATGCTTGCGAGGTTACCCTGCGCACGAGCAACGATGGACTCGGTCATCGCGATAACGTCGCGGTCACGAATCTCAAGATTTTCCGACTTTGCTGCTTCAATAACGCTGTCTGCTACGATAGTAGCGATATCATCGCCCACCTTGATAATAGGAGCGCGAACGCCTCTTGATACTGTTCCAATAAGTCTTGCCATAAAAATTTCACCTTCCTTGGTGTTAGAATACAATTTATGTAAATCTCAAAAAAGGAAACTTACAATATATTATACCTCTATATTGTCCAAAAGTCAAGAAAAATCTTCAAATTTTCTCATTAAATTGCGACAAATTTACATTTTATTGAAGAAATGTACCGCAATCAGGGCATTTTTATCTGCTGTCAGTTCATCACTTCTATCTGTGAAATCACTCTGCCGTCAGCGGCGCGAATGACTGCGTAAATAATGCTTGTGTTATTTCCATCCGAACGGGTAAGTTCGACAAGCCAATAATTATTCGTCGGACAAAATCTTACAAACACACCGTAACCCGAATAGGCAACGATAGATCGCGCGACCTCCTCCGCGGCATATTGATTCGTCACGGGCTTACCGCAATAGATTGAGAAATCCTCATCAGAAGTATTTAGAATATATCTATTGATCTGTTCGAAGGTAATATCATAAAGACCGGTGTCATTTTTGAGTGGCTCGCATTTATCCGTATGCAAGATGACGTTTTTGGCTTGGATCTTATCAGCCTCAACATAGAACGTCCAATAATGCATCGCGTCATCCCCATCGACATCGGAATCAAGCTGAACTGCGTAGATATGGATATCAGAGCCTACCATCTCAACCGAGGATATACCAAATTCGGTGCCTCCCCATCCCGATACCAAACAAGCGATGATCAATGTTGTATCATCAAGAGCGGTGCCGGAATATTTTGTTTTTATTTCATCCGGAACATTCTCGGAGCCTCCAAATGCTTCGCAAAGCTGATCAAAGCTGTTGATAACCACGCCGAAGCTCTTATCATCGACACAGGGCAAGGTATTCTTTTCTCCGCCATACACTTCAAAATCAACAAACGAGCACTGCGAATACAGATAATATTTTCCTCCGTCAAGCACCGCGATCGAATTTTCATCGTCCTTGACCGCAAAAATCCCGCTGCCGATCGATCTGAACGCGGCGGTAAAATCGCGTTTGTCGGCTTGCTGAAATTCTTCTTCGCTTTCATAGTAAGATTTGACGGTATAAAGTATCTCGCCGAGCTTTTCGCCTATTCGGGATTCATCGACTTCTCTGTTTTCCCATCCGCCGTCGTAAACAACACCGTTCACGCGAATGAAATCCATCCAATCGACGCAAATAGCTGTTCCGGTAGGTTCGGTTTCCGGAGGTAACGTCTCCGTAACGGCAAGAGAAGCCGTCGTTTCGGGCAGCGCACTTTCGTCGCCAATGCCTTCGAGAACTCCGTCACAAGATGAAAGAGATAAGCAAAGTATCAAAGCCAATATGAACAAAACAATTTTTTTCATAATTCGCGCCTCCCTTTATTCTTCAAGTGTATAGAGATAATATATCCCACCGTCGAGAACTGCAATAGCGTTACCGTTTCCTATCACGGAATAAACACCGCATCCGACATCTCTGTACGCCGCCGCGAATTCAACCTCATCCTGAGCTTTTGCATATTCCTGCTGCGCCTCGGACGTACCCGGAGTAGCAGACATACGGTAGGTTATCTCTCCAAGCTTCTCGCCGATCTGCGAAGCATCAACTGTGGTATCCCGATAAATACTCGAATACATCGCTCCGCCGACCAGAACAAAGTTCTTCCATTCCATATCCGTCCCCTCGGTGGAAATACCGATATAAGGTTGGGGATCACTCGTTACAGGCGCAGTTTCATCACCTATGCCGACAAGAAATTCATCGCACGCAACCATCAAAGCGCACAGCGACAAAACCGGAAGCAATAATATTAACCGTTTCATTCTGATTCTCCTTTCGGGTATTCACCTATAAAGACGGTAAAATTACAAAAAAGTTCCGCATTTCCCGAAATTTTTTCAAAAAAGCCGAGAAATTTTCATCCTCGGCTTTTTCATATTAAATTTCAAGTCTTGTAAGAGCTCCGAATCCGTGTTTTTTCGCCAATTCCTCCGCTTGATCAAATCCGAGCAATAGAGTTTCCTTCGCGTGTGAATCCGAACCGAACGTGATCTTACCGCCCGCTGAGTGAATGATATCAAGTATAGCGGGATCGGGATAGGGAGTCTTGCGCCAGCCTCGACTGATCGCGCCCGCGTTGATCTCAAATAGCTTGCACAGCTTCATATTTTCGTCGACCGCTTCTTTTACAGCCGCAAGATAAGCCTCCGAACGCACGTCAAAGAGCTTATTTTCGCCGTCGCCGTTGAATTTGGTAACGAGGTCCATATGCGCTATGATATCGCAACCGGTAACGCGCGCGATATCCTTTGCAAATCCCATATAACGGATCGCAAATGCTTCGGCGTCGCCGCCGCAAAGCTCGTCTATACTCTCCTGTATTATCGCAGGAGATCGGTCCGTCGCATAAAATTTGCCGTCAACGTAGAGGTTATGAAATGCGCCGATAACGTAATCGTAATCGTGGTTATCATCGTATGCAAAAATATCCCTCTCAATACCGCGAAGTATCCTGATCTTATCGGAATATTTATCCTTCAAACGCTCTACGCATTCATTGTAGCCCTCCAGATCGCGCACGGAGTAATCCTCCGCGCCGGGGCAGGGCGCGTGACCCGAAAATCCGATCGTGTCCATCCCGAGCCTTATCGCTTCAAGAACGATCTCCTCGGGCGTGCTCTTGCCGTCGCAGTAGGTGGTGTGCGTATGGTAGTTGAAATAACCCATTATTTCATCTTCTCCTGCTTGATCTTCTTATCAACGACGTGACGGCTTGCAAGTTCAGCGCGAACCTCGTCGAGGGAGATGCCCATTTCGGTCATCATCACCATAATGTGATAGGTAAGGTCTGCGATCTCGAAGATAGCCTCTGCACGGTCGCCGCCCTTGCCCGCGATGATGACCTCGGTGCACTCCTCGCCGACCTTCTTAAGGATCTTGTCAATTCCCTTCTCAAAGAGATAGGTAGTATAAGAACCTTCCTTAGGATCAGTCTTTCTTCCCTCGATGAGCTTCATAAGATCGTCAAGGCAGAAAGCCTGCTCGGCATCCTCGTCCTCGTAGATATCCTCAAAGAAGCAGGAGCGCGCACCCGTGTGGCAGGTGGGGCCGTCGGGCTTTGCCGTGATAAGCAAAGTATCAGCATCGCAGTCGGTCTTGATCGACACAACGTTCAGGAAATTGCCCGAGGTTTCGCCCTTGAGCCAAAGCTTCTGTCTTGAACGGCTGAAAAAGCAAACCTTTTTCTGCTCAAGCGTAATGCCGAGGCTTTCGGCGTTCATATAGCCGAGCATCAGCACGGCACCGTCCGCCTCGTCGGTGATAATCGCGGGAATGAGCCCGTCCGAATTGTATTTAAGATTTTTGATATCAAACATTTGTGTACCTCACAGAGATTCCCGCATCGCGAAGGCTTGCTTTGAGATCGGGTATTTTGATCTTGCCGAAGTGGAAAATTGTTGCGGCAAGTCCGGCATCAACGCCGGGGAGAGTGTTAAAGAGAGTTATAAAGTCCTCGATCGAGCCCGCACCGCCCGATGCAACGATCGGAACGTCGGCAACCTCGCTGACCGCGCGGAGCATTTCAATATCAAATCCGCCTCCGACACCGTCGGTATCGATCGAGTTGACAACTATCTCGCCCGCGCCGTTACGCACACCGCGCTCGATCCATTCGATGGCATCGATACCTGTATCAACTCTACCGCCGTTTTTAAAGAGAGTAAATCTGCCGTCAACGCGCTTTATATCCGCGCTGAGAACGACGCATTGGCTTCCGTAGCGTTCAGCCGCGCGGGGGATAAGATCGGGATCGCTGATCGCGCCCGAATTTACGCTGACCTTATCAGCGCCGCATTTAAGAACGCGGTCGAAATCGTCAAGCGTGCGGATTCCGCCGCCGACCGTAAGAGGAATAAAAACTTTAGAAGCTACTCGTCGGAGTGCGTCTGTAAAGAGCTGTCTTCCGTCGGAAGACGCGGTAATATCATAAAAAACAAGCTCGTCCGCGCCGCAATCGCTGTAAAACTCTGCAAGCACCTCGGGGGAGGAAACGTCGCGGAGCTCGTTGAAATTAACACCCTTGACAACTCTGCCGTCGCGCACGTCAAGGCAGGGGATTATTCTTTTCGTAATCATTTTGCCGCCTCCGTCATTTCTACTGCGCGTCTGACGTCGATATCGCCCGTGTAGCACGCTTTTCCGACTATCGCACCCCAAAGACCGTCTATCCTTGAAAGCGCCTCTATATCCGAATATGACGACACACCGCCAGATGCAACGATATTGCATCCCGCATAAGTCTTGCAAAGATATTCGTAGAGAGCCACGTTCGTGCCCTTCATTGCGCCGTCACGCGAGATATCTGTGACGATAAAATCGCGCACGCCCTTTTCAATCATCGAAGCAAAGAAATCGTCGCGTTTCATAGGTGCTTCCTCGAGCCATCCCTTGATGGCACCCGCCTCGCCGCGGAGATCTACTCCGACCACTACCCTGCCCTCGCATTCGCGTAAGCAATCTTCAAGCATTTTTGGATCGGTAACGGCGGCTGTTCCGAGGATAACGCGCTCAACACCCGCGTCGAGATATTTTTTTGCCGTCTCAACCGAGCGAATACCGCCGCCGATCTCAACCTTAAGTCCGCTCTCTCTGGCAAGTGCAGAAACAGTTTCGATATTCGGCGTGTTGCCGTCGCGCGCGCCCTCGAGGTCAACGGCGTGAAGCCATTCCGCCCCCGCCGCCTTAAAGCGCTTTGCGACCGCAAGAGGATCGTTATCATAAACGGTAAGTTTGTTATAATCGCCGTGAAGGAGTCTGACAGCCTTGCCGCCGATCAGATCTATTGCAGGAACTATTTTCATCTTGCACCTCCGAAATCGCCTTCACAGAAGTTTTTGAGTATTTTAAGTCCCGCCTTCGAGCTCTTTTCGGGGTGGAACTGACATCCCATTACGTTGCCTCTGACAACCGCCGCCGTGATCGGCACTCCGCAGTCGCAAACGGCAACAACGTCAGCATCGCACTCGGATGCATAATAGGAATGAACGAAATAAACGAATTCGCCCTCGTCGATATCACGGAAAACGGGCGAGGACTCCTTAAGCTCCGCGTTCGAAAAATGAAGCGCATTCCAACCCATCTGCGGAATCTTCAGTTCGGGAGCAATAACGCCGTCCATCGAAATAACCTTACCGGGAATAAGTCCGAGTCCCTTGTGGCATCCGAATTCATGGCTCTCGTCAAAGAGCATCTGCATTCCGAGGCAGATTCCCATCAGCGGTACACCCGCCTTTGCGCGCTCAATTATAAGTTTATCAAGTCCGTTCTCACGTAACTTCGCCGCCGCGTCGCCGAAAGCACCGACACCGGGCAGAATTATTTTATCCGCCTTTGCTATCACCTCGGGATCGCCGCTTACAACGGCTTCCGCGCCGACGGCGGCAAGCGAGGAACAAAGCGAGTAGAGATTTCCTACTCCGTAATCAACAACGCACAGCATCAGAGAACTCCTTTGCTCGACGGAATTTCATCGGGGAAACGGCTATCCTTTGCCGCCGCCGCGCGCATTGCTCTCGCGCTTGCCTTGAAAGCGGCTTCAAGAATGTGATGCGCATTCTTGCCCGCAAGCTTCCGCAAATGCAGGCAGATATTCGATTCGCGGACGAATGCAACGAAAAACTCTTCTCCGAGTTCGGTATCAAACGTACCTACTCGCGGGCGCTTGATCTCAACTTGATAATCGAGGAATGCTCTACCCGAAAGATCAACGGCACAAAGCATCAGCGCCTCGTCCATCGGAAGGATAATATCACCGTAACGGCAGATTCCGCGTCGGTCGCCGAGAGCCTCGGCAAATGCCTTGCCAAGACAGATTCCGACGTCCTCGACGGTGTGGTGAGCGTCGACCTCGATATCTCCGTCGCAGACCACGTCAAGATCGAATCCTCCGTGGCGGGCAAAAAGAGTCAGCATGTGGTCAAAAAAGCCAACGCCCGTGTTTATATTGCTTTTTCCGCTTCCATCTATATTAAGAGTCAACTTAATTTTGGTTTCCGCGGTATTTCTTTCTATATTTGAAATTCTCATTTTTTACTCCTTAATGATCTCCGCTACGGCATTCACAAGCTCCGCCATATCTTCGGCGGTACCGATGCTGATACGCAGATAGTCGCTGATTCTCGCCTTCGAGAAATGACGGACGAGTATTCCGCGTTCACGCAGTTTGGTATACGCCTCACCGCCCGAAATATTCGGCAGCTTTGCGAAAAGGAAATTCGCCTTACTCGGCAAAACCGTTGTGCCGAGAGTGATCAGCTTTTCAGCGGTTTCTTCTCTGACACGAATGACCTCGCCGACCTTTTCCTCATAATACGCCTTCGATGCATCGGTCAGCGCCGCCGCGCCCATACGGAGGGCAAGCGAATCGAGGTTGTAGGGATTGGTGGAATATTTCATAAGCTCGAGGTCTGCAATCAGTTCTGCGTTTCCGATCGCAAATCCAAGTCTCGCGCCCGCCATTCCGCGGGATTTTGAATAGGTCATACAAACGAGAAGATTGTCATACTTCTTCGTAAGCGGTATCGCACTCTCACCGCCGAAATCAACGTAAGCTTCGTCGACAACGACCACTCGATCGGGATTTGCGGCAACGATTCGTTCGATATCCGAGATCGGAAGAGCCTTTCCCGTCGGAGCATTCGGATTGGCAATAACCATACCCTTGTCAAGTCCGATATAATCATCGGGAACTATCGAAAAATCTTTATCGAGGGGAATTATCTTCGCATCAATGCCGTAAAGATCGGCAAAAACCGAATAAAAGCCGTAAGTCAGGTCGGCAAATGCAACGCCGTCCTCGAAAAAACAGGCAAACGCGAAGTTCAGCGACTCGTCCGAGCCGTTCGAAACGAACACGTTTTCAGCACCAACTCCGTAGTATTTTGCAAGTGCTTCTTTAAGATTCTTCGCCGTCGGATCGGAATAAAGACGGAGATCCGAGATCGCGTCCGCATTTATCGCATCTATAACGTCGGGCGCGGGCGGATAGGGGAATTCATTGGTATTGAGCTTAATATATCTCTTGTCCCTCGGCTGTTCGCCCGGAACGTAGGCGTCAAGCGTTCTGTATTTTTTTGCAAGGAAACGGCTCATTCGTATTCTCTCCCCATACGGCGCATCACGCTTCTTGCGTGCGCGTCAAATCCTTCACTTCTCGCGAATTTATCAACGTCCTCGGCAATATTTGCAAGAGCCTCGGCGGAAAAATAGGTAAACTGCATCTTTTTAACAAAGTCATCAACCGAAAGCGGGCTGTAAAAACGCGCGGTTCCCGACGTGGGAAGCGTGTGGTTCGGTCCCGCCATATAGTCGCCAACCGCCTCGGGACAGTTTCTGCCGAGGAATACCGAGCCCGCGTTTCTGACCTTATCGAGAAGTCCGAAAGGATCGTCAACACAAAGTTCAAGATGCTCGGGAGCGATTCTATTCGACATAGCAACCGCCTCGGAGATGCTGTCGACGATGATGATAAGTCCGTGATCCTCAACCGAAGCGCGGGCGATCTCCTGTCTCGGAAGAACAGCAAGCTGTCTTTCAATTTCAAGAGTTACCTTTTCGGCAAGTTCTTCGCTGTCAGTAACGAGTACCGCAGATGCGCGCTTGTCGTGCTCTGCCTGAGAAAGCAGGTCTGCCGCAACCCAGACGGGATTGGAATTACCGTCCGCGATAACGAGGATCTCGCTCGGTCCCGCGATCATATCAACACCGACCTTGCCGCTGACCTGACGCTTCGCCTCGGCAACGTATGCGTTACCGGGTCCGACGATCTTGTCAACTGCGGGAATGCTTTCCGTACCGTAAGTCAACGCCGCAACCGCCTGTGCACCGCCGCACTTGAAGATACGGTCTACACCTGCAACACGCGCTGCCGCAAGTATCTGCTTCGGAATACTTCCTCCGCTCGGGGGTGTGACCATTATGATCTCATCGACACCCGCTATCTTCGCGGGGATGCAGTTCATAAGAACCGACGAAGGGTAAGCCGCGGTTCCGCCGGGAACGTAAAGTCCGACTCTTTCAAGCGGTATAACTTTCTGACCGGCAAAAACGCCCTCGCGGCTGTTACAGATAAAGCCCTGACGCACCTGGCGGCTGTGGAAATCGCGGATATTCGCCGCCGCGCGCTCGAGCATACCGATGTAAGCATCACCGATCTCGGCGCAAGCCGCATCTATTTCTTCCTTTGACACCTCAAGCGAATCAAGCTCCGCTCTGTCAAATTTGAGTGCATATTCTTTGAGCGCAACATCGCCTCGCTCCTTGACGTCCGCGATGATCTCGCTGACGGTAGCGGATACGTCGGGCGCACCGCCTATTCTGTCAAATATCTCGCTGTCGCTGATATCTTTTCTGTATACTGTTCTGATCATTTTTATTCCTTTTTTTCAAATGCACGGCAAACGCGCATAATTTGTTCGCCCTTGAATTTCATACTCGCCTTGTTGGCGATGAGCCGTGCGCTGATATCGCAAATTTTATTGAATTCCACAAGACCGTTAGCCTTGAGTGTACTTCCCGTTTCGACTATATCGACAATAACGTCGGAAAGTCCGAGAAGCGGTGCAAGCTCGATCGAGCCGTTGAGCTTGATGATGTCTATCCTTCTGCCGAGCGATGCGTAATACTGCCCCGCAATGTTCGTAAATTTCGTTGCCACTCGCAAAGTTTTCGATCTGTCGTCGATAAAATCCGACTTTGCCGCGACAGCCATTCGGCATTTACCGAGCTCAAGGTCGAAAAGCTCGTAGACGTCGGGCGAATATTCAAGAAGGATATCCTTGCCCGCGACACCGATATCCGCCGCGCCGCGCTCAACGTAGATCGCAACGTCGGAGGGTTTTACCCAGAAAAATCGGAGAGTTCCCTCGGCATTCTCAAAAACGAGCTTACGGCTTTCCTCGCGGATGCCCTCGGCTTCCATTCCCTCGCGCTCAAAATAGGAATATACCTTTTCGCCGAGTCTGCCCTTCGGCAGAGCAACGTTCAAATATTTTTTATTTTCCATTATCAGACCTCCGAACCGAGAGTGATCACCTCGGCGCATCTCTCTGCCCCCGCGCAACCCTTTTGAACGAGTACGGTCTTTCCCGACTCGCGGATCTTCTTGACTGCCGCCGCGATCGCATCGGGAGAGGCATCACCGCAAACGAGCATAACGTCCGCCGCGTAATTCTTCTCGCCGTCGTCAAGACGCTCGAGCAAGTCGGTGTAAAGTGCAAAGCCGAGACCGCTGCCCGCGCGCCCCATCTTTTTCATCAGCTTACCGTATTCTCCGCCCTTGAGCACAGCCTCTGCAACGCCGTCGATATATCCCGCAAAAACTGTTCCGTCATAGTAATTCATTCCGTGAATGACTGAAAAATCGAGCGATACGCATTCTGCTTCGCTGTCAGTCAGCGTGTTTGCTATAAGCTCGAGCATCGCAAGAGCCTCTGCCGATCTTTCATTCTGATCAAATCCAAGGGAACGAAGCTCCCCGACCGCCTTTCTTATCGGAAGCGAAAACCTCGAAAATTCGATGAGTTTTTTCGCATCATCGGAAGAAATGCCGTTCTTTTCACAAAGAAGCGCGATCATCGGCGCATTTTTATCCTTCAAGGCATCAGCAAAATCCGCGCGGGCATCTGCGGTAATACCGAATATATCAAACAGACCCGAAATCAATCCCGTGTGCGAAAGGTCGAGCTTATATTCGCGCCCCGTTACGGCAAGAGTCTTGCAAGCGAGGGAAACGACCTCGGCGCGGTCATAGCCGCTGAGATCACCGATGCATTCAAGACCGATCTGAAGAATCTCCTTGAATTCATCGCCGCCCGCAGGCACGCGGTAAACGCTTTCGCTGTAAAAGAACTTGTCGCTTCTGCCCACCTCTTCCGCAGCGTCGCGGATGATGGACATTGTAATATCAGGTTTGAGCGCAAGAAGTCTGCCGCCTGCGCCTGTGAAGGTTATCATCTGTCCGCTTGTGAGGAAGTCGCGGTACTGCGAGAAAAGATCGTATTCCTCAAAGCCTACCGTGCGGTAACACGAATAACCCGCCGAGGAATACATAGAGCGAAGAACGCTCGGAAGCTCGTCGATTATTCTTCCTTTAATTTTATTCATCGCCTTTTTCCTCTTTTCCGGAGAGTCTGTCGAGTGCGGTGCGGTAACCGCCGTTTCCGTAATAGAGCGAACGCTTTACTCGGCTTATCGTTGCCGTGCTCGCGCCCGTCTTTTCAGCCGCATCGCCGTAGGACATTCCCGCGTCGATGCACTTTGCGACCTCAAGTCGCTTCGCCATTTCGTCAAGCTCCGCGACCGTGCAAAGATCTACGAAAAAGCTCTCGCATTCCTCGGGGGTTTCAAGCATAGAGATCGCTCGCCAAAGCTCGTGCATTCTCTCTTTTGATATGTTTCTGATATCTTTATTCATTCAAAAAACCTACACTTTCAAGAGTATTTTTCTTTAACTCTTTAGTATGCTAAAATGATAACACATTGAAAGCGTTTTGTCAAGTCTTTTTATCAAAAAAATCTGCAATTTATCAAAAAATCGACGGCTCGATCGAGCCGTCGATTGAAATTTTAGGTAAGATCGAATTTTTTCCAGTTTGCAAAATCATCAAATGCGCCGTCAACACCGCCGACGGACTCATATCTATCGGGCGTGTAGCCGGGACCGAAGCCGTAAACTCTGCCGATCTTTGCGCGCTGTGCGGCGAGAACGCCCGAGAGTGAATCTTCGAATACTATGCAATCCTCGGGCGCTCTATCAAGGCGCGCCGCGGAGCGGAGATAAATATCGGGATCGGGCTTGCAGGGCATAATGCCGTCGTCATAGATAATATGATCCCAATCAAACCAACGGTCAAGCTTGAAATACTCAAAATAGCACTTGACGTTGTTGATCTCGGATCCGGTCGCTATCATCATCGGATATCCTTCGGATTTAAGATAATCAAGGAATTCCTCAACACCCGGAACAAGTACGAAAGTCGGATCAAGCACCGCACGGCGGCGGTATTCGGCTTCCTTTTCATAGGTAAGTCTTTCGATCTCCTCGGGAGTAATGGGACTGAAAAATCGGGTCAAAATTTCGGTGTTTCCGCAGCCGAGAAGATTTTTCTCCATCTCCTCCTCGGTGAGGGGTTCTTTGCCGTGAAGCGGGAAAAAGTCGGTCCAGACTGCCTTGTGGATATGCGAATCAAGCACGAGAGTGCCGTTGAAATCGAATATCATACCCTTCTTTTCGCTCATATTTTTACTTCCTTTTCTTTATTCAATATCAGGCATTCCGTCGAAGCCTTTTTGAATTTCTTCATCGGTGGGCGCATAATCGGTCAGCTGTCCGTCGTTGTACTTGCCGTAAGCGAGCATATCGAAGTAACCCGTTCCGGTCAGACCGAAGACGATGGTCTTCGCCTCTCCCGTTTCCTTGCACTTAAGCGCCTCATCGATAGCAACCTTGATCGCGTGCGAGCTTTCGGGAGCGGGAAGGATACCTTCAACTCTCGCAAACTCGACAGCCGCCTCGAAGACCTCGGTCTGCTTGACCGAAACAGCCTCCATAAGACCCTGATCGTAGAGTGCGGAGAGAGTAGTGTTCATGCCGTGATAGCGCAGACCGCCCGAGTGGTGCGGCGCGGGGATAAATCCGCTGCCGAGAGTATACATCTTCGCAAGCGGGCAGACCATACCGGTGTCGCAATAGTCGTATGCGTATTTACCTCTTGTGAGCGAGGGGCAGGATGCGGGTTCAACCGCGATAAAGCGGTAATCAGCCTCACCGCGGAGCTTTTCACCCATAAAGGGAGCAATAAGACCGCCGAGGTTCGAGCCGCCGCCCGCACAGCCGATAATGATATCAGCCTTTTCGCCGTATTTATCAAGCGCGGTCTTGGTTTCAAGACCGATGACGGACTGGTGAAGCATAACCTGATTGAGCACGCTTCCGAGAACGTAGCGGTAACCCGGAGTGTTCGTTGCGACCTCAACAGCCTCACTTATCGCACAGCCAAGGCTTCCCGAGGTGCCGGGATGATCCGCAAGGATCTTTCTTCCGACCACGGTATCGGGCGAGGGCGAGGGAGTAACGGTCGCGCCGTAGGTCTTCATAACCTCGCGGCGGTGCGGCTTCTGCTCGTAGGAAACCTTAACCATATAGACCTTGCAGTCGAGTCCGAGGTAAGCGCACGCCATCGAAAGCGCGGTTCCCCACTGACCTGCACCCGTTTCGGTGGTAACGCCCTTGAGTCCCTGCTGCTTTGCGTAGTAAGCCTGAGCGATAGCGGAATTGAGCTTGTGGCTTCCGCTTGTGTTGTTGCCCTCGAATTTATAATAGATCTTCGCGGGAGTACCGAGCTTCTCCTCAAGGCAGTAAGCACGGATGAGGGGCGCGGGACGGTACATCTTATAGAAATCGCGGATTATATCGGGAATTTTGAAAAATCTCGTAGTGTCGTCAAGCTCCTGGCGGATAGCCTCCTCACAGAAGACGGGAGCGAGTGCCTCAGGGGTGATCGGCTTGAGTGTCGCGGGATCAAGAAGCGGAGCGGGCTTGTTCTGCATATCGGCGCGGAGGTTGTACCATTCGCGCGGCAGCTCGTTTTCGCTCAGATAAATTTTGTAGGGAATCTGATTCTTTTCCATTTTGTTTTCTCCTTTTTGGGTGCATTTCTTGTTCGGGCAGGAAACAAAAAATCCCCGCCCCAAATGCCGGGACAGGAAAACCTGCGGTGCCACCCTGCTTGATGTCAGTTGATCCGACATCCTCTCACGTGTACTTCATACACTCGTTCTGTAACGGGAACACCCGTCTCAGCTACTCTCGCTCACGCAATTTCACCTCGCCCTCAAAAGCCCATTCGCAAGCCCTATCCCACCGCGATCACACCACCCGCGACTCTCTGAACGGAATCGAAACCTACTACTCTTCTTTCTCATCGGTTTAAAAATAGTATACTGCAAAAGCGGACGATTGTCAAGACCTTTTTGCAAATTTGTTCAAGATTTATACAAATATATATGATATAATTGACTCAAACAGCAAGCAAGGAGGATAAACTTATGAAAAAATGTAATGTTTGCGGGTGCATCGTCGATGAAATCAGCGAATGCCCTATCTGCGGGAATACGATTACGTACGAGCCGCCATGTATGGAAGATAAGGAGCGTTTTGTTTTCAGTAAGTATTATTTTGTTTATTTGCTCAAAAACCTTTGGTTCTCCGTGCTGTGCATAATAATAGGCACCGTCGCTTTCATCTTATCTTTGCCGATAACGAGTTCACTTTTACACTATCTCTTGATCCCCGCCGCACTTATGCTTATCGCGTCACTTGTCTTCTCTTTATATAAAAGAGAACTGACCCGCCGTTTGCTTTGGAAATACTCCAAGGAATACGCCGTGGGCAGAATGGTCTGCGACAAATACTTTTATGGAATAACAGCGGTAATTATCTGCATAACGGTTGCTATAATCGATTAAATATTAAAAAGCAGTATTTCTTCCACTTGGGAAATACTGCTTTTTTCATCACTATGCACAAATATTACTATAATTTGTAGGGTATTGTACCCTCGCCGCCCCAAGCACTTAACTATATCTCTGTCCGCCTTGTTCGCACTCATTTATCAGCCTTCCCCGGTGGGGGAAGGTGTCACGAAGTGACGAATGAGGCGT
Source organism: Eubacteriales bacterium (assembly GCA_045644325.1). Taxonomy (GTDB): domain Bacteria; phylum Bacillota; class Clostridia; order Oscillospirales; family CAG-272; genus CAG-390. The sequence continues at coordinate 4,911 of JAZRGT010000051.1, read as the reverse complement.
TTTAATACGATACTGTTTTTCGAGCGAAGCGAGAAAATCTTCCCGAATTGGTATTCAAATAATTTCATCCTATTTGAAGATAAGGCAAAAATATTATACCAAGCGGTTTGCACTTGGTTTAGTCAATGTAAAAATTTTGTGCGGTCATCTTTTGGAAGATTTTCGCTGACGCGAAAAACAGTATCTTATCAGGCGCCTCATCCGTCTCGCAAGCGAGCCACCTTCCCCCACCGGGGAAGGCTGATTTTGAGAGTGCGAACATTTTTTCCTAAACATTGCAACTACATTATAATTTTAACTCAAGTGTCAACTTTAAAATTAAACAAGTCACCACAAGTATGATTTGATAGTTTATATTGATACAGTTTGCGGTTTCCTATTAAGTTTAGAATTATGAACAATAGAATCCGAATAAAAATCACCTCCCTCTTTTTTCAAGGGAGGCGATAACTTTATTTAGAATCTGACGGAAAATCTTGTATTGACATTTTGGAAGCCGAGGTCGTACGCAGTAAAATTGCCATGGCTATTTGCGTAATCCCCGAACTGGCTATCTTCAAAAGGTATATATCCGCGCAGGATGACACTGTTGGTCGCGAACATATACAAATATTCAATAGCCTTGTCGTCTGCCTCAGGGAGACGGGTTGACTGGATGCAATTATTAAGCTTGAATCCGTGTGCGGATTGAGGGCAATCATAAGAGATTGCAAGCAGCTTGCCGTCCTTGAATATTCCCGCAGAAAGCTCTGCTCTTTCCGAAATCGGCTTTTTAAGACTTCTTTTCACTCCGTAAGCACCCGATTTTACAAACACTTCATCATCGAAATGCGAAATAAATTCTTCGAGCGCGGGCAAGTCGGACATTTCAAGAAAATGAATATCATATTCTTTCGCTTCATCCGGAAGTATGAATTTGTCGCCGAAGTACATTGCCTCGTCGCGCTCGATTATCTCTTTGAATTTTATTCCTTCAAGATTGAGCTTGATCTCATCGAGAGTTATATCGGATCCAAAGCAAAGATCAATGGCTTGCGGAGCAAGAGGCAGAAGCTTTTCTATATTTTTACGAAGCCCTTCGGTATCATTCAAAATCAAACCGAGGTACGGCTTTCCCCCGACGGCAATATCGGCACGGACAAATCCGCCAACAGCTTCGAGCTCGGAATCGCACATAATCTTCGAACCGTTGATAGCTATTGAAGCAGCAGTATAGCCATATCTGAACGCATCCTTTTCAAGCAAAATATCAATGATCTCGTCAGCATCCTTTTCGTAAAACGCAGGAAGTGTATGGCGAAATTCTGCGCTTAACGTTGCGTTATAGCCGAAATCCGCCCAAACCAGCGGTTTATCCTTCATCTGCTCGCGGTATTCGCTCGGAGTTTTGCCGTACTGTTCTTTGAAAGCTCGGGTAAATCCCTCGTGGCTTTCATAACCGCAGTCAAGCGCGATATCAAGAATATCTTTATCGGGAAAATTGCGCAACATCCGAGCCGCGCGGTTGAGTTTTCTGAATCGTACATATTCCATAACGTTGAACCCTGTGTGAGAACGGAAGATACGATTGAAATAGTCGACAGAAAATCCCGCGTTTTTAGCAACGTCGTCAATCGTGGTTTTGTTTGCGCCCAACTTATCAATATATTTCAGGGCATTTTTTATCAACTCATTGTTTTCCATAAAACTTTTCTCCTTGTTGTTTTCCAAACACTCGGCCTCTCGTTTGTGATATCATTATACCACAGACGTTTTTATTTGTCTTGACCGAAAACGCTGAGTTTAAAATCATCCACCGCTTCGCACAATTTTCCTATACTCCGACGGCGTCATATCCGTCGCCCTTCTGAACGTGCGAATAAACGTCGAAAGTGACGAAAAACCGACTGCAAAGCAGACGTCGATTATCGGCATTCCTTCCGAGATCAGCGACTTTGCTTTCGCGATACGCAGTTCGTGGATATAATCCATCACCGTCGTGTCGTAATACTTCTTAAAAAGCCTTGAAATATACTCACGGCTGTAAAAGAAATGCTCGGCGACCTCACTGACCGACTCGATCTCGGCGAAATGCGCGTCAAGAAACTCCTTGAGTGCCAAAATATTCTCGGGCAGACTTTCGGTATCGCCGCTGTGGCGGATAACCTTGCGGTTGAGAAGGCAGAAAATTTCGATAATATAAGCCAGTCCGAGCGCGGCATTCAGCTCGCCGCCCTTTTTCATCGCCGCACCGAGCTTTTCGGCAAGCGAGAGAAGCTCCTCACTGCTCTCGCGCGACGGCAATGAAAACAAAACGTCCTCGCCCGACTCGGTCAGAATATCCGAAAGACAGCCGCCCACCGCATCAAAGGCATTCGGATAGAGATAGAAAACGTGCCGTCTGTAATAAGTGCTCTTCCCCTTCAGCCTCGACATATGAAATTTTCCGGGCGGTATTATGATAACGTCGCCGCGCTTCGGCAGATAAACACTCGATTCGCAAACGTAATTCACCTCACCCTCGACAAAAATAACGACCTCGTAATAATCGTGACTGTGCAGACTTGAAGGAAAAGTAGCTGTATCGTAGTGCGTGCTTCGGCTCGAATAGCAAAGAAAATCGTTGATGAGATTGTTCTCCCAATTCACTATATCGTGCCGTCGGTCGCCCTGATTTTGAATATAATGCGAAAGTAATTTCATTATCGTCCACCTATATCACAAAATGCAATTTTAATGTCACAAATGCAATAGACATTTTATTTTGTGATGTGTATAATTATTATACACTATAATGGTGTAAAATGCAATAGTTAAAATAATTTTATTATATAAGGAGAAAATCCAATGAGCGAAATGCTTAAAACAAAGGTACATAACGTAGACGTCTGCGTTGTGGGCGGCGGTATCGGCGGTATGTTCACCGCAATTTCCGCGGCAAGAAAGGGTGCGAAGGTTGCCCTTATGCAGGACAGACCCGTTCTCGGCGGTAACTGCTCGAGCGAGATCAGAATGTGGATCTCGGGCGCGGGCACAAGAGTGCGCGATCTTCAGGAGACCGGCATCATGGAGGAGCTTCTCCTTGAAAATATGCACCGCAACCCCAAGAGAAATTTTACCATCTGGGATTCCATTCTTTACGAGTTCGTCCGCTTTGAGGACAACATCGACCTCATCCTCAACTGCACCTGCTGTGATGCAAAGATGAATGGAAACAAGGTAGAATCGATCAAGGGCTTCCAGCTCACCACCTACACCTGGCACGAGGTCAATGCCAAGATCTTCGTTGACAGCTCGGGCGACTCGATCCTCGCTCCCCTTACCGGTGCAGAGTACCGCGTAGGCCGCGAGGCAAAGAGCGAGTTCGGCGAGGAATTCGGACTTGAAACCGCGGACAATCATACCATGGGCATGAGCCTTATGATCCAGTGCCGCGAGACCGATCATCCCGTCAGCTACACTCCCCCCGCTTGGGCATACGACTTTCCCGACGACGACGCTATGAACAACAAGCCCCACAAGCTCTATGAGATGAACACCAACTTCTACTGGATCGAGCTTGGCGGTATGCAGAACTCTATCGACGACACCGAAGAGGTCCGCGATGAGCTTCTCAAGATCGCATTCGGCGTTTGGGATCACATCAAGAACCACGGCGACCACGGCGCGGAAAATTGGGATCTTGAATGGATCGGCTTCCTCCCCGGCAAGCGTGAGAGCCGCCGTTACGTTGGCGACCACATTCTCACACAGCACGACGTTGAAAACTGCCCTCGCTTTGAGGACACCGTTGCATACGGCGGATGGCAGATCGACAACCACCTCCCCGGCGGTTTCCATATGAACGCAAAGGGCGGAGCGCACCTTCAGAAGCGTCGCCTCTCCGAGCCCTACTCCATCCCGCTCAGATGCCTCTACTCGAAGAACATTGAAAACCTTATGTTCGCGGGCAGAAATATCAGCGCGTCGCACATCGGATTCAGCAGCGCGCGCGTAATGGGTACTATCGGTACTATCGGACAGGCTGTAGGTACTGCGGCGGCTGTTGCAACCAAGAACGATCTCACTCCCCGCGAGGTCTGCGCGCAGAAGATCGGGGAGATCCAGAAGCTCCTTATGGACGACGACTGCTTCCTTCCCGGCTTCCGCCGCGAGCCCTCCGAGCTTACCAAAAAGGCAACTCTCACCGCTGATTACGGCGATTGCTCCGCGCTCCTGAACGGCATCGACCGCCGCATCTGGGGCAACGACAACGGCTACTACGGTAAGACCAACAAGGCTATCACCTACACCTTTGAGGAGCCCACACACGTCGGCGGCGTTCGTTTGGTATTCGACAGCGACCTTGACCGCGAGTACACCGACGGCAACCCCGACGGTCTGCACACCTCAATGATCCTCTTTATGGCGGCAAGCCACAACGGCACCACCTTCGGCTTCCCCAAATGCCTTATCAAGCACTATAAGATCGAGGCGCAGAACGAGGACGGCGAGTGGTACACAGTCAAGGAAGTATTCGACAATCATCAGCGTTTCATCAAGCACGATCTTGATATCACCGCAAAGGCAATCCGCCTTGTTCCCCTCTCGACTCACTTCAGCGAGACTATGTGCGAGGACTACGGAAGCTCCACAGCGCATATCTTTAACTTTGAGCTTTATTAATTAAAAAACAAAGGACTGATTCCACTTTGGAATCAGTCCTTTGTTTTTATTTCACCGCCGGCATAATCCTCAAAATATTATTTGACAGAATAACGTCCGCACCCATATCGAGATACTCGCGCGCTTTTTCGGGATCGTCGGCATAGTAGATATTGACAACGAGTCCCTTTGAGTGCGCGTATTCGATGATCTCGCGCGTGGGATCGCTTATCTGAATCTTGCCGATCCCCATTTCGGCGCAGATGTCAATGCACTTGTAAGGATCGC
>JAZRGT010000050.1:0-3975 GCA_045644325.1 Eubacteriales bacterium | reverse complement strand
AAAACGGCACGGTCGCCGCATTCCCCGCGCAGCTGTGCGATATTGGCAAGGAGTGCCGCCTTGTCGATCTCGCGCAAAACCGTCTTGCCAAGCATCGCGGCAACCGACTTCATCTCAGCGGGAACCGCAGCGTAATCGGGCGTCAGATCGGCATGGTTGCCGCCCGTGTCCACGATGCAAAGCGCGTAGCCTGCCGCAGTCAGATCGAACGGCACCGCCTCGACCACAGGAGATGTCGGATCGGCAAAATCAATGGCGATGATGCCGCCCACGGCGCAGGCACACTGGTCCATCAGGCCGCAGGGCTTGCCGAAAAAGACGTTCTCGGCACGCTGGGACAGCTTGGCGATGGTGATCGTGTCAATACTGCCGTCGTTATACAGGTGGTTAAGGATCGTTCCGATCATGACCTCGTAGGCCGCCGAGGAGGACAGTCCCGAGCCACGGAGTACGTCCGAGGTCGCCATGGCGTCAAAGCCGCCGACCGCATAGCCGCTCTCGACAAAGCCATTCGCCATGCCCGCGACCAGCGCGTGCGAGGTGCCAAAACGAGAGGAATCAGCTGCGTGCGTCATGTCGGGCGTGACGATCAGCTCGTCAAAGCCCTCGCTCAGCACGTGCATAACACCGTCCTCGCGAGGCGATGCTACAGCGATCATATCCAGATCAATCGAGCCGGCGATGACACAACCGTGATTGTGGTCGGTGTGGTTGCCTGCCAGCTCACTTCTACCCGGCACGGAGAAGATCATGACTTCCCTGCCTGCGCCATATTCATTGGCAAAGTCGTCGAGCAGCGCGACCAAGCGCGCCTTTTTTTGTGTCAGCGCGTCACCGTATAAAGCAGTCAACTGCTTGTCTGCCGCACCGCTCGAAATATATTCTTTCCAGTTCAAAATCGTTTTCATATGTATGCTCTCCTTGATGGTCAATTCTTGCATTTCTTTTATTTTAGCATATTTTTAGCGTTTTGACAACGGCTTTTATGTGAATAAAATGTTTTTTTCGCAGCAAAATGATGAAAGCGGTGTAAATTTCCCCGCGCAACCAAAAATCGCAAAAATTCTTCTTGACATCCACGCGAGTTTGTGATACAATAATGGTCGCATGCAAATATTGGGATATAGCCAAGCGGTAAGGCACCAGACTTTGACTCTGGCATTTTCGCTGGTTCGAATCCAGCTATCCCAGCCATGATGAGTGTCTGATTTAGATGCAGGCACGAAAAAACGAGAAAAGCGGAGATTTCGAGAGATTTCTCCGTTTTTTTCGACTCTAAAGTTTTTCAGAATTTTGTAGATGCATTTCGGGCTTTTCGGGTCTGTAGACAGATTCGAACCAGCGAAATGCATTTTTTGATATAGATTCCCCACAGCACCGAAACTGTGGACAGATTCGAACCGCCACACACCTTTCGATGCTTTTCCAAAATCCTTCCCGTTAAAAAATTATTTACAAAGCCATAGATGCAACGGCATTTTGGATAGATTTGAACTACCACACTCAACCACCTGCCCCCAACAAGGACAATCCGAAAAAGATGCATTTTCAGTTTGGATAGATTCGAACTACCTCATCAGTTTGAAACCGCTTCAAACAGTAATTACGAAATTGCTCTTTTCTTATCACGGACAGATCCGAACTACCGAAAACCAAATATTGACCTACAGAAGACAAAGAATAAGCCACGGATCGTTGTAACCCGTGGCAAATAATCAAATTTTATCTTCCCGACAAATTGGATTTATGGAATATTTAGCACGCTATGAACAACCCATCGTTGTGCTGTAACCATAATTACAAAGGTACAAACTGCAAAGAAAAGCACTTCTGCAATAGCATTGATATTTTTAGAATATAATTGTTCCGTTAGCTTTTTAGGCAACACTTTCAATAACACCTTATAAATCAAATAACCTAAGCAAGCACCTATTGTATTTGTAATTAGGTCATTTATATCTGATGAACCCCAACCAAACATCTGCACTATCTCAACAGATACTGAGAACATCAAACCCGTTAAAGCAACTGCTTTAATACTATCATATTTCTTATACAATAGTGGAAGAAATAAACCCATTGGAACAAACAAGATAATATTTAGCATTGTGTCTATCGGTCCTGTTATCATACCAATAAAAGGCACATACGATATATTTGGACTAAAAATTACCGACTTTGTAAAACCAACACCGGTTACAGTAAGTATTCCAAATAGGTAGTAGCAAAATACAAACAGGGCCATTGTGTGTAGGAATGTTTGCTTTTTATTTATTCTACGGAGGAATAAATAATACAAGATTATTACTGGCACAATAAATACATACCCACTTATTGAACGAATTATTATATCTGAAATTGGTATCATCGTTTTCTCCTCATCAAATTCTTATTTATCAATGAGTTTATTATATCACAAAACCGAGAGCAAGTAAACCTCTATCCTGTAAACAATCGTAAATATTCTTTCTACATAGCCAAATGCTTATCAGCCAAGCGTTTGGCTTTTTTTATTGCAGAAAGGATGATAACAGATGAATGCAATTATCTCAAGGGGCGACAAAACTGCTCACGTTCAACTCCCCGTAGAACGAAAACAGTTGGCTGGCGCTCTCTCGTATTTGGGAGCAAATCATACTTCCGATTACGACCTCAAATATAATGAGGAAAACAAAGACGGACTCAAGGTATCGCTGGAATGCTTCGGTGTCGTAGAAAACGCAATTGCCAAAGCTCTTCCCGTTGGCTTCCGTTTTCACACGCTCAATGAGTCACTCACCTTGATGGGCAACCTCCCCTATCAGAACAGACGAGAGGTCGAAAACACAATCAAGGTTGATGGACTCGACTCCTATGAGCAACTCGACAGAATGCTGACCGAAGCCTATCCCCAGTCGGTCACAACCAAATACTACTGTCCGCTGACCATTCAGGTACACAGCAGAGATAGCTACGGCGATATCGATGAGGACGGATACGAGGAAGATGCCGAGTTCGCAGCTCGTCACGAAGATGATATCCGTCAAGCCTTGATGGAGTATAACGCCAGCGACGAATGCAATATGGCAGAATACTTCCACGGCAACAACGGTGTCTCCGAAAAGCTCCGTTCCGCTGATTGGGATTTTGAACGCAGAAACGGCGAGCTCTACGGATGCATCACCGTTCAGACAGCAGGCCCCCTCACAGAGGAAGAAGAACAGGATCTCAAGGACTGGATCTCCGGTCAGAACTCAGACGGCCTCGGTGAAGGCTTCGAGCAAAGAGAAATCTACCTCGACGGCACTCGTTACGGTGGCTTCATGTATGTCAGCTATTGGCATTCTGGCGATGATTATTATATCGATAATCAAGACGAATTCGAGGATCGCCTCATGTCGGACGGCATGACGATGGGTGGGATGTAATGGCACTTCAATTCTCGCACGTTCGTGTTTCAACTCCCGATGGCAACGAAGCGGAATTCCTCGTCAGCGGTATTCCCAGAGAATTTGATGACTTCGAATACTACACAGCATTCGAAGATTTCCTTGATGGCATTGAGGAAGACACCGAAATCAGCGTACACGCCGAAGCCTATCTCTACGGCGAGGGTGAAACCTTCAAGGCAACCATCGAGGAAGTGGCATACTTCCATCTCCGAATGCAGAAAGACGAGAACTTCCTCTCCGGTCATTGCGACAATATTGAATCTGTTGACTTCACCTGCAACTACTCTCCCGATGAACTCTTCGGGATGGATTGGGGGTGAGTATGACAGACATGACCTACAACACGCTCCTCGGTCATACCGGACTCTATGACGAGGGCGAAAAGCTCCACAGTGTGAAAGAGGTGGCTGACTTCATTCTCACACACAACTGCGGTTATATCGCAGAAGAAGACGGCACTCCGCTTTTGGAGTTCGATAGCGGCGAGATCGACGAATGCACAGATATGCAGTTTAGAGATGAGCTCATGGCAGAACTTCGTAAA
>JAZRGT010000049.1:0-21068 GCA_045644325.1 Eubacteriales bacterium | reverse complement strand
AATAAGTTGTTTGGAATAGGGGGGGGCCAGAGCGCTATCCTCCACGTTATGGGGGAGGGATCCCTCTCTGTCCAAACGGTCGGCGGGGCGCCGCCCGTTTGAAGCACAAGGAAGAGTTTCGCCCTCTGCGGAGGGCGACTTAAGGAACTTTTTGAAAAAAGTTCCTTAAGAATCTTCAAAAACTTTTGTTCTTTATGCGTTTGCCTCAACCATATCCGCGAGCTTTTTAAGCGTCGCGTGGAGTCTTACCATATAGTCGGCGTAGGAAAGCGCTGCGTAGGAGCGCATAATGCCGCCCTCGATGGTGAAAAATTCGGGCTGCTTTGCGATCGGGAGGTTATTTACCATTGCGGTGATCTCCTCATCCGTCATATCCGCAAGCTTCTTTTCCGAGCCGTAGGAGGTCTCGGCGCAGATGCGGGTGCGGGCGAACTCGGTTTTTGCGAGATCGCGTGCGTCGCGCTCCCAGTCGTTGTTGCCGTCAAAGGGCATAAGGTGAAGGTCGTGCGCGGCGTCGTTGTCGTTGATGTGAAGCACGGCAAGTCTGTGTCCGAACGAGCCGAGGATGTCGAAATCGCGCGCGAATGCGTTGCGGTGTCCGCTGTCGTAGGTGAAGCGGACTGCGGGGTGATCCTTGAGCTTTTCCATAGTCGCGTAAAGGTGCTCGATGAAGATCGAGTTTTCGAGGCAGAGAAGGAAGCCGTTCTCAAGTGCGCAATCCGCCATCTTGGTCAGACGCGCAATACCGCATTCGCTGACGCCGCCGGGATCCTTGTGACCCCAGGTGATGTGCGCTACGCCCTTCTTGATGCCTGCGGCAGCCGCCATCTTGATCTCCTTGCAGTAGCGCGCGCAGACCTTGTCGCCGAGCTCGTCCTCAAACCAGATCTCGGTGGTCTTTCCGCCGGTGAGGTGGATGTTGTCGATTTCGAGACCGTATTTTTTGCAGAGCTCGACCTGATATTCAAGTGTGCCGTCCGAAAGCGCGCCCATGCCGATGGCAACGAAATCAAATCCCGCCGCCTTGATAGCAATGATCTTTTCCTCAATATTTCCGCCGCCGTGGACGTATGTACCTATCTGAATCATTATATTTTTCCTCCGATTTTAATAAGTGTGTTGGGTTTCATTGTGATTTCAATTGCGGTGCCCGAGAATGCCGCGATCTTCTCGCCGTCATGAGCCTCGTCGATTGCGAAAATCTCGTAATCGCCCGCGCGGTCGAGGGTGACGGTGAAGGTCTTTTCCACAGCGTCGGGATCATTGGTGTAATAGGAAATTACCGCCGCTCCGTTTTCACCGTCGGTTGCGGCGAGGGCATAAAGCTCCGCGTCCTCGCATTCAAGCTTTGCCTGAGTGCCGAGCTGATAGAGGGCAGAGAAGAAGTCGAATGCGTAGTAGCTCTTGAGGGGGAGCATAAAGTGGCTGTCCCAAAGACCGTTATATTCCTTGTCGGGGCGCGCGTCGTAGTACATCATCATATCAATGTAGGGCGAGTTCTGACCCTCGACCATAAATGCGAAATCGTAAGCCGCGCCCTTGAGACCCTTAATAACGCGGACGCTGTCTATGAACTGTGTCGTCCAGTTTTCAATGTAGTTCCACTCGTTTAGGTGCTTTTCGATGTGACCGTAACCGAATTCCTCAAGGAGATCTGCAACCTTCTTTGCGCGGTCGAGCATCTTTTCTGCGTGGATCGTGTAGATGTGCCAGGAGAAGAAGTCGAGCTCTGCGCGCTCACCCTCGACCATCTTTTCAAGGAAGGCGCGTGCCCAGGGCAGATTGTTTGCAAGCGCGGGACCGCCGAGCTTGATCTCGGGGAATCTCTTGCGGAGGTAGAGGAAGGCGATCTTGAAGAATTCGTAGAATTCCTCGGGCGTGCCGCTCCAGCATCTCTTTTCGTTGTCATTTACGACGTTGACGTCAAGGTCAGCCTCGTTCCAGATTTCCCAATATTTGATGGGATAATGGAAGCCGTTTGCCCAGCCCTCTGTGTAGTGCATAATGATATGCTCGCAGATCTTTGCCCATTTGAGGGGATCTTTGGGCTTGACCGAGCCGTATTTACCGGGGAGATGCTCGATCGAGGTGCCGAGGCGGTAATAAATTTCGCAATCCGCGTCAAAGCAGGTGGTGACGTATTGGTCGGTGTTGCGGAAATCGTAAGCGGTGGGATCGTCGGGATCGCGCGAGAAATCGGCGAAGATGCAATGGACGTCCATTACGTGCTGTGCGCCGTAGATTTCGGAGAGGGATGCATCGTGTGTGCGCGCATAGGGGATTTTGAGTGCCTTGAAGGTATCAAAATTACCGCGGCACTGAGTTTTCATCGGGCGCACGGGGGCGTTGTTGACGGCGTGCATCGGCTTAATTTTGCCGAGCTGTTCGGAAAATTTGATGTTGAGATTCATTTTTATCACCTGTCCAGTTTATAATTTACATATTCAAAATGCTCAAAGCCGTGGCGGCGGTAGAGCGCGGCGGCGCGTTCGTTTTCGGGCTCGGTCTCAAGACGGTAGCGCCGCGCGGGGATGCTTTCCTTGACGAATTCAAGAAATTCCGATCCGAGTCCACGACCTCTGTATTCTTCCTTGACGTATATTTCCTCGATCCAGACCACCTTACCTCCCGCCTCCTGCGAGTGGGTGTAGGCAAGGGTGCCGTAGCCGAGGATGTTTCTGTCTTCTTCAAATATAAAAGCATCGCCGTAAGGCGTGCCCGCGAGGAAAAGATCAAAGGAATTGAGTATATTTTTCTCGGGAATATTTTCAAGCACCGCGGGCGAGGAATAAAAATCCTTCGCCATTTCGGTGTAGATCTGTTTATCGTTTTGTGTGATTTTTCTGATTGTCATTCTTATAGGTTTAAAGTTGGGTGGCGGAGTCTGTATTTTACGAAATACAGAAAATCAGCAAATTCTGTTATGGATATTCCCCGCAAAAAACTCGGTTATGTTTTCTGCCATTCTTCTTACACAGCGGTTGCGTGCCTCGTAGGAGCCCCAAGCCATGTGGGGTGTCAGGCAGACGTTCGGGCGGTCGAGGATTGTGGAGAAGGGGTGATCCTCGCGGAAGGGCTCGGTGGAGTAGACGTCGCATCCGAGTGCGCCGATCTTGCCCGAAAGGACAGCGTCGGCAATAGCCTGCTCGTCGCAAACGGCACCGCGTGCTGTGTTGACGATGACTACACCGTCCTTCATCGAGGCGATGCGCTCGCGCGAGATCATACCGCGCGTCCCGTCGTTCAGCGGTACGTGAAGCGAGATGATGTCGCATTCGCGGCAGATGCGGTCAATGTCGGCGGCTTCGTATCTTGTTTCGGGCTGACGGCGGCAGAGAAGCACGCGACATCCGAGCGCCTGCGCGATCTCGGCAACCTTTGAACCGATACCGCCGCCCCCGACAACTCCCCAGGTCTGTCCCGCGATCTCGTGATAAACGGGCTCGAGGCGGTTTGCGCTTGACGAGCGCGAATATTCGCCCGAATGGACGAAATAACGGAACTCGTCAAGATGTGTGACGAGCGATAGTGCCATAGATACGGAAAGCTGTGCGACGCTGTCGGTCGAGTAACCCGGCACGTTGCAGACGGCAATGCCGTTTGCGCGGCAGAATTCGATATCGATGTTATCGTATCCCGTTGCGGCAACGCAGATGAGCTTGAGATTTTTCGCACCCGAAAGATTGCTTTCATTGAGCTTTATCTTGTTGAGCACGGCAACGTCCGCGTCCGAAAGTCTTTCGGCAACCTCATCGGGTGCGGAAAATTTGTATTCGACAACCTCGCCGAGGGATCGGATCGGAGAGAGATCTATATCGGCACCGAGCGTGCCGGAATCGAGTATTACTATCTTCATTTTTTCCTCTTAAAAGCTAATATTAATATAATTATACCATACTTACATTGTCAAGTCAACGAAAAAACTTTGATTTCAGTTAATATTTTTGTATAAAATCGGTCAAAAGTCCTTGAAAAATATGCTGCTTTGTTGTATAATTATGATATCATCGGAATATTCCGAAAAACTATGTGAGGTACAAAAATGAAAAAGACACTTGCAATTATTCTTGCTCTTGTTATGTCGCTTTCTCTCCTCGGAGCGTTTAGCGTTTCCGCGGCTGAGGTATATGACGGCACGAGCGTTTCGTCTTCTCTTGCCGGCTCGGGCACCGAGGCTGATCCCTATCTTATCGCAAACGGCGCGGATCTCGCGTATTTTGCGGCAAATGCAGTAGCGGGCGCTTCCTATAAGCTCACCGCAGACATCGTCTGGGCAAAAGAACCCACAGCAAACAACTGGACTCCCGTTCCCGCCTTCAGCGGAACGTTCGACGGCAACGGCCATACTATCTCGGGTATCTACTGCGTAGGAACTACCAAGGTTGGCTTCTTTGCTACCACCGAGGCTACCGCTGTCATCAAGAATCTTACCATCGGCACCTCCTACTTTGAGGGCGACAGCTCGGTTGCGGGCTTCGTTGCCTTCGTAACTCCCGGCACTCCCGATGCTCCCGCTTACATCACTGTTGAAAACTGCGTGAACTACGCTGATATCGTTGTCAACAAGAAGGACGGTAACTCCGGCGGTCTTATCGGCGAGATCATCACCACCGCAAAGAAGGAAAATCTTGTCGTAGCTAACGTAAGCAAGTGCGTAAACTACGGCAGCGTTACCAGCAAGACCGGTAACGGCTACATAGGCGGTGTTATCGGACGTCTTTCGGGCGCGGGCACCGTTTCCGAGTGCGCTAACTACGGCACGATCACCGGTTCTTCCGCTATCGTAGGCGGCGTTCTGGGTCAGGTAAGTTATAACGGCGCTGATGATGCAAGATACAGCATTCTTATCGAAAACTGCCTCAACGCGGGCGCAGTAAACGGAACTCACGTTTCGGGCGGCATTCTCGCAAGAGCTTACGAGCTTGTTACCATCAGAAACTGTGTAAACCTCGGTCAGCTCACCGTCTCCAAGGATGACAGCAACAAGGACCGCTTCGGTGCTATCGAGAGCAATACCGTCTCCACCCTCGAAAATAACTACTATCTCGCGGGAAGCGCAGTTAACTCCTCTGTTCCAGATGTCGTACCGCTCGGTAACCGCGCGGGCGCAACCGAAAAGACCGCTGCTGAAATGAGTAAACTCGTAAGCGTTCTCGGCGATGCTTGGACCTTAGCTGATGCTACGCTCTATCTTAAGTTTGCGCACGAGGCAGGCGAGGTAGAGTCGGCAGAGCCCGAGGTAACCGAGCCCGAAGTTACCGCTCCCGAGACCACCGAGCCCGCAGCTCCTCCTACCACAGGTGACTCCGCATTCATCTTCGTTCTTATTGCAACTCTTTCCGTCCTCGGAATCGCAGTTGTTGCAAAGAGAAAAGAGAACTGATAAAATACCGCCTCATCGGCAAAAAAGCCGCAGACTTTTTAAGGTCTGCGGCTTTTCGTCATAATTTTCTTGACAACAGGAAAAAAATAGGGTATAATAGTAGGTAAGAAAATAATCAAAACTCGGCGGGGATGTCCCGGCGAGGCGTTCTGCGTTGCAATCGCGGAACGAAAAGGAGATAAAATGGCAGATATATTCGATCTTTTTGCAAAGATCTCAAAAGAAAATACGGTAAAGGTAAAGGCACCGGTCGAGTGGCTTATCGTCGGTCTCGGCAACCCCGGCAGAGATTACGTCAACACCCGTCACAACGCGGGTTTTATGGCTATCGATGTTCTTGCGAAGAAGAAGAGCATCACCGTCGACCGCTCGCGTTTTAAGGCTTTGACCGCAGAGTGCGAGATCGCGGGCAAGGGTGCGCTTCTGATGCTTCCGCAAACCTATATGAACCTCTCGGGCGAGGCAGTCCGCGAGGCGGCGCAGTTCTATAAGATCGCGCCCGATCATATCCTTGTCTTGTCCGACGATATCAATCTCGACGTCGGCAGAATGCGCCTCCGCGAGAACGGCTCGGACGGAGGTCAGAAGGGACTCCGCAGTATTATCACGCTGATGGGATTCGATAACTTCCCCCGACTCCGCATCGGAGTAGGCAAAAAGCCGCATCCCGATATGGAGCTTGCCGATTGGGTGCTCTCGCGCTTCAACGAAACCGAAATGAAGCAGCTCTCAAAGCTCTTCGATATAGCAGCGAACTGCGTGGAGCTTTATATCGCCGGCAAGCGTGATGAAGCGATAAGACTTTGCAACGCAAAGCACGATCTTGGAGTATAAATGGAAATCAAGTCAAATAAAAGCTCGGAGCTTGTTCTTTCGGCGATCCGCAGCGACGCCGAATATAAGCAGCTTCTCGATGCCGTAGATCTGCAGAGAAGGGCGCGACCGAAGCCCGTGGTGGTTTCGGGACTCTGCGAGGGCGCGGGAGACGCGCTCTGCGCCGCTCTTTGCGACGATATTAAGGGCGGACGGCCCCTGCTCGTTCTTTGTCCCGACGAAAAAACGGCGCGAAGAATGAGGGATACTCTATCCGCTTTTTCTCTGCGGAGTGCGTATTATCCGAACCGCGACCTCAATATGTACAATATTTCCGCCTCGCGCGAGTTTGAGCAAGCGAGGCTTTCTCTGCTTGTCGCGCTTCGCCGCGGCGAGCTTGACGCGGTCTGCACCACTCCCGAGGCGGCGCTTTCGTATACCGTGCCGCAGGGGATACTTGCCGATAATCTGATCAAAATATCGCTTGATTCCGAAATCGCACCCGAGGAGCTTTCACGCAGACTCGTTTCGGCGGGCTATATCCGTTCCTCGCTTGCCGAGGGTGCGGGACAGTTCGCACAGCGCGGCGGTATCGTGGATATCTGCTATTCCTATGCGGGCGAAACGAAGGCTGTCCGAATCGAATTTTTCGGCGACGAGATCGACCGTATGGGCTACTATGACGTCGCAACACAGCGCGTTACCGAAAACGCACAAAATATTCTTATCCCACCCGCGCGAGAGATCGTTGCGGACGGGGAAAAGCTTCTCGCGATCAAAAAGTCGATCGCAAATCTCCGTAAGAAGTCAAAGGACGCAAGGCTTTCCGAGAGCCTTGAGAGCGAGGCAAGTGCCATAGAGCTCGCAATCAGCTCGGGCACGGAGGTCAGATTCCTCGATAAATACGTATCGTTGATCTACCCCGAAAAAACCACCCTCCTCGACTATTTTTCCCCGATGTCTCTCTGTATTATGCGCTCGGCGGCATCCGCAGATGATGCCTTCAAGAGCGCGGTCTGGCACGCAGAGGAGCAGGTCAAGGCGATCGTGGAATCGGGCAGTCTTGAGGCAAAATACGCGGAATTCTCCGCGCCGCTTGAGAAGTGGAATGCTTTCACCGCCTCACACACCACGGTGATGGTCGATTCACTCGTCCAAGGCCTCTCGGGCAAGGCACTCGGAGGTCTTTTCGGCTTCCGCTCAAAGCATTCCCTTGCAACCTCCGATAACGACGAGCTTCTGCGCGAGGAGCTTGAGGGACTTTCGAAGGGCGGCTACCGTATGATCCTTATGGCGGGCGACGAGCACAAGGCAAAGAATTACGCGGGAATGCTCACCGAGGCGTGGGGCATCAAGGCTTATTATATAGAAGAAAACGAGCTTCCCGAGCTTTCAAAGCTTCCTCGAGGCGAGGCTTTCGTCATCGCGGGAGCACCTACCGCACCCTTTGAATTGCCCTCTCCGCGATGCGCGATCATTTCGCTTTCAATAAGCGAGGGTAGCCGCGCTGAGAAGAAAAAGCGGGCGGCTAAATCGAAAAAGGACGGCGCGGCTCAACAGATTCTTTCCTACGCCGACCTCTCGACGGGCGACTACGTCGTTCACGAGGCTCACGGTATCGGTCAGTATATGGGACTTACCACAATGACCGTCGACGGTGTAACTCGCGATTATATCACCATTCAGTATGCGGGCAGCGACAAGCTCTTTATGCCCGTGGAAAAGCTTGATAAGGTATCGAAATATATCGGCGCGCATTCGGATGACGGTACGCTCCGCCTCTCCAAGTTCGGCAGCACCGAGTGGGGCAAGACCAAGGCGCGCGCAAAATCGACTCTCCGCGATATCGCGAAGGAGCTGATCAAGCTCTATGCCGAGCGTCAGCGTCGACCCGGCTTTGCTTTTTATCCCGACGACGATTTTCAGCGCGACTTCGAGGCGGCTTTCGAGTTTGACGAGACCGACGCACAGCTCGACGCCACCGAGGATATCAAGGCGGATATGCAAAAGGCGGTTCCGATGGACCGTCTGCTCTGCGGTGACGTAGGATACGGTAAGACCGAGGTTGCATTCCGCGCAATCTATAAAGCAATTCTCTCGGGCAAGCAGGTCGCTCTGCTCGTTCCGACCACCATCCTCGCGCTTCAGCACTATCAGTCGGCGCAGAGCCGAATGAGAGCCTTCCCCGTCAATATCGAAATGCTCTCGCGCTTCCGCAAGCCGAAGGAGCAGAGAAAGATTATCGATGATCTCGAAAAGGGCGATATCGACCTTATAATCGGCACCCACAGCCTGCTCTCGCAGAACGTAAAATTCAAGGATCTCGGACTTTTAGTCGTCGACGAGGAACAGCGCTTCGGTGTTGCGCAGAAGGAAAAGATCAAGCAGAGAACGGGCAACGTGGACGTTCTTTCACTTTCCGCAACTCCCATCCCGCGAACTCTCAATATGGCAATGTCGGGAATTCGCGATATCTCGCTTCTCGATGAAGCACCGGGCGACCGTCAACCTGTTCAGAGCTACGTTCTTGAGCATGACGATCTCATCATCAACGACGCCATCCGCCGCGAGCTTTCGCGCGGAGGTCAGGTGTTCTATCTCTATAATTTCGTTGAAACGATCACGTATACCGCCGACCGCCTCCGCAAGACGTTTCCCGAGGCGAATATCGTCGTGGCGCACGGAAAGATGGAGAAGGAGCAGCTTGAGGATATCTGGCGCGATATGATAACGGGCGAGATCGACGTCCTCGTTTCGACCACTATCATCGAAACCGGTGTTGACGTTCCGAACGCGAATACCCTCATCGTTGAAAACGCGCACAGAATGGGACTTTCACAGCTCCATCAGCTCCGCGGACGAGTCGGACGTTCTCCGAGACGTGCTTACGCGTACTTCACCTTCCCTCGCGGACGTGCGCTGACCGAGATCGCGGAAAAGCGTCTTGAAGCCATCCGTGAATATACCGAATTCGGCGCGGGCTTCCAGATCGCACTGCGCGACCTTGAGATCCGCGGCGCGGGCAACGTCCTCGGTGCGGAACAGCACGGCCACCTCGATGCGATCGGCTATGATCTCTATATCAAGCTTCTTAACGAAGCCGTCCTCGAGGAGAGGGGCGAGAAGGTAGAGGAAAAGGTCGACACGACCGTCAGCCTCAATATCAACGCCTATATTCCCGAAAGCTACGTTGAGAGCGCGTCGCAGAGAATGTCGCTTTATAAAAAAATTGCGCACGTCCGCAAGGAGAGCGACACGGAGGATCTCTACGAGGAGCTTTCCGACCGCTACGGCGAGCCGCCCGAGCCCGTGCTCTTCCTGCTCGACGTCTCGCTTCTCCGCTCGTATGCCGAGCGGTGCAAGATCATTTCGCTGACGCAGGAGGGCAGAGAGGTGCGCATCCGTCCGAAGGAATTCGACCTCGACGTGTGGCAGGAGATTGCAGATATGCCGGGAGTCAAGCTCCGCATAGGTATGGCGGAGGAGCCCTATCTTATACTCTCGCTTCGCCAAAATGACGATGCTCTTGCAATTCTTTGCGAAATATTTAAAAAATATCTCAAATTATCGGGAAATAAGGGATAGACAAAAGCGTAAAAATAGTGTATAATATTAGAAAACCCATAAAGGATAGTATTATAATGAAAATAATTAAAAAAATTACGGCATGTGCTCTTGCGCTTCTGATGCTTTTGCTCTCGCTTGTCGGCTGTTCGAGCTACGGCAAACCCGTTATGGAGCTTGGCGGCACCGAGATCACGGAAAATATGATCCAATTCTGGCTCTCGCGCTACAAGGCACAGTTTGAGTATTACTACGGCGATGCGATCTGCTCGCAGTACGATCTTGACAGCGTCGATCAGTTCTGGCCGATCGTGTCCGACGATGCAACGGGCGAGACCTACGACGAGGTAATGTCGGGCTTCATCTACGAAAACGCAGAGACCTACCTCTGTTCGCTCTATCTCTTCGATCAGCTCGGACTCAAGCTTCCGAAGGAGACCGAGGCTGAAATTGACGAATACATCGCAGAGCTTCTTGATGAATACGCATCGGGCTCCAAGGCGGAGTTCAACGCGCTCCTCAGCAACTACGGCATCAATATGAAGCTTCTCCGTGAGCTTTACCTCATCGACGAAAAGGTCGATTTTCTCCAGAATCATCTCTTTGGCACGGGAGGAACTCTCGGCGTAACCAAGATAGATAAGGAAAAGTATTATCAGGAAAATTACGTATGTATGCGCCAGATATGCATCTTTATCAACGAATGCCCCGAGCTTGACAAGGATGGCAATCCCACCACCGACGAAAAGGGATACACCAAATATCGCGATATGACCTCGACCGAGACTCAGGAGGCGCGCGACCGTGCCGCTGCGGCACTCACCAAGATCCATAACGGCGAGTCCTTCCAGAGCGTCAATAACGAGTATGACGAAAATCCCACCGACGATAATTACACGGGAATCTATATGAGCCGCGATTCGGCATTGGGTACTGACTCAGCACTTGAAAAGATCTACAACGCCCTTCAGGAAATGAAGGTCGGCGAGATCAAGCTCATCGAGACCGAAAACAACCTCCATATCGTAGAAAAGCTCCCGCTTGACGAGGGCGCATACGATAAGAGCATAAACTCCGACTTCTTCACCTTCTGGGATTCCGAAACGCAGACTTATAAGACCTTTGAAGAATACCTCAAGGATCCCCTCTTCCTCAACTACATCGCAGAAAGCCTTGAAAAATATTCCGCTGACGTTAAGATCAACGAAGAGGCGCTGAAAAAGATAAAATTAAGCACCGTTAAGGCGAATTATTACTATTGATTTGCCTTTGGCAAATCAAGTGATAATCTCGCTTCGCGAGAGCGATAATCTTGCTTCGCAAGAGAGATAATCTCGCTTCGCGAGAGCGATGGGTATCGCTCGGCAAATGTTTGAAATAGCGAGGTGTCAGAATGTCTTCGGTATTATTAAAGGATAAATCCAAGACGTTTGCAAACAGAGTTGTAACTTGCTGTCGAGTTTTGCGTGAAAGACGGGCTGAAACTCCTTTGATCAATCAGCTTTTGCGTTCCGGTACTTCGGTAGGCGCAAATATCGCAGAAGCACAGTTTGCTCAAGGAGATAAGGATTTCATATCCAAAATGGAAATAGCCTTAAAAGAGATCAATGAAACGGAATATTGGCTTGAATTGCTGTTCAATGCTAAATGTATTAATAACAGAGAGTTTTTATCTATGCGCAACGATTGTATAGTTATCCGCAAAATGCTTATCTCCTCTATTATAACGGTAAAGAAAAGGAAAAAATCTCAGATAAACAAATAACTTCCGCCTTTGCGAATTAACACTTTCGCTTCAGCGAAATTATCACTTTGCCCGAAGGGCAAATTATCACTTCCGCCCACCGGGCGGAACAGAACCAACTTCACCAAGAAAACCGAATATAGCATACGGGGGTGCCGTGCGGCTGAGATGACCATCTGGTCAAACCCTTTGAACCTGATACGGGTAATACCGGCGAAGGAAGTTTAAAATCTACCGAATTTTTTCGGGGGTGCCGCACATTCACTGCAGGAATGTGCGGCTCTTTCGTTTTTCGGGAAAATTGATCACTTTTTCGAAAAAAGTCCGAGAAGATCGGTGATTAATAAATATCTCCGAAAGGAAAAAGACAAAATGAAAACCAAAAACACAAGACAAAACGTTCTCGCACTCGTCGAGACGGCAATGATGGCGGCACTCGCCGTCGGACTTGAACTGCTCTGTCAGTTTCTGCCCTCACCTTGGGCATACGGCGGCTCGATAAGCCTCGGCGCGATCCCGATAATCTACCTTTCCTACCGCAGAGGCTGGAAATGGGGACTCTCCGCAGGCTTCGTCTACTCCTGCGTGCAGATGCTCCTCGGATTCTACGTACCGCCCGCAAATACCTTCCTGTCGATCGTGCTTTGCGTGCTCCTCGACTATGTCCTTGCATTTACCGCACTCGGACTCGCGTCCGTTTTTGCCGCACCCTTCGATAAGTCCGGCAAGCCCTCCGCACGTCTCGTCGGTTACATAGTCGGTGCGATAGGCGCATCCGCTCTGCGCTTCGTCTGCTCCTTCCTCTCCGGCGTTGTTCTCTGGGATAGCTACGCGCCCGAGGGAATGAACGTGTGGATATACTCGCTCGTCTATAACGGCAGCTATATGCTCGGCAATGCCGCGATCGCCGCAGTGGTCCTCTTCCTCCTCTGCGCCGCAGTCGACCCCAAGACTCTGAAGCCTATGGGACGTAAATAAAATATCACACGCCCCGCCTCGGCGGGGCGCGTTTTTTAAAAAGCACTTGACAATATATCAAAATTATGATAAAATATGAGTATAATAATATTGGAGGTGAGCGTATGGCTACCATTAGACCGAGTTCTGATCTGAGAAATCGTTATAACGAGATTTCCGAGTTTTGCAACACGTATAACGAACCCGTATTTATAACGAAAAACGGCACGGGCGATCTTGTCGTTCTTTCAAATGCGGAGTATGAGCGTCTCTGCGGTCTTGCGGAACTCCACAGCCGCCTTGATGCCGGCCTTGAGGATATAAAAGCAGGAAGAGTGAAAAAGGCAGATGAGGTTTTTGCTGACATTGAAAGGAAGCTTGACCTTGACTGAATATTCTGTACAAATCGGTAAGTTGGCAGAGCGTGATATCTATGAGGCTGTGAGTTATATTAAAGAAATACTCTTTCAGCCGGAATCCGCGCGACGTATTTACAATGAGATCAAAACACAGATAAGTTTGCTTTCCGATTTTCCTCAAAGATTTGCCGTGATAGCCGAGGAACCGTACCGCTCAATGGGTATGAGAAAGATCGCCGCGGCGAATTATTTGATTTTTTATCTCATTGATGAAAAGAATAAGACAGTATCTGTGGTTCGCGTTCTTTATAACAGACGCGAATGGAAAGATCTGATTTGAAAAGTACTCCTTCGGGAGTACTTTTTCTTTCAAAATTCATAAAATCCCCTTGACTTTTCCTATAAAAGAAGATATACTAATATAATAGATAAATTTTGCGATAGGAGAACTATCATGAAGATACCCGAGTATTTTGGATGTATGGTATTTGATGACCGCGAAATGAAGGCGCGCCTTCCCGTTGAGGCTTATATGCGTATGCGCAAGACGATCGAGGACGGACGTTCGCTCGATATCAGCCTTGCGAATATCGTTGCCGAGGCGATGAAGGATTGGGCGGTCGAGCGCGGAGCTACGCATTTCACTCATTGGTTCCAGCCGATGACGGGCGTTACTGCCGAGAAGCACGATGCCTTTATCAACCCGACCTCCGACGGCGGCGTTCTGCTCGAATTTTCGGGCAAGGAGCTCGTTTCGGGCGAGTCCGACGCGTCATCCTTCCCCTCGGGCGGACTTCGCGCCACCTTTGAGGCGCGCGGATATACCGCGTGGGACCCCACTTCCTATGCTTTCATAAAAGAGAAGACCCTCTGCATCCCCACGGCGTTCTGCTCCTACGGCGGCGAGGCTCTCGATAAAAAGACTCCCCTTCTGCGCTCAATGGAGGCACTCAACCGCCAGACGATGCGCGTGCTCAAGCTCTTCGGCAATGAGGATGTAACCTCGACGAAGGCTTGCGTCGGTCCCGAGCAGGAGTATTTCCTCATCGACCGCGCTATGTTCGAGAAGCGATGCGATCTTATCTACACGGGACGTACCCTTTTCGGCGCGAAGCCGCCCAAGCGTCAGGAGCTTTCCGACCATTATTACGGAATCATCAAGCCCCGCGTTGCCGCGTATATGGAAGAGGTCGATAAAGAACTCTGGAAGCTCGGCGTTAGTGCTAAGACCGAGCATAACGAGGCGGCTCCCGCACAGCACGAGCTTGCCCCGATCTTTACAAAGACCAATATCGCCTGCGACCATAATCAGCTGACGATGGAGGTTATGCAGAGAGTAGCGAAGAAGCACGGTATGATCTGTCTGCTTCACGAAAAGCCCTTTGCGAACGTTTCGGGCTCGGGTAAGCACAATAACTGGTCGATCCAGACCAACACGGGCGTCAATCTCTTCAAGCCCGGCGACACCCCCGCCGAGAACGCGCAGTTCCTTCTGTTCCTCTGCGCCGTCATTCAGGCTGTTGACAATTACGCTGACTTGCTCCGACTTTCGGTAGCGTCGCCCTCAAACGATCACCGTCTCGGCTCACACGAGGCACCCCCCGCGGTCGTTTCTATCTTCCTCGGCACCGAGCTTGAGGAGATCCTCGACGCGATTGAGCGAGATGTGCCCTATAATGCGCAGGCGCAGGAGCCGCTCCGTCTTGGAGTACATACTCTCCCAAAGCTCCCCCGCGACAATACCGACCGCAACCGTACCTCGCCCTTTGCCTTCACGGGTAACAAGTTCGAGTTCCGTATGCTCGGCTCGTCCGACAGTATCGCTTGCACCAATATTATGCTCAACACCGCCGTTGCCGAGTCGCTCCGCATTTATGCGGACGAGCTTGAGGCGGCTGAGGACTTCAAAACCGCACTCCACGCCCTCATTCGCCGCACAGTATCGGAGCACAAGCGCATAATCTTCAGCGGAAACGGCTACGACGAGGCTTGGGTGAAGGAGGCGACCGAAGTCCGCGGACTTCCGAACTACCCCTCTACTCCCGATTGCGTACCGCAGCTGACAGCCGAGAAGAACCTCGCACTTTTCGCACAGCATAAGATCTACACACCCATCGAGGCGGCGTCAAGACGCGACGTTATCCTTGATAACTACTGCAAGGTCATCCGTATTGAGGCTCTTACTATGATCGATATGGTTCGCCGCGACATTCTTCCCGCGATATCGAAATTCACGGGCAAGCTCGCCGAGTCGGGTAAGCTCAAGCGCGAATTCTGTCCCGATGCCGATACGGAATATGAATCCAAAACCGTCGCAAGACTTTCCGCACTTGCAACCGAAATAATGAAGCAGACCGATGCCCTCGATCGCGACGTCGAGGAGCTGTTCGCCGGCGCTCCCGATATCGTAACCGTTGCAAAGGAATACCGCACTCGGGTTTTCGCGGGTATGGAAAAGCTCCGCGCCTTCGTTGATGAAGCCGAAACTCTCACCGATACCGCCGCGTGGCCCTATCCCACCTACGGCGACCTTATGTTCAGCGTGAAATAATCACTTGTAAAACTGCGTTCTGTAATAAAAAACAAATATTTGGAGAATATTATGAAAAACACCCGTATCATCTGCCTGTGTCTGGCACTCATCGCCCTCCTCGCTCTTGTCGGATGCAATTCCGAAATCCCCGAAGAAACTACCGAAACTGTAGCTGACACCGAAGCTCCCGTTGTTGAAACTGATCCTATCGAAACAGAGCCTGTCGAGACCGAGCCTCCTTTCCCCGTATACGAGGGTCCCTCGGCTGAATTCAAGTTTACGCTCCAGAGCGTTCTTGCGGCAAACGAATATAAGGGCTACAAGGATTTCCTTGCCGCTGCGGAGAAGAGCTACCTCATTCCCGCACTTAAGGAAACTATGATCCCGCAGGGTATGGATATCTGGCGCGAGCGCGGATGGCTTATGATCTCGGGCTATTTCCCGAGTGCTGAGATATCTGCAAGCTCTGTAATCGTTGCGGTTGATATGGCGACCGGCGCGTACGTTGGCGAATATTACATCACCAATACAGACGGTACTCCCCACACCTCCCACGCGGGCGGCGTTGCTATAACCGAGCGAGATATGTATATTTCGAACGGCTCGACACTCTTCCGCATTCCTCTTTCCGAGTTCCTGAACGCGGGTCAGTGCGGCAAGGTCACGATCGCGGACTACTTCTACGTCCCCGTTCGCGCATCCTTCTGTAACTATTCCGAGGGCTATCTCTGGGTCGGCGACTTCCAGTACGGTAGCTCCTATCCCACCGACGAATACCGCCACATGACCAACCGCGACGGTAAGAAGTATTATGCGTGGACAGTCGGCTATGAGGTCGATCTCACTACCGAGAACGGCATCAAGTCGGACGCTATGGTCAGCGGCAGCTACGCAACCCCCGATATCATCTTCTCTATGACAGAAAAGATTCAGGGCTTCGCGATCACGGAAAAGACCGTCGCGCTCAGCCAGTCCTACGGCAGAAACAACAAATCCAAGATCTTCCTCTATGAAAATCCTATGGGAACCGAGGCGCATCAGACCGTTGAACTCAACGGCAAGAGCGTTCCCCTCTACTTCCTGGATAGCAAGACTCCTTCAAAGTCGATCGTTACTCCTCCTATGACCGAGGGTCTTGCCGCTATGGACGGTAAGCTTTACATCCTCTTTGAGTCGGGCGCGGATAAATACGCGAACGGCGGAGGAACCGATCCCACCGAAAACGTTTGGACAATGATTATTGATTAAAGGAGAGCATTTTGTTTATGGAATGGCTCGATAGTCTGCGAGGCGCAAGCCTCGCAGCACTTGTTATTAAGCTCGTGCTTGCCGTTATTTTTGGCGGTACGATAGGCCTCGAGAGAGGTCGCAAGAGACGTCCCGCGGGCTTCAGAACTCATATCCTCGTCTGTGTAGGTGCAACGATGGCGATGTGCATCAGCCGCTATTGCGTTGACACACTCGGCATCACCGCCGACGTTTCGCGTCTCGGCG
This sequence comes from Eubacteriales bacterium, assembly GCA_045644325.1. Lineage (GTDB taxonomy): Bacteria > Bacillota > Clostridia > Oscillospirales > CAG-272 > CAG-390. The sequence goes on along the minus strand of JAZRGT010000049.1, from coordinate 4,221 downwards.
CACAGGTCATCAACGGCATAGGCTTCCTCGGCGCGGGCACGATCATCGTCACCCGCCGTCAGGAGGTAAAGGGACTTACCACCGCCGCAGGACTTTGGGCGTGCGCGTGTATGGGACTTGCCATCGGCGCGGGATTTTTTGAGTGCGCCCTGATGGCATTTGCCGCGATCATTATGTCGACCACGCTTCTCGATAAGGTCGAAAAGCTCATCACCTCGCGCTCGCTCAATATGAATATCAACGTTATAGTGACCGAAACTGCGGTAGTTCACGATGTCCACGATGTCCTTCGCGGTATGGATATCAGAATCTTTGATACCGAGATCACCAACATCCGCGAGCTTGCCAGCGAATCGCCGAACGTGGTCATCGAAACTAAGCTTTTAAAACGCCGTCCGCACGTTGAAATTATTGCCGCGCTTGCGGCACTTGATGGCGTTATCTCAGTCGAGGAACTTTAAGGAGGGAAGAAAATGTCGTTTAATGAAATAGTTGAAATGCTCCGCGACGTGACTCCCCTTGGAGTTGCGCTGAGATTCACTCTCGCGCTCCTCTGCGGAGGTATCATCGGACTTGAACGTGAAAGCAAGAGAAGAAGCGCGGGCTTCCGCACACATACTCTCGTTTGCATCGGCGCAACTTTGACCACACTTGTCGGTCTTTTCCTCTATAAATCGGGACTTGCGACCGACCCGACACGTCTTGGCGCGCAGGTCATCTCGGGAATGGGCTTCCTCGGCGCGGGCACGATCATCGTCACCACACGCCGTCAGGTCAAGGGACTCACCACCGCCGCAGGTCTGTGGACTTCCGCAATAATCGGTCTTGCGATCGGTGCGGGATACTACGAAGCCGCCATCATCGGCGTAGCGATCGTAATCCTCGCCGCCGCGGTTCTATCGAAATTTGAGTATTTCATAATCGCAACCGCAAAGAGAATGAATATCTACGTTGAGTTCGATTCCCCCGATATGCTAGACCGTCTTGTCGAAAGACTTGAACGCCGCGATATCCGCGTGACCGATATCGAATTCACAAAACAGCGAACAGCCTCGGGCGTACGCTTCAGCGCGGTTTTGACGCTGAAATTCAAAAAGAGACAGAAGCACGAAAACATCCTCAGCGAAATGAGTCAGTTTGACGGAGTTTATTCTGTTGAAGAGCTGTGACGGCAGTATGATAAAATGTAACCGCCCGACCATTTTCGGTCGGGCGGTTAAGCTTATTTATTATTTAACACTTCAATGGGAACGGATATTGAATAATAACGTACCTCCGGCGGGAAGCCGCTGTCGGGAACGAAAAAACAAGCGTCAATATTGTAGGTTTGATCGGTTTTGCTTGGATCAAAATGGTTGGTGAATAAATATATTACTTCTACAACGTGTGATTGACCGTTTTCTACCAAGGTTGTGGAATCGGCGTGGGTTATAAAATCGAAATCCGGAGATTCATAACATCCGCAGTAAAGCTCCCCACCTGCCGCAAAATATCCGGCCGTATTTTTGTCGGCATTCTGAAATCTGAGGCTGCTTTCGGTATTATTGACGTAAGTGATCCTTGCCTGAATGTAGGAGAATATAGGATAGGTTTCCTGAAAGAATTCGACCTTGATCGTCATACCGTCAACGGTTTCCTCGTATTCGAGAGGAAGCTTCACGTAAGTTTTCATAGCCTCGGGAGAAAAATCTATCGGCTCGTAATACCAGAGCTCCTTGATCGGCGGATGCGGTTCTTTCCAATCCGAAAGATGCCAGGTATCCTCAACTACCGGATATATTTCACCGAACATTTCAGTCGTCACAACATAAGGGTCGGTTTCGAATGGAACTGTATCTTCATAATTTTCGCTTTTATCGCTATCTGTTGTTTCTTGCGAAACAGGAGATACCGTACAAGATGAAAACAAAAATATTGCGATTAGCAACAATATAGTCATTTTCTTCATGATGCCCTCCTTATGTATTTATTAATCATACTCATTATTATACCATGCCACCGAATAACAAACATAAGTTTCCGCTCCGTTTTCCTCCGGTGGCGTAACTTGTTCAACAACCAGTGTATACAATCCCGAATAATCTTCTTCAAAACGTATTATTTCTACATTGTTCTGTGTTGTTTGAGAACAACCTACCGGATTTCCGTTGGCATCATATAAGAACAAATCTACATTTCCCATTACAAAATTATTGGTTCCGGTATCGCTGTATTCAAAAGACAGCGCAAAATTCGGACTTGTCCATCCGTCTAAATAGATAGTATATGAATGTGTATCTTCATTTGGATTGAAATAATTAAAAGCATATGTGTTATTCTGCAAAATACTTGCAACATGTGAACCGTCTATTACTCCTGCACCGTAAATGCGGTAATCGGGATCATTGATCGAATAAAGATGGCGAGATGTCCCGGCACATAATATCGATTTTACATCGTAAGAATACATCATATAATTACTGTCTATCAATATCAGGGCTGCTATGGCTGCAACAAATGGAGTTGAGTAACTTGTGCCTACATCTTCCACTCCTGTAGTGACGAAACTGATATATCCCGGTGCGCAAACATCCGGTTTGTACGCCCATGCTGAACCGTTATAGTAGGCAGAATATTCTGATATTGTATTTTGGCGTATATTATAGTTTCCTACGGTTATAGCATTATATGACATACCGCCGCTTGAAATACCTGCATGTGGCTGATTACCTGCTGATGTTACAATAATGACTCCGTAATTTGTAATTATTCTATCAAGATATTGAGCTATCGAACCATAGTCATTATAATCATCATCAAAATCAGCATCAGGGTCATTATTGGGTTTTGAATATAAGTGCAGACTACAGCTAATAATATCAACATTATTATCCATCAACCAGTCGATCTCTGTAGCTAGATCGGTTCTTATAGCAGCTGCTCCAACTGTGTTCCAGTATGTAGTATAATAATAATCAGCTTCGGGCAAAATGCTATATAATATTTCTAGTATGTGTGTGGGATGATCGTTAGTATACAAGCCATAGTAATCTGTATAATGTTGAGTAATATTATCGCCAAACATTGTGTGAGACAAATCGGGAAATTCCTCATCAAGAACTCCAATTTTTATTTCTTCGCCTTGACTGCCAACATACTCTATCAAGTCATCTATTCCATATCCATGTATGATCTCTGCAACGGTATTATAAAGATCATCACCTATTATTTCGTATCGGGCATTAGAGTTAACAGAGTTGCTTTCTTGAATCGCGTCATTATAGTAAGCAATTGAACTGACAACAGGGAGAGTTGCTATGTCATTTATTCGGCTTCTCGTCAATTCTGCGATAACCACCGCTACGTATTTACTTGAATATAATACTTCGCTTTCATTTAAATATGAATTACTGAAATTTTCAGTATATTCCTGATAGTATTCTTTCAGAACCTCTTTCCTTTCCGCCATATATTGAGAATACAGTTCCGCATCGGTAGAGAGAGCACAGAGCCCGCGGGGAGCAAGAGTTGATTTGGCTTGCGCGAGGATAGCTTCAGTTGACGTAAGCTTGGTGGACGAAGCATTGATATCCTTCAGCCATATCATAACTTTGATCTTTTCTTCTGCACTGTTGCTCATTACGCTCTGCAACGTATCAGAGATCCGGGACGTTGCGAGTTCTTCGTTTGCGGCGTGCACCTGCAAGGTCAGGTACATGGGGTTGACGAGCAGTGACATAACTAAAAGGGTTAAAATAATCTTTTTGAGTTCCTTCATTTTCGAAATCTCCTTTTGATTTTATTCGGAATCATATTCCGTACTTTCATTATATCATATCGAAAATAGTGTGTCAACAAAAAAATTATTGCAGTATTAATTTCGTACTATTGCATAAATACTAAAGCTTTGATTTGTTCAAATCCGCCAATGAAGATATTGGGCCTTACATTGGGTAGAATTTCGTGGCAAATTTGTCAAATATCCTATGTTAACGAAAAATTTACAAAATACCACCTTAAATATGTGATTTATATGATATAATATATTAGATTTGCAGGTTTACTGTAAACGGTTAAATTGATAAAAATTTATTTTCCATATAGGAGGAATTACAATGGCAAAGAAGTATTGCTATCTCTTCTCCGAGGGTAACGCAAATATGCGTGAGATCCTTGGCGGTAAGGGCGCTAACCTCGCGGAAATGACCAACATCGGTCTTCCCGTTCCCCAGGGCTTCACTA
>JAZRGT010000048.1:0-33432 GCA_045644325.1 Eubacteriales bacterium | reverse complement strand
CCCCGAAGGGACTTCACCGTTCGACTTGCATGTGTTAGGCGCGCCGCCAGCGTTCATCCTGAGCCAGGATCAAACTCTCTAAATCATTGTATATTAAGTAGTCCCGAGGGACTGCTCAAAATCTGAATTAGAGCTTTTGCTCTTAGCACTAGTACAAATACTAGCTCATAATTTTCCTTGCAGCTTTCACTGCTTGGATTTACCTTTGAGTTCGTGTTTTCTCAAAATCTTTGACTGACTTCCTCGCACAAACCTTATTTAACAACTCCGACTTTCATCAGAGTCAAGCTTGTACTTCTTAGTCTGTTGTTCAATTTTCAATGACCTCGCCGCCGCTTCGCTCTTCAGCTCTGCGCGACAGCTTGTATATTATACCACTTTCATCCCCTTTTGTCAACCCTTTTTTGAAAGTTTTTTTCGGTTTTTTTCACTTTGTACGTTCAGTCGCACTTTGTACAAGCTTTCTCATTCGCTTTTGTGCAGTATGACGAATAAAATCGACTGAATTCGCAAATTTCCCCTTGATTTCTTGTTTATTATATAGTATAATATAAGATGGTAATATATCCGACTTCAAAAATTTTCTCAAATTTGGAGGTAAAAAATGTTGATACCTAAAAGAATTTTAACCGTAAGCTCCGCAAATATGGACTTCGTTATGAGCGTCAGCAAGATCCCGCAGGGAGGCGAAACGCAGCTTGAAAGCGGCTCTTATCAGTTCGTGCCCGGCGGAAAGGGCGCAAACTCCGCAGTTGCGGTACGCCGTCTTGGCGGTGACAGCGTATTTTGCTGCCGTCTCGGTAAGGATGCTAACGGCTCCATAATGCATAATATTTATAAAAAGGAAGGTCTCGACACTCGATTTATTGTCGTTGATCCCGATGCAGTTACCGGTCTCGGTGCAATTATGGTTGAGCCGAGCGGTCAGAACCGCATAATTCTCTTCCCCGGCGCTAACGTCCGACTCAAGAAAGAGGACATTGACGCATCCTTTATCAGCCGTCCCGATGCGCTCCTGATGCAGCTTGAGATTACGAAAGAAGCTGTTCTTCACGCGGCTTGGACGGCACATGATAAAAATATTCCGATAATTCTTGATGCAGGCCCCGCAAATCCCGATTTCCCGCTTAACGAGCTCCCGCCCCTTGAAATTTTTTCTCCCAACGAGACGGAGACAGAAATTTTCACGGGCATCAATCCCTCCAACCCCGACAACTGTCTGCGTGCCGCTATGGCACTTCAGAAGCTTGTCGTTGCGAAATACTACGTTATCAAGCTCGGCGGACGCGGATGCTACATTTACGACGGCAAATATTATCACTGCTTGCCCGCTTACGGCATAAACGCGGTCGATACTACCGCCGCCGGAGACGCTTTCACCGCCGCGCTGACGCTTGAATATCTCCGTTCGGGCGACATCGTCCGCGCGGGACGCTACGCAAACGTGGTCGGCGCACTCGCGGTCAGCAAGAAGGGTGCGCTTCCCTCTCTGCCGACCGAGGCTGCTGTCAATAAATTCATTGCCGAAAAGGCGATAAGAATCTAATATTATGAAAGACAAACCGATCAAATTATATACCGAATGCGGCAATCACCCCGCAGCTCTTTTGGGAAGCGGCGCTGTATTCTTCTTTTACGCGATTATGAGTTTAATTTTTGCTCTGATACTGTTCCGTATATATTTGCCTTTGTCTTTGACATTGATACTGATGGCACTCTCCATGATCGCATTGTGGGCTTTTGAGATATTGAGCAATTACGTCATTTTTGACGGTGAGGAAATACGTTTTTATTCGGGATTCAGGCACAAGAAAACCTTCTCGAAATCAAGTGTTTCCTCCGTCAAATATCTCCGAGCCGCTACACCTACCCGCGCCCAGATCGGAAAGCGCGGCAGAAACCATCCCGGCGGAGAGATTCTTTGCGTTTACAACGCGGATGATTTTGCTTTGTTCTACGTTGCAGATGACAACATAGCCCGCGAATTCTTCCGAAAGGAATTCAATACAGTCATTGACGTTTCCGTAGCATTCTTCGGAGACGATCTCAACAATTAATCTTTTCTACATTATATAATATAAGAGGTATACCATGACCGACACTAAAATCTGCCGACTCATTTCGGCTTTACTTGACCACGCGGAAAAGTGCGGAATGCTTGACTCCGCCGACCGCATCTATGCCGCAAACACTCTTTGCACAGAGCTTGGACTCACAGCTTTCGAGGATTACGTTTCCCCTGATGAAAAAAATCTCCGTCTGCACGAAATTCTCGACGCGATCTGCGATTATGCAGTGGCAAATAATATAATTAATGAAGGAATTACCGCGCACGACCTCTTTGACACCAAGCTGATGGGCATTCTTATGCCCCGTCCGAGCGAGGTCACGGCGAAATTCTTTGAGCTTTACAAGAACGATCCCAAGGCGGCGAGCGACTACTTCTACCGTCTTTCGATCGATTCTAACTACATACGCGCTGACCGTGTAGAAAAGGATCGCCGTTGGTCGGTTGATTCGAAATACGGCAAGATCGACATTTCGATCAACCTTTCGAAGCCCGAGAAGGACCCGAAGGACATTGCGGCGGCGAAGCTTGCGCCTCAGTCGGGTTATCCGAAGTGTCTGCTCTGCCCCGAGAACGTGGGCTATGCGGGACACGCGAACGCGCCCGCGCGACAGAATCTGCGCCAGATCCCCTTTACCCTTGGTGGGGACGAGTGGTGTCTGCAGTATTCGCCCTACGTTTACTACAACGAGCACTGCATCGCGCTCTCCAAAGCGCACGTTCCGATGAAGATCTGCCGCGCGACCTTTGAGCGTCAGCTTGACTTCGTCACCGAGCTTCCGCACTACTTCATCGGCTCGAATGCCGATATTCCGATCGTTGGCGGCTCGATCCTCTCGCACGACCACATGCAGGGCGGTTGCTACACCTTCCCGATGGAGCGCGCGGAGATCATTCTTCCCGTTAAATTTGAAAAATTCCCCGAGATCGAGGCGGGAATCGTAAACTGGCCGATGTCGGTTCTCCGTCTGCGCTCGGCAAACAAGGCGGCTCTTGTTGAGCTTGCTGATCAGATCCGCATCGCTTGGTCTGGTTATTCCGACGAGGAAAACGGCGTTGTTGCCTTCACGGGTGACACCCCTCACAACGCGATCACTCCCATCGCGCGCCGACGCGGCGAGGATTTCGAGCTTGACCTCGTTCTCCGCAACAACCTCACGAGCGAGGAATTCCCGATGGGAATCTACCACCCGCACGCGGACAAGCATAATATAAAGAAGGAAAACATCGGTCTTATTGAGGTTATGGGTCTCGCGATCCTTCCCGCGCGACTCAAAAAAGAGATGGCGCGCCTCGGCGAGATCATCCTTGCGGGCGAAGACGTCCGCGCCGACGCCGACTGCGAAAAGCACGCGGATTGGCTTGATAGCTTTAAGAGCAACTACACCTTCACCGCAGAAAACGTCGAATCGGTCCTCTACGAGGAGATCGGAAAGACCTTTACCGCAGTTCTCGAGGATGCCGGAGTTTATAAGGCAACCGATGAGGGACGCGAGGCGATGATGAAGTTTGTGGAATACGCCGGGGGCAAGCAGTAAAAAGTTAATATTCGCAGGGAGGAAAATCATGGCTCTCGAAAAAACTGTTTTATCTCAACAATCGATTTGTGATTTATTAAAACAAAAATACGATATAACCGTTACGGACATCAAACGTTTACCCCTTGGAAGTGCAAATTGTTACCGTATTTCGGATGGCAGAAAAAACTATTTTCTAAAGGAACTTCAAAGTAAGTTTTCGGTGGATACGATCGCGCAAGAAGCCAATCTGGTAAACTTTCTTGCCCAAGGCGGCATCCCGGTGGCTCGTTTTTACAAAACTTTGCAAAACGAAACGGCATTTACTTACGAGGGGCACGTTATATGCCTTGAAGATTTCGTTGATGGGCAGGCATACGGCTATGATGATATGCCAGAGTTATTTCTTCCCAAAGTTGCGGAAATGCTCGGCAAAATCCACGCAGTTTTGAAAGATTATGATCTTCCGACAGATATGGGCGAAGATTGGATCGCCGCATATTCGGCGCAAAAGCTCGCCGGACAGTATACGGCTTTGCTGAACGATGCCCAAAATACGCCCGATGATAAAAATTTTGTGCGTATAACCCAAGACCTTCAATACAAGAGTGAGCTTGCTTACAGATTATCCGATTGCAAAAAGTTTTTTGACGGCATAACTTATACAGCCAGCCACGGCGACTATCAAGGCTGTCAGGTGATTTTTGACGGTTGTGAAATCAAAGCAGTAATTGATTTTTCTTCGGCACGCGCCCTGCCCGTAGTTTGGGAAATAATGCGTTCGTTTACTCAAACCTCGCAAAAATGCAGAACTTTCGCAACTATTGACGTTCACGATCTTTGCGAATACGTGCAGAGATATATGAAATATGCACCTCTGACGGAAAGAGATATGCTCGCAATGCCTTACGTTTACCTTTTCCAACTTGCAAGGAGCAAATTCGGTTATCCTCAATACCTCAATTCCGATACGGAAGACCGCAACGGTTTGTTGGATTTCGCTTTTTGGAGAACCGATATGTGCAGAGAGCTTGAAAATAAGGCGGAATTTATATCTTCCGAACTAATCAGATTCATATATTCGTGAAAGGAGAGGCAATGAAACGCTACAATATTAATTGGCACAACGGTTGGAGATTCTTTTGGGAAGTATTGGGAGTAGTGACCATATATACCGTGTGGATTTTCTTCACAGTCATTTTTCTGGCTACTTTTCGGATAGTCGGCATTGGGTTTCTGATATTTTTGGCTTTCATCATCTTTTATCAACGCAAAAGATTTATCAGCGGTCTTATAAACTGTTTTTACTTTGACGATAAAAATAACCAAATAATCCTCAAGCTCATAGGACGCAAAAAAGTCCGTATTCCAATCGCTTATATCGAAAAAATCTCTCCTAAAATCAATGAAAACCCCCGAAAAGGCGCAGTTACCACTATCAGCGAAGGCTCAAACACGGGCGAAGTAAAGCAAAAAACTTTCGCCGTCCGGGACATCGAAGGCAACGATCTTTTCTATATATGTAAAGATCCTATGATTTTTGAGCTTTTTGAAAGCCTTGGGGTAACAATAATATATAATGACGAATGATCTTGCGCGCTTCGCGCGCGGGGTGACAGGAGCGCATACTTGCCTTCGGCAAGTTGCAACTCTGCCTCGGCGGCTGAACACCGCCGTTTTCCTACGGAAAAGCGCCAGAGCTGCCATTCCCTACATTCGGGAAGTGTTGACTCTGTCCAAAAAGCCGAAGCGGAGCTTCGTCTTTTTGAAGCATGGAAGCGAGAGCTGAAGCTCTCGCATTAGTCCGAGGCTCTGCCTCGTGCTCCGCGAACTTTTAAAAAAGTTCGATCAAAACTTTCCGCTGTTTTTGTTTTGATAAAATATTTTCGCGTAGCGAAAATTACCTTCATTTTGCATTTTGCATTCTGCCTTTTGCATTCCAAACCTACTAATTAAGGAAAGAAATATGATCAAAATTCTACACACCGGCGATTTCCACCTGGACTCGCCCTTCACCGGGGTCGATCTTCCGACGGGAGAGCGGCTTCGCAATGAACTTCGGAACATTTTCATAGACGTTATCGAGCTGGCGGGCAGTCACGATATGCTGCTCATCGCGGGCGATCTTTTCGACTGCGGTTACGTCAGCCCCGACACACTCGCGCTCGTTCGCGACAGTCTTGCGGCTTACGGCAAGCCCGTCGTCATCGCGCCCGGAAACCACGATCCTTATTCCCCCGGAAGTATCTGGACGGCGGCGCAGTGGCCCGAGAACGTACATATTTTTGACTCGGACGAGCTTTCCGTCTTCAAATTTAATATAGGAGATCAGCGCGTTGCCGTTCACGGCTGGGCGTTTACCTCGCCCGCGCTTGAGCGTTCGCCGCTTTCGGACGGCATTATGATCGATCCCGCCGCGATCAATCTGATCTGCGCGCACGCGGACACCGTCTCACCGATCTCGCGCTACGCTCCCACGCCCCTCTCGCTCCTTGCCGTTTCGGGATGCGCTTACGCCGCGCTCGGTCATATTCACAACGTACCCGAAATCACTCTCGCGGGACGCACGACGGTTGCTTACTGCGGCTTCCCCGAGGGACGCTCCTACGACGAGGAGGGCGAGGGCGGTGTGCTTTCGGTCACTCTTGAAGAAGGTCGCGCTCCCGCAATCGAAAAGCTTATCACATCGACTCACAAATATATCACCCGTCACCTTGAAATCACGGGTGCTGACAGCGACTCCGAGGTTGCCGCGCGCATCGTTGAGCTTGCAAGGGGCGAAAAGTGCAACAAGAACGTGTCGCTCAAGGTCTATCTTGAAGGCTCGATACCGCCCGATTACGCGCCGAACGCGGCGCAGATCGAGTTGCTTGCGGGTCTTTCGCTCTGTTCCCTGAAGCTTCGCGACCGTACCGCCCCCATCTTCGGCGCGGAATATCTTGAGCAGGATATGTCGATCAAGGGCGAGCTTTACCGCACGCTTCTGCCCCGTCTTTCGTCAACCGATGAGACCGAGCGCCGCATCGCCGCGGACGCGCTCCGCATCGGTCTGCTCGCCCTTGAAGGCAGAGCCTTTATTTAAGGAGGCGGCAATATGATTATCAGGAAGATAAATATCACCTCCTTCGGAACGCTCACGGACTTTTCCTCAGAGCTTTCGGAAGGACTCAACATCATTTCGGGCGCAAACGAATCGGGCAAGAGCACGATCCTCGCCTTCATCCGCTTCGTCCTCTACGGTCTGCCCTCTCGCCGAAGCGAGGAAGGTCTTCTCGAGCACGACCGCGCGCTTTCGTGGGAAAGCGGCCGTGCCGAGGGAAGCATTGAGATCGAATGCGAAAAGGGCGCCTATCGCATTGAACGCTCGGGAATCCGTTCCGACAACCGCGACGGCTACAGCGAAAAATGCCAGATCATCGACCTCTCCACGGGAAGCGTGGCTTTCAAGGGCGAGGTACCCGGTCAGGTATTCCTCGGTGTTCCCTCGGGTGTCTGGGACTCGACCTCATCGGTCAAACAGCAATCTCTCTCGTCGCTTTCGGGCAGCGAGATCGGTTCATCGATCGAAAACATCCTCTTTTCCGCCGATGAGGCGATATACACCGAACGCGCGCTTACCAGACTCAACACCGCGCGCCGTCAGTTCCGTCTGCAGCGCGGAAACGGCGGTAAGATCGCTGATCTGACCGCAGAGCGCGACGCTCTGAAGCAGCGTCTCGCGCAGGCGGAGGAGGCAGCCAAAAATACTCTTGCACTTCAATCTACGGTTGAACGCGCGCGCAAACTCACCGCCGAGCTTCGAACCAAGCTGACGTCGGCAGAGGACAGACTCCGCGCATTTGAAACGATACAAACGCTCAAGCGTTTTGATATGCTCCACGCGGGCGAAGCAAAGGTTGCCGCGCTGACCGCAGAGCGCGATGCTCTGCTCGCCGAATACGGCTTCGAGGGCAGACTCCCCGACCGCGCCTACGTCGCCGAGCTCGATACGCTTTCTCGCCGTCTTGCCGCCGCTGAAAGTGATGCGGCAAAGAGCGCGGGCGAGCTCGCGGGGCTTCGATCCGATCAATCTGGCGACACGGTTCTTGCCGCACGCGCCGACGATATAATCCGCACGGGCGGTCCCGAGGCGGTTGCGGACAAATACAAAAAGCTCCGATCCGCGGTCGGCAAGCGGCTCGCACTCGGAATAGTTCTTATGGTGCTCGGTATCGCACTCGCGGGCGCATCGCTTGCGGCTTACTTCCTCGAGCTTCTTCCCGCGCTGACGATGCAGTTTTCCTCCGGCATTACCGTCGGCGGGCTCGTCGTTGCGCTGATCGGTCTTGCGATCACGCTTTCATCCTCGCGAGCGCGCAAAAACGCGGAAAATTATCTCTACGATCTCGGCGTCGAGCACGAAGGTCGGATAAAGCGCCGGGATATCGTTGCGCACTCCGAGGCTTGCCTCAAGGCAAAGGAGGAGATCGAGGAATTCTCAAGCAGACTCGGTACTCTTGAGCGAGCGCACGCGATCAAGAACGGCTCCGTGATCGAAATCGTCCACTCCGCGCGGGAAGCGCTTGAACGCTTTGGAATAGACGGTGAAAATGCCAATATAGCCGAGCTTCTCGCATCAACCTCGGAAAAATTCGCATCGGTTGCCGACCGTTGCGGCGAGCTGACCTCCGATATCGAAAAATACACCTTGTCGGTAAACGAAGCTCGCGCAAAGCTTGAGGGCGAGGATGAAGCCGCTCTCCGCGCACATCTTTCCCCCGCGGCAAAGTCGATGCTTGATCTTGCCAACCCCACCACTCTCAAGCAGGAGCGCGATGAATACGCCGCACGTCTTGACGCGGCGCGCACCCGTCTGTTTGAATCCGAAAGGAATCTCGGCATCATCGAGGGCACCTGCGAGAATCCCAACCGCCTTGCCGCAGAGCTTGAAGCCGCAGAAACCGAGCTTGCCGAGGCAGAGGCGAAGCACGCGGCTATCGTTCTCGCTTACGAATCAATTCAGGGCGCGGGAGAAAGTCTGCGCCGCAACGTCACTCCGCGCCTGCGCTCAAATGCGGGAGCTCTTATGCGCCATCTGACGGGCGGAAAATATTATGATTTCGGCATTTCCGAGGACTTTTCCCTCTCGATACTGACCGATTGCGGCACAAAGCCGATCTATTCGCTCAGCGCAGGCACGCGCGACGCGGCGTACTTCTCGCTCCGCACCGCGCTCTCCTCGATGCTCTTCCCCGCCGACCGTCCCCCGATGATCCTCGACGAGGTCTTCGCCCAGCTTGACGACGACCGCGCCGCAAATCTGCTCGATCTTCTCGGTAAGATCGCGGATGAATCTCAGGTCATCATCCTCACCTGTCATTCAAGAGAAGCGGAGCTGCTCAGACGAAGCGAAAAAGATTTTTCGCTTATCACTTTATAAAAAAATGAAGCAACCGACCTTTTACAGTCGGTTGCTTTTCTGATTTTATTCTTCATTGTAGCAAGAAAAGATCTCGTCGACTCTCGCTTTATCTTTATTCTTCGTAAGCAGGCTTACTACAGGAACAACTACCATAGATACCGCCATTGCGGCAACTCCCATTTCGGGGGATTTTGCAGCCGCCGCGCTGAATGATGAGGTGAGGGAGATGACAAGTGTTGCACCGCCGACGGTGAGAAGTCCCGAAATGATACCCGCCATCGCACCGATCCTGGTGATCCTCTTTGAGAAAAGTCCCCAGATGTATGGTCCGATGAAGCAGCCCGACACGATTCCCCACGAGAAGGACATAAGGCTTACGATGATGGGAATATTTCTTGTCGCGAAAATGAAGGAGCAGGCAACGAATACAAGGCAAAGAAGTCTTGTGAGGAGCATCTGCTTATTTGCAGGAGTTTCCTTCTTTTTGAGTGCGGGAATAAGGTCGACCGCAACAGCAGATGCCGAGGTGAGAACGACCGATTCAAGAGTTGACATCGAAGCCGAAAGGAGGAGTATCATTATAATTGCGAGCAAGAGCATACCGAGCGTCCCGCCGCCTAGCGTCTCCATAAGAACTGCGGGAATGACCGAGTCAATGCCGCCCTCGGGAAGTGTGCCGCCGAGGATAAGTCTCGAGGTGCTTCCGATCAGATATGCGCCGCATCCTATAACGATGCAGAATATCGTTGAAATAACAGTTCCGCGCTTGATGGCGGCGGTATCCTTGATCGCGTAGAATTTACCGATCATCTGGGGAAGTCCCCAAGTACCGAAGCTCGTCAGCATAATGTTGAAGCAAAGGAATTTGAATGCCGAGCCGCCGAAGATATTCGTAAGCTGTGCGCCCGTGGTCGGATTGGGATCGCCGGGGAGCGATTCGAAATTCTTGAGATTTTCGATAAATCCTGCAATACCGCCGACAGAATCGTGATTCAGCACCGCAACAACAAGGCAAACAACGCCCGCGATCATAACGATTCCCTGAATGAGGTCGGTATATGCAGTTGCGATGTATCCGCCCGCGACGAGGTAAACCGCGGTAAGGCAGGCGATAATGAGCATCCATACCCAGGTCTCAACGCCGGGGAACACCGCGCTGAATAGCGAACCGAGACCCTTGTAAACTGCTGCCGAGTAAGGAACGAGGAAAATGAATATAATGAGCGAAGCAAGAATCTTCATACCCTTCGAGCCGTATCTCTTATCGAAGTAGTCGGGCATCGTTCTCGCGTTCAGCTTTTTCGTTATCTTACGGGTGCGGTTCGCGAAAAGCAGCCACGAGAGCAGACATCCGAGGATCGCGTTTCCGATACCGATCCAGATCGCGCCGATACCGATGTTCCAACCGTGCTGTCCCGCGTATCCGACGAAAACTACTGCCGAGAAGTAGGTCGTACCGTAGGCGAAAGCCGAGACCCAGGCGCCGATGTTTCTGCCGCCGATGAGAAATCCGTCAAGTGTTTTCGACTTGCCGTAGCTGAAACATCCGATAACTGCCATAGCAACCGCGTATACACAAAGGGCGATAATAGTGAAAAGTTGTGCGTTTTGCATTTTGAGCCTCCGTTTTGTCGATCGGAGAAAATTTCCTTCGGAATTTTTCTCGAAAGACTTGTTTTTTGCTTGCATATATTATATAATATCTTCGAGTATTAGTCAAGCGAATGGTTTTGATGTATACCATCGATTTTTTCGATAACGGAGGCAAAAATGGAACTCAGAAATCTTATCACATTTATCCACGTTGCCGAGGTCGGCAGCTTTACGAAAGCCGCGGAGCAGCTCGATTACTCGCAATCCACGGTTTCTTTTCAGATAAAACAGCTCGAGGATGAGCTCGGCTGTCTTCTCTTCGAGCGCATCAATCACACGATCACCCTGACCGAAAAGGGGCGCGAGCTTGTTTCCTACGCCCATCAGGTCCGCGCACTGACCGACGATTTCAAGGAAAGTCTGATGAAGGATGAAGACATACGCGGTCACATTCACATCGTCACCCCCGACTCGGTCTGCGAAGAAATGATCTATTCCTATTACATAGATTTCCATAATCAATACCCGAACATTTCGATCAAGTTCACGACCGCCGACACATCGGTGATGTTCGATATGCTCGATCACAATGAGGCGGATGCGATCATAACCCTCGACAGCCACTCATATAGGAAGGATTACGTGATCGCAAAGGAACAGCCGCTCTCGATGCACTTTGTAACGAGCGCAAAATCGAAATACACCGGCAAGCAAAGTTTAAAAATGAAGGATATTGCAAGTGAGCCCTTCATTCTGACCGAATACGGTCAGGGCTACCGCCGCGTTTTAGACAAGGAGCTTGCAAAAAAGTCGATCGACCTCACCCCCACACTCGAGATCGGACGAACCGACATAATCACTCACATCCTCGCCGAAAGCAATATGATCTCCTACCTACCCGATTTCGTCACACGCGAGGAGATCGAAAAAGGCAAGCTCTGCTACCTCGACGTCTGTGATATGAATCTTGAAATCTGGAAGCAGCTTATCTACCATAAAAACAAATGGATGTCGAAAAGCCTCGGGACGTTTATTGAATACGTTAAAGAGCACGAATTTGCATAATACGAAGCAACCGACTGTCAAAAGTCGGTTGCTTTTCTTATTCAAAATCCTTACTCATCACCTCAAACGCTATCCTTGCACCGAGGCAAAAAGCATTAATGAAAATTGTTTTCTCGTTCATCATAGACAGTTCGTCGCGACAGTCTGTGAATTTTTCAAGGATTTCTTTTTGTTCATCGTTCAACATAGAAATCAACTTTTCATGATGAACCGCTATATAGCCCGCCAATTTCTTTTCGTCTCCTCTCATTTTTCCCACAACAATCTCGGGACAGAGATTGCCGTACCAAAGTTCTTCGAGTATGCTTTTCATACTTTGCCTCCATAATATAAAATTCCCCCTCATTATATCACAATTTTTTGCAAAACTCCTTTTTTATCTCAATTTGTGATAAAACTTTATTAATCAGAAAAATTTTGTTGCCGCAGAGGTGTTCGAGCGCGGCTTTCTGATCTATTTCAATTTTTATTTGAGCCGAGGTCGAAGGTAGAAGGTAAATTTTCGCTGTAGCGAAAATTTTCAATTATTATTAGAGAATTCGGTACGTTTGTCGTATCTGCGGTACAGACTCCGATCTCCTCATCCACCACTGCCGTGGTCCCCCTTCCCCGCTGGGGAAGGCTTTTTAGTTACTGCGAACATAGATTATAGTGATATAGTGACACGGATGATTTCGATAATAATATTTTGATTGACTATAGCAGTTAGATTTCAAAAAACGCTGTTTCGCTTTTAAGTTCTATGATATAACCAGTTCACGACGTATAGAAACATTGAGCAAAATTATAAATAAGCCTTCCCCAGCGGGGGAAGACCCGTTTTGTTTGTGCGAACATATCCGCTTGTCTATTGGTTGGGCAATTTGACAATCTGCATTTTATCATATAGGTTTGTCAGTAGCCTGAAGCCTTCCCCAGCGGGGAAGGGGGACCACGGCAGTGGTGGATGAGGAGAGCGAAATCTGTACCGCAGAAAAGACAAGGGTATACGTTTTTTGATAAAATCTTGAATTTTCGCTCGGGCGAAAATTTTCCTTTTTATGCACAAAGGGCTGAGATTGCTAAAATAAGCATCTCAGCCCTTTTTATTCGGATTATTTCGCGTAATCCACAGCGCGGGATTCGCGGATAAGATGGATCTTGATCTGACCGGGGTACTTGACGTCTTCCTTGATCTTCTGCGCCATATCGCGCGCGATGACCTTCATGGTTACGTCGTTTACTTCCTCGGGCTTGACCATTACGCGGAGCTCGCGGCCCGCCTGAATAGCGTAAGGCTTTTCAACTCCGTCAAAGCCCTTGGCGATCACCTCGAGCTTTTCAAGACGCTTGGTGTAGTTCTCGAGATCCTCGCGGCGTGCACCGGGACGTGCGGCGGAGATTGCGTCCGCTGCCTGAACGAGAACCGCAATAATTGTCTGCGGCTCGACGTCGTTGTGGTGTGCCTCGATGGCGTGAACTACCTCGCGGCTTTCCTTGTACTTCTTGACGGCGTTTACGCCGATCTGTACGTGGGTTCCCTCAACGTCGTGGGGGAATGCCTTACCGATATCGTGGAGAAGTCCCGCGCGGCGTGCGGTTGCCGCATCAACGCCGAGCTCTTCAGCCATGATTCCCGCAAGGAATGCGACCTCGACCGAGTGCTTGAGCACGTTCTGACCGTACGAGGTACGGTAGCGAAGTCTGCCGAGGAGCTTGACAAGCTCGGGGTTGAGTCCGTGAACTCCGACCTCGAAGGTTGCGCGCTCGCCCGCCTGCTTGACGCCTGCCTCGACCTCGCGCTTTGCCTTTTCGTACATCTCCTCGATGCGGGTGGGATGGATTCGTCCGTCCGAAATGAGCTTTTCGAGCGTGAGTCTTGCGATCTCACGGCGAACGGGATCAAATCCCGAAAGGGTGATAGCCTCGGGGGTATCGTCGATGATGAGATCGACTCCCGTAAGCTTTTCAAGCATAAGAATATTTCGTCCCTCGCGGCCGATAATACGTCCCTTCATTTCCTCTCCGGGGAGAGAAACCGACGTGATCGTGCTTTCCGAAACGTTGTCCGCGGCGTATCTCTGAATAGCCAGCGAAATGTAATTGCGCGCCTTGGTGTCAGCCTCGTCCTTGAACTGCTCCTCGAGCTCGATCATACGCTGAGCGAACTCAAATTTTGCAACGCTTTCAAGCTTCTCGACGAGCTCAGCCTTTGCTTCCTCGGCGGTGAGTCCCGAAATACGTTCAAGAGCCTTAGTCTGAAGCTCGATAGCAGCGCTGAGCTGCTCGCGTGCGAGCTCGTTGTCCTTGATCTTCTTATCGAGCTGCTCGTTTTTCTTTTCGAGCTGTTCGGTCTTTTTATCAAGAGATTCCTCTTTTTGCGTGAGTCTGCGCTCGGATCTGGTAATTTCGCCGCGGCGTTCCTTGATCTCTCGTTCCGACTCGGTGCGCATCTGATTGATCTCCTTCTGCGCGGCGAGTATCATCTTGTTCGTGTCGGCTTCAGCCTGGATCTTTGCATCCGCTTCGATCTTCTTCGCGCGCTCCTCGGCAATACCGAGCTTCTTTTCGGCGATGGATTTACGGATCAGAATTCCCACGACGATACCTGCGGCAATACCAACGATGCCGACGGCTACGCAGATAAGAATTTCCACTAATGTCAATTCTTTTGCACCTCCTTTGTTGCTTTCTTTCAAAAATGATATTATGAGATATAGGTATTATAATATAAATTAAAATAAGAATAAACTCATACTACTTTATTGTATCACAAAAGCCCCCGTTTGTCAAGCAAAAAATGCAGAAAGTGATAGCACTTCCTGCATTTTTTCGTCATTTCGGAACAATTGTCAACAATAATTGTCTTTTAGAAATCGTCATTCTTATCGTAGCGAACGAAGGGGTCCATTTTATGTCTATTCTCAAACGGCGTTGCGACAAAGAAAATAATAAGACATATTGCCGCCGCAACAGACACGGCGATGGCGGGATTATAGCGCGAGGCGACAACGATGAGATCGTTCATTACGTAATATTTATAGAAAAGATATCTGATAACGTAGGGCATAAACGCGGGATAAACGGGCAAAATCAAAGTCAAAAACGCAAGCCATTTGCCGGGGAAAAAGGTCTTGAACCATATCTTTGCCCGGTTGGTCGAGACCGACACCGGATCGCCGATGAGGATCGCGATCGCGAAGATCAAAAGGTAGAGCGAAAGCACGCCCGCGATGATAAAGCACCAGGTATACGCCGCCGTTGCGGGTCCCAGCGCGTTTGCCAGAAGCTCGGTGTAGCTGTCGTCCTTTGCCGCGTCAAAGGAGCCCATACCCTTGATCGCCTGCGTGACCATTTCGTTTACGGATTGCAAGCTGTAAAACTTCTCTCCGTCATAAAACCGCACACCGCGAATGAGACAGGAGAACCAGGCAAAGAGCGTAAGTATCGCGGGGGAACAGTATTTCAGCCAAACGAGAATCTTCTCAAGCTTATGTCTTTTGCGCGTTTGCTCCGAGATATTTCTTACTCGCGCCACGGTTATTTATCCTCCGGCATTCCCTCGAGGAAGTAAGCGGCTTCCATATCGGCAACAGAAAGCGCAAAGGCGAGGGGGAACATTTCAAGCGCCTTGCCGACGGTTCCGTTATCCTCGGGGCCCGAAAAGCCCATGTGATATCTGATCGCAAACGCCTCGTCGCGTGTCAGGCGCATAAAGCCCGATGCGATATATACCGACTTCTCACCGTGACCGTAGGGGAGGGTGTCCTCGATGGTATAGTAAGGAACTGCAACCCAAGTGCCGTTTTTCTTGACGTTACGGCTCTCAACGCGGTAGAAATTGATCTTGCAGAGGTCGTGGAGCAGCGCGGCGATGGCGATGCTCTCCTCGCTGTAATGGATGCCGTAAACCTCCTTCATACGCTTGCGGTTCATAATGTCAACGAGGCAATCGTAGACGTTGAGGCTGTGTCGGCAGAGTCCGCCGACCTCGGCACCGTGGTAGCGGGTGGATGCGGGCGCGGTAAAGAAGTCGCAGGACTCGGAGCAAAGGTATGCAAGAAGCTCGGATGAGCCCTCGCGGGTGATCTTTTCCTTATAGATCTGTATGAATCTTTCCTTATCTGTCATCATAATACTCAAAATATTTCTCCTTTTTATTCAACTGTTTATAAAATTACACAAATTTTAATAAAATCCGTTTTTTCGGCGGCTTTGCCGACCGAAAAAACACCTTTTGGGCGAGCCGAGCGAGCCCGCGCGCCGAGGGGAGCCGTCAAAATCTTTGATTTTGGCGGAGGCGATAAGCGCGCGGATCTTCAATTGTAAAACGCAGTTTTACAATTGGCTGATTATTGATTTTCGTCAGCTTCCGCCTTTTTTATAGCTGCAATATTGGCTTCGTGATCCTTCAGCG
Organism: Eubacteriales bacterium; assembly: GCA_045644325.1. Taxonomy (GTDB): domain Bacteria; phylum Bacillota; class Clostridia; order Oscillospirales; family CAG-272; genus CAG-390. The sequence continues at coordinate 17,392 of JAZRGT010000048.1, read as the reverse complement.
TTGTCGCATAATACATCATTCCGTATTTGTCCGAAACGAAATAATAATACTTTTCCTCGGTATCCGCGGGGTCAAACGCGCAGGCGATCGAGTTGTAGCTGGGGTTGCAGATCGGTCCGGGAGGCAGACCTTCCTCGTTATAGGAATTGTAGGGATTATCCATATTGAGATCTTCCAGCGTGATATCGGTGACTCTCTTACCCGCCTCGCAGGAAAGGGCGTAGACGATGGTGGAGTCACATTCAAGATTCGGGAAGGTATCGGGATCGAGCAGTCGGTTGTGGATTACCGAAGAAACGATATCGAAGTCATTCTGCTGATACGCCTCCTTCTCGATAATCGAGGCGATGGTGAGGAGCTGATCGACGGTGTATCCCGTCTCCTCTGCCGCCTCAAAGAACTTCGACTGACGGAAGACCTTTGCAAACTGATCAAGCAGACGGCAAAGGTAATATTCGGGCGCTCTGCCGGTATAAAAATCGTAAGTGTCGGGGTAGAGATAGCCCTCAAGCAGATAATATCTGCCCGTCATATCTATATTGCTGAGAAAATCGTAGTTAATGGTGAAATCGTAGGTCTCCATACATTCAAGGAACTTCTCTCGTGTCGAGCAGCCGTTTGCCTCGAAAAGGGCGATGATTTCATCGACCGTCGCGCCCTCGGGGAAGGTGATTCGCACCGTGGTCAGCGTCATAGTCTCAACGAACGAAAGCATCAGCGTATCGTAGTTCATAGATGTCGAAATCGTGTAGCTTCCGCTCTGAAATTTATATGCGGGGCTGGTGTCGACGTCCTTGAGATCACAATAAAGCCTGAAGAGCCAGGGATAATTGATCGCGCCCGCCTCGCCGAGTATATCGGCAAGCTCGTCGGACGTGACGTATTCGGGAATGACGACCTCGACAGTTTTTTCCTCCTTAACGAAGGCAAAAATGTCGTTTGCGCAGGAAATGGCAAAGACCGCGAGCGCGACAGACACGGTAATTATCGCAATTATATAAATGAGAGCCTTGATGACAGCGGAGACCGTGCTCTGCGTTTCGGTGTAATCGGCGCGGTCAAAGAACTCCTTCTCCTCGGGATCGAGCTCCTTAAGTGCCGCGGCATACTGCGCGCGCGTGTAGCCGCCGATGACCTCTTTTTTGTTCGGTCTTTTCAATATTTTCTTTTTTGGAGTTTTTTCGGGATTTGTATTCTCCATCTGAAGCTCCTTTCTAAAATTCAATAAAAACTGCCGCCGTGTAGGCAACGTAGCATACGAGCGAGGGGAAGGAGAAGATCGCTCCGCAGGTCGCGGCGATCCTCGGGTGCTTTGCGGCAAGCTCCTCGAGAGGAGTTGAATCCGCATTTGCGGGGGGATAGGGCGGATCGATCTCCCTGTATGCGCTTGAAAGATCGAAGCGCGCATAATTTTTATAAAGTCTTGCGGCTTCGGCAGCAAAAATGCCCGAAAACAGCAAAAATATTGCCGTCAGAAGCGTCATAAAAAGCTTCTCTCCGCCGAGGGAGACGAGAGTTTGCATATAAGGTCTGCCGAAAAGTCCGATCAGATTATGCCACAAATGAACGGCTATCGCCGCGGGGAGGGAGCGCGAGGCGTAGAGCGTCAGCGCAAGAATGAATCCCGCGAAGAAGTAGACGGGAAAACGCGCGATGTCAAAATGCAGAAGCGCGAAAAACAGCGAGGAAAGCAGAACCGCGGCGGTCGTGCTTCTCTTCTCGTACTCCGAGATCAGCAGACCGCGGAAGACGAATTCCTCACAGATCGCGGGAAGCGAGGCGTAGGCGAGGATCAGATAGATCGCGCTCGACACCGTACCCTCGTTTTTCGAGATAAACACGCCCCAAAGATCGTAATTTCGGTCAAGAGATGCGCCGCCGAGGGTGTAATACTCGATAAGTATTGTTCCCGCAGTCAGCGAAATAAGTGCCGAAATGAGCAAAAGCAGATGACCGGGACCGAAAAGTGAGAGTCGGAACCGTCCGAAATCGAGCCCGAGCGCCTTGATATAAAAGGCTGCGGGCAGCAGGAAAATCACAAGCTGCAGCACGATGACGGCGACGTATTCGTTCTCTCGCGTCAGGAGAGTGGTATCGATCAGCCTGCTGACGAGGAGCAGAACGAATATCCCGAGGACGAGAAGCGGTGCCGTATTCGCGGAATTTTTGAAATAATCCTTCATTATTTTGCAAGAACTGCGGCGAAGAGCTTGTCAGCCGCGTCTCTGCCACGGAGTGCGGCAACGATCTCGATGCCGAACTCAAGAGCCGCGCCCATACCGACGCCCGTGATGACCTGACCGTCACGAACGGCGCGTCCGCCGACGTTCGCGCCCTCGAGATATTTCTCGAAGCCGGGGAAGCAGGTGGCGTTTTTACCCTTGAGAATACCGCGCTTACCGAGGATCATCGGTGCGGCACAGATAGCGCAGATAAGGGAGTTATTTTCAAGTGCAGAGTCGAGTGCCTTATGAACAACGGGGGAGGCGTCGAGATTGGTCGTTCCGGGCATACCACCGGGGAGGATGACGCATTCGGGGGCGTTATCCGAAAAATCCGAATCGAGCATATCGGCTTTGACGGTAATTCCGTGCGAGCCGGTGATATCAAGCGAGCCGACACCGACGGTCTTAACTTCAAGACCCGCGCGGCGCATAAGGTCGAGGGGCATCAGAGCTTCGATTTCTTCGAAGCCGGGGGCGAGAAACATGTAGATCATTGTTTGGGTTCCTTTTCTTTAGTCAGATGGTTTTGAGTGCAGAGTGCAGAGTGCAGAATGCAGAGTTATGGTAACTTTTCGCCGAGGCGAAAAGTGATTTTTAATCGGTGGATTCTTCGCGTACGGGTAAAGTCGGGATGCCGTGGTCGGCGAAGAATTTTTCGAGGACGGCATCGTTTTGCTCGATAAAGAAATAGTCGTATCCATCGCGGCTCTTAACGGCGCAAGAATTTGAATGCTTACCGTCGATTGCTCCGAGAAATGGATCTATGTTCCTTTTTTCAACGATCTTTTTAACCGAGGAAAGGTTTATCACGCGATCCCTTTGTCTATATCGCTTCAAGGTTATCTCGTTCGTTTCGGGGTTGTAGGTGAAATAATTGGTAAAATCGCAAATTGTCGAGTTAAAGCTCACGATTAAACAAAATGCACATAATGCCGTCCACATGATGCCCACAAGCGGATGCACAAGCCAACACCATACTAATATGGCTGTCATATATATTGCTAACGCAGTCCGCAACGCATATAAAAGACTTCTCTTATCGTTGCGAATGTTGATGTAGTATTTTTTCATCAAAACTCCTTCTCCGATGCAACAAGACTATTGATTATTGATTCTTCTTGTAACTTTAACCTCTCCCTTTGCCGATTCGGCACCGAAGCGGACAACGACGGTCTTGCCGCCGATACCTTCAAGCGTGACGGTTATTTCGTCATTTATCGGTATTTTTGAGTGAATTTCTCCATCTATGAGGATAAAAATTTCCATATTCCCTTCCTCGACCGACGAAGAAACCGTCAGGGTAAGCGTATCACGATCGGTAAGGGTTGCTTGCATCGTTCGTATTCCGCTTATCGCGGACGCCGCAAACGATGAAGTATCATAGTCATATTCCGCAAGATCGCCCGTTACCGATGTCTGCGCGCCCACAAAATTTTCACTGAAAGCCAGCATTGTAAGTTTGCGCGAGGATTTGATTATTTCGTCTTCGGTTATCACGGCAAGCGAGCTTTCCGCGCCGTTTGTGTCGGCTATTGTATAATCCGAATGAAGCGAAAGCATTTGCGAGATCTTCACGCCCACCAAAATCATTGCCAAAACAAGCGGAATCGCAAAAACCACAACGAAGGTAGACATTTTTGCACTTCTCGGATCACTTTCTTCAACAGGATTCTGTTCGCATTTGTTTTGCTGTGCAACGAAAAGCAGATTTGCAATAAAGAGTATGAGCCCTTCCGAAATGATACTCAATATCGGATTCTGCCCCGACATAACATAATTTGCCCACAAATAAGAGCCTACAAATCCGCCGAAAAAGATCAGCGAAAACTTCAGCCACTCAAGAAAGTTCCCCCTCTTGTGCTTTTTTATAGTGAATATAGTTACGCCCACGATAAAAATGCTTGACCAATACGGAATTACACTCAGCCAAAGCTGGATTTTTTGGAATTTTGAAAAATTCTTAGTATCCATTTTTACCTCCGTTCGGATTTGGAAAGCATTTAATCTTATAAACATTAAAGAAGATCGCACTGTTTCACTCCCCGCCCGCGCGCGGGAGGGGTTGGGGAGGGCAGTCAGCACCTTCGCGAAGGATTTCGTGCCCAAACTAAATCAAGGGCGAAATATAGTGCAACATCGTGCGCCCCTTGGGCGCAGAGTGACGGAGCGCAACACTTTCGCCCTTGCGAAAGTATTGACTCCGTCCAAAATCCCGAAGCGGAGCTTCGTGATTTTGAAGCGGGGTGGCGAGAGCTGAAGCTCTCGCATTGGTTCGAGACTCCGTCTCGAGCTCTGCTTAAGGAACTTTTTGAAAAAAGTTCCTTAAGAATCTTCAAAAACTTTTGGTTTTTAAGCTATGGGAGTAAAAATGCAATTTGACGGTTGATAATCGAGTCCGAGGTCGATCATCTGGCGGAGCTTTTCGCGTGTATCTGCGGCGCGGAGGCAGATGCGGAGGTCGCGCTCGTGGATGTCGCCGATGATGCCCTCGGGCAGATCGGCGGGGTCGGCAATCTTAAGCGAAAGTCCCGCGTAGCCGAGGTCGCAGAGCGCGTCATAGTGCTTTTCCTTGGCAAAGATCAGATGTACGAATATCTCCGGCGAAAGTCTTCTCGCCTCGGCTATATAATCGAATTTTACCGAAGAAGCAACTGCGTAATCGAGCATTCCCCGTCTGCGCAGGCTCTTTATTGCCGCCTCAACTCCCTCGGGAGTCTTAAACTCGATAAAGGGCACGCAGCCGTAGCGCATACAAACGTCGAGATACTCCTCAAAGGTAGGCACGCGGAGCTGATCCTCGGGCAGCTTGTCCGCACCGACGCCCTTATTAATACGAGCCTTGCGGACTTCCTCAAAGGTCATTTCCTCAATAATTCCCTCGTTATCCGTCATTGTGGCGAGCGTGCTGTCGTGCATACAGACCGCGACGCCGTCGCGGGTCAGGTGGATATCCGTCTCGATCGCCCACACGCCCATCTTTGCAACAGTCTCAAAGGCGGGTAACGAGTTCTGCGGCGCGTAATTATTACAGCCTCTGTGCGCTATAATAAGCGGACGGCGGTATGAATTTCTTTCGTGAAAAATGGGTCCGGTATGCATTTCTTATACTCCAAAATTATTCATTGTTCATTCTTCATTATTCATCATTCATTTACCGAACGCGGACGTTTTAATGAATAATGAAGCCGCTTCGCTGATGAATAATGAATAATTAATGTGAATTTCCTCGCGTTGCTCGGAAATTTTCCAATCTGATCAATAAGTAAGTGCTAAAAATTCAGCACCACTTTTGATATTAACAATACAATATTATACACCAATTATATTATATCACATAATTCCGAAATTTTCTATACCTTCTTAATTTTTCTTTGAATTTTTTCGTATTTTTATTCTCCGAAATCCATTGACTTCTCCCCTTTACTGTGCTATAATTAGCATATCATATTATGCCTATCGGAGGAAGATATGTCAACTTCAGCAGCCAAAACACTAAAGGCAAAGAAAGAGATCAGCTTTACCTCGGGTCCTCTCTTTATGCCCATCCTTCTCTTCACGCTACCCATCCTCGCGACGGGCATTTTGCAGTTTCTTTACAACACTGCAGACACACTCATAGTTTCGAATTTTGCCGCTGACGGAGAAGCCGCGCTTGCCGCAGTTACCTCCACGGGTGCGCTTTCGAACCTGATCACGGGACTCTTCATCGGTCTTTCCGTCGGCGCATCTGTCACGCTTTCGCACTCGCTCGGTGCGGGACGCGACGACGAGGCAAGCGACGTTGTCCACACCTCCATCACCATTGCCGCGATCCTCGGAGTGATCGTCGGAGTGATCGGATTTATCGCCTGCAAGCCCCTTCTGGTGCTTATGGATTCGCCCCTCGACGTGCTTGACCACGCCGCGCTTTATATGCGTATCGTCTTCCTCGGTATGCCCGCGCAGATGGTTTATAACTACGGCGCCGCACTCCTCCGTGCAAAGGGCGACACCAAGCGCCCCCTCTACTTCCTTATGGTAGCGGGCGCGGTAAACGTCATCTGCAACCTTATTTTCGTTATCGTTTTCCATCTTGACGTTGCGGGGGTTGCGCTTGCAACTATCATCTCGCAGTACCTCTCCGCAGTCCTCGTCATCACCCGTCTGTGTCGTCTTGACGATGCTTGCAGGCTTGACCTGCGCCACCTTCACATCGCACCCTACCTTATGGTGAAGATCATCAAGGTTGGTATTCCCGCGGGAATTCAGGGTTGTCTTTTCTCCTTCTCGAACGTAATCATTCAGTCCTCCGTCAACTCCTTTGACAAGATCGGCGTTGCGGGCAACGGTGCCGCGGGCACTATCGACGGACTTATCTACATCGCGCTCAACTCCTTCTACCACGCCGCGCTGACCTTCTCGGGGCAAAACCTCGGCGCGCGAGAGATCAAGCGTGTGAAAAACACCTGCTATTACTGCCTGCTCTCGGTTCTGATCATAGGCGTCCCGCTCTGTCTTATCACCTACGCGTTCGGTGAGCCTCTGCTCAACATCTTCCTGCCCGCTGACGGCGCGGCAAACAAGCAGGCGATCATTGAATTCGGTATGGAGCGAATGTTCTACACCACTATTTTCTACTTCCTTTGCGGACTTATGGAGGTAATGTCGGGAATGCTTCGCGGACTCGGCGCGTCAACAACCTCAATGGTCGTCAGCCTGATCGGTGCTTGCGCGATGCGAGTTGTTTGGGTATACACCATCTTTGCGGAATTCAGGACTCCCGGTTCGCTTTACATCTCCTACCCGATCTCGTGGCTTGCCACCACGATAGTACTTTATATCTGCTACGCCGTCATTCTCAAGCGTATCGAAAAGGGCTTTGCCAACATTGCTCCCCCCGCGCACCACAAGGGCGCGTAAAAAAATATTATTACAAAGGAGAACCGCTATGAAGACCAATAAGTATTTTCGACTCATCACAGCTCTCTTCCTCTGCATCGCAATGATCCTTCCTGTGCTTTCCTGCGCGGAAACCTCGGGCGGTGACACCACCACAGCTCCCGATCCCGGCGAAGTCGCTCAGACTCAGGCTCCCACCGAAACCGAGCCCGAGGAGACCTCATACCCCTTCCTTGACGTCGAATACGCAAACGAGGAATTCCTCATTTTCAACAGCGAGCCCAAGTACTCGATGATAATGAACATCCTCGCCGAAGACGTAAGCGGCGAGCCCGTAAACGATGCTCAGTACAAGGCTATGTTCAAGGTCGAGGAAAAGTACAAGATCGACCTCGTTGAATACGCCTGCGGCTGGGACAATCAGTACGACGAGATCATGAACGTCTCGTCGACGGGCGAGGATATCTATGACGTTGCTTATCTTCGCTCCACCCACATAGGCACGATGTTCACAAGCTCGTATCTCCTCAACCTCTACGGCGTTGAAAACCTCAACATTGATATGCCCTGGTGGAATCAGCAGCTCAAGGATGACGCTACCCTCCTCGGTGATCACCTCTACTATCTCTCGAGCGACGCTCATCTTATGGCTTTCGAGGGAACCTGGGGTATCTACTTCAACAAGACCCTTCTCTCGAATAAAGGTCTTCCCTCCCCCTACGAGGATGTATACAATAACACCTGGACTCTTGCACGTTTGACCGAGCTTGCCGCTCAGAGCGCATCCCTTGGCGGCGATCCCTCCTGGGATTTCACGGCGGGAGGATCGAGCATTTACGGTATGGCTTCCTTCAAGAACCTCATCAACGCTTTGATGGTCGGCTGTAACGAGCACTACTGCCTCAAGGACGCAGAGGGCGTTCCCTACTTCGCAATGGCTGAAAGCCAGACCGTCTACGACGTTACCGAGGCGATCGCCGCACTTACGGGCGATACCGCAAACGGAACCTACATCAGCGCAAACTCCACGGGCAAGCACTACACCAAGGATATCTTCTCTCAGGGCAGATCTGTATTTATGGGCGGCGAGCTCAAGGCGGGTGCCTCCGAGCTCAAGGATATGACCGATCCCTACGGAATCCTTCCCATCCCGAAATATAATTCGGATCAGGAAAACTACCTCAGCAATATGTACTGGGGCACTCTGCTTTTTACCATCCCCACCACCTGCGCAACCCCCGAGCGCACCGCGGCGGTTATGGACCTTCTTTCCTACTACGCTTGGCAGGACGTTCTTCCCGTTTACTATGAGAGACTCTGCTACCGCGGAACCCGCGATGCGGAATCTGTTGCAATGCTTGAAATGATCAGCGAGACCAGATACCTCAACTGGGCGATCGCATACGACTGGATCGACTCCATCGAGCCCCAGCTCAACACCGAGCTTGACGCCGGCAGAGCAAACTCTATCGCTTCTCTCATCAGAGGCGCAAAAAGAGCAGTTCCGAATCTTATAGAAAAGACCTTGGCTGCTTTCAAGGCGATGAATTAATTTTAAAAATATTTGGCAAAACCGCGGAACTTTTTCCGCGGTTTTGCGTCTATATAGGTAGAACACGCCGCAAAGCGGCATATCGTGCGAAGCATATCGTGTCGAAGACGCGGTAAACACGATATATTCGCTTCGCTCATGCGATATATCGTTTGCTTTCAGCAAACAATACGATATATTGCAAGCAATACGATATGTCCGCCCAAGGCGGACGTTAACCGAAATGGAGGAAAACACTTTGAAAAAGACTTATTTACACCTCATCTCTGCGCTTTTTGCGCTTTGTATTCTTATGCCCGTGTTTGCGGGCTGCAGGATCAACGGCTCGGATAACAGCTGCGTCTCGACCGAACCCGATTACTCCCCGATGCAGGGCGGGGACGTCGAGTATCTTGCTCCGAGTGAAACTTCACCGGATCGCGAGCCCGATGACGTTGCAAGAAGCTTCCGCGAAGCTTATGCCGATTTTGCGCTCAATCTTCTCCGCGAAAGCCGCACCGCTTACGATGGGAGCGGTCTGCTCGTCTCGCCCCTCTCCGCGATGCTCGCGCTTGCAATGACGGCAAACGGTGCCGACGGCGATACTCTCCGTGAGATGGAAGACGTACTCTGCGGCGGTATGCCGGGCGGTATGTCGATCGACAAGCTCTCCGCCGAGCTGTATAACTACACCTCCACACTCGCCTCGACCGAAAACGCACGCTTCAACCTTGCAAACGCGATATGGGTCACTTCGAACCCCGCCTTCAGCATCAATCAGAACTTTGTCAACACCGCCAAGAATACCTTCAACGCCGACGTAATCGCCGCCGATCTCCCAAATTCGATCGGTGCGATCAACGATTGGGTCGGAAAGGAAACCTTCGGAATGATCCCGAGCATACTGAACGAGGGCGATCTTGACGAGCTTTCGGTGATGGTCCTTCTCAACGCCCTCGCCTTCGATGCTCTCTGGGCAAATCAGCCGAGCGACAGCGCGTGCTTTGAGGACAGCTTCAAGGCGCATAACGGAAGTCTTCAGACCGCGACCTTTATGTGGGCGGATTGCGACGGCTACGTTGAGGGCAAAAACGTAGCGGGCATCGTTAAGAATTACAAGGACAACGACTACGCCTTTCTCGCGCTTCTTCCCGAGGGTGACGTTTACGATTACGCCGCCTCGCTTGACGGCAAAGAGCTTCTGAAGCTCTACGATAACCGCGAAAGCTCCTCGCTTGGAGTCGATATCCGCGCCAAAATGCCGCATTTCTCCTTTGATTGCAGTATCGAAATGGCGGACGTACTCTCAAAGATGGGTATGCCACGAGCATTTGACAGCAGCGCGGCAGACTTCTCCTCCCTCGGCGTGGACACGCGCGGCAACCTCTATATTTCAAGAGTAATTCAGAAAACCCACATCGATCTCGACAACTCGGGCACCCGCGCCGCAGCTGTAACGGCGATAATTGTCACTCCCGAGTGTGCTCCAAGTAAAAGTTACTCCGTCGAGCTCGACCGCCCCTTCATCTACGCCATCATCGACATCGAAAACGGACTTCCGATCTTCATCGGAGTTTGTGAAAACATCGGTTAAATAAAAGAATCTCGGATATTTCGAATCCTCGCAATATCCGAGATTTTTCTTTATCTTCGCTTTATAGCATATTTTCCACCCCGCCGACGTATTAATTACTGTATTAATTTTGCGAGGTGAAGCTATGCGAAGGAAAATTTTTGCGTATTTAGTCTGTTTATGTATGATCGCGGCGATTGCCGTTCTGCCGTCATTTGCCGCAGAAGACGGAGATGCTCTGCTCTCTCCCGGTCTCGAAGTAATCGCGGCGCGGTGCGGGATGGTGGTATCGGGCGTGCCGGGCGGTGAGGTCGTTTTCACGTGCGAGGATTTTGCCCGCGCGGTTGGTTACGTACCCGAAAGCATTAAGATCACGGGCCGACCCGATCTTGCTGTCGGTCAGCTTACGATAGGAAGCGTGGTCGTGCCCGAGGGACAGGTGCTGTCAAGGTCGAGCCTTGACAAAATGGCGTTTATGCCGAGCGGGATGCCCTCGGCGCAGGACACCGTCTTTTACTTCACAGCCGACGGCTCGGCTTACGAATACGCTTGCTCGGTCCGGCTGAGGGATGCGGGCGCAACAAACTCCGCCCCGACTCTTGAATGCGCGACCGCGGCATCACTCTCCGCGCGCGTACCCGAGGGCGGAGTCTGCGGCGGCATTCTCGCGGCAAGCGATCCCGAGGGCGACGAAATGGTCTTTGAGATCACCTCATACCCGCGCCACGGAAGCGTTATCCTCTCCGACCGCTCGCGCGGACACTACGTTTACCGTCCGACCTCGGGCTACACGGGCAGGGATTCCTTCAGCTACACCGTCCGCGACGAGTGGGGCAACTACGCGGGTGAGGCTGAGGTGAACGTAACGGTCAGCCGCTTTTCCGCGCCCGATTACGCCGATATGGCTGGCAGCAACGAGACCTTTGCGCGCATTTGCGAGGCAGAGGGCTTAATGAGCGGTACCGTTTACGGCGGCGGTACTCATTTTTATCCCGAAAAAGGTATGACGCGCTCCGAATTCACCGTCACCCTGCTCACGGCGGCGGGGATCGCGCCCGAGGGCGATGCTGAATGCAGCTTTGCCGACAAAAATGACATCCCCGCATCGGCTCTCCCCTACGTTGCCACGGCACAAAAGCTCGGGCTTACAAGCGGATGGATCATCAACGGCGAGCAGATATTTATGCCAAACGCCGAAATAACGCTTGCCGAGGCGGCGCATATGACCGCGCTTCTGCTCGGACTTGATCTTGATCTTGCAGTCGAGGTATCGGTCGGCGGCGCGAACTACGCGCGAGTCGAGCTTGCCGCGCTCTGCTCTGCGGGAATCGCGGGGGCATTTTTCGATGTCACGCCGAGTGAGGTGCTGAGCCGTGCCGATGCCGCAGAAATCTTCTGCTCCGTGCTTGCGATAGCTCGTTCGGGAGGTATCGGAAATGAATAATAATCCCTACCCACAGCTCACATTTATTCCCTACGATCGCTCCCGCGCCGTCGCATACGCGCGGAGGTGGGCGCTCTCGCGCAATCCGCTCTTCAGCGACTACACGGGCATCGGCGGCGACTGCACAAATTTCGTTTCGCAGGCGATTTTTGCGGGCACTTGCGTGCAAAACTACACGCGCGACCTCGGATGGTACTATATTTCCCCCGAAAACCGCGCGCCCGCCTGGACGAGTGTTGAATACTTTTACGATTTTATGACGGGCGCACCCGACTTCACCGCCGAAAACGGCGGCACGGGACCCTTCGGCTTCGAGATAACGCTCGACCGCGTGCGCCCGGGCGACGTCATACAGCTTGCCGACGAGGCGGGCGACTTTTACCACACCCTGATCGTTTCGATGGTGGACGGAGGCGAGATATACGTCTGCGCCCACTCGGACGATCATCTCGACCGCCCGCTTTCGAGCTACAACAACGCCTCCGAGCGCGCGATAATGATCGCGGGAGCAAGAACCCGTCCGGTTTACGGCTGCTTTGATGCGCTGATGGAAGGAACCGTCTCCCCATAGCCGAATGACGATCCCCACTTCGGCGCAAAATAAAGGTGAAATTCCGCTCGCAAGGGCGGAATTTCAGGCTACTGACAAACCTATATAATAAAACGCAGATTGTCAAATTGCACAAACAAAGACCGGCGGCTATGTTCGCAGTTTTGAAGCGGATCTGACGGTTTTCCGAAGGAAAACGGAGGCGTTTAGCCGACGAGTCAGAACCGGCTGTTCGCCGTAGGCGAACTAAGCCTTCCCCGGTGGGGGAAGGTGGCACAAAGTGACGGATGAGGCGTTTTAATAAGATACCGTTTTTCGAGCGTAGCGAGAAAATCTTCCCCGATTGCCTGCACTAAATACTTTTTTCTTTATCAAATTTGGCAAATATCCTTCGTTTTTTGTATATTTGCAATCTAAATACAGAGCGAAATATTTTATTGGGTATATTTTGGAAGATTTTCGCTTCGCGAAAAACTATATCTTATTTGGCGCCTCATCCGCCGCTTTGCGGCACCTTCCCCCACCGGGGAAGGCTGATATTGAGTGTGCTAACATAGCTTTCTGCTTTTTGTGCATTTGGCTATTTGATTGATATTATTGATACTTTGTCAGTAAGCTGAATTCCGCCCTCGGGCGGAATTTTTCCTTTTTATTATTGCTTGACAAACAGGGCGGCGTGTGGTATTATATAAAAAATAAAATTTTTTGATAAAATCGGTGACGCGAGGGGTGCAAAACGCTTCTTATAGGATGAAAGGAGTTGACGAAAATGGATGACAAAAAAATAATAGAGCTCTTTTTCGCCCGCGACGAGGCGGCGCTTGCCGGTGTTGAGAAGAAATACGGCGCGCTCTGCCGATACATCGCGTCAAAGATTCTGACGATGCGCGAGGACGTTGAGGAATGCGTCAACGACGTGCTTCTCGCCCTATGGAACGCGATCCCGCCCGAGCGTCCGCGCGATCTGCGTTCCTATATCGGCAAGTCGGTGCGAAACCGCGCCCACGAGATCTCGCGCGAGGAAAACGCTTGGAAGCGCGGCGGACGGATTCGCATCGTCGGCGACGAGCTGCTTACTATGCTCGACGACGGCACCGACCTCGCCGCTGATTTCGAGGCGAAGCGCGCGGGCAAGATCATCAGCGATTTTCTGCAGAAAATAAACAAAAACGACAAAAAGATCTTTGTTCTCCGCTATTGGGCGGGGCTTGAGATCCGCGAGATCACGGAGCAGACGGGATTCGGCGAAAGCCGCGTCAAGATGTCGCTCCACAGAACGAGAAAGAAGCTCGCCGAAGAGCTTGGAAAGGAAGGTATTACGGTATGAAAAGCAATATAAAGCCCGAAAACAGACGTCTGCTCGAGGCTCTTTATTATCTCGATGAGGCAGTCCTCGCCGACGTTCTTGCCGACGTCCGCGTGCCCGACCACTCGCCCGAGCCGTCGAAAAAGCGTGCATTTATGCGCTCTTTGCGCTACGCCGCGATGATCGCCGCCTGCGCTTTGCTACTCGGAGCGATCTTCCCCGTGGTGTCGAATCTGATCGCGTATTTCGGCGAGGGGACGGGAACCAATCCCCCCGCGACTATCCCCGGTGCGCCCGATTATCTGAAATATTCCGAATACGTCATCACCGAGGACGACCTCGATGCGATCAATGCCGCGTGGAAGGCGAAGTTCGGCATTATTTTAGCTGCAACCGTTGAGGAAGCGATGGAGCGAACGAGAGCTGGTAACCATTATTTTGGAAAATACGGAGAAATCTTTGTCTTTTGGCGTGGTACACCTACAACAAAGGATATTGCACACCATATAATCTTTATGGGGTATGACTTTTGGTTCTCGCCGGGTCAAATGCTGTTTGTTGATTCTTCGGAGATCTATGAGATTCCCAATGCCGCCGGAATATTCGGTCAAAGCGAAGCCGATGCGCTTTACGAGTATTATTCCGAGGAATACCTGACCTACAACGACGATTGGAACGATTACTCCTACCCGATGTTCGTCCCCGATCTCGAATACCTTTCTCAAAAGACGATGGCGGAGATCAACGAGGACTACTATGCGTGGAAGTACCGCGAGCTTTACGAGGAGTATTTCAGAGGCGTTGAGCCCTCCGAGATACCCGAAGTCGATCCCGTTGCCTCGGCGTATGCCTTCAAACAGCTCGGCGACGACAAATATCGCTTCTTCAATCCGAAAAAATGCGATCTTTATCAATATTACGGCAAATTCGGCGACTGCGTTCTTCTCGCAACCGAAAATTACTATGCCTCGCTATTGACAGTCACGGTTGCGGGCTATGAATTCAAGCTTGGCGGCACGGGAGAGCTGATCGTCTGGCGCGACGGCGAGATAATGCACATCGGCGAGGCGCTTGAGGACGGTTATCTGACCGATTCCGATATCGGAAAAATCCACGAACGCTATCTTGCATATCAAGAATATTTGGAAGGGTACTCGTCCGCGCTATCTATGTATGTGATTCCAGAATACAACCCGCCCGAGCACACTACCGAGCCCGTTTATTGGGAGTTTATGCCCGGCACGCTCTCGCGCGAGGAAATGCTCGATATCAGAGAGGCTTACGCGAAATACGTCTTCACGAAAGCTTATATGCGTGTCTACGAGGAACGTATTATGAATGATTGGAGCAAGGAGGATGCCGAGAAACATGCTTTTTCGGATGCAAAAGTCGAGGCAGACCGCTCCTTTGTCAAATTCTTCCGAGGTAATCATCTTTTTGAACGGTGCTACGCTAAGGTTGGAAATACGGTAGTGCTTGCGGTAGCGGACCCGAAGCTCGGCGAATTCCACTATCCCCTCGCGAACACGTCGATAGAATTCGAATTTGCTACCGATCTGCTTTTCTACAACGGCGAAGACGTTTTCGATTATGATGAATATATACACTCGCTGAGCACGGAAGAGCAATTGATAATCGCCACGCGCCACGAAATTTACGAGGCACGGATCGAATTTGATGTCACCGACGTGGAAGCTAAGGCAACAGCTCCCACTCCGATCGGAAGCATCGACCTTATGCCATATTTCGGCGCGGATTATATGAACGATCCGAACCGCGAACCCGTGAATTACTACGGCATTTGGGACGGCTGTATGGTCATCGGCTCAACGTGGGGCGCATCGTGGAGCTTGATGACGCAGATCGGCGGATATACCTTCAGTTTCCCGAAGGATTACACGATCATAGTAGGCTGCGGCGGAGACGCCTACGACCTCTCCGCTGCCTACCACTTCGGTCTAATAGACGACTACGAGCTCGCCGAGATCTACGCGATGTTCAACCTTTATGACAGAGCAGTAAGGCAAGTAAATAAAGAATGGTAAAAATCCCGCCCTCGGGCGGGATTTTTCCGTTTTATGGATATCCGTTATCCGTGCGGCGGGCGGTAGAAAAATATTTATATTTTGTTATTTACTTCGTTGCAAGTATTTGCTATAATATAATAGAGATATTACCATCGGAGGACAATATGCCGATTTTGCATAAACTTAAAAAACTCACCGCGGGAGCTATCGCGGTGCTTTGTCTGCTTTCGACCGCAATGCTTTTTGTGCCCGACACTTCTGCCGTTGCGCCGACTTATACCGTCAGCAGTCAGTATAAGAAAACGAATTATTACAAGGCTCTCACCGATTACAAGCTCACGGGCGACGAGAGATTTGACGTCGTTTCGATCGCTATGACGCAGTACGGCTATCACGAGGGCAACTCGGATGCCGATATGGACGGCGCAAACCTTGACGGTCACAAGAATTTTGCCGAATATAACCGTATGTACGGCAAGCTCGACAACGGCGAGGGCAACGGAATGAGCTACGGTTACTCGTGGTGCGCCTCCTTCGTTTCCTGGTGTCTGCGTCAGGCGAGGGTTCCCACCTCGACAGTCGAGACCTTCGTTTCCTGCTCCAAAGCCGTCCGTAACTTCCGCACGCAGGGCATATTCAGGGAAGCCTCAAGCGGTTATATCCCGCAGGCGGGCGATATAATCTTCTTCGTAACGCCCGAGGATAAGGCTAAAGGCTATATTTCAAGCCACGTCGGTCTCGTCATCGGCACCGACAGCGGATTTATCTACACCATCGAGGGCAACACCGACAACTATTTCGTTTGTCAGAAGTCCTACGCCTATGATAACGAAAAGCTCGTCGGCTTTGCAGTTCCGAATTATAAAACCGTTGAGGGCATGGTCTACGATTTCCCTCAGAAGACCGATATGAAATTCCCCGGCAACTACACGGTGACCAAGGAAGGTCTTGCCGTCTGCCGTGAATCCGAAAAGTACAACACCGCGCTCGGCTATCTTAAGGCGGGCGACAAGGTTGAGGTCCGGGAGGTAGTTCTCGGCTGGGGACTTATCGACTTTGGCGGCGCGGAGGGATGGATCTACCTTTACCACGCCGAAAGAGAGCAGATCCGCATAAAGCTTGACGGAAACGGCGGAATCCCCTCGGTTTCGTATCACAACAAGGACATCGGAGTCGGACTTGAGCTTGCCTCCCGTATGCCGCGCCGCGAGGGATACACGCTCGCGGGCTGGTCGACGGTCAAGGGCGGCGGAGTTGAGCTTCTGCCCGAATTTCTCTATGAGACCGATGCTGAAACGACTCTTTACGCCGTCTGGAAGCCGATTGAATACACCGTTGAGTTCGTCGATTACGACGGAACGCGCATTTCGATCAATCAATATCCCTACGGATCGTCGCTCATCCTGCCCGTAACGCCGACAAGACCTGCGGACTCGCAGTTTGCCTATGAATTTTCGGGATGGGACAAGCAGGTTGATCAGAGGGTAACCGGCGATGCCGTATACCGCGCGACCTACAAGGCAACGCAGCATCCCGTCACCACCGCGCCCGAAACAACGGTTGCTCCTCCCGTCACCACCGCGCCCGAAACGACAGCGGAGGTAACGACCTCGGCGCCCGAAACGACCGCGGAACCCGAAATCACGACTCAGCTTCCCGAGGTAACAACATCCCCTGAAGCAACCACCGCACCCGCAGAGGAAGAAACCCTCCCGCCTCTCCTTCTCGGAGGATGCAATTCAACGGTAGCGATGCCGTCGATCATCGCACTTACAGCCCTCGCGGCACTCTGCCTGAAGCGCAAAAAACAAGATAACTAAAGACAACAGCAGCGAGAAAGTTTTCGTCCACCTTTTTC
>JAZRGT010000047.1:0-10496 GCA_045644325.1 Eubacteriales bacterium | reverse complement strand
AATTTGATGAGGCGGAAAACAATGGTAATTGAAACAGAACGTTTACTGTTAAGAGAAATGAACGATGATGATTTTCAGGCACTTTACAAGGTATTGGCAGATTCGGAAATAATGCAACATTATTCCTATGCATTTGATGAAAACAGAGTAAGAAACTGGATTGAACGAAATATTGAACGGTATCGGGTATTTGGTTTTGGACTGTGGGCCGTATGCTTGAAAGAGACAGGCGAAATGATTGGTGACTGTGGCCTGACAATGCAGCTTATCAAAGGAGAAATAAAACCTGAAATCGGATATCATATCAGAGCTGACAAGCAGCGAAAAGGATATGCAAAAGAAGCGGCGATTGCTGTCAGAGATTGGACTTTTAACAATACTCCGTTTAACATCGTTTATTCTTATATGAAATATACCAACGAAGCATCTATCAAAACTGCTATGTCATACGGTTGCAAACAAGTAGATGAGTTTTCTGATGAAATAAATGGAATTACAAAAGTATTTGCGATTTCAAGAAATGAGTGGATTCACCGATAAATCCCAATTTGACGAATAAATAATAATATAACACGCGTAAACCCACGGTTCGGATTGAGCCGTGGGTTTTCAGTAAGCGCGGAAAATTATAAACGCCGTATAGATTGCATAGAGCGCGATGCAGATCGCGCCCTCGATTCTGCCGATCTTTCTGCCTTTTGCCGCAAAAAGGTAGACTATGAGCGTGACTATCGCAAGAAAGCTGACGTCTGTGAGAAGTCCGCTTTCGACGCGGAGTGGCGCGATCACGCCCGTGATTCCGAGGATGAAAAGAATGTTGAAAAGGCAAGAGCCGACAGCGTTGCCGACTGCAATGCCCGCCTCGCCCTTTTTAGCCGCAACGAGCGAGGTGACGAGCTCGGGCAGGGAAGTGCCGAGGGCAACCACGGTAAGTCCGATCAGAGTATCGCTCATTCCGAGCTTTGAGGCTATCGCCTTTGCATTATCAACAACGACGTCACCGCCAACCACAACGGCGGCAAGTCCGCCCGCAACGCAAACCAAGCTCAAAAGCCACGAAAGCCGCACTCCGTCATCCGTGTCGATAGGATTCCCGAGTGCTTTTCTTATGACGAAAAATAAATATACGGCAAGCGCGCCGAGGAACAGAGCCGCCTCGTAACGCTTGACTATGCCGTCGATAACGGTAACGGCAAGCGCACCCGTCGCAAAAAGGTTGACGGGCATATCGCGCTTTATCACGTCGGCTTCCGCCGTCAAAGGGATGGCGAGGGCGGTGATCCCGATGACGATCAGGAGGTTGAAAAGGTTCGAACCGATCACGTTTCCGATCGAGATCCCGCTCCCGCCGCCGATGCTCTCGGAAATACCGATAGCAGCCTCAGGCGCACTTGTGCCGAAGGAAACTACGGTCAGCCCGATGACGAGCGAGGGCACGCGAAGCCTCGCCGCGATCGATGAAGCGCCGTCAACGAAAAGATCCGCACCCTTTATAAGCAGAAAAAGACCTGCCGCCAGCAAAAAATATTCCATCCCGCACCTCCGCATTTATTATCGCCGAAATATGGCACTTTATGCGCTTAAATGCAAATATTACCCCGTTAAACGGGCAATTCTACTGTCGGTAGAGTCCACTCTACGCAAAATTTACCTCTTTTTCAAACAGTATCTTGACTATTGACAAATAAAATAGTATAATTATACTACAATAATTTTCCCATGGAGGAATTCACTTATGAACAGAAAGAAAGCGTATCCGCTTTATGAAACAACAGTATTCCGCGATTTTCGCGTAATGGTCGAGCAGTCGGCTGAAAACTTCCCCGATAAGCCCGCAATTTCCTATAAGCTCAATCCCCGCGATAAGGAAACGCAGAGCGTTACCTACCTTCAGGCGAAGAACGATATCCGCGACCTCGGTACCGAGGAGATCGCCCTCGGTCTGCGCGATAAGAAGGTCGCGATCGTCGGCGGCGCATCCTGCGGATGGGTTTATACCTATTTCTCGCTGATGGCTGTCGGCGCAGTCACCGTTCCGCTTGATAAGGAAATGCCCGCGCCCGACCTCGCGGCTACCATCGAGCGCGCGTCCTGCTATGCCATCTTCTACGGCGCTGAGATCGCAGGCAAGCTTGATTACCTCAAGCAGAACACCAAGGCAGAGCTCTACGTTTGCATGAACGGCGATCCTCTCGCAGAGGGCGACCTCGCGCTTGCATCCCTCATTGAGGCGGGCGGCAAGAAGTTTGCCGATGGCGACAATTCCTACTACGATTACGAGATCGACCCCGACCGCCTTGCAACCATCGTGTTCACCTCGGGAACCACCGGCAAGGGCAAGGGCGTTATGCTCTCGCAGACCAATATTGTAACCGATATGACTCAGGGTATGTACCTCTTCGACATCACCCGCAAGACACTCAACGTCCTCCCGCCCCACCATACATTCGGCTCGACCGTAAATTACGTCGGCCACTACGCGCAGGGTTGTGAGATCTATATCACCTCGGGTATCAAGTACCTCCTCAACGAGCTCAAGGAGCAGCAGCCCACCCACCTCGTTCTCGTTCCCCTCTTCGTTGAAACTCTCTACCGCCGTATCTGGGCGACCGCAGAGAAGAACGGTATCGACAAGAAGCTGAAGACGGGTATGAAGCTCTCGAACGCACTCCGCAAGGTCGGAATCGACAAGAGACGCTCGATCTTCGCGCAGGTTCACGAAACATTCGGCGGCAAGCTCGAGATGATCATCTGCGGCGGCGCGGCACTCAATCAGGATATTATCGACTTCTTTGATGCTATCGGTATCACCGTCCTCAACGGCTATGGCATCACCGAGTGCGCTCCCCTCGTTTCCTGCAACAGAAACGAATGGCAGAAGAACGGAAGCGTAGGTCTTCCCATCATCGGCGAAGAAGTAAGAATTTTCGAACCCGATGCTAATGGCGAGGGCGAGATTTGCGTCAAGGGTCCCAACGTAATGATGGGATATTATGAAGAGCCCGAGGCTACCGCGGCAGTTATCGACTCCGACGGCTTCTTCCACACCGGCGACTACGGTAAGCTCGATGACGAGGGCTGGCTCTACATCACGGGACGTAAGAAGAACCTCATCATCTTCTCGAACGGCAAGAACGTATATCCCGAGGAGATCGAGACCGAGATCTCGCGTATCCGCGGCGTTCTCGAGGTAGTGGTTTACGCGGGCGAGAGCAAGAAGAACCCCGAACGCGAAGTCATCGTTGCAGAGATCTTCCCCGACTACGAGCAGCTCAAGAACGACGGCGTTGTTGACGTCAAGGAATACTTCGACGAGCACGTTAAGATTGCCAATACCCATATGGCACCCTATAAGAAGGTAGGCCTCGTCAAGATCCGTAAGGAAGAATTCATCAAGAACACCTCCAGAAAGATCACAAGATTCAATATCGATAAGTCTATCGACTAAAAATAACGAAAAGCTTTTGAAAATTCTTAAGAAACTTTTCCCGAAAAGTTTCTTAAGCGGAGCTTCGAACACTTGCCGAAGGCAAGTATTTGCACTCTGTCACCCCCGCGCTCCGCAGAGCGCGCTTTTATAAGATGAGAAAATCCGCCGCGGCGGATTTTCTCATCTTAAATTAAGTTTCGCTCTCGGTTTTGCATGGGCGCAAACTCCCTCGTTCGGGCGCTGACTACCTTCCCCAACCCCTTCCGCAAGCGGACGGGGCTTTTTTGATGATCCTTTAGAGGTGCGAGGGGGCGAAATTGCATTAAAAAAATTGGGACTGCCTCGGTCTTTCGAGGCAGTCCCTTGAATTCGGTTGTGGTTTTATCTCTTCTTGAAAACGATCGCACTGCCGAGGATCGCAACGATCACCATGCCGCCGAATGCTACGGACGAGCCGCATCCGCTCTTTTCGGGAGCTGCGGTGGTGCCGGGAGCTTCTGTAACCTCGGGAGCTTCCGTGACCTCGGGAGCCTCGGTGGTTTCGGGAGCCGCAGTAGTCTCGGGAGCCTTGGTGGTCTCGGGGGCAGCGGTGGTTTCGGGTTCCGCTGTGGTCTCGGGAACAACACCCTTGAGCATCTCGGCGAAGGTGCCGGTGAAGTAGGTGTCGATCTTATCCTTGACCGAATCGCTGACTGTTACGGTGTGCTCAACGAAATCGTATACCTTGAGAATTCTTGCAAGACCGATGAGCTGTTCCTCGGTGGAGAGCTCGAAGGATGCCGAGGTCGGGTTGAACCAGGACATATCGGCGTTTGCATACTTGGTGTCGGCAACGCTCTGTGCAATGCTGAGCGTGGGGTACATACCCTCGCGTGCCGTCCATCCGAGGATGGAGAAGTCGAGCGCGGACATCTTGAGCGTTGCGAGCGTACCCTTTACGTCATCGATCGCAACGACGGTCGGACGGAGCGATGCGAGTGCATCGAAAGCATCGACCTGCATTTCAACGTTTTCGATACCTACCGTTACCTTGTACATCGTGTTTGCCTTGCCTTCAGCAAAGTCAACTCTTGCCATAAGCGGAATATCGGAGAGCGAGTAGCAATCGGTAAAGGTTGCTTCAAGGGAGTTGGGAGCATCGGTAGAGGAATATCCCGCGCCGAGGCCGATCCAGGAGATAGCCGCAGAGGAGGGGCTGTAGGAGGACTTGGAGATACCGCTGTTGAAGCAGTTGGTAAAGGTCAGAATGGTGGGAGCGGTGTCGCCGGAGTTTGCTCTGCCGATGAAGGCACCCGCCTGAGTTGCGGTAGCAGCCAGAGTGCCGTCGTACTGGCAGTTTGTGAAGGTTACGGTGGTCTTTGCGGTTACGGTACCGACAAGTCCGCCGACCTGCTTGCAGTTTGCGTTGATCTCACCGCTGACGTAGCAGTTTACGAAATCGGTGCTGGTGTTGGCGTTACCTGTAATACCGCCGACCATGGTAAGGCTTGAATTGTTGGTGGTGATGTTACCGGTATAAACGCAGTCCTTGAAAAGGTTGCCCGTGATGTTGGAGTAAGCAACGATACCGCCGCACCATTTACCGCCCGCGGTGATGATGGTGGCATCAGAACGGAGGTTGGAGTATTCGCAAGGAGTACCGGTCTTCTGAGGTCTTGAATAACCTACAAAGGAGCCCGCGGTGTCAGCAATGGTATTGATGTAAGCGCCGGTGAGGTAAATGTTCTTGATACCGCCCGCACCCTGTGAGCCGACAAGACCGATGTTCTTGGTTTCGTGGGGAGCATCCTCGGTACCGATCTTCATATTCGCGATAGTAACGGCTTCATCCACAACGCCGTTCAGTCTTCCTTCAAGCAGACCTGCGAAGGCATAGTTGTTGCTGATTCCGATGGGGGTCCACTGATGACCGCCGAGGTCGATGTTCTTGGTGATGACGAAGGTCTTACCGAAGAATGCACCGGGGTCCTTGTGGTCAGCGCCCTGATATTCGTTTGCAAGGTATGCAAGACCCGCGAGCTTTGCGGCGGTGTCAAGCTCAAAATAATCCTTGTCGGCTGAGAACCAAGCGGTGTCGGTGGTAGTGCCGTCCCATTTGTCAAATTCGGTGTCTGCCGCCGAAGAGGAGAACGACGCCGCGCTGACGATGGAAAGGATCATGCAAATGGAAAGAAAATACGAGAAAAATTTTTTCATAGTAACAGAGTTCCTTTCTTGTTATTTTTGTTTGGGATAGAGTGCCGTGTAATTTGTGCTTACGTATTGTGAAAGCTTCCAGACGTTCTGGCTCCAGATCATCAGCTTGCCCTGGGATGAAAGCTTTTTCCACCAATCCTCGGTCTCGCTGAACTTGCCGCCGTCATAGAGATTTACGTCATTGGTCCAATAGGGCTTGCGGAGTGTATGACCGCTGACCGAGAGGTAACTGCGGCATAAGGTTGTATAATCGGCAAGCTTCTTGTTATCGGGATCGAGCTTTAGCCATTTGTCGAGCAGGGAGACGCCGTAGAAGTAGAAGAAGCATTCCTCGGATCCGGTTTCGCGGGCGAGGTTGTACATTTCCTTCGATGCCATATCGAGCGTGCCGCTCTTGTCGTCTACCTGAACGAAAACGCGTCCGGCACAAAGCTTCAACGCTTCGTAAAGCGTGCCGACCTTGTAATCGGTGGTGTTGCCCTTATCGTCCTTGTATTTCAGCGCGCGAAGCTGATCGAAGGTCCAATCGGTGACCGAGAGGGATTGCGGGTAGCCCTTCATACCGACGTATAGCGAAGCATCGGTCGCTTTTGCCAGGGATACATCGTGCAAGAGCACGGCGACACCGTCCTTTGTGATCTGCGTGTCAAATTCAACGCAATCCGCACCCGCAAGAATTGCGCTTGCGATAGCTTCGATCGAGTTGTCGGGATAGTTGTCGCTGTCTCCGCGGTGCGCCTTGATGGTGATTCTGCCGTCGGGACAGGTGACCGCGTAGGTCTTTTCGTTAAAATCAAGCATCCAGGCGGGCGGGGTGTAGCTTCCTGCCCAGAACGGAGTAAAAAGGGAAATGTTGCTTGCGATCGGATTCATATCCGATTCGGAAAGTATGGTATAGCTGTAATCTGCGTCGGTGTCGAGCTTCAGTTCTTCGGAGATTGCAAGCTCGATCAGCTTTTTGCCCGCCGCTTGCAGTGCCGCGCCGCTTCCGCCGACGAGGTAGATCTTGCCGCCCGAGACCTTGAGCGAATATTCGAAATACCCGCACTCAATGTCCTTCGGTGTGCGCGAGGTAAAGCCGATCAGGATCTCTTTATTTGCGCCCGAGCCGTTATCGTTGCGCCTTTTAGGTGCGATATCGGTTTTGGAAAGGAGGGTGCTTGCGATATCATCGGCGATCGCCTTTTCTCCCGAGTTGGAGAGAACGGGGAAGACGAGCTCGTATTCCGAGGCAAGTCTTGCTATTACGCTGTCGGCAGAAACCGCTTCGTCGACGAAGGTGTCGAGAAAGCTGTATTCCTTTTCGATCGCACCGCCGTCAGCGGTCAGAAGAGCGACGAGATGCTCAACTCCCCTGATAAGTGCTTCCTCACTGCCGCCGTAGATAACAACTTTTGTGCCCGTCTGAAGGACGGTGAAGGCAAAGCTGCTCTGCGCTTCATTGGGTACTTCAAGGCTCTCGGCACGGTTTGTCGCACCGATGAGAATTTCCTTTTCGTCATTCCGCACGGGCTCCGTAGGTGCGATCGCCATCCAGTCGTTTGTGTGAGTGAGCTTTATTCCGGTCGAAGCGGAAACGGTGTTGACGGCGTCTCTTACCGCGGTGATCAGCTCCTTCGATGCCGATGCGGAGTAAACGAAGGTGTAGCCGTCAAGGCTCATCAGATCACGCTGCGCGGGGGCTTCGGTGGTTTGGCTTTCTGCCCCGTTATCGTCGCAGGAAATGCCGCAAAAAACAATAAGAACAGCAAAAAGGGTAAGTAAAATCGAATTTAAAAGCTTTTTTATCTTCATTTAAGTCATTACTCGTACTGAGACATCATTTCGGTAAGCTTGCTCTGGAATACCGAGCCATTGCTTGCCCAGTAAGAGGACCAGTTGCCCGCAGATGAGCTTGCAAGAAGTTTTCTGAGTGCCTGCGCGGGATTGCCGATCGCGGCGGAATAGGTGAATCCGAATTCGTAGCAAAGACCGTCGTGGATGATGTCGAGCATCTGCATTGCGTTGACGTCGTTTGCAACACGGGATTTGAGAAGAACCTCAAAGTACGCAACAGTAGTGGTCTCGTAGGACTTCGATGCGGTCAGCTCGAGAACTGCGCCGATCTTATTGAGATCCTTTGCGTTGTTGGGAACGAGGAACATGGTGTAAACGTCGGAGAGTGCGGAGTAGTACTTGCCCTGATCCTTGTCAAGCATGGGGTAGGGGATGATACCGAACTGACCGCTCATATCGCTTGCGTTGAAGTCAACGCCCCACTCCATACCGCCGTGGGTAAAGAGGGTGTGGCCTTCGATAAAGAACTTCTCGGAATTACCCTTGGAGGAGGTAATGTAGGTAGCATTGTCGCTGTAGAGGAGCTTGTTGAGCTTCTCAACGATAACGGTCATTCTGTCGTTGTTCATAGCGATCTTGTATTCGCCGTTCTCGACAGAAACGATGGGCTGATCGAATGCGGCAAAGTAACCGTCGATGATGGTCTTGAGGTAGATGTTACAGCCGTAAACGTCGTTTGCATCCCAGTCCTGATTTCCGTCATCGTGGGAATACTCCTTGCTCATTTCAAAGAGATAGTCGACCGTCCAGTTGAGGTTGTTGACCTCATCGTAAAGCATCTGCGAGGTTCTCTCGCCCTGAGTTTTGAGTATGTTGTCGTTGAAGTACATACAAAGTCCCTTGCCGAGGGTCAACTGCGATGCATCGCCCGACGCCATATAAAGCTGATCGCCGATAGCAAGATTTTCTGCCATATCGGAACGCGCGCCCCACCATACCTTGTCAAAATTCAGGTGAGGAATGTCGAGGAGGTTGGTTACGAGTCCTTCTGCTGCGAGAGTAGGTGCCTGAAAAGCGGCGGAGCAAATAACGTCAACAACGTATCCGGATGAGATATTGTTGCGCACTCTGTCGATAAGCTCGCTTTCCTTTACAGTTTCGTAGGAAATCGTAACGCCGAGCTGCCCCTCAACGAACGCCTGTCTTGCGATGATGGCGGTGTTGACGGTGTCGCCGTTGTCATCCTCAGCCGCGATAAGGAATTCCTCAACCGCGCCCGCACGGTCTGCGCGGAGGAGCATTGTGAAGGTCTCGTTGTTGAAGTTCAGGTTCGGATCGAGCTCGAGGTCGTCATCTCCGGGAGCCTCGGTGGTCTCGGGGACGGGCTCTGTAGTAGCCGCAGGTGCGGCGGTGGTTTCATCGGGCTGATTCGTTTCCGCACAACCCGCCGCAAGCAGAGTTGCCGTGAGCATAGAAAGAATCAGAAAGCAGGCTAAAAGTCTTTTCATAGTTATCTCCTTTTTCTGCCGCCGATAGCTTGCCAAAGCTTTTGAGGCGGCTTATTTTATTATCAGCAGGGAAGGCATTTGGTTGCTTTTTCCTGACTGTAAAATAATTATAACATATAATTAATCGGTTGTCAACTTTTTTTTTAACGCAAACAAGTCGAATTAAGTTTCGGTCTCCCCCTTGACTTTTTCTCCCATTTGTGCTATTATTATAATGTATGTAAAAATCCAACCGAATTTGAAAGGGTTAAGAAATGAAAAGAACGTTTATTGCCGACGTTAAGCCGGGCGAGCAGGTTAAGATCGCGGGCTTCGTTGAAAATTGCCGTAACAAGAAGGCACGCGCATTCCTCGTTATCCGCGATATGACGGGTAAGGTTCAGGTCTACGTTGAGAAGGAAGGCAACGATGCTCTCGCAGCCGTTGTCGATCAGCTCACCATCGACTCTGTCGTTACCATCGAGGGCGAGTGCATCGCTAACGAATACGTAAAAATGGGCGGAATGGAGATCATCCCCACCTCGATCCGCATCGAATCCATCGCAGACGCACTTCCCATCAAGGAAGACTCCGCAATCGACTCGCGCCTTGACTACCGTTGGGTAGACCTCCGCACCGAGCGCAACACTCTTATCTTCCACGTTCAGAGCGAGATCACCGCGGCTATGCGCGATTACCTCCTCAAGAATAAGTTTACCGAGCTCCACTTCCCCAAGATCATCGGCGCGGCTTCCGAGTCGGGCTCCGAGGTCTTCAAGCTCAACTATTTTGACCGCGACGCGTACCTTGCGCAGTCGCCCCAGTTCTATAAGCAGATGGCAATGGCAGCCGGACTCGAGAGAGTTTTCGAGTGCGCTCCCTGCTTCCGCGCTGAAAAGTCGCACACCAATAAGCACGCGACCGAGTTCACCTCCTTCGACCTTGAATTCTCCTACGTTGAGTCCTTCCATGACGTTATGGCTCTCGAGGAGGAGATGCTCACCTACGTTCTCGGCAGAGTAAAGGAGAAGTACGGCGAGGATATCGAGCGCATCTTCGGTCTTGAAGTTGTCGTTCCCACCAATCCTTTCCCCGTTCTTTCCGTTGCAGAGATCTACAGACTCCTCGAGGAGAAGTACGGCTACACCTGCCCCGAGTCCGAGAAAGGCGACCTTACCACCGATGCTGAGCGTATGACTCACCGCCTCGTTAAGGAAATGTACGGCCACGAGTTCCTCTTCGTTACCGATTTCGCACAGGACAAGCGTCCCTTCTATCATATGAGAGACGAGCAGGGTGTACCCCAGGGCTATGACCTTATCTGGCGCGGCGTCGAGATCACATCCGGCGCACAGAGAGAGCACCGCTACGACCACCTCTGCGCTAACGCAGCTGAGAAGGGACTTGGCGAGGACGTTAAGTTCTATACCGAGTTCTTCCGTTACGGCTGTCCTCCCCACGGCGGCTTCGCTATCGGCGTAGACAGACTTACCATGCTCTTCCTCGGTATCCCGATCAAGGAAGCAATGTTCCTCTTCCGCGGCCCCGACAGACTGCATCCCTAAGTTGGCAATTGTAAAACTGCGTTTTAATTAAAAATCAATAAA
>JAZRGT010000046.1:0-30966 GCA_045644325.1 Eubacteriales bacterium | reverse complement strand
AAACGCGTTGTCGATTCCGCCGCAATGGATATCGCAATATTCGCCAAGATGCTTCATAGCTATGCAGGAGCACTCGATATGCCATCCGGGATAGCCGATTCCCCAGGGGCTCGGCCACTTGAGCTCCTGATCGTCGAACTTGGACTTGGTGAACCAAAGAACGAAGTCCGCGCGGTTGCGCTTGTTGCCGTCAGCCTCAACGCCCTCGCGAACGCCGACCTCGAGGTCTTCCTCGTTGTAGTCGTGGAAAGCGTAGTAGGATTCAAGCTTCGATGTATCAAAATAAATATTTCCGCCCGCCTCGTAAGCAAAGGCCGTTTCGATACGCGCCTCGATGACGCGGATGAAGTCGTCGATGCAGGAGGTTGCGGGCTCGATTACGTCGGGAATACGGATATTGAGCTTCTTGCAGTCTGCGAAGAAAGCGTCGGTGTAGAACTGCGCGATCTCCATAACCGTCTTTTTCTCGCGCTTCGCGCCCTTGAGCATCTTGTCGTCGCCCGTGTCGCCGTCGCTGGTCAGGTGTCCGACGTCGGTGATATTCATAACGCGCTTGACCTCGTAGCCCGAGTAGCGGAGATAACGGTCAAGGATATCCTCCATCATATATGTGCGGAGGTTTCCGATATGTGCATAGTGATAAACGGTGGGGCCGCAGGTGTAGATCGAAACCTTCCCCTCCTCGCGGGGCTTGAATTCGTCGCGGCTGTGTGTCAGAGAATTGTAGAGGATCATTTATTTTACCGTCCTTTCGGAGATGTGTCTATTATAATATTATAGCAGATTTTCTGTTCAATGTCAATGCCTTTTGAGGGCAGAGGGCAGAGGTTAGAGGGCAGAGGTTAGGTAACTTTTCGGCGAGCCGAAAAGCATTTTTATTATAACGTAAATTTCCGAGCCTTGGGCGAGGAAATTCACCTTACCTCTGCCCTCTCCCCTCTGCCCTCTGCCCTCTAACATCTTACCTTAATATGTCGGCGTATCGAGTCTCCACTCGCCGCCCTCGAAAACGAAGGTGAGGGTGACCGTGTGCTCGCCCGTTTTGACCTCGAAATTTTCGTAGTCGATGTATCTGCCGTTAGCTACGATCTCGATATTGACAAGCTCCGCCTTCGAGGGGCGGACGATCTTCATCGTCGAGTAATCGTAGGTCTTATGCTCAGTGAAATAAGGCTCAAACTCGTTGGATTTGAGCAGATAGAAGCCGTCTATGCTGTCGTCGATTCGGTAACGGGCATAGACGATCTCAGTGCCCATTGCGAAGCCGTCGAACATCGCGGCGTAAACTCCGCCGTAAGCGAGGTCGCCTTCCTTCCAATTGTCGCCCTTAAGATAACCCTGTGTGTAGACCGACTCGGCAAGCTCCTGGATCTCTTCAAGGCTCTGATATTCGCAATCCATACGGACGTAATCGTAATGCTCGTCGGCGCTCTCACCGTAGACATACTCATACTGCGACTCGTCAAACTCGATGGGATAGTAGAAATTGCCCTCGGAGTCGGTGTAGATCGACTCGCCACGTCCTGCTTCTGCGGTCTTTTCGGCGTATTTCCAAGCATCGTCGCCGATCTTGTATTTCAGAATACTGCGTTCGCCGTCGGTGATGAAGGTGTAATACGCCTTATGCTCATCGAGATAGATGAGGTTTCCGTCGCCCTCGGCGCGCATATAAGTGGGAAGTCCCGCACCGAAGAAGATGCTGTTGACCTCGACCGATTTCTCGATCAACGCGACAAATTCATCCTTGACGCTCTCAAGCTCGGGAGCTTTTGAGCAGGAAACCATACTTCCCGCGATGATCAGCAACGCAAAAAGGCAGGCTGTGATTTTTATGATTTTTTTCATTTTTTATTCCTCACAAAAATTTTCATCTAAAAAACAACAATATTGTTTTAGTTTGTACGAATTCCGCCACTTATCGGCGAAGAATGCACATAACAAAATTACGATAGAATTAATTTATTTTTCGTAAAAAGTCCCCTTAAACATCGGAATCTTCACGATCTTGAAGAAAAGTGCGAAGAGCTTCAGTGCGGGTCTGCCGAAGATTCTGTTGAGTCCGCGCATCAGGTGGGCGTCCGTACCAGTGACGATCATTTTTCTGCCTCGCTTCAGTCGGCGGACGATCTTTTTTGCCGTTTTTTCGGCGGACGGAGCAAATTTTGCGATCAGAGAGGAGCCCTCGTGCGAATCGAAAAGCTCGGTGGCTGTCATACCCGGGCAGACGGCGGCAACGAAAAGACTTTTGCCGTATTCAAGCGAAAGGCTTTCGGTGAAAGCAAGGAGCGCCGATTTGCTTGCGGAATAGGCGGCGGTGCCGGGGAGAGTTGCGAGTGCGGCGGAGGATGCCACGTTGACGATCGCGCCGTGCTCGGATCTCAGCAAGAGCGGGAGAAACGCCGCGCACATTTTGACGTGCGAGTGGAAATTCAGCTCCATCACACGCCCCAGCTCGTCCGCCCTCTCGGGCGTGAAGCAGGAAAATTCGGGCAGGATCCCCGCGTTATTTATCAAAATATCGGGTGTGTATCCGTTTTCCGCGATAAACTCCATAAGCCGCGCGCGATCCTCGTCTTTAGTAACGTCGCAGACGAAGGGAACGAAGCTCTCGCCAAGCTCAGCGTGTACCGCATCGAGTTTTTCCTTTCTGCGAGCAAGTCCGATAACACGGCAACCGTACCTCGTGCAAAGCAGCTTTGCGATCTCGTACCCGAGTCCCGACGATGCACCGCTTATGACGGCGGTCTTATTCATCGCCGACCTGATATTCGCTGATATCCTCTGCCGCAAGCTCGGCATTCGTCAGTCTGCCGTGGGTGCGCTCAAAATACTGAATATTATTGCGAAGGAGGAACATAAACTGATTGTTGATGCTTCTTCCCTCTTTTTTACTGATAACTGCGAGCTTACGCATAAGGTCCTCGCTCATTCTGATCTCGATCTTACATTCTTTTTTCATTTTTATATCCTTTGCTTTATTTTAATCTTTCGGCAAGTATGCCCGCGGCGGTTTCGGCGGCTTTATTGCGCATCGAGACCACCCTGTCGCCGAGCATCTCGGAAGACGATCTTCCCGATGAAAGCGAATCGGCTATGTATTTGTCAAGATCTCCCCATCCGAGCAGAATGCCGAGATCAAGCTTTGCGGCGGATTCGAGAATCGAAATTATCGACTCGGCATACTGATTATTTCCGTCGATATACTTCGCTCTCTCTGCGGCGCGGAGGTCGCCCGAGGCAACGCACAGGCAATTAAACAGCTTTGAGAGTCTGATGCCGTCGACCACTCCGAGCGGAGCGGCAAGGAGAGTCAGTCCGCTCTCGTCGACAAGCGTTACGTACTGCGAGCTTGCATCCGCCTTCGGGAGGGGGAGGAACGTGACTCCATCGCGTGCGTGCGAAATTCCCGTAACGGTGAACGCCGCGGCGCGGTTGCTCTGCGAATCGTTCTGCACGAGCTTCATTGCATTTTCATATTTTTTCGCAAAATTTCCGTCCTCGGCGAGCGCAGAAAGAGGAAGACCTTTTGCATTCTTGACAAAGATCTCGCCGCCCATTGCGCCGAAGAGCGCGAGAATCGAGCTTTGCTCAAATGCAAAGGCATCGGTTTTGAGCTCGACGATATAATTCATCAGGACTTCGAGGGTAAAATCACCATCCGCCGCCGTTTTTGAGGGATCGGAGGAGAGCCTTGCGCCGTTATACTCGATCACGCGGAGTGAGGAGAGATCGGATGTCAGCGCATCGCAAGCAATAAGATAAACGCCGCCGACAACGCTCATGCTTTCAGTCAACGACTCGCGCACGCCCTCGGTCTTGGGAGTAATATTGATTCCAACCTCGGAAAGCGCTTCAAGCGCGCCGTAAGTAAGAAGCTCGGCGCCGGAATCGGAATCAAGAAGCAGAAAATCGAAGTCGTTATTCGCGGCAAGAACGCCGTTTTTGACTCGATCGACTATATCCGCGCTCACGGACACCTTTAAGAGAGTATTGTGATCGGCAAGAAGCGCGGCTTCACGCGCGCTGAGGTAGGAGGCGAGCTCGCCCTCGGCAAATTCCGAGGTGAACGCCTCGCTTTTGCCATTTTGTATCAAGATCCGAATAGTTTCGCCATCGTGCGGAGGATACGGCGAGGTGGTTTCTTCGAGTGTTGTTTCATGGTTTGTATCCGGTATGACGCCAACCGATACACTTGGTTCTTCGGTCGTTTCGGGATTGACAGTTGTTGCGGTCGTCTCGGGGGCGGTGGTGTCGGCTTGGGTGGTATCATCCTCTCCGCCGCATGCCGAGCAAGCGGAAAGGATCATCAAAAGCGCGAGCAGCAGAGCGATAAGACGGCTGTTCATTTTCATTTTTTTATTTCCTTATTATTAATCATTGTCGTTGACGACTATTCTCGGCACTCGTCCCGAGACAAGGCTGAGGCATTCGTGGACGATGGTATCGCAATGGAGGGCAAAATCGAGACAGGATACGCGGTCATCGCCGTAAAAAACGACGGTGTCGCCCTCTGCGGCATCGGTCGATCCGAGATCGAGCATACACATATCCATACAAACTCTGCCGATTATCTCACCCATACCGCGGAAAGTGCCGTCGGGGGCGTAGATCGAAACACGATATCCGGCCGCGTGACGGAAAACGCCGTCAGCGTAGCCTATTCCGACGGTTGCAACGTTGATCTCCTTTTCCGCACAGTAGATTCCGCCGTAGCCGAGCTCCTCGCCCTTTGGAAGGCGGCTTACGCGAGATATCTTGGCGCAGAGCTTGAACGTGGGGAGCAGACCAAGGTCAACTCCCGGCGCGGGACCGAAGCCGAAAAGCGAGATACCTATACGAACGGCATCTGCAAGATCCTTCGACGGACGGGTAAATGCGCCCGGGCTGTTGCAGAGGTGCACAACGCGAGGATCGACGCCGAAGAGGCGAATGCGGTCGAGTGTATCGAAAAATCTGATCGACTGAAGAGTGGTGCGCTTTATTGAATGCTCATCCACTCCATCGGCAGATGCAAAGTGGGAGAACACGCCATCAACGACTATGCCGGGCATATCCGCGATCTGCGCAATCTGCGCGGCGGTAACAGCCTTTTGCTCTTCGTCGAACGTAGCAAAGCCGAGGCGATTCATTCCCGTGTCGAGCTTTATATGCACGCGAACGCTTACACCCGCGGCAAGCGCGGCGGCTGAAAGCTTTTTGGCGTAATCGAACGAGGGGATCGTCTGAATAAGATCTTGACGTCCAACCTCGCCGATAAGCGCGGGATCGGTTGCACCTAAAATGAGGATATCCGCGCGCATACCCAAACGGTCGCAAACGCGCTTGGTGCAGAGTGCCTCCTCGACGTTGGCAAGTGCAAACGCGCGGCAGCCCTCGGAGAGGAAGATGCGAGTGCACTCGGTGATACCGTGGCCGTACGCATCGCCCTTTATAACCGCGATGATCGAGCATTCGGGACGCTTCTTCGCGATCTCCTCGGCAACGCGGCGGTAATTATGCCTGATCGCCTCGGCATTGACCTCGACCCAAGCACGGGGCGCGTCGCTGAGAGGCAGATCGGCGTAGGTTATATAATAATTCTTGTTCATCATTGGCAAACTCCGATACTAATACATTATATATTATAGCATATTTACGTGGCTTTTGCAATATATTTGTAAAGGAATACTTTTTTGGAGAAAAATTTTGTATAGTTATAGGAAAGTTTTGGCAATAATCATAGTGATCGCGGCACTTTTCGGTCTTTTTTCCTGCGCACCCGCGAAAAAAGCCGACTCGCTTGACGTTTTGAAGCTCCGGGCGGAGTTCAAGATCGAGGGCGAGCGGAACGGAGTGGCTTTTTGCGCCGACGTAACGCTCGATGCGGTCAGAGAGGACGGCACGCGAAGCGGCTGGATCGTCTACTCTCTGCCCGAAGCCTTCCGAGGTCTGCGCGTGGCGACCGACTCGGGCGTTTGGGAGGCTGAGCTTGACGGCGTCAGGCTCTCGGGCGGCGCCGCAGAATCACTCGGCGCACCGCTTTTGCCGTTTATGCAAAGCCGCGCCGCCTCATCCGCCCAATTGATAAATTCAGAGAACGGCGAGGCGCAAACCTTGATAAAGGCACCCGCCTACGACGGTGAGATGGAATTTTTAATTGACAGCAAAAGCGGAATGCCAATCTCTATCCGTGAAAAGGATCGGACGGGCAAAACAATTATGGAATATAAAATTACAGACTACAAAACGCAGAAATCGAATTAATAAAGGAGAAAAAAGATGCACAAACAGTTACTTTCGACCGCATTTGCGGCATTTCTCGCGCTCGCAATCGTGATATGCGTGATCTCGCCGATGGCAGAGGGCGCGGACAACGGCATTTTGACGGAGGAAGCGACACTCGCCGCCGAGACAACTCTTGCTCCCGAAACCGAAGCTACGATCAAAGCCGAAGAATCGACCGAGCCCGAAGCCTCAACCGAGCCCTTGCCCGAGGAGGAAACGACCGCCGAGCCAATCGAAGAAAGTCCCTCTTCTTTTCTTCCCTCCATCCCCGACGGTGCAAAGCCGCTTTCGCTCTACATAAACGGCAGAGCGATCGGGAGCGAGCTTGCTTTTGAGCTTGATGGGGTGATCTGGCTTTCCATCGACGGTTTTTGCGAGCTTTTTGGCGATAACGTGATCAAAGCAGAGGCGGGGCTGTGTTATATCGAGTCGGGCGACAGATTGATCCCCTGCTCCACAAGCAATCCCGAGCTGACCGTTCAAGAATTCGGCGTGCTCTGCGCCCCCATTGAGCCGCTTTTATCTGCGGCGGGACTGCGCTCGACCGAGATAGTGGGCGGCGAAATATGCATCTGGGGCGTTCCGACCTTCCCCGAAGCCGACGATATTTACAGCTACGAGGACCTCTATTGGCTCTCGCGCATAATTTCAGCCGAGGCGCGCGGCGAGCCCTTTATCGGTCAGCTTGCCGTCGGCACCGTCGTCATCAACCGCACGCGGAGCAACTATTATCCCGACACGATCTATAGGGTCATCTTCGATAAGGTCGGCGGCGTGCAGTTCACCCCCGCATCAACGGGAAGTGTTTACCGCGAGCCGACCGAATCGAGCGTGATCGCGGCAAAGCTATGCCTTGAGGGCTTCTCGCTCGATCCGACGATCCTTTTCTTCTTCAACAGCAGCATCGCCGCCGGAAGCTGGATCACCGCCAACCGCGAGTACACAATGACCGTCGGTCAGCACGATTTTTACTCTTAAAACCAACAAACAATAGCAGCGGAAAAGTTTTTTGAAGATTCTTAAGGAACTTTTTTTCAGAAAAGTATGCTTGCCTGCGGCAAGCAGCGACTCTGTCTTGTCGGCTTCCGCCTCCATTTTCCTGCGGAAAACCGCCAGAGCCGCGCGAAGCCTTAAGTCGCGCTCCGCAGAGCGCGAAACTCCCACTGCGCTTCAAAATGGCGGCGCCCCGCCGCCATTTTGGAAGGAGTAAAACCTCCCCGAGGGGGAGGTTTTCGCTCCTTCACCCCCACAACACACAAAAAATCGGACTGCCTCATCACAAGACAGTCCGATTTTTTTATTCCGTTATTTCAGTATTGACATCCTCGGACGTCACCGCTCCCGTACCGGCAGGCTTCTCAAGCTCAATACCGATCAGCTCGGCAATGATCTGCGAATATTCCTCGCCGAGCGGGAGATAGCTTTGACTTTCACCAAGCGTCCGCAACGATCTGCTGACCGTGCATTCGAGATACAGCATACCGTCCTTTTCACTGACGGGCGCAAGCCAAACTATATTGTCGTTTTCCTCAAACCTCACTAACAAGTAAAATCCGTTTGAATCCTTAGTACCTAACTCGGTATTAAAGAATTCCTCGCGAATAGCGTATACCCCGATAAGTCCCTCAATCGGCTCGGCGTACGCCGCTTTGACATAGTCTATGAACTCGGACTCATTTTCACGGTCGAAGACCTTAATCTCCTCGAGTTTTGTCATATGGTATTCCATAATGTTCTGCGCAAAATCGGCTTGCTCGCTTTTGCCGGGCGCGTGGTAAAGCCAATTGCAGACATACAAGGTGATGTCCTTGATCGTCCAATCACGCATCGGCAGCGGCGCGTCTTCGCTTTGATAAATATAGGTGCTGAAATCGGGCGCGCCAATAAAAATGCTGATCTCGGTCGCCGCAATATAATCCGAGCTGTCAACGCCGTCGATCTGCGCGAGTGCAATTCTGCTGATATTTTTGTTGTCTACGCGAAACTCCGCCTCCCAGGGAGAGGCCGAATAATAATAGAGATTTTCGTCAAAGTAGGGATATTTTTCGTAAATAGAATCACAAAATTCCTTCGGGAAGTTCTCCGAATAACCCACAACTCCCGTTGCAGAATATGGCTCAATTGAGCACGAAGTAAGCAATAGCGTTATTATCAGAATCCAAGTTATTCTTTTCATAAAAAGACCTCCATCTGAAAAAAACGGACGGAGCCTGCAAAGAAATCCGTCCGTTTTATATTATTTTTCCATCGAAATGCCTTCAAGAACGATACGGCTGATCTCCTCGCGGCTGATGCCGAGGACGGTCGAAAGCTCGCCGTAAAGGCATAATCTTGCAGTATGCTCAAAATCGTTGTCGAGATCGGGAACACGGCGGCGCGTGCGCTTGAAATACTCGCGGCGCGCGCGTACGGTCTTGATTATCTTGACGTATCCCTCGGGGTTGCCCTCACGGATGGTCTCTCGGTAGTCCTCCTTGCGGTGCTTTTCGACCGCAACCGAAACCTTTTCGATATCCGGGATGCGCGCGACAAGAGCTTCCGCCTCCTCCTTCGAGATAAGCGGACGCATAATGATTTGCGTATTGTCCACGGGAGTGTAGATAACAAGACTTGAATTTTCGGCAATGGGAGTCAGCTTATAAAATTGCCTCGCGTCGTTTGAATCAAATGGCGACGAGCATATTTCACTGACGCGACACACGCCGTTTGTGCCGTAGAACAGCAGATCTCCTATGTCAAACATTTTTCTACTCCTTTTAGGGTATCCTTGGGGGTAAAATTAAACATTCATACATATATTATACACTAAAAAGTCGGTTTTGTCAAACAGTTTATTCGTAAAAACCGACAAAAAATTGTAAATTTTGAAATCAGACCATGTTTTTGAGTCGGTCGAGCGTATTCTGGAGGATGATCTCGGCGGAAAGGCTGTCGATGACGTTCTTGCGCTTTCCTCCGCGCGTGTCGGTTTCGTTAAGATAGCGCGAGGCGACGACTGTTGTCAGTCTCTCGTCCGTCATCGCAACGGGAATCTCGGCGGCGACGGCAAGACGGCGGGCAAAATCGCGGCAACGGTCAGCGCGCGCGCCCTCGCTTCCGTCCATATTGCGCGGAAGTCCCACGACAGCGGCAACCGCGCCCTTTTCCTTCGCTATCCTTGCGACCTCGGCGGCGGTCTTATCTATTCCGCCAACCTTGACGTTTCCGATGCCCGAGGCGAGAAAGCGCGAGGCATCGCAGATAGCAAGCCCCGTGCGCACCTCACCAAAATCTACGGCAAGGATGCGCCCCTTGGTGTTTTTCAGTTCTTTGACGTCGGCAATTGCGACAGCATCGTATTCGGACATTGTTGTTTTCCTTTAATATAATAGATTGGCAGGAGGGATGCGCCGTCGGAGCGCGCGCCGCCCTCGCGACGGAATTCACTCGGAGTTATACCGCGGAACTTGACGAACGCGCGGTTGAAGGTTCGAAGAGTTGAAAATCCGACCGCCTCAGCGATCTCCGTGATCTGCATATCCTCGCGGCGCAGAAGTCTGCACGCGTGCGAGATTCGGAGGGAATTTATATAATCGTTGAATCTGATACCGAGCTTACCCGAGAACAGATGCGAAATGTAATATTTGCTAAGATGAAGCTCGGATTCAAGCACCTCAAGAGAGAGCTCCTCGGCAAAATGCTCGGAGCAATAGCCGACGATCTCGCGGACGGCTCTCGAGTCGCCCACTCTCGGCGCGGAGAGACTCATCATCGGAAGAAGCTTGCCGAAAAGCGCGAGCAGACAGCCGCGTATAACGGCATCGCGGTAAGGATCGCCGCCCGTGTGGTGGTGTCCCGTAAAGGTAA
This sequence comes from Eubacteriales bacterium, assembly GCA_045644325.1. Classification (GTDB taxonomy): domain Bacteria; phylum Bacillota; class Clostridia; order Oscillospirales; family CAG-272; genus CAG-390. The sequence goes on along the minus strand of JAZRGT010000046.1, from coordinate 20,856 downwards.
AGAGCGTTTTTGTCAGCGCATCGATCTCGGGATCCTTACCTGCGCCCTTTACAAGTGCCGAACGGGGAACCTGATTCGTGAAAATCGTCCGAAATTCGGGCATCAGATCGGGAGAAACGATAAAAAGGCGGTATCTTTCGGGCTTTTTCGTGACAAAATAATGCACCTGATCAGGAAAGGCGATAAAAATGTCGCCCCCCTCGAGATGTACCTCCTCGGTGTCGGCGAATCCGGCGGTCTCGCCCTCGAGAATCTGAACTATTTCGATATGATAATGTATATGCGGACTGCAATGAAGCTTTGAACGGTAATTCTTATCTCCGCGGCAGTAAAAATCTGTAGATTGGTTTTCGTATACTGCTGCCATAGTTACCCCCAATATTTTTTATCAAGACTGCGAAGCGTGATCGCTTCGGCGATATGCTCGGATTCGATCCTTTCGGACGCGGCAAGGTCTGCGATCGTTCGCGCCATGCGCATAACTCTGTCGTAGCCGCGCGCGGAAAGCCCGAGGCGGTCGTACGCCATACGCAGAAGCTCTATGGCATCGTCGGACGGATGGCAGGTCTTGCGTATTCCCGCGGCATCAAGCTGTGCGTTTGAGTGAATACCGAGTCCCGAAAGTCCCTCTCGCTCAAGCCTTTTACGCATAAATTCACGCGCGGCGGTTACACGGGCGCGGATCTGCGCCGAGGTCTCGGTTGAGCCGCCACGGCTTGCAAGCTCGTCATAGGAGAGCGAGGGAAGCTCGATCTGTATGTCGATTCGGTCGAGGAGAGGACCGCTGATCTTCGAGATGTAACGCTGAACCTCGCCCTTTCCGCAGGTGCACTTGCGCGTCGGATGGCCAAAATAGCCGCAACGGCAGGGATTCATCGCCGCGACGAGCTGGAAGGTGCAAGGATATGTAACTCGACCGAGCGCGCGCGTGATCGTCACGCGTCTGTCCTCGATAGGCTGACGGAGGTTGTCCGTGATCGTCTTCGGGAACTCGGGGAGCTCGTCGAGGAAAAGCACGCCGTTGTGCGCAAGCGAGATCTCGCCCGGCTTCGGGTTCGCACCGCCGCCGACGAGCGATACCGCCGACATCGTATGGTGGGGCGAACGGAAGGGACGAGCCGTCAGAAGCGACGCGCCCTCGGGCAAAGTGCCTGCGACCGAGTGTATTTTCGTTGTTTCTATCGCTTCGTCAAAGGTGAGAGGAGGCAGAATCGTCGGCAGACGCTTTGCAAGCATCGACTTTCCCGTACCGGGAGGTCCGATGAGCAAAATATTATGCGAGCCCGCGGCGGCGATCTCCATCGCGCGCTTTGCGGCAAGCTGTCCCTTGACGTCGGCAAAGTCGATAACTCCCGAATATGCGTCCTCGAAAGAATGAACGTCGGGCTCGACGGGTGTCATTCTGCGCTTGCCGTTGAGGTGATCGACTATATCGCGGATGTGGCGTACGGAATAAACGGTCATTCCCTCGACAGCCGCAGCCTCGCGCGCGTTTTCGGCGGGTGCGTAAAACTCGGTGAACCCGTCCTTTTTCGCATCGGCGCACATCGAAAGCACGCCGCGGACGGGGCGCACGTCGCCCGTCAGCGAAAGCTCGCCCGTGAAGAGCTTGTCCTCAAACGAAACGCCCTGAAAGACCACGCCGTTGCAACGCAAAATTGCAAGCAGAAGCGGCACGTCAAATGCCGATCCCTCCTTGCGGCGGTCTGCGGGAGCAAGATTTATGACGAGTGAGGTATCGGGAAACGGGAAGCCGCTGTTAAAGCAGGCGGAACGGATACGGTCCTTCGACTCCTTGACGACTGCGTCGGGCAGACCGACGAGTTGGAAGGACGGCTCCATCGCGGGAAAGCTGTCAACCTCGATAGTTACGCGGAAGCTTTCGATACCCGCAAGCGCCGCGCTGTAAACCTTTGAGATCATTTTATCACCTCAATTTTTATTCTTCCGTCTTTTTCTTTCTGAAAACGAGGAGCTTGGAGAGGATGTAGTTGAGTACGGTGACGAGCACGACCGAAACGCCGGTTGCGATAAGGTCGGCATCGAACGTGAGAATGATTTTGAAGGGTTTGTATCCAAGTGCGGTCAGAAGCGGAGGCACTCCGACACCGAGACCGAGCTCGACGAAGTAGGTGAACACGCGCGAGAGCGTGAACTCACCGAACTGAATAAGAACGGCGCGTCTGCCGCTGACCTTATCCTGAAATACCCAGGACTTGTTGGTAAAGAACGCGAAGATAACGCCCGCAACCCATCCGAGCGACACGGCAACGGTACGAAGCATCGCCGCGCGGCCGCCCTCGGCGGCGAGATCGATATCAAGTATCGGCGCAAAGCCGTAGATAACTCCGAGACGGATTCCGTACGCAACCACGGTGGTCATAAGTCCGACGATGATGTATACGATTATTTCGCGGTATTTTTTAATCAGTTCTCTCATTTTTATATTCCTTTTTTCGCCGCCTCGACGAAGGCTTTGAAGATATTATTCGCACATTTATCGGTCTTATAGAAATATTCGGGGTGCCACTGCACTGCGAGGAAGAAGCGGTCGGTGCGCTCGGCGGGCTCGATCGCCTCAACAGTGCCGTCGGCTGCTCTTGCCGCCACGACAAATCCGGGTGCAACGTCCTTAACCGCCTGATGGTGGAAGGAATTCGTTTTTATTTCGCTTGACTCCGCAAGCTCGCGAAGGAGCGTGCCTTCGGTCACAGCCGCCGCGCGGAGATTTATCGCGCCGCGCTCATCCTGACGGTGACCGTCGATATGCTGATAAAGTGTGCCGCCGAATGCTACGTTGAGAAGCTGTGATCCGCGGCAGATGCCGAGGACGGGACGGGCATCGTTTTTCAGAAGCTCGGCAAGCGCAAGCTCAAAAACGTCGCGCTCGGGCGTGGTCTCAACGCTGTCAAACTTGATCTCCTCGCCGTAAAACTTGGGATCAACGTCATCTCCGCCCGCGAAAAGGATTCCGTCACAGAAGGAGAGAAACTTTTCCGCATCCTCTGCGCCGCCCGTGTGGGGCATAAATACGGGAATTCCTCCCGCCTGTTCTATTGCGTCGAAATAATTTCGGCGCATTCTTACGAATGTATCCGACATCGACGAGGTTATGCCGATGACGGGTCTGTTTTCTCTTTTCATATTTTACTCCAAAACAATAAAGGTTATCTCGGTTGGATTATTCAGGCGCGGGATGATATGCCGCTCGGTCGAAAGTCCTGCCGAAACAATAAGATTTGATGCTCCGAACTCAAAAATTCCAAGCGCATATTCCGGAAAAAATCCGACACTCGGTCCGTAAACGGGGCCGAGGATGGGCAGGATCACGTGTCCGCCGTGCAGATGACCGGAAAGAACGAGCTCGGGCTCGTAGCCCGCGGGGTAAATCTCATCGGAAAAGGATTTCGGTCTGTGTTCCATCAAAATGCGAAACGAATCGGTATCGCAAAAATCCGAAAGAAATTCCGACAGCGCATCGGAGGCGGGATTTGAAATATGAGGATAATTCGGTGTATAAAGTCCGCCGAGGCGGAGAGAATTTCCGTTAATCTCTATATCTGTATAATCGCTGTTGAGCAATATTGCCCCCTCTGCAATAATACGGTCCACGGCATCGCGCTCGTGAAGTCCGATGCGCTCAAGCTCGTGGTTGCCGAGCGAATAATAAACGGGCGCGATCTCACAAAGCCTTTTGACAAGCGCGGCGGTGACGAGGACGTCCTCGCCCGTTTCGTGATCCCTGTCGATCATATCGCCGCAAAGAAGGATAAGATCGGGCTTCAGCTCTTTGATTTGCTCCCCGAGCGTCGGATGCTCACAGCCGTGAAGGTCGGAGAGCATCACGATGCGCACGGGCGACGATATTTTATCGCTCTCAACCGCGTATTTTCGCACGGTCGGCGGCTCCTCCCCCACTCTGACTCCGATGACAAGCCATCCTTCGGCAAGCACAAGCGCCAAGAGCACGAGGCATCCGAGCCGCTTCGCGGCTCGAACAAAAAATGAATAATTAAAATTCATCAATTAAATCAGTTTTCCATAAAAAGCTTATTGGGCTTGGGATAAGCGGAAGTGTCCGCGAGGTAGGTATTGAACTCGCGCCAGATGATATCCGCCGCCTCCTCGGGGGAGATATTCGAGGTGCAGAGAACGAGATCGTAATTATTGAGATCGTGATTATCAACGCCGTAAAACTCCTTATAGCGGAGGCTTTCCGACTGCATACGCGCGAGGATCTTTGCCTCGGCATCGGCGGCGTCCTTATATTCCTCAACGTTTCCGCGCGACTGATCGTTCAGTATGCGCTTAACCGAAACCTCGATCGGAACGTAGAGGTAGACCTTGAAGGAATTCTCGGCAAAATGCCAAGCCATACGCGAGTCAAAGAGGATCTTGTCGTCCTTGCGCTCGCGAGATACCTCGGTGGTCTTGTTGTCGATCATATAGTCAGCCGAGCGGTCGTTTTCACACATCTGATTGAATTCAAGCGCGCTCATTCCGCGCTCCTCGGCAAGTGCGCGCATTATTGCGCCGGTGTAGTAATGTTCAAAGCCGTATTTGGGGCAAAAGATCTTGGCAAGCGTGCTTTTGCCGCTTCCGAGTCTGCCTGCGAGTGAAATATGCATTTTATTATCTCCTACCTGATAACTGTTTATGTCCTTGCGAGTTTTCTTAAATATTCGGTCTTTGCCGCCTCGGCAACTCCGCTTCGGCGCACCTTGCGTGCGGAATTCATACCGAATTCTTCACGGCGCACAACGAAGAAGCGGATCTTCTTAAAGGGTACAACCGTGCGGTTGACCTCCTCGACGGCGCGGTTGAACTCAGCATCCACCTGTCCGCGAGAGTAATTCTTGCCGTATGCCTCCTCAAACTCCGATACCTCGGGGTGGAGCACGGCGACGATGTCGTAATCCTCGCGCGCCTCGTTGACGTAGCCGACAACGACAGCCTCGTTTACGAAGCGGTTGCGGCGAAGCAGATCCTCGAGCTCCTCGGGGAATACGTTATTGCCCGTGGCGGTAACGATAACGTTCTTCTTTTTGCCCGCGATATAGAGGAATCCGTCGCGGTCGAGTCGACCGAGATCGCCCGTATAGAGCCAGCCGTCGCGAACGCTTGTATTCGCGCCCTCGCCAAAGTAAGCCTCGTGGATATTGTCGCCCTTATATCTGATCTCGCCAATACCGTCTCCGCCGATGCCGTAGATATCAAGCACACCGTCGGGAACGCAAATGCCGACCGACGTATCGTTATACGCGAAGTCGGAGCAGATCGAAATCAGCGGCAGGGCATCGGAAAGACCGTAGCTCTGCGCGGTGCGGAATCCAAGGGAGCGCAGACCGCGAATGACCTCGGGATCGGCAAGCGTACCGCCCGAGATAAAGAGACGAAGTCTTCCGCCGAGGGAATCGTGTATCTCGGAGAATACGCGCTTTTTGAGCGCAATGCTCGAGCCCGTCAGCTTTATTGCCGCGCGGACGCGCTTTTCGCTGCCCTTGAGGCGGATATTATTCCTGATCTTGCGGTAGATCGTTTCAAGCAGGTAGGGCACGCAAACCATAACGGTCGGGCGGACCTCCTGAATGTTTCTTGAAATATATCTCAGTCCCTCACAAAATGCAACGCACGCGCCCGAAATAATGGGATAGAGGAATCCGCAGGTCATTTCGTAAATGTGGTGCATCGGGAGGACGGACAGATATACGTCCTCGGGGAAGCAGATGAGCGTCTTGGTCAGCTCGGTCAGATCGAAGCAGATATTTCTCTGCGAGAGCATAACGCCACGCGGCTCGCCCGAGGTCGAATTGTTAAAGCTGATGACGGCGAGGTCGCTCTCGTCGATCGATATGCGGAGATAATCCGTATTACCGCTCGCAAGCTTCGCAGTTCCCTCCTCGATCAGAGCCTCGATCGTATTCATAGAATATTTTTTGATATTTTCGAGTCCCGAAACTTTTTCTTCAAGGCGGGGGGAATAGAAGATAGCCGCCGCCTCGGTCTTTTTCGCGATTGCGGCAAGTCCTGATGCATCGATATCCTTATCGACCGTTACCGCCACCGCAAGTCCGCAGACCGACGCAAGGAAAACGGTTGCCCATTCAAGGTTGTTTTCACCGTAAATTATTATCTTTTTTCCGTAAAATCCGCGTGCGAGAAGCTCCGTTCCAAGTCCCTCGACCTTATAAAGCAGCTCAGCGTAGCTGATCTCACGGTACGCGCCCGCAAGCTTCTGCATTATTGCAGGGCGGCCGCTATACCGTCTTGCAGCGGCACGGAGCGAGGCGCGGATATTTTCCACTCTTTTTCCGTCGTGGTATTTAAGAGGTAATTTCATTTTCAAGTCCTCACGAAAGAGATTTTGCGAGCTTTGCCGCGATCTTCGCCGCGCGGTCGGCGGAAAGGCGGACGAAGGTGGGGAAATCCATCTCCGCCTCGCCGTCGGCAGAGTCCGACATCGAACGGAGAACCGAGAATTTCACCGAATAAAGGCGGCAGACCTGCGCGATCGCCGCGCCTTCCATCTCACAGCAGAGTGCATCGGGGAAGGCGGAGAGTATATCCTCGCGCGCCTCGTTGCTCGAAACGAACTTGTCGCCGGTGGCGACGCATCCGCGTTTAACTTCAAATTCACCGCCCGAGACCTCGTTTGCTACGGTCACAAGCAGATCGGAAAGCTCGCAGTCGGCGGGCATCACGATCTCGGAGGTCGAGTCGGGATAGAAAATACTTCCTCTCTTGTCACCGAGTGCGCCGTATTCAAGGTCGTATTCGACGCAGGAATCGGCAATTATGACGTCGCCGACAGTGATCCCCTTGCCAAGTGCGCCGGCAACGCCGGTATTGAGAATGTATTCGGGATCAAATTCAAGGATCATAGCGGCGGTGCAGACCGCGGCGTTGACCTTGCCGACGCCCGCGCGGGCGATAACGGTGGGCGTGCCCGAAAGGGTTCCCGTATAATAAGTATGCTTGCCGACTGTGCGGCATTCTTTTTCTTCAAGGAGCGATACGAGAAGCTCGACCTCGCTCTCCATCGCTCCGATAATTCCAAGTTTCATCTTCATAATTATATACCCGATCTTCCGCCTTCGTATTCAAACGTGGGGAGAGTGCCCGCGCGGCGGAACTCGTCAAGCACTTCCATATACTTTTTCGCCTCATCCTTAGCCGCCTTCAGCGAAAGAGCACGGAAATTTCCGCATTCCTTGCGTGCGGCACCGGGCATTTTGCCCTCATGCGCGAGGATATTATCGAAAGCCGTGCAGAGTGCGGCAAAGTTTTCGGCATTTCGCTCGGTTCCGCCCGACATAAGCAGGTAAAAACCGGTTCTGCAGCCCATCGGACCGACGTAAATGACGCGGTCGCCCGCCTCACCCGAGCGCATATAGGTTGCGAGCAGATGCTCAAGCGAGTGTGCGGCGAGGGGAGTGATGTAGTCGCCCGCGTTCGGACGGCGCATACGGAGATCGTAGGTCACGATATCGCCGTCGATGCGACTGACGTAGATTCCGCGCTCGAGGCGGTCGTGGTCAACTGTAAAAGAGGATATTTTTTTCATTAATAGCGTACCTTCGTGATAACGGTGTGGGAGGAATTATAGTTTCGGCAGAGCTTGAGCATTTTTTCGGTAGCCTCGAAATAGAACACGCAACGCTTGCCCTCGGCATTTTCAAACGCGGCGTAGTATTTATCGGGGGAGTTGACGGTGGAAACGGCGGAATATACTATTTCGGGATCGTACGCCTCAAGCTTTGCGATCCATTCGCCGTCGGTTGCGGGAGCGATCTGGAGGCATTCCTTGATCGCGAAATTGAGCATTTCCTTGCGCGAACGCTTGCCGCGGATGACAGAAAACGTAACTCTGCCCGAGGTGACAGAATATTCGTATTCAGGCTTGGTGTATTTCCAGGTAAAGTAAACGAGCATCCACTCGGTCACGGCAACGAGAGCGAAGATCTGGAAGAGCTGGGTAATGAAGACCACCGCCATGAGGATCAAGGGGTAGAGAATATAGAGCGTCATAAAGCCAAACTTCATAAGACGGAATTTGCCCTCCGCCTTCTGCTCGACGGTGTATTCGTAGGTTGAAGTGAAATCGTTGTTCATAGAGTATACCTCCGCTATTATATAGATAATTTATTATACTATATATTTAAGAAAAAATCAATAGGTCGACGGACAAAAAATGAAAAAGCGCCCTGAAAACTTACGCTTTCGGGGCGAAATCAGGACAAATATTGCGGTAAGATGAGTACATCACCGTTTTGCGGGAATGACAAAAGCGCCCCTTTCCTACAATCGGAAAGGGACGCTTCCGTCCAAAATTCAGAAGCGGAGCTTCAGAATTTTGAAGCGCGGTTGTGCGAGCTGAAGCTCGCGCATTGAAATGAGGCTCCGCCTCAAACTCCGCGAACTTTTGAAAAAGTTCGATCAAAACTTTGGTCTTTTATAATAATCGAAAATTTTCGAGCAAAGCGAGGAAATTTACCTTACCTCTGCCCTCTGCCCTCTCACCTCTGCCCTTATTTTCCAACACAGAATCGCGAAAAGATTCCATCCGCAATATCCGCTCCCACCGCTCCGTGACCTCTGCCGTCGAGCTCGCAGAGTCTCGCGGCGGCGTCCTCAAGGCAGACTCCCGCGACGTCGGGCGGAAAACCTTCGTTGAGAGAAGATAATGCTTCCGTAAGTGCATCAATTACTCGTACGAGTGCATCGTGCTGTCTTGCGGACGATATAACCGCATCGCGCTCGGTGTCAAGCTCGCCGTCAATAAAGAGGCGGTTGACGAGTGCTTCAAGCTCCTCGCATCCGTCGCCGCTCTTGACCGAAAGCGTTACGCGAAGATCGAATTTCTCCGCAAGGGCAAATGCTTCGTCATTTTTATCAAGGTCGGATTTCGTCAGCACCGCGATGACCTTACCGCTATGCGATGCAAGTTTTTCCGCGAGAGCGACGTCGTCCTCGGACGGTGTACGCGAGGAGTCGATAAGGAAGAAAACGAGCTCTGCCGATTCGATCTTTTCCTCGGCGCGGCGGATACCGATCCTTTCGACCTCCTCTGCGGTCTCGCGGAGTCCCGCTGTATCGGAAAGAAGCAGGGTGACGTCGCCGTATGAGACGGTTGCGGTCAGTATATCGCGAGTAGTTCCCTCGATATCGGTGACTATCGCCTCGTCCGAGCCGACGAGAAGGTTATAAAGTGTGCTCTTGCCCGCGTTTGTTCTGCCGCAGATGACGGTGGGAATGCCCTCCGCCACCGCACGTCCCGTCGAATAGGTTGCCGAAAGCTTCTTTGCCGATGCGATCAGCGCGGAAAGGCGTTCAAGAACTTCGTCATCCGAGATCGAGCCGAGGTCTTCCTCGGGAAAATCGACTCGGGCGTAGATATCCTCAAGGAGCGTGGTGATCTCGCGGCGCAGAGCGTCGCAAGCGGTGCTGAGCGCGCCGCTCATACCTCCGCGCGAGAGTTTAAGCTGTGCCTCGGTGCCCGCGTCGAGAAGCATTCCGAGAGCCTCGGCTTCGTTGAGCGAGAGCTTACCCGCGGCGAATGCGCGGCGCGTGAACTCGCCCGCCTCGGCGCGTCTTGCTCCCGCTGCGAGCGCGGCAGAAAGGACGGCGCGAGTGACGAGGATTCCGCCGTGACAGCAGATCTCGACCGTATCCTCGCCCGTGAACGAATTCGGTCCCGCAAAACGTGTATAAAGTCCGGTGTCTATCCGTTTTCCGCTTGTGGGATCGACGATCTCACCGAAATACGCCATCCTCGCCGCCCCCTCGGACGCAGTCTTACCGTTTATTCTCTTAAAAATTCTGTCGCCGACAGCATTCGCCTCGGGGCCCGATATACGAACGAGCGCAACACCGCCCTTGCCCTGGGGGGTGGAAATGGCGGCGATCGTGCTGAAGTCTGTTGCGTAAGGCATAATTTTTTCCTCGTAATTTTATTTGAGTGCAGAATGCAGAGTGCAGAGTTAAGGAAACTTTTTTCGCTGCGCTCAAAAAGTATTTTGATAAAATGAAAATTTCCGAGCCGCAGGCGAGGAAATTCTCCTAAACTCTGCACTCTGCACTCTTAACTCTTCACTTAACAAAACGCCGCCGAAAAATTCGGCGGCTTTTTGTTATTCTGCGTCAGCAGAGTTATCAAGATAGATAACGATCTTGCGGTTGTTTTCGCTGCCGATAGAGTTGGTGCTGACTCCCTTGATGTTCTGAACCTCGGAGTGGATGATTCTTCTTTCGTAGGGATTCATAGGCTCAAGCATAACGCTTCTCTTGTACTTGAGAACCTTATCTGCCTGCTTGCGTGCAAGTGCGCGGAGAGTTTCCTCTCTCTTTGCGCGGTAGCCCTCGATATCGAGCGTGACCTTGAGATACTCTCTCTTCTCGCCCTCTTCGCGGCGGTTTGCCGCAAGGTTGAGAAGGTACTGGAGAGCGTCAAGGGTGTCGCCGTGGTGTCCGATAAGGATACCCGAGCCCTCGCCCGAAACCTCGATGAGAAGCTCGCCGTCCTTGCCGTCGCGAACGTCGATCTCGGCGGTAAGCTGCATATCTGCGATAACGGTGTTGATGAAGTCGATCGCAGCCTGCTCGCCGCGGGGAATATAGTATGCGCTGATCTCAGCATCGGACGAGCCGAGTCCGAGGAATCCGCGCTTTGCCTCAGCGATAACGGTATACTTTACCTCTGCCTCGGGTGCGCCGAGCTGCTCGGCAGCGAGGGAAAGTGCTTCTTCTACCGATTTCGCCTTTACGGTTACTTCTTTTTTCATATTATCCTCTTAGTTATCTTTTTTATCGTGCTTACGGTCGTCCTTAAGGGGTGCCTTGGAGATCGCGCCGCTGTCATCGGTCTTGATCTCGGGAGACTCCTCTTCGTCCTTTACGGGCGGGACGTAGTCCTCATCGTCCTGATGGAAGAGGGACTTGGAGTTGTATTTCGTTGAGTCGATGTCAACGTTACCCTTCTGATGCTTCTTTTCGGGCTTTCCGCCGTATTCCTTCTCTGCCGCCTTCAGTTCCTCCTCGGTCATAACGGGAATGGGCATTGCCTTCGCCATAATGATCTGCTTGACCATACCGATGATGCTCTTGAAGATCCAGTAAACGCCGATTGCGGCGGGAACCATAAAGGAGATCCAAACGCTCATCATGGGCATCATAATGTCCATGGTTTTGTTGGAGCATCCTGTCTGCGCATCCTGCTCGGGATTGCCGGTGGTGGGCTGATAGGAGAACTTGCGGGTGATCTTCATAGAGCAGAAGTAAGCCGCAAAGGTGATAACGGGAATGAGCCAGAGAAGGCTGGGGTTATCGAACGAGGGAGTCTCGGCAAGGTTGAGACCGAAAACATTGAAGTCGGGCATTTTATCCGCAACTGCGGCAAATGCATCGTACGCTTCCTGTCCCGAAATGCCAAATCCCTTGACAGCGCCTACGCTGTCAACGTAGCTGACGAGTCCTGAGAAAAACTCGATGCCCTTTTCCTTTATAACGGAGATGAGCTCGATGGTTCCTCTCTGCATGTTTACTGTAAGTCCGAGTCCGCCCTCCTCAACAGTCGCAGCCACATAGGTCTGCATAGCAAGAATAGCATTCTTGCTGACGTGGAGCACGTGCTGGAGGGGGTTGATTACGACCTGATAAAGCACGAGGACAACGGGAAGCTGAATCAGAGCCTGTAGGCATCCACCGAAGGGGCTGTAATTCTCCTTCTGGTACATAGCCTGGATCTCCTCGGAGACCTTCATCTGAGTCGCGCGGTCGTTGCGTCCTTTATACTTATTGCGGATCGCCATTTCCTTCGGACGTAATTTTGCTTGTTTAATTGAGTTTTGCTGTTGCTTGATGGCAAAGGGGAGAAGAATGATCTCAACTATGATGGCGAAAATGAAAAGCGCCCAGACATAGTTGCCCGTAAGTCTGTCAAGCCAACCAAGGAATGAACCGATTAATCCGAAGATCCAATCAAACATTTCACTTTTGTTTCCGCACGGTCTGCGGAATTTCCTCTCGTGTTATTCGACGGAATCTTGTCCGTCGTCGCAGTCATCGTCACAGAGACTGATACCCTTCGGGACTGTATCCCTATTTCGCAAGCCACGCTCCGGCACGGGGTCATATCCGCCGGCGCAAAAGGGATTGCACCTGAGGATGCGCCATACCGTCAGTATGGTTCCTACGATAAAGCCTCTTTTCATATATGCCTCAAGGGCATAGGCAGAACAAGTCGGGGTGAACCGACAAGTGGGATTCGATTTCAGCCTTGAAAGATATTTCCTGTAGAATTTAATAAGAGCGATACACAGATATTTCATTGAATATCATCCTTCGCCTTCGGCTTTTCGATGAGTCCGACACGCTTTAAGCACCAATTAAGGTCCTTTTTGACCTCCTGCATAGATGCATCGGCTATTTTTGCACGCGCGGCGATCACTACGAGATTGCCGTGGAGCAGGTTGCCCTCGTCCTCGATAAGTCTGTACGCCTCGCGCATAAGTCTGCGCGCGCGGCTGCGGACAACCGCACCGCCGATCTTCTTGCCCGTGGTAAGTCCGAGACGGTTTACGGGACGGTGGCAGGGATCTGCCTTGACATAGCGGTGGTTCTGACGGTCGGGAAGTGTGTATACGGCGACGTACTTGCCGGGCGCACTCTTACCCTTTGCATAAACCTTCTGATAGAGATGATTTTCTTTGATAGGTGTGTTTTTCATTGTCCTTGTGCTTCCGTTGAAAAGTATTTTTTAAATGGGTTTTTCGTCGAAATAACCGGCGCGGCAGACAGTTAGAATGTCGGCGCTCGCCGGTTATTTCGATAGCGATTTAGCGTAATTTGAAAACTGTTAATTAATAGGTAAGGCGCTTTCTGCCTTTTGCGCGACGTCTCTTGAGTACTTCTCTGCCGTCACGAGTCTTCATTCTCTTTCTGAAGCCATGCTCCTTCTTGCGCTGACGCTTTTTGGGCTGATAGGTTCTGAACATTCTCGGGCACCTCCTTGAGTGATTATTCGGAAGCGTTTGTTTGGTTTAATGCCAAAGGCAGCGACGATTCTGAATGCTGCCAACTACGCTCACACACAATGACATCGTATATTATAATATTAATAAGCGCTTTTGTCAAGAGGTATTGCGGAATTTTTTTGTAATTCGGGGCAAAATGATTATCTTTTATCGGAAAATTCACAAAAACTTTTCATTCTCACTCACCAAAACAGCGGAAAGTTTTTGAAGATCTCCGTCTGCGGGGGGCGAGGGTGAAGGAGCAAAAATCTCCCCGAGGGGAGATTTTACTCCTTCCGGAATGTCGGGGCGCCGCCATTCCGAAGCGCAAGGGGGGTGAGCAAGCGAAGCTTGCGGGGTTGCCGAAGGCAACCGTTTTCGCGCGGCTCTGGCGGTTTTCCGCAGGAAAATGGAGGCGTGAGCCGACAGACTTTTCCGTAGGCAAATACGTCTGCGGAGGGCGTTAAGGAACTTTTTAGAAAAAGTTCCTTAAGAATCTTCAAAAACTTTATCGCTGCTGTTGTCTGTTGTTAGGGCTATTGACATCTGTGAGCAAAAGTGTTATTATAATAATGTAAGATTTTTTCAAAAAAGTGTGACCGCGCGGTAAAAACGGGTACTTATATAATAGAAGCCAAAGAAAGGAGACTGCCATGAGGGACGAGGACATTATTGAACTTTTCTTTTCGCGCGATGAGCGCGCATTGAAGGAAACAGACAAAAAATACGGCAGACTTATCTCCTATATTGCTTCAAACTTCCTGTCCGTACGCGAGGACAGCGAGGAATGCGCCAACGACGTGCTCCTCGCCCTTTGGAACTCGATACCGCCGAACAGACCATCAAGCCTTTCCGCGTTCATTTCCGAGATAACGCGTCGGCTGGCGATGAAGAACGTGCGCAATCAGAACGCCGAAAAGCGCGGTGGCAAAATGAGCATCGTCGGCGAAGAATTCCTCACCTTGCTCGACGACGGCACCTCCCTTTCCGAGCTTTACGAGGCAAAGCGCGCGGGCGAGCTGATAAGTGTATTTTTACGCACTCTCGCCGAAGAAGAACGGACGGTATTTATGATGCGCTACTTTTTCGATATGAGTCCGTCCGATATCGCACTCCGACAGGGCTGCGGCGAAAGCAGGATCAAGATGAAGCTGCTCCGCACACGCAAAAAGCTCGCGGAGTATCTCAGAAAAGAAGGTATAATCGTATGAAAAATGAAAAGGATACGCGGCTATACGATGCGCTCGACTTTATCGACAGCGATCTCATAGGTGAAACCGCCGAGCTGCTGCTGCAGCCGATAAAGCCGAATGCGCAAAATCTGAGGATCAAAAGGCTCGCGCTGATCGCCGCCTGCATCTGTCTTATCGCGATTTCGATCCCCGTTATTATGACTCTCACGAATTTTGATTCCACAATAGTCATCACCGAGTCGAGCACTCCTCTGCCCTTTGGCGGGCTGAACGAGGGCACGTTGGGAACGAATACCAACGTCTACGACGGAAGCCGCGGTTTAGTCTATAAGGCATCGGATGACGGCAGCTATGCCGTTTTAGTTGATATCGGATACTGCACCGACACCGATATCACAGTTGCCACAGCCTACAACGGTCTGCCCGTGAAGGCGGTACGCTTCGGCGCTCTTTCAAGATGCGACAGCGTAGAAAGCATTACCTTCCCCGACAACATCGAAGAGATCGGAGTCCGTGTGCTTTCGGAATGTCCGAGCTTGAAGCGGGTATATCTCGGCAAGGGTGTCAGACTCATTGATCTTCACGCTTTTTCCGAATGCGATCTCAATGAGATCGTTATTTCCCGGGACAATCCCCACCTCGTTTTCCGTGACGGCTGCGTTATTGATATTGCCTCAAAAACGCTCATCCTCGGCATCCGCGGCGCGGTAATTCCCGCAGACGGAAGCGTTGAAAGGATCGGATCTTCCGCATTCAGCGGCATACAGGACGTCCATTCGCTCATCATTCCCGAGGGAATAAAGGAGATCTGCTCCTTCGCGTTTGAGGGATGCGATCTTGAGCGCATCGCGCTCCCCAAGAGCATCGAAAAGCTCGGCACGAGTGTTTTCCGCGATTGCAAGTATCTTAAATCCTTCGATCTCGGCGGATACAGCGAGCTGCCCGACTACTCCCTTGATGGCTGTGACTCGCTCTGTGAAGCCGTCGGACTTGAAAACGTAACGAGGATAGGAAAATACGCGCTGAGCGTCGGTGTGGATCTTCACAGCATCAGGCTGCCGTCTTCTTTGAAAAGCATCGACGAATACGCGTGCCTGAAAGCCGCCGATCTCGACAAGATCTACTTCGACGGCACCGTAGAGCAATGGAATGCGATCTCCAAGGGTAAAGGATGGAATCTGCGTACGCCGGACGTGAGGATTATCTGCAGCGACGGTGAGGCAAATCCGAGCAATAGGGATTAAAGGTCACGGTCCGCCTTCGGCGGAGTGATAATCTTGCTTCGCAAGAGTGATAATGCGGGTTGGGCGAAGTGATAATTTCAGCTCCGCTGAAAGCGAAGGTAAATTTCCTCGCCTTGGGCTCGGAAATTATTCTATTAAAATTCAATCTATATTAACCAAACTTTTTGCAACGAAAGCGAGGTAAAAAATGAAAAGAGAAAGAACCGGTTTCTCGGTAGCGGAGACCGTTATCGTCATCGCGGTTATCGCCGTATTGGTGGCGGTCGCGATACCGACGGCTTCAATCATCGGCAGGCGCGCAAGGCTTTCGGCAGATGCTCAGGCTGTTTACGATATGAATATCGTGCTGGCGTCAATGATCGCCGACGGTTCAGCGCCCGAATCACCATCCGAATTGGTCGCCGCCCTTATTAAAAACGGCTTTGCGGAATTCAGACCTAAAACAAAATTTCATACCTTTTACTGGCTCAGGGACGAAAAAAGGATAGTTCTCGCCAATGAGGACGATGTTCCCGTTTACCCCGAGGAGTATTCCGGCGAGGTCTATAGCCTTGAAAGCTGGTTCGATCTTGAGGAATCCGCGGGGAAGCTCCCCGCGCCTACCGCGCCCGCCAACCTCGAAGCTACGAAGGACCCCGAGATCTACACCGTCACGGTGCGCCGTTCGGGTACTTCATCGAAGATCGACTTCGGTATTCCCTCCTCGGCGGTCGAAGGTCAGCCCTACCGCGCGGAAATTCTTATCCCCGCTGAGCTGCGGACGACGCACCACCTCGTAAAAGTGACCGCTACTATGACGGACGGCGACACGGAGCATAAATTCGTTATCCGTTCCTCAAACAGCACGGAAAACTTCGATATGATCTTTACGCCCGCCGTGCTCGACATTCCCTGCGTCACGGGAAATATCACCGTTCACGTCAGCATCAAGGAATTCCGCACCGTAACGATCACGGGCGACGGCAATCTTACTCAGGAAAAGCTGACCGTTCACTGTCAAAAGGGAACGCGTCTGTCGTTTACCATACTCGAGCAGCGCCTGCTGAAGAATGGCTATTGGCTCGCTTCCGCGACGGGCACTATGAACGGACGTGATCTCGGTGATATATTTGACGAAAAAAATCACACACTCATAAGAGAAAACATCGTTGTAACGAACGATATTCATATCAACGTCACGACCGAGCTAAAGCATTGGAACGTAAAGCTCGTCATAAAAAATAACGGCGGCGAGGTCGCGGCGGATGAAAGGGCTATATATTTTCCCGACAACTTCTGCACCTTTGATCTGAAATCCATTCTCGGCACGGACAAATTCGAGGTATTTCATCAATACATCTACCCAAGCAACCTGAACAGTTACGAAAAGCCCGTCATTAAATACGATCCCGAGGGTGATACCGTAACCGTCACCAACCCCAAATGCGATATAACGCTATATTACTTCGTGGAATACACGGAGTAGAAACGCCCGCAAATGAAAGGAGCACATCAATATGAAACACAACGGATTTACTGTAATCGAGTTGGTCATAATAGTCGCGGTAGTTGCGATACTCGCGGCGGTGCTGATACCGACCTTTGCAACCATTATCGAGAACGCCAATATTACTTCCGACACACAGGCGGTGCGCAATATGAACACCTTTCTTTCCTCCGAGGTCGCAAAGGGCAACGCGCCCGCGGGCGGGGATGAGCTGATCTCCTTACTTGAGGAAAACGGAATCTCAAAATTCAGACCGCAGACGAGATTCTACACCTTCTATTGGCTCCGAGCCGAAAACGTGATCGTTCTCGTCAACGATGAGGGCGACATCATTTATCCCGAGGATTACGTCGATATGAGCTTTGACAAGGATATTTGGATCAATCTCGAAGCCGCCAAGGGTATGCCGCCTCTGCCTACCGCACCGTCGGAATCACTCGACGCACCGAGAGAATTTACGATCTCCGTCAGCCAACCGGGAGCTTCGGAGGTGGATTTCGGCATTCCTCAAACTATTATGGAGGGCGAGGCATTCAATCGGACCATAACGCTCGAAGGCGAATGGGCACTGAGGTACAGAATCAAGAAGGTCACCGTACTGATGGAGGAAGGCGACGGCTCTCACAAGATCGACATAATGGTACAAGAGGGCAGCTGGTGGGACGGCTCGTACCACTACAACGAGCATCCCGTCATCGACATCCCCTGCGTAACCGGAAACATCAGTATCAACGTAAGCTTTAAGGAATTCTGTTGTATTACGCTCATTGCAAATGATCCGTCGCATCTTACCGATCCGGAAAAAGGATTCCAGATTTGGCACGAAAAAGGCATGAGTCCGCATATCAGCGAGCACCTACTCAAGGGCGGATCAAAAGGTATGAATCCGTGGCTTGCCGAGCAGTACAGGGTCGCAGATGCAGAGGTATACGTCGGAGATAAGTTCATCGGCAACTACTTCGATAAAAAAACAAATCAGATATATAACCGAGACTTTAGATTAATGAGCGATACGACCATTAAGCTCACGACCGAATGGATAACCTACAAGGTCAAGCTCATCGTAAAGGATCAGCACAGCAACATACTTCACGAATCCGAACAAACCGCCGAATACAATATTGAAACCAACTCCGTCGAGTGCTCAATTGTTATCCCCGATGCGCTTGCAAATAATAATATCACCACCTCTATGTTTTATCCCCAACCTCAAGACGCGGAAATGAGCCCAACATACTCGCGTGACACCGCAAGCGGATTGCTTAAGGTAGCAAATATCGATTATGATTTCACGCTCACCTATTTTGTTACAGTACCCGAGTCAAATTAAGCAACAATAAAACGAAACTTCCGCCCTCGGGCGGAAGTTTTCTATTATATTGACAACCTCGCGCGCTGTATGTTATAATAGAAACGCGGGCCGGGGCGCGATCGTCATTGTGCACAAAGTTTTCCTTTTCATTTTGTGCAAAACATCGAAATTAATTTTTTTCATATTTTCGCGCGACGGGCGCGGGGTATTTTACTACTGATAGAGTGAAAGAACAAAAAAGGAGGACGGCAAATGAAAGACAACAAAATACTCGAGTTGTTCTTCGCGCGCGACGAAAAGGCGCTCGAGGCGGTCAGCGAAAAATACGGCAAGCTCTGCCGTTTCGTTGCCTCGAACTTCCTTTGTATGCGCGAGGACCGCGAGGAATGCTTCAACGACACTCTGCTTGCACTCTGGAATTCCATCCCGCCCGAAAAACCCGAAAATCTCCCCGCATACATATCTGCAACCGCGCGGAATCAAGCGGTCAACCGCTCCCGTGCCGCAAACGCCTGGAAGCGCGGCGGTCAGGTGCAGTTCGTCAACGAGGAATGCCTTTCGCTGATCGCGGACGGCAAAACCCTCGCCGACGATTACGAATCCGCGCTTGCCGCACGCATTCTCAATGACTTTATCGAAGGACTTGGAACCGCAGAGAGAAAGGTCTTCATTCTCCGCTACTGGTTCGATGCTTCGATTTTGCAGATAGTGAAGCAAACGGGATTTTCCGAGAGCAAGGTAAAATCAATGCTCGCAAGACAGCGCCGCCGTCTTGCGCAGAGACTTGAAAAGGAGGGGATCATAGTATGACCGACCGCGATATCAAAAACGCCCGCATTCTTGAGGCGTTCAGCCTTATTGATGAAAAATACATCGGCGAAGTGGCGACAAGTCTAAAGCTCGACGATTATTCCGAAGAACCGCCCAAACCCTCGCCCTGGAAGTCGCTCAAATACGTGCTCGCTCTCGCCGCGTGCGTGATGCTGCTCGGCGCACTCTTTCCCGTCGCGATGCAGCTCATAAATAATTTTGCCGCGGGAACGACGGTCACGGATCCCTATTCTCTCTCGCAAGCCGAGCTTGATGCGATCAACGACGCTTGGGGCGGCAGCGGCTTTGCCGAGACGCCCAACGAGGTCGGATATCTTGAAGGCTACCGCTTCATTTACGGCAAATACGACGGCGCAATTCCTCTCGGCTCCAGAAGCTTCTCGTCATCGGGATACGGAGAAGAAAGCGTCGCGGGATACGTTTTCGAGTATACGACGGCGTGCATTATTGCCGTTTATTACGACGGGGAGCTCCTCCTTCTTTCCACCGCACACGCAAGAGGAATTCTTTCCGATGAGCAAATAGAGGATATCTGGCGCAAGCATCAGAATTATGATGAAAAATATCGGGACGATTATATCTACGGCGACTATCTCGATCCGATCGAGGATCTTGAGCTGCTGACCAAATCCGGGGTCGCAGAGATAAACGCCGCATGGGCGGCGCTCCACCCCGACTTTGACGGCGCTTTGATAAATACCGATAAGCTCAACCGCGGTATGAATTACCGATATCTCGGAACGATCGACGGCAAAGTAATAATCTGGCGATCCGAGGGCGAGGGCGTTGCGGTCACCAAAAGGATCGGCTTGTTTGAATTCTCACATTCGTCAAGCTTTGACATCATCGTCTGCGATTCCGATGAATTTTATTATCTTGACCAAGCCTACGCGCAGATCGTAACCGACGTAAGCCTTGCAAGGATCTACGCAAGGAACGAGGAATACGAGAAGTATTTCGCACTTCACAATGACTTGATCGAAGAACCCTATCTCGGCGAGCTTAAGATCGTCGAGCCGAGAGAAGCTTCTCCGTTCAAGCTCACTTACGAGGAGCAATACGAGATAATCTCGAGCTATATAAAGGACGATGACGAGTCTTATCTTAAATATTCCTACAGTGTCAGGTGCTATATGAAAGCCGACGGGGCTTATGCCGTTATGCTCGACAGCGGCAGATGGCTTTACACTCAGGCGTTACGGCACGTAGACGTCGCGGGCTACACCTTCCTTTTCCCCGACGGTCAGCGGATGTATATTTACAAGGACGGGGAGTTCTACACTCTCCTTGAAGCCTACCAACAAGGCGTTGTGAGCAAGGATTATATCGCCTCGATCGTATGGAGCAAGTCGAAGTAAAGAGGATTGAATAAGACACGGATCGGCAATGCTGTCAACTCTTAAGTTGACAGCATTGCGGTGAAATCTTTCGCCCGCGGGCGAAAGGTTAAGGTAGAAATTTGCCAACGCAAAATTCAGATTAATGACAAAGTATAAGGATAATTCAGTGCAAAGCAATAAACCGTCCCCTCCCGCAAGCGGGAGGGGTTGGGGTGGGCAGTCAGCACCCGCACGAAGGAATCCGTGCCCAAACGAAACCAAGGACGAAATTTAATAAAATGAGAAAAATCCGCCCGCGGGCGGATTTTTTCCTTTTACGTTCCGCAAAGCGGAACATATCGCGTCGGCGCAAGCCGACATATCGTATCGAAGATATATCGTGCGCGCCAAAGGCGCGCGGGGTGACAGAGCGCGAACCTTCCCTACAGTCGGGAAGGTTC
>JAZRGT010000045.1:0-110582 GCA_045644325.1 Eubacteriales bacterium | reverse complement strand
ATGGGCGCACAGCTCGTAAAGGAAGTTGCTACCAAGACCAACGATGCAGCCGGTGACGGTACAACCACCGCAACCCTCCTCGCTCAGGCAATGATCCACGAGGGTATGAAGAACGTTACCGCAGGCGCAAACCCCATGGTTATCCGCAAGGGTATGAAGAAGGCTATCGACCGCGCGGTTGAGTGCCTTGCCGATATCTCCAAGCCCGTAAACGGCACCGAGGATATCGCTCGCGTTGGTACTATCTCCGCTGCAGACGAGGTTATCGGTCAGCTCATCGCTGATGCTATGGAAAAGGTAACCGCAGACGGCGTTATCACCGTTGAAGAGTCCAAGTCGGCTGAGACCTCCTCCGAGGTCGTTGAAGGTATGCAGTTCGACCGCGGCTACATCTCTCCCTATATGGCAACCGATATGGAGAAGATGGAGGCTGTTCTCGACGACGCATTCATCCTTATCACCGATAAGAAGATCTCTTCCGTTCAGGATATTCTTCCCGTTCTCGAGCAGATCGTTCAGGCAGGCAAGAAGCTCCTCATCGTAGCAGAGGATCTCGACGGTGAGGCTCTCACCACCATCATCCTCAACAAGCTCCGCGGCACCTTCACCTGCATCGCTGTTAAGGCTCCCTCCTTCGGTGAAAAGAGAAAGGAAATGCTCCGCGATATCGCTATCCTCACCGGCGGTCAGGTTATCACCTCCGATCTCGGTCTCGAGCTTAAGGATGCTACCATTGCTGACCTCGGACGCGCACGTCAGGTCAAGGTTACCAAGGAAAACACCATCATCGTTGACGGCGCAGGCGACTCCGCTGCTATCAAGGATCGTATCGCACAGATCCGCGGCGAGCTTGAGCACTCCACCTCTTCCTTCGACAAGGAAAAGCTTCAGGAAAGACTCGCAAAGCTTGCGGGCGGCGTAGCTGTTATCAAGGTCGGTGCTGCTACCGAGGTTGAAATGAAGGAAAAGAAGCTCCGCATCGAGGACGCTCTCAACGCAACCCGCGCGGCTGTTGAAGAGGGTATCGTTCCCGGCGGCGGAACTGCTTACCTCAACGTTATCTCCGAGGTTGCAAAGCTCCTCAAGACCGTTGAAGGCGACGAGAAGACCGGTGTATCCATCGTTCTCAAGGCTCTCGAGGCTCCCGTTCGTCAGATCGCTGTTAACGCAGGCTTCGACGGCGGCGTAATCGTTGACAAGATCGTTTCCTCCCGCAAGGCAGGTTGGGGCTTTGACGCTTACAACGAGGTATACTGCGACATGATGAAGGCCGGAATCGTTGACCCCACCAAGGTTACCCGTTCCGCACTCCAGAACGCAGCTTCCATCGCATCCACCATCCTCACCACCGAGGCTGTTGTTGCAAACCAGAAGGAAGACCCCGCGGCAGTAGCTGCTGCTAATGCGGCTATGAACGCAGGCGGAGGAATGTATTAATAAGTGCAGAGTGCAGAATGCAGAGTGCAGAGTTGAATGCACGATGCAAAATGCATAATGAATATCAAGGGAGCCGAAATTCGGCTCCCTTGACTTTTTGTGGTAAGTATGATATAATGATAAAAAGGAGGTGCGTGATGAAGAATAATGTTTTGAGATTGAACGGATTTGCAAAGCTGTTACGTCCGGTATCAATTTTTGAAGTTTTGGCTTTGTTGATTATTTGTTTTGGTTTGGCACAAAGACGCGGATTTGATCCGATTTATATTTTATCTTACATCTGTGCTTTGATATTCTTATATCCGCTTTTCTCGCTTTTGGGATTTACCCGCTCGACTCGGAAGATACAGCTTGATAAAGGTGTAATGAATTTTACTTGTTGGCAGGCACTCGAGAATCCCGGAGGGTTGGGAGAAGGTGCTATTCGCACAAGAGGATTTACTCCGAAAGCTAAAGTGAAATATACCGTTACTGATATTGAAAGCCTCAAGTTTGAGCAAAACATGCTTGAAAAGCTCTTTAATTGCGGTCATTTTTCTTTTGAAGGAAATACAGTATACGAAACTGATTCCGACTGTGTTGTTCCCAAAACCGCATTCACTTTCTACGGCTTGACTCATTTCCGTCAGACTAAAAAAGAAATTTGCGACATCCTCGGCGTAAACGAAACCGAATAAAAACAACCGCAAGGCGTGCGCCTTGCGGTTGTTTTATGTTGGTTGAAATCAGTCGTAGTACTTATTGAGGCTGGCGATGAAACGCTCAACCATCTTATTTGCGGTCTTCTTGGTAGCGGTGATAGTGGAGGATACACCGTCAGCGTTTCCTGCCTTTGCAAGAGCCCAGATAGCGCTCTCGAGACCTGTTACCTTTGCGGTCTGGTCAACGTCGAAGGTCTTGGAATCGAAGAAGATGTCAAGCATTCTGGTATCCTCGGGAGAACGTGCGAGACGGTAGTCTGCGAGAACGTAGTAGAATGCGTCGCGGAGAGAGGTGTTGTTTTCGTTGCTGGTGAAGCGAGAGTAGTATGCGGTCGCCTCGGAGATGAGCATTGCGTTTTCAACTTCCTTGAGGTTAGCGGGGAAGGAGAGAGGACGGTGGTTTCCGCCCGAAACGTAGCAGAAGTATTCGTGAGTTTCGCCGCTGTTCGGAACGGGAAGGATACCGTAGTCACCGGTCATTTCAATATAGGCGTTTACAGAAGAAAGTGCATTGGAGCGGAAGAGCGCGTTGCCGCTCTTGAATACGTTGCCCGCTTCAGTCCAAACATCGTTTCCACCAAACCATACACCGTTATTAACGATCATAACGTCCTGATTCTTAACGAGTTGGATCATCTTCTGGAGCGAGTTGGAAATGGTTTCGGATTCGATATTAAGTACGAATTCACCGCCGTTGTTGATGAGAGTCTTGTGACCCTGACCGAGGAAGAAGTAGTAGGGAGCGGAAACCTCAGATACCATACCCCAAAGACCGTTTTCATCGGTGGGATCAACTGTAACGCCCTTGATCATTTCCATAAGGGTGTCGTATGTCCACTTGTTCTGATCAACGAGATCGTAGGGAGTGCCGTAGGTGGTGTTGTATCCGTAGTTATCGTAGAGAGTCTTGTTGAATACCACGCAGATGGTGCGGAGCTCATCGAGCATATTCATATCGCCCTCGAGGGTGAAGAGGCGGTCGCCGATGAGGTATTCCTTCTGAATTCTCTGATCCCACCAGGGCTGATCGAGCTGAAGGCCCTCGAGGGTGTTAACGTCGAGAAGGTAACCGCTCGTAGCCGCACTCATAGTGTCGGTACCGGACATATAGAGAGCCTCACAGAGGTCGGTGTTGGTCTGAACGTGGTTGCCGAGAGTGGTGAGCGCCTTGGAATCGACGATGTGCTCAACCTGAATGCCGTAGGTCTCCTCAAGGAAAGCCTCGCGGCGGTAGAGAGCATCGTTGATTACGTTACCGTTCTGCTCGCCGTCGGGAGCAAAGTAGATGGGACCCCACATTTCGTTACCGATAACCATTGCGCGGTAAACGTAACCGTCGAGCTTCTTGATCTCGGGAACGGGATAAGAAGTGGTTTCTTCGACTGTGGTAGCGGCATCGGGAGATCCGGTCAGAGCAGGATCGTTACCTGCGGGTGCGGTGGTCTGATCCTCAATGCTTCCGGACTCTGCGCACGCAACGAATGCGGGTACGAGAATGAGAAGAGCGCAGATCAGGGCAAGAATGCGTTTTTTCATAACGTTTCTCCTTTTTTGTGTTTATAATTTTTATTTTTAATTAAAAATATATCTGCAGTTGAAATTATATACCTCGCCGGGTGCAAGGCGGACGAAGCCCTTGCGCTCGCTGATCTCGTCTGCGGGCGAGCCTGCGGGTGCGTCGGATGCGGGGAGCGACTGCCAGGGCTCGATGCAGAGGAAGGGCGCATCGCTGTGATCAGGCTGCCAGAAGCCGACGTAAGGTGCATCGGGGAAGATCACGGTCACACTTCTCGGCGAATCGGGAGATTCAAGAGTTGCAGAGGTTACGCCCGTGAGGATAATGGCATCATTATCGAAAAGAGAATTGTTGAGGGTGATATATTTTCCATCCTCAAGTGAGTAGGGCTCCGATTTGTCAGCCATCTGGTACGAGGGTGCGAGAAGCTGTCTTTCGGGCGCGGCGTGGCATTCGAGCGAAAGCCTTGCGCGTCCCTCGGGAATCATAAATCCTGGGTGCAGACCGATGCCGAAGAACATATCGCGATTGTCATCGTTCTTGACCGTGATCGTTTCAAGGATCGCATTTTTTGCGAGCTTGAAGCGGCGGCGGAGTGTAAAAGCGAAGGGATAGCATTCTCTCGACTCGGCACTGTCGCAGAGCGTGAATTCGGCAAAATCCTGCATAGCGACAGCCTTCATAATCTGATGGCGTGCAAATCCGTGGTTGCTCATTTTGTAAGTATTACCCGAGTCACACCATTCTCCTCCGCGGAGTCTTCCGACCGTGGGGAAGAGCACGGGCGCACTTGATGACCAATATTTTGCATCTCTGTTCCAGAGATATTCGTATCCGTCAGCTGACTTGATCGAGATCGGCTCGCCTCCCTTTTCGGAAAGCTCAAGAGTTAAAAAATCATTTTTAATAATATATGTTTTCATTTTTGCATACCTCCAAACTATTGTACCATATTTCTCCGAATAAATCAAGCTGTTACGGTAAAAAATAATTATTGTAACAATATATTTGGAGAATATTAATCAATGGAAAAGAACAGAAAAATAATTGATACCTCGGGGGCACTGATACTTGCCGCGTCGAGCGTTGTCGGGGGTAAGGAATTTGAAGGACCGCTCGGTGCACTTTTTGATTTTCACGATCCCACCGACCGCTTCGGTCAGAAGACCTTTGAGCGGAGTGAGGGTGAGATGCAGCGTCTCGTTCTTGCAAACGTGATGAGCAAGCTCGGCGCATCCTTTTCGGATATCGACGTGCTGTTTGCGGGCGACCTGATGAACCAATGCGTTTCCTCGGCATACGGACTTCTTGAATACGACATTCCCTATTTCGGACTCTACGGAGCTTGCTCTACTGCGGCTGAGGGCTTGATGCTCGCCTCGATTTTTGTGTCGCAAGGAATATCCGATCTCGCGGCGGCTGTCACCTCTTCTCATAATTCATCGGCAGAAAGACAGTACAGAAATCCGATCGAGTACGGCGGTCAGCGTACACCGACGGCACAGTGGACAGTAACGGGCGCGGGTGCTTTTTTGGTCGGGAACAAGGGCGATGCTTTCGCAGAGATAGCGGACGTATTTCCCGGAGTTGTGGTAGAAAAAGGTGTGACCGATGCGGCAAATATGGGTGCGGCAATGGCGCCTGCGGCGGCGGATACTTTGCTGAATTATTTCGAAGCAGGAGGTACGTCGCCGGACGATTACGACGTCATAATCAGCGGTGACCTCGGCAAGGAGGGCGTTTCTATCCTTGGAGAGCTTTTGACAGCATCCGGGGTTGATGCATCGGGCAAGCTCGACGATTGCGGACTGATGATCTACGATCTTGAAGCGCAGGACGTTCACGCAGGCGGATCGGGGTGCGGTTGCTCGGCATCGGTCCTTGCGGCAAGTATTTTACCGAAGCTGAAGCGGGGCGAGCTTCGCAATATCCTTTTTTACGGAACGGGAGCAATGATGAGCCCCTCAAGCTTGAAACAAGGACTCGCCATCCCCGCAGTAGCTCATCTTCTCCATCTTAAAGCTTGCGGAGGTGGAAAATGAGCACTTTTATGCCATATGTTAATGCCTTTCTTGTCGGCGGAGGACTTTGCGCGATCGCACAGATATTGATCGACAGGACACGGCTGACTCCCGCACGAATTCTTGTCGGCTACGTTGTTGCGGGAGTTCTGCTTGGCGCGCTGGGAGTTTACAAATATATTGCCGATTTCGGAGGAGCGGGCGCATCGGTTCCTCTCACGGGATTCGGCTATATTATTTCCGAGGGAGTGAAGGAAGCTGTTGACGAAAAGGGCTTGCTCGGTGCGCTCACAGGAAGCCTTACAGCCGCGGCGGGCGGTACTGCGGCTGCACTAGTTTTCGGTCTTATTGCGGCTTTGTGTGTCAGAAGCAAACCTAAGCGTTAACAAGATGTAAATCTTTTTTTATCATCGGCAACTGTCTTGCAAAATTCGTGGGTTTATGCTATAATAAAAACAATGTGTGTAAATTTCGACGCAGTTTGCAAGGCTTTTGCCGAAAGGATGTAATATATGATATTAAGAAAGCATAAATTCTTTTTCGCGTTTTTGTTCGTTCTGCTCTCCGCGATCGTTTTTGCGGTCGGAGTATACGCCGACGATGAGACTCCTACTGTCCCCATCGACCCGCCTGACGTTACGGCGATTAAGTTCACAAAGCTCCCCACGAAGACCTTCTACCTCGTGGGCGAGAAGCTTGATATGTCGGGAGCCGAGCTTGAGCTTACTTACGATACGGGCGCAAAGGGAACAACTCCCGTGAAGCTCGATTGGACAAGCGGCTTCAACTCATCGAAGGAGGGACAGCAGAAGATCACTGTCACCTATCCAAAAACAAGCTGTAAGGCGACCTTTACGGTAGAGGTGGTTTCCGAAAAATCGCTGAAGGTCTTCCTCCCGAAAACTTTGACTTATTTCGTCGGCGATGCCGAGGACAGATCGGGGCTGAGCGTTTCGGTAGTATACAGCAACGGTAAAACAGCCGAGCTTTCGCCGTCCGATTATACCGTCAAGGGCTTCAGCACCAACACGATAGGCGACAAAACGATCACTATTACCTATAAAAAACTGACTGCAACGTATAAGATCACGGTTTTTGAGCCCGCCCTGACTAAGATTGAGATAACGAAGAAGCCGAATAAGATTTCTTATTATATCGGCGAGTCTCTTGATTCATCGGGAATGACCGTTACTGCTTATTATGAAAACGGAAAGACCGCAAACGTAACCTCCAACGTCACCGTCAGCGGCGACGTTTCCTCCCCCGGTACCAAAACGGTAACCGTTTCCTATACCGAAAACGACCGCATCAAATCTGCAACCTATCAGATCACCGTTATGGGCGTCGAGGTAAGAAACGTAGTTTTTGCTTCGTATCCTAAAAAGTCAACCTATATCGTCGGTGAGGTTTTTGATCCCACCGGAATTTCCATCACTGTCACCTACAATAACGGCGAGGTGAAGACCGTCAGCGAAGGAATTCGTTATACGGGTTTTGAATCCGAGACCGTGGGCGAAAAGACAGTAACTCTTTATTATGACGGCTTTCAGCTTGATTTCAAGGTGAACGTTACTATCGGCTCGTCTCACATACATAAGGAAGGTGAATTTAAAACTACCCTCGAGCCTACCTGCACCGTGGAGGGCTCGGAGTCAACCACTTGTACCGTATGCTTTGCCGTAGTTACTACGAGAGCGATCGCTCCTCTCGGTCACGGAAGCGAGAGTATGCCGATCCAGACTAAGGCTCCTGATTGCACCGAGCCGGGCTCGACCGCGACCTACTGTATGATCTGCGGTGAAGTGGCGACGGTTACCGAACTGCCTGCACTGGGACACACTGAGGGCGCACCCAAGTTTATCGTCACCCCCACCTGCACGACCGGCGGACTTACAAAGACTTACTGTACCGTTTGTCAGGCCGAGGTGAATGCCATCGATCTGAAGGCTTACGGCCACGCATTCAGCTCCTGGACGCTGAAGGCTGAAGCGACGGGAGAGAGTGAGGGCAGAGAAGAACGCATTTGCGATACCTGCCATCTCGTTGAAAGCAATATTATTCCGAAACTCGTTCATACCTTGACAAGCGGAGTCTTTAACGCAACTCTTGGAGGAACCGCGTATTTCCCTTCCTATTCAAACTTCTACGGGGCTTGTGTTACGGACTCTCTGAGCGTCGCTGAAAAGATCGCTCTTACTCTTACAAACGCCTCCGGAAAAGCCTATGAGGTCATTGAAGTCTTTGATTTTGCCGTGATTACTTCTAAGGGAGAAGACTTCGTTCCTGCTGAGGGAATGATCTTCAGCGCGGATTACAGCATCCCTCGCGGTGAATATGCATCCTTCATTGTTTACGACGAAGAGTTTAACGAGATTTCTTATTTTGCCGAAGACGGCAAGTTGAGCCTTGTTTGTGAGAGCAACGGCAGATATGTGCTTGCGGGCGAGATCATTCCCGAGAAAACCGCAGAGGAAACCGAGGCAATAGATACGGATCCTGCGGACACCGATACCGTTCCCGTGTCCGGCAATGAGACCGCTCCGAGAAATTACGTCTTTATGTCTCTTCTCATCGTTGCAATTATTCTGATCATTATAATCGTTTCTTGCGTATACTCTTACGTATTCAAGCGGAATTAATTCAAAATAAAAAACAACCGCTGTGCAGATAATGCACAGCGGTTGTTTTTTTATTTTTCGGATGTGATCTTTGAGGTAATGGTGGAGAGGTCGCCGTTGAAGGGAAGCGGGATGGTGTGAGTAGTACCGTTCCATCCGGCAACGTAAACTTCCTTGAAGTTCTTGTTCGAGCCATCCCAAAGGACCTTGCTGTACGCCTTGTTTTTGTGAGAGGAGTAAGCGTGAAGACCCATGGGCCAGATTACGATCTCGGGCGACATAAGCAGATAAGAGTTTGCGATAGCCTTGTCGTTACCCCAGGTCTGGTATCCGTGGTGCGCAACCTGAACGATCTGGCAAGCAAGATCGTTTCCGTAGAGCTTGTTGCAGATCTCCATGGCGGGACCGGTGATATCACCCATAACCATAACCGAGGTTGATTTGCCCGAAGCGTCTGTGGTGGTCGATCTTACGAGGATGGAGGAGGTGTTGAGTGCGTTGGTGGTTGCGGGAGCAAAGTTTTCAACGGTGTAGAGAATCTCAAATACCGTATCACCGAAGAAGAACTGCTGTCCGGTGTGGCAGGTTATAAGCTCTGCACCGAGGTTCTTTGCGGCGTTGCGGACGTTGTTTGTCGTTTTAGCCTCGCCGCCGCCGAAGTTGGGACCGTGCGAGGATGCAAGCGATTTTTCGATCTCCTTGCTGCTCATAAGGCAGGTGATGACTCGCTCAACGGTAAATTTCTTTCCAAAGTTTGAGGCTTCCTGCTTGAGCATACCCATATGGTCGCCGTGTGCGTGGGAAACGAACCATGCCGCGATGCGTATATCCTTGCCCGATGCATAGCCCTTTGCCTGTTCGGTTATTGCGTTGATAAGGTTGGTTGCCCAATAAGAGCTGTTGGTATCGTGTCCGCCATCAACGATAACGAATGATCCGTCGGAGAGACGGTAGAGAAGCGAAAGACCGTTGCCCTTGTAGGATCCGCTGCTTTCCTTGTATTCGCAACCGAGCATAGTGATCTGCGTGGTGGTGACCGTGGGGCGGTTATTATCTGATTCAAGACCTACGAGAGTCTTATCCTCGAAGGGCTCAACGATAATGCGGCATTCACCGTACGCCTTGTAGAATCCTACGTTGACAGTCTGATCGTCGTTATAAAGGGTAGTGAAAAGGTTTCCGCTGATGTCGTTCGAGGTGTACTTCTTGAATCCCGCACTTTCAAATTCGGCTATGTAAGAGGTGTATTCATCTGCGGTAACATCCTCAAGAATGACCTGGTTACACTTCTGGTCGGAGGTAGAGGTGCCTACGTAGGTCGATTCCTCGAGAACGGGGATCGAGCAGAGCTCCTTTGAGCCGCTGTGGACTTCAACTACGTTGAGTGCCTCGGCGGGGATCGAAATGCTGTAGCTTCCGTTCGCTTCGCTCAGATATTGCTTTGCGATATTGATGAAAGCCTTGGTTGCGTTCGACATAGCGAGATCGGTGTAACCGAAAATAACTATCTTGTTACCAACGGCTTTAATTGTGTACTCGCCGTATTTGAGACCTTGAAGTGCCTGCGCGGTCTGGGGGTGCTTGGTGTTGCCGACGATGATCTCGACTGTCGAATCGTCATATTCCTCAGATGCGCGCTTGAAGTCATCGCCTATCGAGAGCTTAACCTTGGCTAAAGCCTGAAGCTCGTCGCGGAGGTTGATCGCGGAGGCAACGCAGGCGTATTCAGTGGTGAGATCCTGCGGACGTATGATTTTAACGGTTGATTCTCCGTTTACTACGATGTCAAAGCTTGTGTTTGCTGGTTCTGTCGGCTGAGTGCTTTCGGTTACGGACGTATCCCCGGGGAGGTCGTCGGTGATTTCTCCGGATCCTGCGGGAGCGCAGGACACGAGGATTCCGAGTATGATTACGAGCGCGAGCAGAAAAGATGTAAGACGAATATTGAGTTTCATCTTTAATTCCTTTCTTTGGTAATGATTTTTGTATATTTGATATAAATAAAATATCAAATATTTTTAAAATTATATCACTATGCTACTAAAAAATCAAGTCATAGTTGAAAATTTATTGAAAAAGCAAATGAACGAAATGTGTAATTACATAGAAGCCGCCGCGATCGATGTCGCGGCGGCTTGATATTTAATTCTGCGTGGTTATCTTTTCTATTACGGACTTCGGGTCTCCGTTGTAGGGCAGAGGAACGATATATTCCGTTCCGCTCCAGCCCGCAACGAATACCTGCTGAAGATTCTTGTTAGTGCCGTCCCAGAGGACCTTGTTATAAACCTTATCCTTGTAGGTGGAATAGGCGTGGAGTCCCATCGGCCAAAGAACGATCTCGGGGGACATATGTCTGTAAGAGGAGATCATAGCGCGGTCGTTGCCCCAGGTCTGATAACCGTGGTGAGCGACCTGAACGATCTCGCTTCTCAGATCCGCTCCGTAGATCTTGTTGCAGATCTCCATTGCAGGACCGGTAACGTCTCCCATTACCATTACGCTTGTGGACTTGCCCGATTTGTCTGTTGTGATAGATCGGAAAAGAAGGCTTGAGGTGTTGAGCGCGTTTGTGATACTCGGTGCAAAATCGTCAACTGTATAAAGTATCTCAAATACCGTGTCGCCGATGTAGTAACGCTGACCCGTGTGGCATACTACCATTTCAGCTCCGAGTGCTTTGGCTGACTGACGAACGTAGTTGCGTGCGTTGCCGTCACCGCTGCCGAAGTTACTGCCGTGCGAGGAATCAAGGGATTTTTCAAGCTCGCTGTCACTCATAAGGTTGGCGATGACTCGCTCGACGGTGAATTGCTTGAATTTAGCAACTTCCGTTCTGAACATACCCATATGGTCGCCGTGAGCGTGAGTTATGAACCAAGCCGCGATGCGGATATCCTTGCCTGTTGCATAGCCTCTTGCCTGCTCCTTGATCGCCTTGATAAGGTTGTCTGCAAAGATGGCGGAATTAGTGGTATGACCGCCGTCGACTACAACGAACGATCCGTCCGAAAGTCTGTAAAGAAGCGAAAGACCGTTGCCCTTATAAGAGCCGTCGCTTCCCTGATATTCACAGCCGAGCATAGTGATCTGCGTGGTGGTGACGGTGGGACGGTTGTTGTCTGCTTCAAGTCCGATGAGAGTCTTGGGCGAGAAGGGCTCCATAATTATACGGCATTCATCGCGATTTTCATAATAAGCTACGTTGAGAGTGTATTCGCTGTTATAGAGTGTGGCAAAAAGGTTGCCGCTGATATCGTTGGTGGTGTACTTTGTATATCCCATAGCCTCAAGGTCGGCAATATAAGCGTTGTAGCCGTCAAGGCTTGCATCAGCGAGCACGAGCTGCTTGCCGTCGATATCGGAATCCGAGGTGCAGTAATAGGATGCGCCCTTATATACGGGAAAGTCGGAGAGCGCCGCGACGGATTCGCAGGTCTCTGCTATATTCAGCGACTCAAAGGGGATGGTTACGTTGACTCCGCCTTCTGCGGTTGCGTATGCCTTGACGATCTCTATAAATACGTTAGACGCGTGATCCATAGCTTCGGGGGTGAAGCCGAAAACGACGATCTTGTTACCTATCTGCTTTACGGTGTAGTCGCCGTATTTCAGAGCAGCGGTAGCCTCGTCACGCTGAGGGTATTTAGTCGTGCCAACAAGGATTTCATATGTTGTGTGATCGTATTCCTCGGTTGACTTTTTAAAGTCATCGGTTATAGTGAGCTTGATGCCGAGTGAGCTTTCGATCTCGTTTCGGATCTTAATAGCTGCTGCAACGGAGGGATCGGTCGAGGGGAGATCCTGAGGACGGACTATGCGAAACTCGGTTTCTCCGTTGACAATGAAGTCGAACGACGTGGCAAGCTCGACCGTTGCTGTGGTTTCGTCTGCCGCAGTTCCGGGAGCGTCGGTCACCGAGGGAGCGGTAGTTTCGTTGGACTCGCCGTTACAGCCTGCAAGAAGCGAGAATGCCGCGATAAGGGTAAGCATAAGGGCGATAAAGCGGATATTCTTTTTCATTTGGAATTTTCCTTTCTGTGTTTGACGGTGCAGCGGGGATTCCGCGGATTTGTCTTTTGTCTATTATACCATTTATTGAAAACGATTTCAACACTTTCGCCGAAATTCTATCAAAAAAACCGAAGCCGCACGCGGCGGCTTCGGTATAATATAAGTATTGATTACTTGCTGGTAATCTTGGAGATGATGCTGTCGGGGCTGCCGTTGTAGGGAAGGGGAACGATGTGCTGAGTGTTGTTCCATCCTGCAACGTAGAGCTGCTGGAAGTTCTTGTTAGTGCCATCCCAGAGAACCTTGTTGTAGGACTTTTCCTTGTAGTTCGGGAATGCCTGAGATCCCTGAGGCCAGAGAACGATCTCGGGAGCCATGTGTCTGTATGCGGTAGCCATAGCGGAGTCGTTACCCCAGGTGGTGTAACCGTGGTGAGCAACCTGAACTACTTCACTTCTCATATCTGCGCCGTACATCTTGTTACAGATAGCCATTGCGGGTCCGGTAACGTCGCCCATGATCATAGTGGAGCTCGACTTGCCGGTAGCGGCATCTGTGGTGATTGCACGAACGAGGATGGTGGAGGTGTTGAGTGCGTTTACAAGCTGAGGACCGTAGCTTTCAACGGTGTAGAGAATCTCGAATACGGTGTTACCGAAGTAGAAGCGCTGACCAACGTGGGGAACGATGAAGTCTGCACCCATATTAGCTGCTGCGGTTCTGGTTGCGTCGTCGCCCGATCCCTCGGTGCTCGACCAGTTGTTGCTGTATGCGTTGATCGACTTGAGACGCTCGGAGTCGGTCATAAAGTTTGCGATAACGCGCTCTACGGTGAACTTCTTGAACAAGCCGGACTGTGCGTTAAGCATACCGTTGTGGTCTCCGTGGCAGTGGGAAACGAACCAAGCCGCGATGCGGATCTCCTTGCCCTTTGCGTAATCCTTAGCCTGCTCTTCGATGGCGTTGATGAGGTTGTTTGCCCACCAGGTGCTGTTGCCCGAGTGCGCACCGTCAACGATTACGAAGGAACCGTCGGAAAGACGCATAAGAAGGGAAAGTCCGTTACCGACGTAGCTTCCGTCACCCTTCTGGTATTCACAACCGAGCATAGTGATCTGTGTGGTTGTGATGTCGGGGCGGTTGTTGTCAGACTCAAGACCGATGAGAGTCTTTTCGGAGAAGGGCTCCATAATGATACGGCACTCGTCGTAGGGCTTGTAGTAGCCGACGTTGAGAGTGAGCTCGGAGTTATAGAGAGTGTTGAATACGTTTCCGCTGATGTCGCTGCCCGTGTACTTGGTGTAGCCTGCAGCCTCGAGCTTAGCAATATATGCGTTGTAGCTATCGAGAGTTACGTCACCGAGAATGATCTCGTCACAGTCGAGGTTGGTCTCGTAAGTACCTGAGAAGGAAGCGCCATCAAATGTGGGAAGAACGGAGAGATGCTTGGATGCGCTGTGGGTGCCGGAAAGGTTGAGAGCCTCTACGGGGATTGATACGGTATATTTGCCATCGGTCTCAACAGCGTACTGCTCAACTACGTTTGCAAACTGCTTTGCAGCGTATGTGATTGCATCATAGGTGAAGCCGAAAACAACGATCTTGTTTCCGACAGCCTTAACTGCCCAGTCACCGTAGCCGAGGTCCTTGATAGCCTCTGCCACCTGAGGATGAGCGGTGGGACCTACGAGAATTTCGAGAGTGGAGCTGTCATATTCCTCGGTAGCCTTCTTGAAGTCGTCAGCCATAGCGACCTTAGAGCCGGTAATGTCTTCGATGTCGTTACGGACCTTGATAGCAGCCGCGACGGGAGCATCGGCAGAGTCGAGGTCCTGGGGACGAATGATCTTTACCTTAACCTCGCCGTTTACTATAATGTCAAATGTGGATGCCTGTGCAGGTGTGGTTTCCTCTGCTGTGGTATCGGGTGCTGCGGTGGAATCAACACTTGCTGCGGTGGTCTCGTCTGTTGAGCCTGTTTCGCAGGAAGCGAAAAGTCCAAGCACCATAACCAAGGTCAGAAGAAGAGCGGTGAGACGAATATTGAATTTCATCTGTATTTTCCTTTCTTTGGTTGGGAATGGTTTGGTTCTAAAATTATACCATTCTTTGCACTTTTTTTCAACACTTTTGTGTGAATTTTCACAAATACTTCATATAAAAATTTTTATTGTTGCTCACCGAGTGCACTGCGCAGTTTGTCGAGCGCGCTTTTTTCTATCCTGCTGACGTAAGATCTTGAAATATCAAGCTTTTCTGCCGTTTCCTTCTGCGTTTTCGGCTTTCGTCCCGAAAGCCCGTAGCGCAGATAAATGATCTGCCTCTCACGCGGTGTAAGTATCGTGTTTATGTACGAAAGCGCACGCTCTGCAAGAAGTCGGCGGTCAAGCTCCTCCGCCATATTTTCATCGGTGCTTATGATATCTTCGTATGTCAGCGGATTACCGTCGCGGTCTGTGTCGATCGCTTCGTTTATCGATATCTCGTTCTGAAGCTTCTTTTGGCTCCTGAAATGCATAAGTATCTCGTTCTGGATGCATTTAGCCGCATAAGTTGCAAATCTTGTTCCGTGTATGGGATCAAAGGAATCCACCCCCTTGATAAGCCCGACCGTTCCGAGCGAAACGAGATCCTCCTGATCGCTTGCGGCGGAATAATATTTCCTTACGATATGCGAGACAAGACGCAGATTGTGAACTATCAGCTTCTCCCGCGCCTTGAGATCACCCTCACGCGCACGGAGAAATGCTTCGTGTTCATCCTTGGCGTCGAGCGGAGGAGGGAAGCCCTGCGGTGTGGCGATGCCGAGAGTTGAATGAAGAAATCGCGAGAGGATCGAGAGCAGATTGAACATAGCGGTCTCCTTTTCAGACTTATAATACTTGATTATATTCCGCCTCTATCCCTTCTTTGCTTGTCCTTCGAGGAAATGACTTCCAAAATTATTTTGAGGCTGTAAACAGTTTTGTACGCTATGTAAATTTTATGCAATCCTATTGACATTATATGATAAAAAATGATAAAATAGTTTCAAGTACCCGAATTTTCATATTTGTTACGGAGAAATTAAGTGAAAAAAATATATTTTAGAAGATTACTGTGTTTCATCCTTTGCGTGAGCATGATCGTTCCTTGCTTGCCGTTCAATACAGGCGCAGCTGTTGAGATACCGAATGAAAAATCTCTGATCGAGCGAGTGAAATATTATTACGATTGGGCGAGAAGATATAACAATAATGAATCGTTCAAAAATTACTGTGCGCATTACGTTAATCTCCAGCTCCAACTTCTCGGAATCAATAAAAAATACGTCGGCGGCAATGGCAACGACGAATACGACAACTACAAAAATTTGAATTACAGCCAGGGCGGACGCAAAGTACATAATTATCCCGCAACGAACGCGACTTTCAAGGACGTGCTTTATCAGATATCCGCGCTCGGTCCCGTTGTAACCGACGTTCTGGTCGGCTTCCAATGGACGAATACCACGGCGGGCAAAAAATACGGTCACTGCTTCTTCATTCACGGTATCATAGGAAATTACGTATACTTCTCGGACAGCTTCGGACTTACCATAGGCGGCAAGTATTACAAGGAGGGTGAGCCGATCAAGTGTACCATCGACCAGCTTGTGGCGTACTACGGCAGAACGAGCCATTATACCGTTGAGGGACTTATCTGGTTCGAGGACGAAGCTCTATCAGAGGCACTCGGCATTACGTCGGGCGGCTCCACGGGCGGCTCTCCGAGCGATACCCCCGGCGGAGCTCCGAGCACCGTCACAACGGGCGCGGGCGTTTATGAGATCACATACAATTCGGGAATGCGCTTGAGAAGCGGCCCCGGCACAAATTATACAAGCCTTGACGTTATCCCCTACGGTACGTCGGTTTACATCACAGAGGTTAAAGGCGATTGGGGATATCTGTGGTATAACGGTCAGTTTGGCTGGACCTGCCTGCCGTCATATACGAAAAGAACGGGGAATCTGCCCGGCTTCTTGCTTGACACTTACAACGGTTCAACTGCGATCTCGCGAGTCGGGAAAGCAAGCCTCGCCGAAGCCTTGTCCGCGGCAAGCAACACCTCTAAATACAGCTATACCGTCATCGCTACCTCGAACGTGAAGTTGACCTCGAACACCTCTGTTGAGGAGGGAGTTACGCTCTCGCTCGGAAGCTTTGGCTTGGAAAAAGGAAAATATACCTTCACGCTGAACGGTGGTGTCGTTCAGGCGGGAAAGTCGGTCAAGGTGCTTGCGGACGATCCCCTCATTACGGAGAATGTCAGCGGAGGAACTTACGTTTATATAGGCTACAACGTCGATATGGCGTTTACTGCTATGAGCCTTGTTATCAATGATAATGTCGCTATGCGTATGACCGCAAGGGTTGACGGCCTTGCTAAGCTCAAAAACCCCGAGGTCGTTATGGTAACCACCGATAAATCGGGCATAAAGAGCGAATATAAGCCTGACTCAGCAAAGAACGGCGTATATGTTTTCACGACGGAGGGCATTCCCCCGCGTAAGCTCGGTGACGCGATCACCTTTGCAATATGCGTCAGATCGACTACCTTCGGCTCATCCGGCTCCGTTACCGGCGGCGAAATATCGCTCTCTCCCTGCGACTACGTCAGCGCAAGCTACGGAAGCGGCGAAAAGCTCGATAACCTGCTCGCGACAATGCTCAATTACGGGACCGAAGCGCAGATCTTTGTCGGCTACAATAAATCCACGCCCGCAAATTCTATTCTTCCCGCGAATATGAAAAATCCCGATTTTGATGATTCTGTCCTCGTTAAGGCAAACGGAGCGCCGAGAATAGAAAGTGATTCCACGGTGCATATCAAGCGCGCTCAACTCGTTCTCCTCGATGGTGTTTCTTTGCGATTGTTGATAGATGAAGAAGCGGATTCGGGAAGCTCTACTCTCTCGCTCCTCGCTTGGACGGAGGCGGACTACCTTGAGATCTGTCAAAAGGCTGCTGCGGCTGGCAAGGACATCTCCGAATATCTTGTAAAGGGTACTCAGACTTTTACTTTGAAGGATGTGGAGGGCACATTTACTCTCGATAACATTCCCACAAAGAAATTTGCAGATACCTACTATTTCCGTCTTTGTCAGACGGACGGTAATAAGGTGCTCTACGATTATTTGTTCTCATATAGCGTTACTACTTACTGTAATTATATGCTTTCAAATGGTGAAGAGGATGATAGCGATCCCCTTTGTATGGCAATAGCGCAATATAGCGCCGCCGCGAGAGATTATTTCGGATATGAGATAAACGGATAAAACGATACAAAAAAGCCTGCTCGGTTGAGCAGGCTTTTTGTATTGGGATTGTAAATTACGAACCGAAATTGGTGGATCCGAAGATCTTTGCGAATGCCTTCGGGATATCGGTGTTGTCGATGATGCTCTTGTTAAGAAGCTCTGCAGCGCCGTCGCCGAGTGCGAAGACGGGAACGTTCTTGTTGGTGTGGTTATCGGAGTTGTAAATGTAGTCGCCGTTTGCCTTCTGGGAGAGGTTTCCGCAGTCGTGGTCAGCGGTGATAACGAGCATTACGTCGCCGCGGATCATGGTGTAAGCGATACAGTAAGCGATAACTTCATCGTAGTTCTTAACGCTCTTGGTGGTCTTGGTAAGGTCGTTGTTGTGAGAGTTCTTATCGATGTAAGCCTCCTCAATCATAATGAAGAAGGGGCTGTTTTCAGCAGCGATAATCGAAAGTGCCTCCTGAGTGTAGGGAACGAGGCTTACCTTGTTGTTAGCTCCTGCACCGTAGGTGTAGTTGACCGCACCCTTCTTTACGAGATCGTCGTGCTGCTTCTGGAGCTGTGCGGTAGCGTCACGGTCGGGATAGTGGAAGAGGAATCCGCCGGGGGTAGCGCCGGTGATCTTATCGGTGGTTACAACTGCGGTCTTCGCGCCGGTGGAGTGAGCGAGCTCACGGATGTTCTGCTTCTCCTTCTTCTTGTTGTCAACACCAAGATAGCCGTTGACGGTCTTGTAGCCGCCCGCAAGAGCAGTAGCGGAAGCTGCGGAGTCGGTGTAAGCCTTACCGCTGTGAAGAACGGAGTAGGAAGCGGTGGTGCATTCTGCCTTATAGGGAAGGGTGTCAGCTACGAATTCGGAGATAACCTTGGTATCAATTGCAGCGGCAAAGTGAACTGCGCTCATACCGTCGCCGATCATCATAATGCCGGAGGTAGCCTTCTTGAAGGTGTAGGTGGAAGCCGCGGGAGCGGTTGCGAGAGTGGTAACGTCAACAGCCTTGCCGTCTGCCTTGAAGAGGTCGACAAGCGCTCCTGCCGCGCCTGCTACCATTCTGTGGTCGCCTGCGAGAACGATCTTCTTACCGTTGATAGAGAGGGAATACTTATCGGTGCCGAGGTCGATGCCGATGTTCGACTCAGGGCGGTTGGTTGCGCCTACAAGGATCTCATACTCGGTTGCCGCCTTGGAGTCGTCAATGACCTCAAGCTTGATGCCGGCGTTATCGTTGAGATAGTCGGAGAGTGCAACTGCGGTGAAGTAGGTAACGAGGTCGGAGCTCTTGGGGTAAACGATCTTGTACTCGGTGATGGAAGTGCCGTTGATCAAGATGCTTCCTATGTAGTACTGATGTCCGACGATCTCGAGGTGATTCTCGTTGAGAGAGAACTTCTTGTTTTCTGCGTCGATGTAGTTAGCGATGAAGTAGTCAACCGCTTCCTTTACAGCCGCGTCGGTACCGCCGGTGATAACGATTCTGTCGTTTTCAAAAGCGATGACGTAGTCCTTAGCTCTGATTTTTGCGAGAGCGTTAGCGGTTTCAACGCGATTGGTCTTACCGACGAGGATCTCCTTTGCGGTCTCGGGAAGTCCCTCGGATGCCTTGTACCAGTCGTCTACAAGCTCGAGGCTGAGGCCGAATGTGGAGTTGATGGTGTCGCGGAGAGTCTTTGCCGCAGAGATGGTAGCGTCAATGGATTCGTCCTTTACCTTTTCGGGTCTGCGGATTATGTAATCCTTAAGAACATCTGCGGTGAATTCGATAGAAACATCAGCCTTTTCGGTGACTTCTTCGGTGGTGTCAACGTTCTCAGCACCTGTGGTCTCGTCCGATTCGCCGTTACAAGCGACGAGGGCGAAGATCATCAGAAACGCAAGAACGAATGATGTAAATCTTTTGAACATAATTTTCCTCCATAGTTAAATTTGAGTTGAAATAATTATACATCATTCTACGCGCCAAGGTGTGAACAAAAGGTTAAAACTGCGTGTTTTTCTTCACAAAAAGGACGTTTGGTGACTAAGTCACAAAAATAAATGGATAATTTTACCTGCTCAACTAACTTCGACCTTTTTTTTATTCGAAATATGGTATCATTCTGACAAGAACCTAAAAGGAAGTGAAAGAATGAGGATGAGACGGATACCGCGCGATAAGCGAAACCCGGCTGAAAGAGTGTTATGCGCGGTTGCCGAATGGAATGAAAATTTCAGCGAGAAGCTTGGCGCGTGGGGCAGGGAATATAATGCGAGGGCTCTGTGCCGTAATCTTGCACTCGGCGGAGCGGCTTTTCTGCTTGGCGGTGCTGAGATATATTTTTCTGCGTCGCCGTTCGGAATTGCATTTATATGCGCCGCGCCAAGCGGAATTCCTTATATATTGATAGGTGTGCTTCTTTCTGCGCTGATGCGCGGAGAGGAAGCACTTGTATTTTCTTTGAGTACGGTGCTTGCCGTGGGATTAAGAATACTTGTCAGATGCGTTGTTGAGCCTCCGCGCGGAGGGAGAATATCAGATGCGCTTTTTGGGGAGAGCACTTATCTGCGAATGACGACGGCGGCTGTCTCAGCATTTGCCTTTGGCTTTTACCGCGCCTTCGTAGGGGGATTTTATATCTATGACCTCGGCGGATGTATAACTGCAACAGCAGTAGCTCCCGTTGTTACCGCGCTGTTTATACCGCTGTTTTCGGGGAACGAATACGAGCTGCCCGAAAAAGACACGCCATCGCGCAGACTTATCGGTGAGGCGGCGTACGTTACTCTTTTGTTTTGCTTGACTGTTGCGGCTCGCGGTATTGAGCTGACCGGTCTTTCGCCCGTCCATATCGCCGTCAGCGCGTCAGTGCTTTATACCGTCAGAACACGCGGTGCGGCAAGGGGAATTACCGTCGGTCTGCTTTGCGGCGCTGCGGCGGGATTTGATTACGCTGTCGTTTACGCCGTCGGTGCCGCGGGTGCGGCGATATTTATGAATCTCTCGCTCCTTGCGGCGGCAACGGCAATCCCCGTTTGCGGTGCGGTGAGATCGGCTCTGTTTTCCGATGCAGCGGGCTTTATTACTCTTTTTCCGTCGCAGGTGGCGGGACTCGCGATATTTTGCCTTATCTCGCTATTTGCCGAAAGGATCGACTTTACGTCTCCATCTGCGACGAAAAACGCGTCTGCCGCAAGCGAGCCGATGCAGAGCAGAGCACGGATGCAGGAGCTTTCGGATGCCTTTGCGAGGCTTGCAGACAGCTTTTCCGAGCTTGCACGCGAGCGGAGGCGGCCGGCTGAAGGCGAGCTTCGCGCGGAATGTGACAGAGTTTGTGATCGGGTGTGTCTGAAATGCCCGAAGCGCAATCTCTGTTGGAATTTAGAATATGCGTCCACACTTGATATAATCTCAAAAATTTGCGGTGCGGTTTCGGTCAAGGGATACGTCGAGGCATCCGATCTGCCGGAATATATAAGACGTCGCTGTCCGTCGCTTGACGAGATAACGGACGGTGTAAACAATGCCGCAACGAGGCTTATTCGCGATTGCCTCGAGGATGGCAGACTTTCGGGCTTTTCCGCAGATTACCGAGCTGTTTCCGCGGCGCTTGCGGAGGCTGTTACGGAGGACGAGCGCGAGACCTCGGAGGATATCGAGCGAACCGATCGCGTTCGTCGTGTGCTTGAGCGCTCGAATATCAAATTTTCCTCGCTTTCGGTTACGG
The DNA here is from genome assembly GCA_045644325.1 of Eubacteriales bacterium. Taxonomy (GTDB): domain Bacteria; phylum Bacillota; class Clostridia; order Oscillospirales; family CAG-272; genus CAG-390. The sequence continues at coordinate 89,289 of JAZRGT010000045.1, read as the reverse complement.
GCAAAAGGCGCGTGGTGATACGCGCGGAAAACGTAAGCCTCGCCCGCGCCACTGTAAAGGCAAGGGAACTGCGCGAGATGATCGAGCGCGAGGTAGGCGCTTTGCTCGGTCCGCCCGTACTGACCTCCGAGGGCAAGGGAATGCGCCTTGAGCTTACTGCTCGGAGGAGATTTTCGGTAAGCTTCGGAGCGGCGCGCTCGTCCGCCGAAAAGGGAGATCCCTGCGGTGACAGTATATGCAGTATTGACAGCGGCGAGGACTATTTCTATGCCGTGATCTGTGACGGTATGGGACAGGGAAGCCAGGCGGCGTTTGCATCCTCTGCTTCGATCGGATTTCTCAAGCAGATGCTCGAGGCTCGAATGAGCGTTGAAACCTCGCTTTCGGTGCTCAACGCGTGGCTGCGCGCCGACCGCGAGGAATGCTCTGTCAGCATCGACATCCTCCGAATAGATCTTTTGACGGGTAAAGCGGCAATATACAAAAGCGGCGCCGCGCCGAGCTTTTTACGGCGGGGAAGAGAAATATTCCCTATAGAATCGGAGGGATTTCCCGTCGGTATCCTGAAACAAACGTCCTCTGTCAAGACTGATCTCGAACTGTTCGCGGGTGACCTTATACTTATGGGCTCGGACGGTATCGATCCCGACGGCAGGATCGTGGGCGGTGACGAGGTCTGGTTGCTCGATCTGCTTGAAGCTGTTGATCCCTCGCGCCCCGATGCTATGACTCTTGCGGCAAAGCGCACCGTCAGCGCCGCACGTAAGGCGGGCAGCTCTGACGATATCGGCGCACTCTACGTCGCACTGCGAGAAGAGCCTTTTGAAGAGGAATAATTTTTCAAATTTATTGACAACCGCTCCCGAAAATGCTATAATTATTTCGATAATTATTTCAAAGGAGCAGATAAAATGATCATTTCAACAGATAACAGCGTTATGCGCTATGCCTTTGGCGACAAGGAATCCATCAGAATGTGTAAGGAAGCGGGCTTCGACGGCATCGACTACTCGCTTTTCAAGATGCAGCCCGAAAACGATATCCTCAACCTCCCCGACGAGGAGCGTAAGGCTCTCGCATACGATCTCCGCAACTACGCCGAGAAGATCGGTATCACCTTCCCGCAAGCACACTCGGATTTCGAGACCCGCTACGGCGAGATAGGCAATTCACAGCACTATCACAATCTCCTCCGCAGCCTTGAATTTGCATCCTGGATGGGTATCCCCCAGATCGTTGTTCACACCGTAAAATACGGTATCCCCGAGGATGACGATTTCGACGTTCTTGCATATAACCGACCTTTCTTCTCGGATCTTATCCCGATCGCTGAAAAGCTCAACCTCAAGATCGGTATGGAAAACCTTTTCCACAAGAAGCCGAACGGCAACTATAACTACGTCGGCGTTCTCGGCACCGCAGAGGAAATGAATGCGTACCGCGATTCCTTTAACAGCGACGTTTTCGTAACCTGCTGTGACGTCGGACACGCGGCAGTAGTCGGAGTTGACCCCGCAGAGTTCATCCGCGGTATGTCGAAGGATAAGCTCACGATGCTCCACATTCAGGACACCGACAACAAGGCGGATAAGCATTGGCTCCCCTATATGGGCAAGCACGATTGGAATGCGATCACCTCCGCACTTGCCGAGATCGGCTACGATGGCAATATGAACCTTGAAGTCCTTCACTTCTACGACAGATTCCCCACCAAGGAGCTTATGCAGTCCGCCCTCTGCCACGCCGTGAAGGTAGCACGCCACCTCGCCGACGAGGTTGAGGCGAAGAAGGCTGCGCTTGGGAAGTAAATTTATGATTTACGGGGACGGTAAGCACAACGATACCCGTGCCATACAGGAGATGCTTGACGAATGCGGTATAGTTACCATCGACAAGCCCGGTACGTATCTCATCAGCAAAACTCTGATCATCCACCCAAACACCCGCCTCATCCTTTCCCCGGGTGCAAAGCTTCTTGCAGCACCGCTTTCCCGTTGCGCGCTTATTGAGAACGAGCATTTTGCCGGAGGCGGACGCGATGAGAACATCGAAATCGTCGGCGGTATCTGGGACGGAAATTGCGACGAGATGGGGCTTGACGGAGAATACGAAGCACGTCATCGGCTTGATGACCCGTACAGTCCCGAGCTTTTCAAGGGCAAGCTGATGCGATTTGCACACGTTGATCGCATTATGCTGACAGGGCTTACCGTGCGAAATCCCGTCAGCTATGGCGTGCAGATCGGTGACGTCCGAGGCTTTGTGACCCGAGATATCTTCTTTGACTACAATTGGCATTTCGGCACTACCGACGGCGTACATGTCAACGGCCCCGCGCGGGACGGCGTGATCGAAAACCTCTGCGGTACCACAAATGACGATATGGTGTCGCTCACCACTTATGACGAGCCGCACGCCGAAGTATCTCTCGGTGATATCGAGAACATTTACATTCACAATATCACCGCTATCAACGGCTTTTCGGGAGTCAGATTGCTCTCGGGTGAAGGCTATAAGCTGTGCAATGTTCGCGTTGACGGCGTTTACGGAGATTACCGCCATAACGCTATTGTCATATCCAATCACAATAAGCGCGAGGGTTCTGTTTGGTTTGATAACATAACTCTTGAAAACTTTGGCGCGCGCAAGAGCTATACTCCTCTTGGCGAGGATTGCTTCCGTATGTGGGAGAAGAATGTGGACTCACGCGCGATCATCCAGTTTGAGTGCGGTGCGTGTTGCGGAAACTTGGCAATACGAAATATTCACCGCCGTGAGGAGCAAGCCACGGCAGCGCCTCTTTTGAAGATCAGCGCCGATACGGTCATTGACCGCCTGCTGCTTGAAAATATAAGTCAAAGCGCTGCAGATGGTGTAACCCTTGCCGCTATCGAGATAGACGGCGAGGTAAAAGCACTCATCAAACACGATGTGATCGAATAATAAAAATAGGACAGAGAACTTTTGGTTCTCTGTCCTGCTTTTTATGTATTAGTTAATTTCAAACTCCGCCCAGAGCATATAGTGGTCGGAATAGCTCTTCGCCACGGTGCCCGATGCGATCTCCTTGAAGCAATCGGAGTAGACGATATTGTCTATCGCGCTGTTGCCGCCGGGGAAGGTGGGGTACTTGCGGGTGTTATTGTTGATAAGATTTGCGCCGAGGATGGTGAATTCGGTGAAATCGGCGGTGTTGAAGTCACCCGTCAGGATGAAATTCTTGCAAGCATCGGTCTTTTCGGAAACCTCAAAGAACTGGAGTTTGCGGAGGCCTGTGTCTTCGTAGGAAAGATGTGTGTTGAAAAAGTCGAACTGGAATCCGTTGACATCGATTACGGCGTGACCGAGTGCGCGACCTTCCTTATCCCAGGATTCAAGCGGGATGACCTCGCTCGAGATGATGGGGTACTTCGAAAGAATGAGGGTGCCGTACTGTCCGCCCTGATAGTCGATTCCGCGAACGAAAACGTAATAGGGCATATCAGCGTATTCCGCAAGCATGCGGGGCTGATCGATACCGTTCGAGCGTTTGGTTCTGAGGTCAACCTCCTGAATGCCGACGATGTCAAGGTTAGCATCGGTGATGACTTTTGCGACCATTTTAAGATTGAGACCTGCGTCTGCGGCGTGCTTGATGTTGTAGCTGCCTATTCTGAGTTTCATTTTTACTTCCTCCTCGGTGGTTTCGGGTGCTGCTGTTGTTATCTCCTCGGTTGTCGCTACTTCGGTAATTTCTGCGGTGGTATCGGGCGCGGGAGATGTGGTTTCCGCGGGTGTACCGCCGTCGCAGGACGCGAAGAGCGGGCAGAGAAGAGCAAACAGCAAAAAGAAAATGATAGGTTTGCGTTTCATTTTATTGCCGTCCTTAATTTGAATTAATGTAATTATATCTTAAACGGACGATTTTGTCAAGCAATTATTGACAATTTCTTTTTTAGGTGGTATAATTATAATGTTAAATTATGCTTACAAGGAGAAATAAAATGGCTGAATGTATTGTGTATCAGAGTAACGTTCCCGTAGTTCGTGAGTGCGACGTTCTCGTTGTCGGTGCAGGACCTGCGGGCGTATGTGCCGCTGTTTCCGCGGCAAGAGAGGGCGCAAAGGTCATCCTTTGCGAGCGTTACGGCTCGGTCGGCGGTATGCTGACGATGGGCAACGTCGATCCCATCCTCGGCGAGGTTGCGGGCGGAACCTATTACGATGAGGTAGTAAGAAGACTTGCAGAAATAGATAAAGGAACAGTTCCCACCACGGGAACAAGAATCGGACGCGAGATCCCCGTCAATCGCGAGGTCGCAAAGATCGTTCTTGATAGAATGATCGAGGACGCGGGAGTCGAGCTTTGGGTAGGTGCGGCTTTCGTTGACGCTCTTATCGAAAACGGCAAGGTAACGGGCGCAATATTCGCAACCCAGAACGGACTGAAGGCTATCCGCGCGAAGATCACGGTTGACTCCACGGGCGATGCTTGCGTTGCCGCTGCGGCGGGCGCGGAAATCGAGCTCGGACGTGAGAGCGACGGCGGTCTTCAGCCGATGACGCTTGAATTTACCGTTACCGGCGTTGACGAGAGCATCGCTATCAGCGTCTGGGGCGGCTCGGATCCCATCAAGATCCCCGCGGGCGAGTTTGCGGGTATGGAATACCGCGAGCTTTGCAAGCAGAAGAACCGCGAGGGCGAGCTCCCCGAATTCGTCAGCATCGTCCGTCTGCACAGAACATCGAAGCCCGGCGAGCGTTCGGTAAACGCAACTCAGGTCAATAACCTCTCGCCCCTTGATCCCTCGGATATGGGCAAGGCAGAGCTCGAGCTCCGTGATCAGATAAAAAAGTGCGTGGACTTCCTTCAGAAGTATATCCCCGGCTTTGAGAATTGCTCGATCAAGACCTCGGCGGATACCGTCGGCGTTCGCGAGTCGAGAAGAGTCCGCGGAATCGAATACATCGTCGACAGCGACGTTGAAAACGGCAGAATGCGCGAGGACGGCATCGTTCATAATGCGTGGTTCCTCATCGACATCCACAACCCCAAGGGTGGCGGACAGGCAGAGGGATATTCGAAGCCCGCACAGCCCTACGACATCCCCTACGGCGCGCTCGTCCCGATCAAGACCGACGGACTTCTCATCGCGGGCAGACCGATCTCGGGCACACACCGCGCACACGCGTCATGGCGAGTAATGGCGATCTGTATGGCAATGGGCGAAGCCGCAGGCGTAGCCGCATCCAAGTGCGCCAGCCTCGAAGTTGAACCCCGTGATCTTGATCCCAAAGAGGTACGCAAGGTCCTCACCGCAAGAGGCGTTGAGCTTTAAATTTTACTTATAATAATGAAATCCCCGCCGCGTTAGGATGAATGCGGCGGGGATTTTTATATTATCCGTATTATTTCTTATGAATCCCAAAAATCTTTGCGAAAAATAACGCTGTTTGAGCCATAATGAGCTTTCTTTTGATAAGATGTTTGGTTTTTGTGAATCCTCGGTCTTTGCGGTTCTCCTCGGCAATTCGGCTCATAATCGCAAGAGACTTTTTTATATATTCGATTTTATCATCGCGAAAAAGTGGGACATCTTATAATATGACAGTGCGAGATTGTTGCGGTCTTCGATGGTTCCGGTTTCTCGTGCAGCGAGTTCTTGTATCTCCAAAGATTTGAGGTAATATTCTTTTGCGGAGTCAAGATCGCCGCGTGAATAGTAGGTGTTGCCGAGAGCGTTGTAAATTGCCAAACAATTGTGTTTTTCCTTGAACGTGCCTGCCTCTTTTGCGATAGCTTCCCTTAACTCTAAAGCTTTGAAATAATACTTATCCGAGCTTTCAAGGTCGCCGAAGGACAAGTAGGTATCGCCGAGATTTTTGTAGATTGCCGCAAGTTCGCGTCTTGCCTCTGCCGTCCCCGTTTCTTTTGCGATAGCTTCTCTTAACTCCAATGCTTGGAGATAATACTTTCCCGCGCCGTCGCGGTCGCCGAAGCTTTCGCGGATATTTCCGAGGCTTCTGTAGCTTATCGCCATATCCCGTTTAGACTCAATAGTTGAGCTTTTTCGTTCGATATCCTTTCTTATTTCCAAAACTTTAAGATAATATTTTTCTGCATTATTGAGATCACCGAGTTTTGCACGGATATCACCGACAGCTTTATAAACTATGGAGCGGTTGCGTCTGATCTTATCCATATCGGTTGCATTAGATATGGATTCGGATATCTCCAAAGCCTTGAGGAAGTACCTGTTTGCTTCCTCAAGATTGCCGCGGTTTCGGCTGATCGATCCTAAATTGCAGAAAATTATTGAAAGATCACTTCTGTCCTCAACGCTGCCGGTTTGACTTTCGATAGCTTCGGCTATATCTATATGTTTCAGACAGTGCATTTTAGCGGCGTCATAATCTTCGTGCGAATAGCGCATAGTTGTGAGTACGTTATAGATATCACTGAGGGCACGTAAGGACTCAATTGTGTTGCTTTCGCGTGCGAGATTTTCCGATATTTCCGCCGCTTTGAGATAATAACTTTCGGCACCGTCTACGTCCTCGAGCGACCGTCTGACGTCACCGAGTCTGCAGTAAGCTGCTGAAACGCATCGGTGCGTCCGCACGGTATTGAATATATTGTGTATAACTTCGCTCGCGGAAAACATTTCCTTATACACTTCTTCCGCATAGTCCGTTTGCTTCGATTCAAAAAGAAAATCTCCGAGATTCAGCATATCCCGTAAAAGATCGAGCGCGGATGACTCATCCTGATTTTCTTCATAAATCTTTTTGCGGAAATCAACGAGCTTTTTCTGCCACCTGATCGCCTTTTTGCCGTCTCTTTCTGTTACGTCTCCGTTGCGGTAGACCGACACGAGCTTTTCTATGGCATCGGTGAGTCCCGTTTCTGCGGCATCGGTTATAAGCGAAAGCGCACGTTCTGCATCTTTGGGTACGCCTATGCCCCCGAGGAATGCGAGACCGATATGATAATTATCTTCGGGATTATTATATGTTTCCGCAAATTCTCTGCCGTGAGCGTCAAGCGTAGTTTTGATCTTTTCTGCAAGCTCGTCGCCGATGAGGATTGAGGTCAGAAAACGGGCAAGCGCTTCTTCGTAAGTGATAACGATATCGTGGTGTGAGTCCTTACCGAAAAAACGCAAATCCCCGCATTTGGCGCTAAATAATTCATCGATCTGCCTTTCTGTCATATACGGCAGTATCGGGATATGATTTTCTATCGCAAATTTAAATTCGATATCAAGCGCAGGATTTTCAGTCGTTAACAATTTTGTTGTTACGGGCATTACCAGAAGGTTCATCTCTTTGAGATTGAGTATAAATTCCTCATCTCGCTCCACATTTGCGTCTTCGAGACAGAAAAAGGCGCAGCCACGGTTGTTCTCTTTTTAAAGAGTATTCAGAATCTCGTCTGAGATTTTTTTAAAATGTTTTCCGTGATCGTCGGGATGAGCGCAGAAATATATCTTCTGCTTGCCCTGCACGGTCTGCTCGCCACGGGTTACGTATTTAAAAACTGCCATACCGTTCGCTCCTTGCGTTTTATGTCTTAATTATACATTATTTGTCACATATTGTCAAGTGAAACAATTCTTATGTAATATTTTCTGTTAATAATTATTAATTATTGATACACAAAATATTTATCCGAACTAAACACTTGAGTGATATAATAACTTTGAATAATTTTGACTTTTACCAAAAAGGAGAAAAACACTATGAATGCACAGACTTTAAAAGAAAATATACTTTCGGGCGCGCTTGATATGCGTTTCGCAAAGCTTTACGGCTCGGATGAGACGGTTCTCGCCGCGCAGAGAGCAAGATATGCCGCGCTGATCGACGAGTTTGCTTCCCGCTATGGCGCGGACCGCGACATCGCGCTTTTCTCGACCCCCGGCAGAAGCGAACTTTCGGGTAACCACACCGACCACAACCACGGCTGCGTTATCGCGGGCAGCATCGACCTCGATATCATCGCGGTTGCCGCAAAGAATGAGGACTCCACCGTCCGCATCAAGAGCGAAGGCTTCCCCGAGGACGTTGTCGATATCAATGCTTTCAGCACTCCCGATGAGGCTCGCTTCGGCAAGTCGGACGCGCTTATCGCAGGTGTCGCAGACGGTTTCCGCGCACGCGGATTTGCTGTCGGCGGCTACGATGCCTGCACCACCTCGAGCGTCCTCAAGGGATCGGGACTTTCCTCGTCCGCCGCTTTCGAGAATATGGTCGGACTTATGCTTTCGCATTTTTACAATGAGGGAAGCGTTGACTTCGTAACTCTCGCGCAGATTTCGCAGTATTCCGAGAACAAGTTCTTCGGCAAGCCCTGCGGACTTATGGACCAGGTCGCTTGCGCGGCGGGCGGTATTGTTTCGATCGACTTTGCCGACACTTCCGCTCCCGTCGTTGAGAAAGTCGATTTCGACCTCACCGGCGCGGGTTACTGCCTCTGCATCGTTAATACCGGCGGAAACCATGCCGACCTCACCCCCGATTATGCCGCTGTACCCGCGGAAATGAAGGCTGTTGCCGCAGAGCTCGGCGTTTCGGTGCTTCGTGAAACGGGCAGAGAAGAGCTGATGAAGAATATTGTCGCACTCCGCGAGAAGGTCGGCGACCGCGCGATCCTTCGTGCGCTCCACTTCTATGCAGAGAACGACCGCGTTGCAGAGCAGAAGTCCGCGCTCAAGTCGGGCGATCTCGCTAAATATTTCGAGGGCGTTCTTTCCTCGGGAAGATCCTCCTTCTGCTATCTCCAGAACGTTTACACCACCGCTAACGTATCCGAGCAGGGCATTTCGCTCGCGCTCAATCTCTGCGAGAGCTATCTCTCGAAGCTTGACGTTCCCACCGCTTGGCGAGTACACGGCGGCGGATTCGCGGGCACCGTTCAGGCGTACGTTCCCGCAAAGGACGCAGAGGGCTTCGTCACTCTCCTTGAGAGCGTATTCGGCAAGGGCTCTTGCTATCTGCTCCATGTCAGACCCTCTGGAGCTGTAAGAGTATTTTAATTGATCTACATTTTTTAACTGAAAGGAATATCTGCCGTGAAAAGACAGAATTCGTCAAATAAGCCGCAGTCGGTAAAGGAAGCGGCATCCGCTTTCAATTGGAGCCGCGCGCTCAAGCTCGTGCTCTCCACCGTCCTTGCAATGGGAATATATTTCTACCTTTCAAGCACCTCGCTGTGGAAGGTTGCGGTAATTGCATACGTTGCAATCGCGTCGGTGCTTATCGTCGCATACTTTATCGTCAACCGCGCGTTTACGGGCAGCGGCGTTACCTACGAAATGCTCCCCGACACGATGACCAAGCAGGAAAAGGATGAATACCTTGCCGACGTCGCAGACCGCGAAAAGCGTTCGCGCCCGATGCTTATGGTTATTTTCCCCATAATAATTACCCTCCTCATCGACCTTTTCCGTCTCTTCGTGATCGACGGACTTGCAGGATAATGAGCGAGATAAAGATAGGAACGCTTTGCTCGGGTTCAAAGGGCAACTGCACTCTGATAAAGTACCGCGACACCGCTATCCTCGTTGACGCGGGTCGCTCGACAAAGTACATAAAGGGCGCACTTGACTCTGTCGGTCTTTCGCCAGAGGATATCAGCGCGATCTTTCTGACTCATTCGCACAGCGATCACACCTCCGCGCTCAAGGTATGGAGCTCTCATTATAAGATACCGATCCACGCAAGTCGCGCGGTTTGCTCTGCTGTCTGCACCAAATGCGACAAAGAGCTGCTCTGTCCGCATACGCTCATATTCGAAGAGCGGATCGGCGATATCACCGTCAAGAGCTTCCCGACAGACCACGATTCAGCGGGCTCTGTCGGATACAGATTTGAGGCGGGCGGTGTAAGCGTTGGCGTTGCGACCGACCTCGGCCGCGTGACCGATTACGTCCGCGACGGACTTTGCGGATGCACTGCCGCCGTAATCGAGTCAAACCACGATGTCGATATGCTGATGAACGGACCCTATCCGCCCGATCTCAAACAGCGTATTCTTTCGCGCTACGGTCACCTTTCCAATGAAAGCGGTGCAGAATTCGCGCGTTACCTTGCCGATCACGGTACAAGGAAGCTGATGCTCGCGCATCTTTCCGAGATCAACAATACCCCCGAGCTTGCGCACCGCGCGTCTGTCGCAGCACTTTCGGATATCCTTGACGGCATCGAGCTTGCAATTTCCGAGCCTGCCGTTCCCGTGATCTTCGAATTTTAAGAGGAAACAACAGTGATTAATATCAAATTCATAGTCCTCGGTAATATCAAGGAGAGCTATCTCCGCGATGCTATCGCGGAATACGTAAAACGCCTCGGCGCGTTTGCCAAGGTCGAGCTTTGCGAACTCAAGGAGGCACGTCTCCCCGACAATCCTTCGCAGAGCCACATCGACGCGGCACTTGAGGACGAGGCGCAGAGAATATGCGCCGCCATCCCGCCCAGATCACACGTCGTTGCGCTTGCCGTTGAGGGTAAACAAATGTCCTCCGAGGACTTTGCGGCGCATATCGAAAACGTGTCGCAGAGCGCGTCGACCGTCTGCTTCATCATCGGAAGCTCGCACGGACTTGCCGACAGGATAAAGAATATGGCAAATTACAAGCTCTCTCTCTCAAAAATGACATTCCCGCATCAGCTCTTCAGAGTGATGCTCCTTGAGCAAGTCTACCGCGCTTTCAACATAATCAAAGGCACTAAATATCACAAGTGATATTTTTACATAATTGGAGAAAAATATGCGTTTATTCAACGATATAGCGAAGCGTACGGTTGCGTTTCTTCTGCTTGCCGTCACAGCCTTCGCATCTATCACCTATTCGCTCGGGTACTATGATTTTTCCTTCATAGAGCGACCTAATAACGGTTATAACGATGCCTGGACTCAGGACTATCTAGGAACTCTCGCCCCGGGTACTGATATTTCGGATTTTCCCGGTATTACGGGCGACTCGACGACTTATCCCGTCACCGATCCCGCAACGTCGCCTGTGACCGATCCGATAACTCAGCCTCCGTCAACCTCAACTCTCGCACCCGATACCACGGCTCGTCCTTCGGTCGATACTACTTCGCCCGAAGCAACTCCTCCCGATCAGCCCACCTTCCCCGGAAGCTCGGCTACCCTTGCCGATTATCTTGCGGAGGGATATAAGATCAGCTGGGCGAATTACGATCCCTCGATGAAATTTGCCGAGGTGGTTCTTAATGCCGACGGCTTGAAGGAGTATACGCAGGGCAGCTATAAAACGGTCAGAGTTCTGATGGAACTCGACTACGGTGAAGGACACCGCGAGATAGGGGAATACGTCAATAAAAGTGAAGCGCGCCCCTCACTCGAGGTCTATATGGGCTATATACTTGTTGATTCGGGTGTCGGAAACGTTATTTCGGGCATCAGCGACAAGCTTTATACCGATGAGGATCGTGTCAGCATTTACGATTCAAAGGGTAAGTTCATAGGCATTTACCCCGGCTCGGAGCTCATTCCCGCCTATACCCGCGACAGTAAGGACAGACCGGTTTTTGTCTATAAGAACGTATACTATCATCTTAATGCCGAAACAGGTCGCTTTGAACTTTCGGATTTCAATCCCGACGTTGACAGCCGCGGACTTTATTTTGATTACAATCCCGATTTCGGAAAGAGCGATAGCAAGTATAAAATTTACAGTACCGTACAAACGATAACCGAAACCTTCGTTATGAACGATACTACGAGCTATTATACGAGATACGGCGTCGACTCCCGCCTTGCGGAGCAGATCTGGCTTACTTATCCGAAATTCGCAAATCAGATAGCGCAGGAATTCCAACCCGGAAAATACTACAACAGACTTTTCGCCGAAAAGCTCGCCGAGGTTATTAAGGGAATTGCTATAAACGGTATAACAACCGAGGTTCCCGTTATCACCGAAACTCCCGAAACTACCGAGCCGCCCGAAACTACCGAGCCGCCCGAAAATACCGAGTTGCCTGAAACTGCGGAAAATCCTGAAACGACGGTATCTCCCGAGATAGTGGAGACTCCCGAAACCACGGTCGAGCCCGAAACTACGGTCGAACCCGAGACTACGGTTGAGCCCGAGACTACGGAAGCTCCCGATGAAAATACCCACGTTATCACCGAAGAAACGACCGCCGAGGCTCCCCAGCCGAGAAGCCTTATTGTCAGCAACGATGACAAGGATAAGGATGGAGTTCCCGACAGGATCACCATTGATCTCAGCTACGATGCATACCGATTTACCTACCGCGCATCCGAGCCTAAGGTCGATCTGACCAAGGTGACTACCAACAAATATTCAAAAAATGAGTATATTACTCACACAATCAGCTGGAAGACGGATTTCAAGTACGCCAAGGCGTTCAATTTCAGCGAGAACCGCGCCTACACCGTTGACGATAAGGGCATCGTCAAGATCATCAATACGAGCGGAAACTCTGCGGTATATCTTTATAATGAATATAAGGCAAGCAGTTCCGGCGGCTCGTATTACCGTCTTCAGTACTACGCCGAGCCCTTCGAGCGCGATGAATATATGCTCGGTCATTATTACTTCAACGACGGACTTATCCGTATGCGTATTGTTGAGATCCGTCCCCACAAGCCCGATGTCTATGAGGATGATTACGAGGTGATCGTTAATACGAGCGGCAAAAAGGTTTCGGTTGTTCCCGAGGGATATACTATTGTTTCCTATTCCGACAGCGTTTTCCTTCTTGAACGCGACGGAAGATACGGATACTATCACCGTGACGGTTATTGGGTGCTTCAGCCCATCTACACCTACGCCGCGCCCTTTATAGAGGGACTTGCGGTCGTTGGCTACGAGGGCGGTGTAAAGGGTGTTGTTGACACCACGGGCACCATCGTCATCCCATTCGTATATACCTCGATCTCCAACGCATCTACCGGACTTTTCGCTTGCTTCAGCGAGCATGACGGATGGAAGGTTTATGCGAAGCTGGCTAAATAATCAAGAAAACGACCGGTTTTCCTTGCGGATGACCGGTCGTTGTGTTTTATTTTACTATCCTCGACTTTGACATATTGAATCTGCTGAAATAGATCATCAAAGTGGTTGCGCAGGCGAGCCAGCCGAGAGGGTACGCCATACCGATGGGAACGAGATTTCCCGAAATATAGGTTGAAATAATGAAGAGCATAAGCTGTCTGAAGCCGACGAAGCAGGAGAGCATTATGATCATCGGTGCCGTCGTGTTTCCCGAGCCCCGGAGTGCCGCCGATACAACCTGATTTACACAACAGAAAACGTAGAATGGCGAGATATAGCGCAGAAGGATTGCGGCGTTCTTGACAACGTCGGGGTTGGAGTTGAATATCGAGGTCCAGAAGGGTGCCCATATCATAATGGGGATAATGATAGCAACCGCGGAGATGAATGCCATTCCGAGAGCGAGATAGGTGCCCTTCTTTGCGCGCTTGGTATCGTTCACGCCGAGGTTCTGACCGACGAAAGTGGTGACCGCGAGGCCGATTGACTGAATGGGTAGGAATATGAATTGGTCTATCTTCGAATATGCCGTCCAAGCCGCGAGAACAACGGTCTGCATATCCTCGCCCGAGGTGAGTCCGCCGGGGATCAATGCGCCGGCTATGTAATACTGAACGAAAACGTTGGAGAATGAGGTGATCGCCATCTGGATCGCGGCGGGGAAACCGACCTTGGCGATCTTTTTAAGGTAAAACGCCTCGAATCTGATCTTTTTGACGTAAAGCTTAACGCAGGTATCTGTTCTGAACAGTGAGACGAGCGTCAGTATTGCAGAAAGGGTCTGCGCGATAACTGTTGCAAGGGCAACTCCCGCAACGCCCATATCGAGCCAGAATACGAACACAATGTCAAGAACCGTGTTAGTGACAGCCGCGGCAATAAGGAAGTAGAAGGGTCTCTGCGAGTCTCCGATCGCGCGGAGAAATCCCGCTCCCATATTGTAGATCATAAGTGAGGTAACGCCCGCAAAATATATAGTAAGGTAGGTTTTTGCCTCTTTAAATACGGGATTTGCATCACCCGCACCGTCGGTGCGCAGGATAAGATCAAGCGCAAACGGAGTCATAAGGATACCGACTACGGTGAAAATAACAGCCATAACAAGAGTCATTGCCATCGCCGTGTGAACGGTCTTGTTTGCCTTTTCATCGTCCTTCGCGCCGAAATACTGAGAGATTATTACACCCGCTCCGCTTGAAAATCCGAGGAAAAAGCCTATCAGAATATTAATGACCTGACCGACACTTCCCACCGCTGCAAAGGCGGCAGTGTTGCCGGTTTGTCCGATTACCCAAGTGTCAACAAGGTTATATAATTGCTGAAACAGATTGCCGACGAGCAGAGGCAGGGCGAAGACGATTATGTTCTTCGCTATGCTGCCCTGGGTCATATCCATTGCTTTCTTTTTCCCGAATCCGAGCCTTTTTATTGCTTCCATAATTTTGCCTCAACAGAAAAATATCGTTGTAGGATATTATATCACATAAAAACAAAAAATGCAAGTTAAGTCCGCTAAATTAATTAAGTTTAGCGGGGGTAGTTCGTTGGGGTGGGATAAGCTAAAACGGAAGGTTGAAAAAAATCTTGAATTTTTCTCAAACAGGTTGACAAATATTACCGCGTGTTGTATAATTTATAGTGTATTGTTTTAGGTAAATGATATCCTAAACGGTCGTTTTACCGATATTTCGGAGGTGTAATATGTCAGTATTAAAACCGGGCGCAATGACAAATCTGTTTTATACTTATAAACCCGGAAAAGAAAACGTAGTTGAATCAATGCGCCGTCTGCGCGAGATCGGATTTGAAATCATGGATCTCCATATGTGTCCGATGCAGAGAAACAAGTGTGAGCTCTGCGAGGATGAAAACTGGGAGCGCTTCACCGATAATATCGGTAACGAGGCTGCAAAGCTCGGTATCTCCTTCGTTCAGTGCCATCCCGTTTATCCCAAGCCCCTCTGCCGCCGCAAGTCAGCTGATGAGGACGGATGCGAAAAGAACGAGTTCTTTGCTAAAATGCTCGACCGCTCTCTCGATATCGCATCGAGACTCGGCATCCCGTGGGCGGTAATGCATCCGCTTGAGGAAGCGATCGAGTGCGAATACGATCTTGAGTTCAATACCAAGTACAATCTCGAGGTTTACGGTCCTTTGTATGAAAAGTACGCCCACAGAGGCCTCGGCTTTGCTTTCGAGAATATGTGTGACGTTGACGGCAGACGCCGCTTCGGCGTAACTCCCGACGAGCTGAAAATGATCCTCGACGCATTCGGCGACCGTAAGGTCGGTATCTGTTGGGACACCGGACATGCCAACCGTATTTACAACGACGGCATCGCACCCCTGCGCAGAGTAGGGAAGGACCTCGTCTGCACCCACATCGACGATAACGTCGGCACCGTTGACCTCCATCAGATGCCCTTTATGGGAACCGTTCCGTGGGCAAAGGTTATGCAGGCACTTAAGGATATCGACTACAAGGGCGGATTTATTTACGAGCTCTCGACCACCAAGCGTCTTCCGGACGAGCTCAAGGTGCCCGCCGTTGAGTATTCCTACAAGGTTGCCGAATATCTCGTAAATCTCTGATTTTTTTGCCGCGCGCTCACACGGCTGAAAATATAATATTTATCAAATGAAAGGCAAGGTATTTCAAATGAAGAAATTTACCTCCATCGTCCTTGCGCTTGCTATGCTTGCGGCAATGACGGTAATTATGATCCCCACGGCTTCTGCCGCTTGGGACGGATCCTCGGTTTCCGCCTCTCTCGTCGGCTCGGGTACAGAGTACGATCCCTATCTCATTTCGAGTGAAAACGATCTCGCTTTTGTTGCAAAGCAGGTCAATGACGCCGTTACCAAATTCGAGGGAGTCTACTTCAAGCTCACCACAGACCTCGATCTTGGCGGCAAGCTCTGGTCTCCTATCGGTCAGATCAAGGCAAATTACTTCTCCGGACACTTTGACGGCGACGGACACACCATCTCCAACCTCAACGTTAAGACCATCGATGACTCCAACGCTCTCTACGGCGGCGTTTTCGGACGAATCCTCGACGGTTCCGTAAAGAACCTCAACGTTGACAATGCCACCATCTTAAGTGCTAAATACGGCGGAGCTATCGCGGGCGTTCTTAACTGCACTGCGGACGGCGGTTCTTCCTCCATCACCAACTGCCACGCTACTAACATCAACGTCAGAGGCGTACAGATAGGCGGTATTGTAGGACGTACCAGCCAGAAGAAATGCTCCAAGGATCAGCTCAAGATCCTCGGCTGTTCCGCTACCAATATTACTCTTGGCGGTATCACAGCGGATGATTTCGCCGCTCCCGATAATGCTAACCACTTCGTCGGCGGTATCGTTGGCGGCGCGGGTGCAACCACCATTTCCGGATGCTTCGCAAAGAACGTCACCGCTGAAGTTTACGGCACGGGCTTTGCTCCCGCCGGCGGTATCATAGGCGTTCTTGGCGCAGACTCCCAGAGCTCTGACGTTACCAACTGCTACGTTATCGGCGTAAACATCACCACCCGCGAGGGCTGTCATCCCGACAAGACCTCCATCGGCGGTCTTATTGGTAAGGCTGCACACGTTGCTGTTTCTTACGGCGATCCCAATACCGAGTATAACATTTTCAACAACTTCGTTTCCGACGTTACCATCAGCAACACCTGCTCCGAGAACAACGGCGTTCTCATCGGTCTTGTTGCCGACTCCATCTATTTCAACGACGTATATTACGTTCCCGAAAACGGACTTCCTTCCTTTGGCGCAGATGCTTACTTTGCAGAGTGGCCCTTCATGGAGATCAAGGCTCCCTCCGATCTTACCGTAGAAAAGCTCAATAAGGGTAACTCCACTGCAGTATGGGTTGCCGATGCTGTTGCGGGATATCCCACCATCGACTTTGATGCCGCTATTGCAAACGCTCCCTCCTACATCGACTACTACGTAGAAAATGCCGATGCGACCACTGCAGAGGAGACCACCGAAGCTCCCGAAACCACCAAGGCACCCGAGACTGAGGCTCCCGTTGAGACAACCGAGGCTATCGAGGTAACCGAGGCTCCCGCAGCGACCAATGCTCCTGAGGCTACAAAGGCACCCGAAACCGAGGCTCCCAAGTCCGAGGGCGGATGTGGCTCAGCTATTGCAAGCGGTGTTGCAATCGTATCCCTTCTTGGCTCCGCTATCGTGTTCAAGAAGAGAAAGTAAGATACATATTAAGGTGAAGAACATGAAGAATTATATCAGAATTATCGCCCTTATTATGGCGCTTCTCACCCTTTCGGGTATGGTTGCCGCTTGTGCCGAAACCGGTACGACCGAAACCACGACCGAAGCGGGTGCGGCAGAAACTCAGGCTCCCGTTTCCGAAACCGTCGCAGAGGAAACCCTCTATGCTCCCGACGATCTTAAGGAAAGCTACAATTTTAACGAAACCATCACTATCTATCTGTGGGCGGACTACACTATGATGGAGTTCTACGCAGAAGAAACCGGTGACGTTATCGACGACGCTATCTTTAACCGTAACATCGCTGTTGAGGACCGTCTCGGTATCGAGTTTGAGTACGTTGAGGAAAAGGGCTCCTCCAACACCTACGAAAACTGGATCAAAAAGGCGGAAAACGATTGGCAGGCGGATAACTCCTATGATATCTACGCAGGCTACAGCCGTTCCGCTCCCCTTATGACTCTTAAGGGCATGACCGTAAACCTTCTTGATTACGAGGCTTTCAGCGTTGAAAAGCCCTGGTGGCCCGCAGCTCTTACCACCGAGTGTACTATCAACGATAAACTCTACTTTTGCTCCGGTGATATCTCCACCAACCTTCTTTGGATGATGATCGGTACCTTCTATAACAAGGAGCTCTACAATCAGTATTTCTCCTCCGAAAAGTCTCCTATGGATATGGTAGAGAGCAACGAGTGGACTATGGAGAAGTTCTTCTCCATGGTTCAGGATATCTACACCGATGACGGCAACCAGAAGAAGGACGATGCTGATACCTTCGGCTTGGTACTTTACGAAACCAACATTGATGCATTCCAGACGGGCGCAGGCATCATCTCTATCGAAAGAGATGCGGATAAGGGCCTTAAGATCTCCGACGGCTGGAACAGCCAGAGATGCGCGGATGCTTGTGAGCTTGTAGGTGCCCTCCTCGAATCCGATGGCGTTATCTATAACAACAGCACCTCTATCCGTAACATTTTCTACGAGGAGCGCGCTCTCTTTATCACCGACCGTCTCTTCATCGTTGCAGGTAAGGATACTAAGGAGACCGGCAAGATTGAGTTCTCCTACGGTCTTGTTCCTCAGCCTAAGTTCGATACTGATCAGGCTTCCTTCCTCACGAACGTAGGTCATCCCTTCACTATGTACGCAGTAAATTCCCAGTCCAAGGTGATCGAGGCTGCCGTTACCACTCTTGAGGCTATCGGCTCCGCTAACCACCGCTCCGTTACTCCCGCAGTATTTGAGGTAGCTATGAAGGTTAGATACACCGACGATCCTCAGACCTCGGGTATGTACGATCTCCTCCGCGAGGGTATCTCCTTTGATATCGGACGTCTCTACGCTTCTACCTTCCAGAACGGCACCGCTAACCTCTTCAGAACTACCGCAAAGTCGGGTAACCCCGCAGGTCTTCTTTCCAACATCAAGAAGAACGTGAGAGTTATTGAAAAGGGTATCGGCTCTATTATGGATTTCTTCAGCAAATAATTGACTTACAGCAGAACCTGCCCAAATCGGGCGGGTTCTCTTTTTTATAAAAAATTTAAAAAATTAAAATATTATTGACAAATTATATCGAATGTGTTATAATAAGATATCTTATTTAAATTAACGGAGGATGATTATGAAAAAGATAATCCGACTTATCGCCCTGCTGTTAGCGCTTGTAACAATTACTGCGCTTGTTGCTGCTTGCGCAGAGACAACAGGAGAGGAAACCACCGAAGCACTTGCTTCTACCCAAGCGCCTGCCAACGATGCTACCGAAGCTCCGGCTACCGAAGAGATCACTCTCTTTGCCCCCGACGATCTTGATGAAAAGTACACTTTCGACACCACCATCACCATTTTGATGTGGGATGACTACCGTATGACCGAGTTCTACGCTGATGAAACCGGCGACATTATCGATGACTCGATCTACCACAGAAATGTTAAGGTCAGCGAAAGACTGGGCATCACTCTCGAATTTGTTGAAGAACCCGGCGATTCCGGTGACTACAAGGTATGGATTCAGAAGGCAGAGAACGATAGAGCGTCGGATAACGTTTTCGATATCTATGCGGGCTATAGCCGTTCCGCTCCCCTTATGGCAACCAAGGGTATGACCACCAACCTTCTCGAGCACGATGCGTTCAGCGTAGAAAAGCCCTGGTGGCCCGAGGCTCTTACCTCTGAGTGTACTGTAAATGATAAGCTCTATTTCTGTACCGGCGATATTGCAACAAGTATGCTTTGGTATATGAACGGCTTTATGTATAATAAGGAACTTTACGAAGCTAATATTTCCACTGAAAGAACACCTATGGATATGGTTCTTGCAAACGAGTGGACAATGGATATCTTCTTTACTATGGTTAAGGATCTCTACGTAGATAATAACCAGGACGGTAAGAAGGACAAGGGCGACTTCTTTGGATGTACCATGTACTCCACCGACCTTGGCGCTTTCCAGATCGGCGCAGGTATTACTTCCCTCGAGAAGACCGAGGACGGCGGACTCCGTATTTCCGAAAGCTGGAACAGCCAGCTTTGCTCTGACATTTGTTCGCTTCTCGGAAGCTACATCCAGCAGGCAGGCGTTTTTGCTGCTACCTCCGACTCCAGAAGACCTTTCTTTGACGGCACTTCTATCTTCCATATGGACCGTATCTTCCTTATCAAGGGCGTAGATAACGGTAACGCCGAGGATAAGGTTGAATTTCCCTGCGGCGTTGTTCCTGTGCCGAAGTACGATAACAGCCAGGAAAAGTACAGAACCAACCTCGGCAACCCCTACACTATTTATGCAGTCAACGCTACCTCCAAGAATCTCGAGGCAGCTGTGACCACCCTTGAGGCGATGGGCTCCGAAAACTACCGCAGCGTAACTCCTGCAGTATTCGAGGTTGCAATGAAGGTAAGATATTCCGACGATGCACAGACCTCTCAGGTCTTCGACATCCTCAAGGAAGGCGTATCCTTTGACCTTGGCAAGCTTTACGGAACAAGCTTTGGCGACGTAACTGCAAACCTCTTCCCGAACACTGCAATTTCTACAAACTACACCTCTTTCCTTACCTCTCTCAAGAGAAGCGAAAGACTTATTGAAAAAGGTATCGCCGACCTGATGAAGGCTTACGGTGATTAAACAATAAAACACGACCACCCGACGAAAAAATGTTCGTCGGGTGGCTTTGTACAAAGTGAATAAAATAATAAGAAATATCTATTTAAAATGCCGAATTTTGTTCAAATCGGTTGACAAATGTGAACGATTATGGTATAATTATTGCACTAAAAATATGAATGCAAATGCGAATCGGACGAGAGTTTCCGTGCGTGTTTGCAATGATATTACCAATTAAAACGGAGGCTACTATGAAAAAGTACATCAAATTGATCACACTGCTTCTTGTGTTCACAACCATGCTTTCTCTCTTTGCAGCATGCGCAAACACCGGCGGCGAAGACACCACGGCTCCCTCTTCTGCTCAGACTCAGGCTCCCACTGATTCGGAAGAAGCTACTGCCGAAGTAACTCTTTACGAGCCCGATGACCTCAATGAAACCTATAACTTTGGCGAGACCATTACATTCTTCATTTGGGATGACTGGCGTATGATGGAGTTCTATTCCGATGAGACCGGCGACCTTATTGACGACGCTATCTATCACCGTAACATTGCTGTTACCGAAAGACTCGGCGTTGAGTTTGAATGGGTTGAGGCTCCCGGTGACTCCGGCGACTACACCTCTTGGCTCACTCAGGCTGAAAACGACTGGGCTGCAGATAACGAGTTCGATATCTACGCAGGCTATAGCCGTACCATCCCCCTCCTTACCCTCAGAGGTATGGCAGCAAACCTCCTCCAGCAGGAAGCTTTCAACGTAGAAAAGCCCTGGTGGCCCGAGGCTCTTACTACCGAGTGCACCATCAACGACAGACTTTACTTCTGTACCGGTGACATCGCAACCAGTATGCTTTGGTACATGGTAGCATTTATGTATAACAAGGACCTCTATGAGGCTCACCTCCTTGACAAGACCGGCGGCAAGACTCCTATGGATATGGTAGACGAGGACAACTGGACTCTCGAATCCTTCCTCGGACTCGTTCAGGATATCTACGTAGACGCAGATAACAACGGTCAGAAGGATATTACTGACTTCTACGGCTCCACCATCTACTCCACCGACATTACCGCATTCATGATCGGCGCAGGCATCACTTCTTTTGAAAAGGCAGAGGACGGTAGCCTTCGTATCTCCGAAAAGTGGAACAGCCAGCGTTGCGCAGACATTTGTGAGACTGTTGGTAACGCTATGAAGGTAACCGGTATTCTTTGTAACGACGATAGAACCACATTCCGTACTCAGCAGTCCATCTTCCATATGGACCGTGTATTCAACATTCCCGGCACCGATACCGGTGGCGAAGGTTTTGACTTTACCGTTGGCGTAGTTCCCGTACCTAAGTTCGATAAGACTCAGGAAGAGTACAAGACCAACCTCGGTAACCCCTACACTATGTACGCAATCAATGCACAGTCCAAGGAAATGGAAGCAACCGCTACCACTCTTGAGGCTATGGCATCTCAGAACTACCGCTCTGTAACTCCCGTTGTATTCGAGGTTGCAATGAAGGTTAGATATACCGATGACTCTCAGGTTGCAGGTATGTTCGATATCCTCAAGGAAAACGTTTCCTTCGACGTTGGACAGCTTTACTACTACGCAACCGAAAAGCTCCCCGCAAAGGTATTCAGCGATACTTGTCTCTCCGGTAACCCCGCAGGATTCCTCTCCGCTCTTAAGAGAAGTGAAAGAGTTATCAACAACAAGATCAAGGATATTATGAAGGGTTACACCGACTAATATTCTAATATATTACACGCTTGCTTCAATTATTTGAAGCAAGCGTGTCTTTTTTGCAATTTACTATTGACAAAACTTGCAAAATGTGATACAATAATGCATATTTTATTTGGAGGACAATGATATGTTTTTTGAAAGAGTAAAGGATTTTGACGCTGAAGTTGGCGCGGCGTGCGGCAGAGAATTTGCGCGTCAGTGCGGTAACATTGAGCTTATCGCGTCCGAGAATATTGTTTCCGAAGCGGTTCTTCTTGCTGCAGGAGGCGTTCTTACCAACAAGTATGCTGAGGGTTATCCCGGCAAGCGTTATTACGGCGGATGTGAATTCGTTGACGAGGTTGAGGAGATTGCTCGCACCCGTGCTTGCAAGCTTTGGGGAGCAGATCACGCAAACGTACAGCCTCATTCCGGTGCGAACGCAAACCTTGCGGCTTTCTTTGCACTTCTTCAGCCCGGTGACAAGGTTCTTTCTATGAATCTCGCACACGGCGGACATATCTCCCACGGTCTGCCCATCAACATTTCGGGCAAGTACTTCACCATCTATCAGTACGGTGTTGATGCTGAAACAGGCCTTATAGATTACGACGAGGTACGCCGTATGGCTCTCGAGTGCCGCCCCAAGATGATCCTTGCCGGAGCGAGCGCATACCCCAGAATCATTGATTTTGCAAAGTTCCGTGAGATCGCTGACGAGGTTGGCGCATACCTTATGGTAGATATGGCGCACATTGCAGGTCTCGTTGCCGCAGGAGTTCATCCCTCGCCCGTTCCTTACGCAGATATCGTAACCACTACCACTCACAAGACTCTCCGCGGTCCTCGCGGCGGTCTTATCCTCTGCCGTGAGCAGTTCGCAACTGCTATCGACAAGGCAATCTTCCCCGGAACCCAGGGCGGTCCCCTTATGCATATCATCGCCGCAAAGGCAGTAGCGCTCGGCGAGGCTCTCCGTCCCGAGTTCGTTGACTATCAGAAGCAGGTTGTTGCTAATGCAGCACGCCTTGCTAAGGGTCTTAACGAACGCGGCATCAAGCTCGTTTCTGGCGGTACCGAGAACCACCTTATGCTTCTCGACCTCCGCGATACCGGTATGACCGGACGTGAGCTTGAGGTAAACCTTGATAAGGTACACATTACCGCAAACAAGAATGCGATTCCCAACGACCCCCAGAAGCCCGCTTATACCTCGGGTCTCCGTGTAGGTACTCCCGCAGTTACCACCCGCGGCTTCGGTCTTGAGGAAATGGACAAGATCGCAGGCTTCATCGCCGATACCGTATATGATTTTGAGGGCAAGAAGGCTTCCATCGCCGAAGGCGTTGCAGAGCTCTGCGCAAAGTTCCCCATTTATGTAGGTTAAATTAATAAAAGACAACGGATAAACTTGTCCGTTGTCTTTTTTTGATTCTTAAGAGCCATACAATTTCTTGACAAATAAAATGAATTATGATATAATCATAATGAAGTCAATTAAGGAGGAAAAACTTATGAAGAAAATAATCGCAATGTTTTGCGTTGTTTCGATGCTTTACGCTCTTGTACTATCTTCATCGGCTGCCAATCTGACCGGAATCAGAGGCGGGGACCAGATCGCTGTCAAGACAGAGGCGGAGTTTATGGCTATGGACCCGAACGGAAAGTATTATCTCGCAAACGATATCACACTGACGCAGACCTATCCTGAAATCTTCTGCGGCGTTTTCAATGGTTGCGGTCATACAATAACTGTAAGCGCACCCATTTTCGGTAACGTAAACGGTTCGACTGTCTCAAATTTCAGGGTGAGCGGAGAGATCAAGCTTAATGAGGCTTCTCCTTATTTGAGTGAGTCCGGACGGGAGGATTTTATATCTGCCGTGGCGGTAATCGCTGACGGCAAGGCTGTTTTCCGCGATATTATTTCTGATGTCGATATTACGGTTACCTCTCCGAATACGAGAGCTGCTTCTATCGTTGCTACTGGTAAAGCACAGTCGGAGGTACAGATATTTGATTGTGAAAACAACGGTGATGTCAGTGTTGTTAAGTATGCGGGAGGCATTTACGGTTGGGCTGACGTAAGAGTGACGGCTCTCTTCATGGGCTGCGTAAATAACGGAAAAATCTCTGCATCCGATGGATACGTAGGCGGTATCGTCTGCAGAGGAACCGGACTTTCGGGCAATGCAACCTTCTATGACTGCGTAAATAACGGTGAAGTTGTTGGTATGACGCAGGTCGCGGGTATTCTCGCTTACGCGGCGGGTTCCAGCACCTTTTACAGCTGTATAAACAACGGAGCTGTTTCCGTGCTCGATGGCAAGACAGGACATGCGGGTGGTATAATCGGTACCACTCAACCGATGGTAAGCGACAACGACGGTGCATATACTTCTTTTCACGAATGCGTGAATAACGGTAATATTACCTCAGGTGGAGCAAAAACCGCAGGCGGAATTGCCGGTTATGTTAACGAAAATGTTGCAGTGTTTATCGGTTGTCTCAATACAGGCGACATCCTTTCTCCCGCAGAGCACGCGGGCGGAATCTGCGGCAGAGCTTTTATCAGATTCCAAAATGACATTGCGAGGGGAACACAGAGCTCGTTCCGCTATTGTATCAATACGGGTAATGTCACGGGAGCGCAGTGTGTGGGCGGTCTCCTCGGCAGATCGGGCATTACATCCGGACGCGGTGACGTATATTTTGAGTACTGCATCAGCGCAGGAGATGTGACCGTGCTTTATAACGAAAGCGGTAAGCCCGACAGTACGGATAACGGAGTTGCGGGCATAGTTGGGCATACGCGTGCAAAAGCTTCGGATGCCAGCGATGGATACCGACTCGGAGGCTCAAGAGTCATCATTAATAACTGTATTGTAAACTGCGATATTACTGTCGGAGATGGGCTTGGCAACACTCGCGTGCCTGCGTTTCTTGTCGGATATTCGGGCGGTGGCGCAGATCTTACCATCACTAATAATATGGTAAGCGGTAAGCTTATCGATAACGACTCCGATCCAATGGTCGCGGGACTTGTATATTGCAAGTCTTATGATCTCGTTACGGGCGCACTCAATACCAATCTCGTTGAGAAAGGTTACTCTTACACGATCACTCGCGAAAAATCGGGTGTATATTCGGGTTCAGATGCTGAGAAAAAATATATACTTGAATCGTTTGATACCGCGGTGCTGACAAACGGCGAGGCTATATACTTGATAAATGAAGCATATAGATCAAATAACGCAAAGAATGAAGATGTATTCTTTATGACGCTTGACGGAACGTTCGATCCTACAACCGTTTCCACGGGAGAAAACTCTGTTATCAAGACAGACAACGGTTATGTCAACAAGCTTACCTCTCCCGAGGTTACAGATCCTGTTGATCCTGTTCCCACAGGCGATGCATCGGTGCTCTTACTAACACTCCTTATTATCTCGGTCGCAACCTTTACGGTAGTTTCCAAGAGACGGGAGATCTGACTTTAATAAATAACCCCGAGGTAATTTGCCTCGGGGTTACTGTTATGTATAAATTAATATACTTCCTTTTCAAACTTCTTCCACGGAACATCGATGCCGGTCTCGTTGTCGAGAAGTCTGCCGATGTGGTAGAGAAGGGGAAGATCGTCAGCCTTGATAACGCCCATAGCCTCGAGAGTCTTAGCTGCCTCAACGGTTCTGCCCGCGATAGCGATGGACTCGAGAGTAACGCCCTTGAGAGCTTCCATAGCATCCTTGAAGCTCATGCCGGTTCCAAGGAGAGTACCGATCTTACGGGTTCTGCCGCCGAATACGGTAACGTAAAGGTCGCCTGCGCCAAGCTCGATGTTGTCGGGATGACCGCCGCAGAGGTCGAGAAGGATTCTCATCTCGCGAACAGCCTGACCGAAGAGAGCTGCCTGGGAGTTGTAATGCTCGAACTCACGTCCCTCGCGCTTGTAGGACATACCGATAGCGAGAGATACGCCGAGAGCGTAAGCGTTCTTGAGAGCAACTGCGCACTCAACACCGCGAACGTCGGTGGAAAGGCTTACATGGTAGTAGGGAGCCTCGAAGAGATCACGGATCTCGCGGAGAAGCTCGATCTTGCGTCCGCAGAAGGTTACGCAAGAGGGGTCGAGGTCTGCAAGCTCATAGGAGGTGCAAGGACCGCCAACTGCGCAGAAGTCAATGTTCTTGCCGCAAGCTGCTGCAACCTCTTCCATCTTTTCAGGGTAGGAGATCATCTTACCCTCGCCGAGGTGGATCATACCCTTGGAGATAGAGAGGACCGGAACTCCGTCGGGGAGGCGCGGAATTACGTAATCGAGGTACCAGTCGAGACCGAAGCTGGATACGCCGCAGATAGAAAGATCAGCGCCCTCGAGAGCTTTTTCCATCTCGTCAACGGTGTAGAACTCGGTGCCTGCGGGAATGGGGCGCTTGAGGGTGAGGTGCTCACCGGTAGCGCGAGCGTGCGCGATGATCTCGCCGTCAAGGGGAGAACCAACGTAACGGATCTTGCAGCCGTTGTAAGCTGCGGGCCAGGTGATGGAGGAACCCATCATACCGCAGCCGATAACTGTGATAATGGGATTCTGAGACTTGTTTTTCATTTTAGTCTTCCTTTTTTATAAAAATTTTCCGTATAATATTATACTACAAATCTTCGAGGATTTCAATAGCTTTTTGAAAAAACGGCGTTTTGTTCATTTTAAGCTGAAGCTGAAGATAGATTTATAGTAAAAATAACACCCGCCGAAGCGAGTGTTATTTTTATGAAATTAGCCAAGAGTGCTAATGATCTTTGCAAGAGATCTTTCCCAAGCTACCTTGTTTGTCTTGTAGTACGTAGACCAGGAGGGAGTATCTGTTCCCGCTGCCTTACGGAACGCGGAGAAGCAGTTAAGCTGATCTGCGAAGAGCTTACCGGGGTCGAATACGAGGGTGTTGTGGAGAAGATCGAACATTCTCGCATTTTCGAGAGTATCGAGGTAACGGTACTGGAAAGCCTGCTCGTAAATAACTGTGGTGAGGTAACGGTAACCGTAAGATCCGAGACATTCAAGAACTGCCGCGGACATATCGGGATCGTTAGCGTTAGCGGGGATGGAGAACATACTTACCCAATAGCTGGTGGTGGTGCAGTAGTTTTCCTGGTTATCATCGTACTTGGGGAAGGGGAGGATTGCAAAGTCGAAGCTTACTTCCTGGAGATAGTTCTGAACGTCTGCAACGGTACCGCAGTTGAAGAGAACGTTACCGGAAGCAAATCCGTTTGCCTTATTGGTGCCAAGAAGCTCTACATCTGCGTTATCATAGAGGAAACGGTTCCAAGTCTGGTACCAGTTCTCAAGGCGCTCGCCCGAAAGCTCGGGGGACATAATGAGCTTGCCGTCGGCATCCTTCTCAACGAAACGAAATCCACCGCCGTAGAAAAGGCTGTCAAACTGAACGTTATCGGTGAAGGTTACGCTGTAACCGGGAGAACCGTCGGGGTTAAGTCCGGTAACAACACCGAGAGAGATCTCAGCAAACTTGTCGAAGGTCCATTCGCCGGACTCAACGAGCTCATATACGTTGGGGAGATTGTAGGTCTCTGCAAGGTCGAGGTTGCAGTGAACCGAGTGAATGTTACGTACGAGAGTACCGGTGATATCGCCGGTGATGAAGTAGAGGTTGTCGTTGATGCTGCAGGATTCGAGAATATCCTCAGGCCACCAAGCGCGCTCGTAATCAAGGTACTGTACCTCATTGAGGTCGAGGTAGAGGTTCTTCATAGCGCCGATGGGAGCTGCAGGGGTGTACTGACCTACAAGGTCGAATGCGTCCTGATTACCTGCGGCAACGTTAGCCTCAACGGTGGTGATGAAGGAGTTTCTGTTGCTCCAGTCACCGGTCTGCTTGGAGATGGAGAACTTGATGCCAAGACGCTCCTCGGTACGGACCTGACGGTTGTAGATAGCGTCGTGGATCTTGTCACCGGTAGTGGTGCCGTCCTCGTTCCATTCCCACTGGACCTGATTGGACCAGGTGAAGAGAACGAATTCCTTGTCGCCATAGTTAAGCTCGGGGAGTCTGTCAAGCTCGTAGCCGTTTTCGTCAACGGGGTATGTGGTCTCTGTGGGTTCGGTAGAGCCGGCTACGGGTGCTTCAGTGGATGCGTTCTCGCTTGCAGCGGTTGTTGTTTCGGGGTCAACGGGAGTGTTAGCACAAGATGCGAGACAGAGCGCGATCGTCAGAACGGCCATAATGCCTGCAAAGATGCGAGTCTTTTTCATAGTATAGATTCCTTTCTAAAAATGGTTAATATAATGATACCATTTTTATCCCCCTTTGTCAAGATGTTTTTTAAAACATTGACAATGGCGTTTATTTTTGTTAAAATTTAAGGCGTAAAAGGTGCGTTTGACTTGTTTTGCGCTATGCTATGCTTTGAATTTGCAGTAAAAATAACACCCGCCAAAGCGAGTGTTATTTTTATGTAATTAACCGAGAGTTTGGATGATCTTATCGAGCGATCTGGACCAGAGCTTACCGTTGGTTGCATAGTAGCTGCTCCAAGAGGTGCTACCTGTATCCATAGCTGCCTGACGGAATGCTGCGAAGCAGTTGAGCTGGTCTGCGAAGAGGCGGCCGGGATCGAATACGAGGGTATCGTGGAGAAGATCGAACATCTGCGCGTTCTCAAGAGTATCGAGGTAACGGTACTGGAATGCTTCCTGATACATAACGGGAGTCAGGTAACGGTAGCCGTAGGAGGAGAGACACTCAAGAACAGCTGCGGACATAGAGGGATCGGGTGCATTGACGGGGATGGAGAAGAGGCTGAGCCAATAGCTTGTAATGGTGTAGTACTCTTCCTGATCCTTGTCGTAAAGCGGGAAGGGAAGGATAGCAAAGTCAAAGTTTACGTCCTGAAGAGAGTTCTGAACGTCGGAAACGCCGCCGCAATGGAAGAGAACGTTGCCGGAGGTGAAGCCGTTTGCACCGTTGATAGCGAGGATCTCAACGTCTGCGTTATCAAAGAGGAAGCTACGGCAGGTCTGGAACCAGCTCTCAAGACGGTCGCCGGTGAGTTCGGCGGACATAACGAGCTTGTTGTCAGCATCATGCTCAACGAAACGGAAGCCTGCGCCGTAGAAAAGGCTGTCGTACTCAACGTTGTTGGGGAAGGTTACGCTGTAAGCTGCGGAGCCGTCGGGATTGATGCCCTGAATGGTGCCGAGAGCGATTTCAGAGAACTTATCCATAGTCCACTCTTTGTTGCTTACGAGCTCGTAAAGGTTGGGAAGCTGATGAGTTTCAGCAAGATCGAGGTTTGCGATAATGCAGTGGATGTTACGGACGAGTGTTCCGGTAATATCACCGGTGGTGAAGTACACGTTGTTGTTGATGTGGCAGGATTCCTGAATATCGGAGGGCCACCAGGGGCGTTCCCAGTCAAGATGCTCGATCTCGGAGAGGTCGTGGTAGAGTCCCTTCATAGCACCGATAGGAGCTGCGGGAGTATACTGACCGACAAGGTCGAAGGCGTCCTTGGTGCCTGCGGAAACGTTAGCTTCAACAGTGGTGATGAAGGAGTTACGGTTGTTCCAGTCACCGTTCTGCTTGGAGAGAACGATGTCGATGCCGAGACGCTCCTCGGTTCTTACCTGACGGTCATAGATAGCATCGTGGATCTTTTCACCGTTGGTGGTGTCATCCTCGTTCCACTCCCACATTACCTGGTTGGACCAAGTAAAGATAACGAATTCTTCGTTATTGTAGTTGAGTTCGGGGAGTCTGTCAAGTTCGTAGCCGTTTTCGTCAACGGGGTAGGTGGATTCTGCGGGTTCGGTAGTGCCTGCTGCTACGGGAGCTTCGGTGGATGCATTCTCGCCTGCGGTGGTCGTTTCGGGGTCAACGGGAGTGTTGGCGCAGGAAGCGAAGCAGAGCGCGAGCATCAGAAGTGCCATAATGCCGGCAAAGATGCGGATCTTTTTCATTGTATAGATTCCTTTCTAAAATATAATTAATATAATGATACCATTTTTTTACCCCGCTGTCAAGAAGTTTTGCAAAAATATGCAAAAAGTTGACAACGGGGTGTTTTTTATTTATAATTTAGGTTCAAAGGCAACCTTGAGTGCCTCATGCTTTGCCTCGGCAAGTGCCTTGTTTGCGGCGCAAACGCAGTAGTAGAACTTGCATTTAGGCTCAGTTCCGCTGGGACGAACGGCAACCCAACAGCCGTCCTCAAAGATGAATCGGAGAACGTCGGATGCGGGGAAGCCTGCGGCCTTCGTCTCGTCGGAGAGGTAGTCTTCGACTTTTGTGACCTTTACGCCACCAACCTCCGTGGGAGCATTTTCACGCAGATCTGCGGTGAGAGCCGCGATCTTCGCCTTGCCATCAAGTCCGGGGAAGTAGAAGTTCGATTGTGAATCAAGGAAATAGCCGTACTTTTCGTGAATAGCGGCGAGAACGTCGATAAGGGTCAAGCCGTAATTCTTGTAGTAAGCCGCCGCCTCACAGAGCATCATGGATGCCTGAACGCCATCCTTGTCGCGAACAAAATCAGAGATAAGACAGCCGTAGCTTTCTTCATAGCCGAAAACGAAGCCGTAATTGCCCTCGGCGCGGTGGCGCGCAATCTTCTCGCCGATGAACTTGAAGCCCGTCAGCGTTTTTTCTACGTTGACACCGTAACGTTCGCAGATGCGATCGCCGAGGTCGGAGGTAACAATAGTGGTCACCATATAAGCGTCTGCGGGAATAGAACCGCCGTCTGTACGGCGCGAAAGGATATATTCAAGAAGCACAGCAGCGGACTGGTTGCCCGTCATAAGCACCATTTCGCCCGCCTTGTTAAGCGCGGCAACGCCGAGACGGTCGCAGTCGGGGTCGGTTGTGATAACGATATCCGCGCCCGTTTCCTTTGCGATGCGGAGTGCCTCGGTGTAAGCCTTGGGCGACTCGGGGTTGGGCGATTCTGTGCCCGAAAAATCGGGATCGGGTTCGCACTGCGAGAGAACAGGTATTACCTCGTAACCGCAATCGGCAAGAACACGGCGGACGGGAACGTTACCCGTACCGTGTTGGGGTGAATAAACGACCTTCAGCTTTGCGGCACTTTCACGGTCGCGGGAGATCGAGATATTTTCAACGCGCATAGCGTATTCATCATCGATCGCGGAATCGAGCATAACGATCCTATCGCCCGCTTCCTCGAGGGTGAGGCAGGGAACGGCAAGCTCGTCTTTGACTTCTTTTACAAGAGCGATAACCTTCTCGCTTTCTTCAAGCGAAAGCTGACAGCCCTCGGAGTCATATATCTTGTAACCGTTATATTCGGGCGGATTGTGCGAAGCCGTGATCATAACTCCTCCTGCCGCGCGCATCTTGCGGACGGAAAAGGAAAGCATGGGCGTGGGGCGAAGCGAATCAAAGATATAAGCCTTGACACCCGCAGCTGCGAAAACGCCCGCGGTTGCAAGCGCAAACTCGCGCGAGTAGCGGCGGTTATCGTGCGAGATAACGATACCCTTTTCTGCGGCATCCGCGCCGAGGCTCTTGATATACTCGGCAAACGCGAGGCTGACGCGCATAACGGTGTAGATATTCATTCTGCCGATTCCCGCGCCGAGAATACCGCGCATACCGCCCGTGCCGAATTCAAGCTCAGCGGCAAAACGCTCGGCAATAGCATTTTTGTCATCCTTTATAGAAATAAGCTCTGCCTTGATGTCGGGCGCAATACCCTCAAAACCAAGCCAACGATCAAAGTCGGTCATATACTTTTCGGTAGACATTAAGATCTCCTCTTTCAAAAATAATACCTTAATATTATACTATATTTGCGCGCGGTTTTCAAGTCCTGATAAGGAAAAAAGCAGAGTTTTCATCGCAAGATCAGACTTTTATTGCGTTAGTATGGCAAAAAACGCCCGATGAATCTCTCTGTCGGGCGTTTTTTGACTATATTTCATTTTCAAACAGCGGCGCAAGTGTCTTATAAATTTTCTCAAAAACGCGATATCCCTTTTCGTAGACCGCTACTGACTCGGGGTTGGGTGTATAGACCTTGTCGATCTTCACTCGGCGGGCGGCGTCCTCGATATCGTCGCAGAGACCGAGACCGACGAGAGCGCAATATGCCGTGCCCAAGGTTCCTGCGTGGCGAGTTGCGGCGGGTACCTCTATGGTCACGTTCAGCACGTCGGCGAGAATCTGCATCCAGATTCCGCTGCAAGAGCCGCCTCCGATGGCACGCACCTTTTCGGGCAAGGGACGTCCAATGTTTGCGTTATATTCCGCGCCCATTCTGAGCTGATAGCAAACGCCCTCCATCACCGCGCGGGTCATGTGACGGCGGTCGTGGATCGCGCCGAGACCGAGAAAATTACCTCGTGCATCTCTGCCGAAGAGAGGCGGACGCTCACCGTAAAACCACGGCGTCGCAAAAACTCCCTCCGAGCCTGCCGGAATTTCCGCCAATTGCTGATCCACCAAGGTGTATATACCGTCGCCAAGCTTCTTTTTTTCATCACCGTAAAAGCGATCGAGTGCCCAATTGTAGGAAAGTCCGATCGCCTGCGAGCTGATGATGGTCACATCGCGCTTCTCATCAAAGGGGGAGAAGTAGAGTGTTTCGAATTCGTGGGGAAGAGTATAACCTATCCAACCCGAAGAACCGAAATATATGTGCACACCGCCAATACCGGCAGTACCCGCGCCCATTGCGATTGCGTTGATATCGCTTGTGCCACCGAAAACGGGCACACCTGCGGGCAGACCGAGCTCGTGGGAAGCCTCCTCGGTTACGTACCCCACAAGACCGCACGAGGGCGCAACCTCCGGGAATTTTTCACGCGGAATATCCATAAAATCCATCAGCTCGGCGTAAAAAGCATCAAGCTTGGGGTCTGTCGAGTGCACAAAATCGTTGCCCTCGTCAACCGATGCCACGCCGGTTGCACGCCACTTGATATAGGAATTGACCTCGAAAACCGTGACGGCGTTCTCAAATACGTCGGGGCGGTTTCGGCGAAGCCAAAAGAGCTTGGGCCAATAATCCGCCGAGGTGAACGTACCTTCACCGAACCGTTCGTTCAGAAGCCGCGCCTCCTCCACGGAGCGTGAATCAAGCCAGATGATACTGCGATGAAGCACACGTCCCGCATCGTCAACGGGAATAATACCCTTCCACATAGTATCGAGAGCCATTCCGATCACCGCCTCGGGCGCAACCTTGCCCTTTTCGAGCACAGCTCGGGTGACGTCGCAGACACCCTTCCAGTAATCGACAGGCTCCTGCTCGGCGATGCCGCCGTCTGCTGTATAGAGCGGATAAGAAACCGTAGCGGTAAAAGCGACCTCGCCATCGGGCGTGACCAACGCACCTTTGACACCGCTTGTACCGAGATCGTATGCCAAAACGTATTTTTTCATACAGCTATCCCTCGCATTCATAAAAATTGAAGCATAAGTCTTTCGGGTTCATTATAGCACACTATGGGGAAAATGTCAACGCGGTGAAGCAAAAAACAAATAAAAAGGAGCTGTATTTGCTCCTTTTTATCCGAATGGATTAATTCTTGAATTCGTTGATATATTCCTCAATCGTCACAACGCTTCCTTCGTGTCTTGATCGCTCAGCCGCGAAGGTCACAAGGTGGTTTTCGATGGAGGTGGTGATCTCGGTCACAGAGTTGCCGGTGTACGTGCCGCAAAGGTATTGGCAGAAGGAGCGCATAATTCCTCTGTCGCCGCCGCCGTGACCGCCGGTGATCTCCTCGTCCGCAACCGCATCCGAAACGAGAATCTCGCTCTTCTTTCCGGTCTCGAACTCGTAAAGAGTTACCGATTTGTCAGCCATACCTGCGTAGATCTCTCCCTTGGTGCCCATAATGTGGATCTTTCTGCCACCCTTGTTGAAGGCACTCATAGTAAAGGAAACGGTCGCACCGCTTTCGTATTCAAGGTTTACTACCTGATGGTCGACAACGTCATTGTCGCATCCGAATACGCATCTGCCGTAGTTGGTTTCGGTAAGAACTCGGCGGACGTCCTCTTCGGTGGGATTGTGCTTTCTTGATGCTCTGCCAATGTAAGAGGATTTTTCGGAGGCGTAGATCTTCACCGCGTTATAGGGACAGCTCTCGCCTACGGGGCAGCCCATATAGCAGAACTCGGGCGCGCCCTCGGGCTTGTTTTCCGCGCAGAAATAGGTAAGCGAGCCGAAGCTGTGAACGCGAGTGCACTTCTCACCGAGAAGCCATTGAAGAATGTCGATATCGTGACAGCTCTTTGCAAGGAGCATTGGCGTGCTGTCAGCCTCCTTGTGCCAGTTGCCGCGTACGTAGCTGTGGCTCTGATGGATGTTTCCGACACCTTCTTGATGAACTATATTCATTATCTTACCGATCTTGCCGTCATCGATGATCTTTTTGAGCGTGCGGAAGAAGGGAGTAAAGCGGAGCACGTGACAAATGATAACGTGAACGCCCTTTTTGTTAGCCGCATCCGCGATATTGTAGCATTCCTCGGGCGTAGGAGCCGCGGGCTTTTCGAGAAGAAGGTGATATCCGAGCTCGATAGCCTTCATCGCGGGATCAAAGTGCATCTGATCCTGCGTTGCGATGATAGCTGCGTCTGCAAATTTGGGCAGAGCGAGAATATCCTCCCAGCTCTCAAAGCAAGCGGACTCGTCAAGATTGCATCTTTCTTTAACGTAATTTCTTCTCACGGGATCGGGATCGGCAATTCCGACAAGCTCAAATTCGGGGCAAGCATCAAAGCCGTGCTTTGCATAAGTAGTACCTCGGCTGCCGAGACCGATGATGATAACCTTTAACTTTTTCATTTTTATTACCTCGTCAGTAAAATATAAGTGGACAAATCTTGTCTAATTATATCACATATTTGCGGAAATTACAAGGTATTTTGGAAAAATAGTGCGAATCTTTGCGCTATGGATACAAGATGGAACGGTTTCGACAATTGTTTTATACTCTTACCGTTTTTTCATTGTATGCATAGATGAATTATTATTGACTTTGCATAACGGCTATGATATAATAATCTTGTGATGCAAATATAAGTCAGAGGAGAGAAGAATGTGAAAAGATTGATAAGTCTTGGGCTTGCTTTGTCAATGATTCTGTTTATCACCGTATGTTTCTTTGGATGTAACTCGAACGAGCAAGGACTACGTGGAGAAAAGGGTGATGACGAAATAAATGCCGCTGACAATACCTCGCTTGATCCCGGAGATGTTTCCCAAAAGCCTTCTCATACGCATAGCTTTAGCAATTGGAGTGAAGTAGTTGAGCCAACTTGTGAAAAAGAGGGCTTGAAAGAACGTATATGCGAGATATGCAGTTATACGGAAACAAGTATTACAGCTAATACCGATCACACATATGTTAGTGTCACCGTTTCCGCAACCTGCACCGAGTCGGGTAACACTACCTACACCTGTACTGCCTGTGGTTTCAATTATGTAGATGACTATGTGGCTGCTGTCGGCGAGCATAGCTATGACGATGGCGTTTGCGTTTTGTGCGGAAATAACAAGTTGGGGGCTGAGTGGATTGCTCCAAATCTTTCCCGGGGTGACTACTCTATGGTGGTTTTGCCTGACACTCAAATGCTTGTAGAGTTATGGCCCGAGTTTTATTACAAACAGATGCAGTGGATCGCCGACCATAAGGACGAGCTTAATATCAGAGCTGTTATACATATGGGTGATATGGTCAATGTCAATAGCGAGGAACAATGGACTGTATGCAAAAAAGGCACGGATATCCTCGATGAAGCCGGAGTAGTCTGGATGCCGATGAGGGGTAACCATGATGATTCCGCTTGGTTCAATAAGTATTACGATTATTCTGTCTACGGAAGCGGTCGGAACCGTTTTGGCGGCTCATACCATTCAAATAAGCTCGATCATACATATTGGTTTGTTGATGCAGGCGGACGCGAGTACATGATCCTCTCTCTGGGATGGGCACCCTCGTGGGATGTTTTGAGATGGGCGCAGGAAATTGTGGGGGTCAATTCAGATAAAAACGTGATCATATCCTGCCACGCTTATATGAACAAGGACGGTACTCTTTTGGATTCCGGCGATTCTCTTTGTGTATCTGATTATTTGCCTAATTATCCTAACGGTGATGATATCTGGAACGCCTTTAAGGGGTATAAAAATGTTGTTCTTGCAATGAGCGGACATATCTATAGCGCTGACGTTGTGTCCTATGTAGATAAGAACGGAGATGGACGTGATGTGACTTCGTTGCTGTTTGACCGACAGGATGATGACACCCGCAGTCGTTTGGGTATGGTAGGTGTACTGACATTTTATGCTGACAGTAATACTGTGGATGTTAATTGGTACTCTACCAATTATGATGCACTGTATCGCGATAAAAATCAGTTCTCTGTTCAAATTCCCCATTTGTGCGACCACAGCTATACTGTCGAAACCACTGCGGCGAACTGCACTCAAGG
Organism: Eubacteriales bacterium; assembly: GCA_045644325.1. Taxonomy (GTDB): domain Bacteria; phylum Bacillota; class Clostridia; order Oscillospirales; family CAG-272; genus CAG-390. The sequence goes on along the minus strand of JAZRGT010000045.1, from coordinate 52,686 downwards.
CGGCGGAACCGTATACACATGTAAGCTTTGCGAACACAGCTACTTGGAAAAAGCAACCGAGCCTTTGGGACACGACTATTTCGAAACCGTCATTCCACCGAGTTGTACTGCAAAAGGTTATACAATGCTCACCTGCAGCCTTTGCGGTCAATCAAAGCTCAAGGGAAATTCGATAGATATTACCTCATTGTTTATATGGACAGAGAAGAAGATGATTATCGCGACAGACGGTCAGGTGCGGGACTATGCACATTGGTGTGCCAGCGACTACGTAGATATTTCTGATTACAATATTATTGTGATAAAAACTGCAAATACGGCGAGTGTAACCACTACGACCGGTCTGGCATTTTATGATGCGGATAAAAACTATATCAGCGGTGTCAAGCATACAGACCAAAAAGGTGTTTACGGCATTCTGATACATGAGATCGAAGTGCCCGAGAATGCAGTATATATTCGGTCGACATGGTACGGCAGCGAGCATCCGAATTATGAGAGTGTTTTCGGTGACTTCTATTGCCTCGGGATGGAACAGTATGTTCCTGCGTTGAACCACATTTATGAAAAAGGTACTTGCATCGATTGCGGGGCAGAACAGCCTAAGGATATTTTTCAATAAAGATTAAAACAAAGATGACAGGAGTCTGAACCTGCATTTGCGCGCATAATTGGGTGGCAGAATAAAATGCTGTTGTAGCGCGCAAATGATTGCTGTTGCATAGCCAACAGCAAGAGGTTCTTCGCCGATTAACTTATACGAAACAAGGACAACGGGGCTGGCTTAAAACTTTCGTTTTGAGCCAGCCCCGTTTGGTGCAGCGAGTGATGATAAATCCAAACTGTTATGGTGATGTAAGCTCCGAGGTCAATGCGCTATGTGTCTGGAATCATATTTCGGAAGAAATCTAATTGAATTTACTGTAGATATATTTTTTCAGGATTGCAAAATGATAGATAATGTGATATAATTATAAAAAATATGTCTATTGATTCATAAATCATAAAACGGAGGAACTATGAAGGCATACGAAAGATTTTTAAAATACGCAAGAATGTATACGACAAGCGATGAAGTAAGTGGAACACATCCGTCTTCCTCTATCCAATTTGCCTTGGCGCACCTTTTGGTTGATGAACTGAAAGCTCTGGGAATATCTGCCGAGTGCGATGAATACTGCTATGTTTACGCGACGATCCCTGCTACCGAGGGATGTGAGAATGTGCCCGCTATTGGATTTATAGCTCACATGGATACATCGCCTGATTTTTGCGGAGAAAACGTTTCTCCTCGTATCATCGAAAGTTATAACGGTGAGGACGTAGAGCTGGGAGAGGGAAGAGTTCTCAAACGCTCCGATTTCCCGCATCTTACAGAGTTGAAAGGAAGAACCTTGATCGTTACTGACGGAAAGACACTTCTTGGAGCTGATGACAAGGCGGGAATTGCCGAGATCATGACCTTGGCGGCTACATTGATTGAGGATAAGCTGCCTCACGGAAAGATATGTATTGCCTTTACTCCCGACGAGGAGATTGGAGAGGGCGCGGATCATTTTGATGTGGCACGATTCGGAGCTGACTTTGCTTATACTGTGGACGGTGACGTAGAGGGCGGAATTGAATACGAGAATTTTAACGCCGCAGGTGCCGTTTTTGAGATCAATGGCTTTAATATTCATCCGGGATCCGCAAAGGATAAGATGATTAACGCTTCTTTGATAGCGATGGAGATCAATTCGCTTTTGCCCGCCGATGAGATACCGTCTAAAACCGAGGGTTATGAGGGATTCTTCCATTTGACAGATATGGAGGGTTGCGTGGAGCATGCAACCGTTAAATATATCATTCGCGACCACTCCGCGGAATCCTTCGCAAGGCGCTGTGAGATAGCTCGTCAAATCGAAAAGCAAATCAATGCAGCCTACGGAGAGGGAACGGTTACCCTTACGCTTAAGGAGCAGTACAGAAATATGGAAGAGAAGATCCGTCCTTGCTTCCACGTTGTTGAGACAGCAAAGCAGGCAGTACTTGCGGCAGGACTTGAGCCCGTCATCAAGCCTATCAGAGGCGGAACGGACGGCGCGAGACTATCTTTTGAGGGATTGCCCTGTCCCAATCTCGGTACAGGCGGCTATGCCTTCCACGGTCCGTATGAGCATATTACTGTTGAGGGAATGGACAAAGCGGTTGAGATCTTGCTGGGAATTGTCAGGTTGTATCAAGAATAACTTAATCGGATTTCTACTGCTAAATCAAGGCGCAAGCCTTGTATATCATCCGCAACTTGTTGCGGTATATCATCAATGCGAAGCATTGTATATCATCAAGCCGCAGAAAGATACAACTACGATGATGATATACGCCTTTGGCGATGATATACACGCTGCCGCGTGATGATATACCAAGCCTGCGGCTTGGATAAACAAAAAGGAACTTTTGTTTTACAAAAGTTCCTTTTTGTTGGTGCGGGTGACAGGACTTGAACCTGCACGAATTAACACAAGATCCTAAATCTTGCGCGTCTGCCAATTCCGCCACACCCGCGAGTTTACGAGCGGTGTGGCGGAATTGTTTCCGCACACACCCGCTAATGCTTTAATAGTTTACCACATTTCTAGCAAAAAGTCAAGTCGAATGTTGATTTTTTCTTTAGATTATGATATAATAAATAAAAATCCTTACGGAGATGTCAAATGAGCAGAGAATATAAATACGTTATCTTCGACCTTGACGGTACGCTGACCGATTCCGCTCTCGGTATCACCAATTCGGTTGCTTTTGCGCTGAAGCGTTGGAATATTGAGGTCGAGGCCAAAAGCACGCTGAATTGCTTCGTCGGGCCTCCTCTGGTGTGGTCATTCAAGAATTACTTCGGTTTCACCGAGGAGCAGGCGCTCGAGGCGGTTGATGAATATCGCGTTTATTACCGCGACCGCGGAATATTTGAAAACCTCGTTTATCCGGGCGTTCCCGAGATGCTTGAAACTGTCAGAAAAATGGGCAAAAAGGTGATCCTTGCCACCTCAAAGCCCGAGCACTTTGCAAAGCAGATCCTTGATCATTTCGATCTCACCAAATACTTCGACCTCGTTGCCGGCGCAACGATGGACTATTCCCGCGCAAAGAAGGGGCAGGTCATCGCATACGCCCTTGAGAATTTCGGTGTAACCGATAGGGAAGAGTGCATTATGGTCGGCGACCGCGATCAGGACGTCAACGGCGCGCGCGAGCAGGGGTTCGACTGCATTGGCGTTCTTTACGGCTACGGCGGCAGAGAAGAGCTCGAAGGCTCGGGCGCGAAGTATATCGCCGAAACCGTTGAAGATATTCTGAAATTCATTTGAGGTGCAAAATGAGAAAACTGTTGCTTGTAATTGATATGCAGACCGATTTCGTCGACGGCGCACTCGGTACTGCCGAAGCGGTTGCGATCATTCCGAACGTATTGCGCGAGATCGCAAAATACGACAAAGCGGATATTATCGCAACGCGCGATACTCATCCCGATGAATATATGGAAACGCGAGAGGGCAGACATCTTCCCGTGCCGCATTGTATCAAGGGCACTCCCGGCTGGGAGATTCACCCCGCGATCGCGCCTGCACTTGAAGGCTGTCTTGTGATTGATAAGCCTACCTTCGGCTCGACCGAGCTTTGCGATCATATCGTAAAGCTTGCGAGTGAGGAGAATATCGAGGTCACACTCATCGGACTTTGCACCGACATTTGTGTTGTTTCCAATGCAATGCTAATCAAGGCGGCACTCCCCGAGATCGAGGTCTCGATCGTTGCCGATGCCTGCGCAGGAGTCACACCCGACACCCACGCTGCCGCGCTGACCACAATGAAAATGTGCCAGATCAACATTATAAAAAGAGAATCCCGACCGCGCGGTCGGGATTTTTTACTTTTTAATGACCTTTCTCGCCTTGTGAAGTGCTTCGTTACGCATTCTGCAAGCTACTGAATGGTGTCTGCGCTTGGTGGTATGCTTGTGCGGAACGGTCTTTTTAACCTTTTTGACGGCCTTTTTAGGCTGTATTTTTTTCGGTTCGGGCTTTACTTCTTTGATCTCTTTAGGGACGTCTTCGTCCGGCTTCTTCTTCAAAAGTTCGCGTATTGACTCTGTAATAGCCGATTTGCCCTCTCCGAGGAAGAATTTTACGCCCGACATAAGTGCCTGACGTGTTTCGGGTTCGATATTTGAAAACGCCTTGATAACCGCGCTTCGGTTTTCGGCGAGATCGGTGACGGTCTTTGCGCTGGTGGAACAGAGAATATCGAAAAATCCCTCAACGAAGGTGCGGCGTTCGTCGGGCTCCATCGAATAGATCCATTTGCCGACGACCTCGTGCGCACGCTTGACGTCGGGCGCGACGTCCTCGTCGCAGACGAATTCCACGCCCTCGACCTCCCAGGTCAGAGCATCGTGCTGATGAAGATATCCCTTTGCGCTCGATTTCGTAACTCGGTAATTCTTATCGTATTTGAGAAGCAGACCGACCACCGAGCCCGTCGGTATGACGGTAGATATCTTGCCCGCAACGCGCTCGTAGAGCTCACTCTCCCATACGTCATCAAGAAATCCGGGACCATCAAAATTATATACCTTACCGATCCTTTCGGCGATCTCGTCGGACGCGTTCATTGCCGCCCAAAGCGCGAGATTACCGCCCTTGCTGTGCCCCGCGACATAGAGGCTTTTTGCATCCTCCGATGCTTTAAGAAGGTATTCTTCGGCGCGTTTCTGCGCGGGAACGGGAGTGAGGAACGCCATTCTGAAATCCTCTCGCCAGCCGGTTATCGTATCGTCTGTGCCTCGGTAAGCAACAAAAACCGTTTCGTCATCGGGGAAATATGAGATCGCGGAAAATTGCTCGACCGTTTGATCGTCAATGATATTAACAAAGTGAGAAAGGGGAAGAGAAGAAAATCTTTTCGATGCGGCAACGGTTCGGAAAAGAGGAATAATCTCCTTGGGGATTATCTCTCCGAGTCTTATCTCGTCAAGTCCCGCGTTGCGCTCAAAGAATATCTCTGCCGCCTCGGCAAGCGTGATAATGCCGTCCGACGGATCTTCGGGCACGATTCCGTCAAAAAATATATATGAAAGCTCGCAGAAGATCAGGGCGTCAATCTCATTCAGCGGCGATTGTTCAAACGTCAAGTCACCGCGCCATTTTATATAATCAAATACGTTCGCCATCAGCGTTCTCCTTCCTTTTTACTGATTTAATTATACCATATATTATAATGCAAGTCAACCGATTATTGACTCGAAAAGAGTCGAAATAATAATTCTTGACAAAAATGCTTTTGATGTGATATAATAAAGAAAAACGAAAGGAAGAAACATTATGAAAAAATCTGACAAACCGATTGACCGCTCGCCTCTTCGTTTTAAACTCGGCTGTGCTTACTACGGAGCGCGCCGCCGTCTCAAATGGCTTACAATGGAGCATAAGTTTGCGAAAAAACGTCAGGAAGAACGTCTTCCCGCCGTGTATTTCACACACAGAACTCCCATGCGCCGCAAGCTCAAGGACCTTGAAATGTGGATGCAGGAAAACAAGGTTACTAATCTGAAAATCGCCGTGTCGCGTATGGACGGACTTCTTCTTCGTCCCGGCGAGATATTCAGCTATTGGCGCCTTATCGGCAAGCCTACATATCGCCGCGGTTTTCTTGACGGAATGATACTGCGCAACGGTAAGATTACGCCCGGTGTCGGCGGCGGACTCTGTCAGCTCGCCAATATGATATTCTGGATGACAGCACACACACCTCTGACAGTTATCGAGCGCCACCGCCACGGATACGACGTCTTTCCTGATGCCAACCGCACCCAACCCTTCGCAAGTGGCGCGACGTGCTTTTATCCTCACGTTGACCTTATGATCCGCAACGATACGGACGAGGTCTTTCAGCTCTGTCTTACAGTTGAAAAGGACGATCTCGTCGGCGAATGGCGAACTGTAAACGAACCTTTGGTAAAATACGATGTTGTTGAACGTAATCACGAGATGCGCCTCGAGTATTGGGGCGGCTATACCCGTCACAATGAGCTTTATAAGCAGAAGCTTACGCTCGATGGCGAACTGATCGACGAGCAGCTTCTTGTGCAGAATTCGGCGATAATGATGTATTCACCCTATTTAAACGAACCGGGCGAGCAAAAGAGATACGACGGATCGCAGTATAATATGTGGGACGATAATTAAAAAACAGCGGATGCTGAGGCATCCGCTGAAATTTTATTCGTCTTTATCCTCGGGGGAGGGAAGTTTTGTAACGATTGCGTACTCTATTCGTCGATCTTCAACCTTTTCGACTTTTATATGTAAGCCGCAGGTTGTGATCTCGATCGAAGCCGCGCCGTCCTCGGGGATCTCGGAAAGCTCGTTCATTATCATACCGCCGAGGGTAGAGAAGTCCGCGTCCTCGGGAAGCTCAAAGCCGATCGTGTCGGCGATCTTTTCAAGTTCGGCAGATCCCGCAACGCGCCATACGTTTTCCTCAATTTCGACTATATCGCTTTCTTCCTCAGCCTTTTCCTCGTCATCGTATTCGTCGTAGATGTTGCCCACGATCTCCTCGACGAGGTCTTCAAGTGTTACTATACCGCTGACCGCGCCGAATTCATCAACTGCAACTGCTATGTGGCAATTGTTCTTCTGCATATCGCGAAAAAGAACGTCGCAACGAACGGTCTCGGGCACAAAATGAGCGGGACGGAGAAGCTCGTCGAGAGGTTTATTTTCATTCTGTGAAAGACGGTCAAGGTAGTAATCCTTTGAGTAAAGAACACCGATAACGTCGTTGATATCATCTCCACAAACGGGATATCTTGAGTACGCACTTTCCTTGAGAACTGAAAAGATCTCGTCATCCGTAGCATCTGCAGGGATCGTGACAACGTCGATAGCACGAGTCATAATGCTTCGCGCGGTATTGTTGTCGAATTCAAATATATTGTCGATCATCTCGCCGGCAGTGCCGTCGATCGTTCCGCTTTCCTCGCCGATATCGACCATAAGACGTATCTCGTCCTCTGTCACCCGCTCGGCTTCCTTATTGGGATCAATACGGCAGATGCGCAGACAAAGGTTGGTGGATTTTGTCAGCACCCAGATGATGGGCTTTAGTACCGTCTTGATTGCCGATACAACGGGGCAAACAAGCCGCGCGATCTTTTCGGGAGAGTGCTGCGCCAGACGTTTAGGAACAAGCTCACCGAGAACAAGGGTGAAATAGGAGAGTACGAGGGTGATAAGAATGACTGTGATCGAGTTCAGCGTTTCTTCTCCGATCGCCGTGAAACCGAGCTTATTGTAGATAAGATTGGTCAGAGGGTCCGAGAAATTATCCGCCGCGAATGCCGAGCCGAGAAAGCCTGCAAGAGTGATCGCGATCTGGATAGCGGAGAGAAATGCGGTGGGTTCTTCAGAAAGTCTCAAAAGTTGTTTGGCTTTTTTGTCGCCATCTTCCGCCTGCTTGCGAAGAATGTTGACGTTGAGCGAAACGAGTGCCATTTCGGATGCCGCGAAAAATGCGTTGATGCCGATAAGCACAAGTTGGAGTAAAAGAAGCCAAAATAATCGGTCGCCTTCCATGAGTTATTGAATATTTCCTTTCTTTGCCGCGTAGATTTTTTGTGTGCGGCATAACGCTGAATATTATATCATATTATGACTGCAAAGTCAAGTACAATGATTGACAAATGATAAATTTGCTGTAAAATCGCAAAAAACACTTGACAAAAATCATAATTAATGATATACTTATAATGTATTAATGTGAAAACGCTGTGAAGCGGAGTAGTAGATCGCGTATTATTTCAGAGAGCGGACGGTTGGTGCGAGTCCGTATAAGAAGCCATCGAAGTCGCCGCGGAGCGGTCGGAGTGAAGAGAAGTAGTTCCGAACGGTTTATCCCCGAGACAGGATATAAGAGAGTGCGCCTCGGCGCAAATACAGGTGGTACCGCGCGCAAGCGTCCTGTTTTTAGGATGTTTGTGCTTTTTTGTTAAATAAAATCTGTTTTTTCCGCGGTTTTGCCGACTGAAAACACACCTTTTAGGCGAGCCACGCGAGCCGGCGCGCCGAGGGGAGCAGGCAAAATCTTTGATTTTGGCGGCGGCGATAAGCGCGCGCTTTCAATTGTAAAACGCAGTTTTACAATTGACTATTTGTAATTTATTATTTGAAAGGAAGATAAAAAATGAATTCCGAGATCAATATGGGTCTGCCGAAGACCTATAATCCCTCAGAGTTTGAAGACAGACTCTACGCTATGTGGACAGAAAAGGGTTATTTCACCCCCGAAGTCGACTACAGCAAAGAACATTATTTCATAGTTATTCCCCCTCCAAACATCACCGGTCAGCTTCACATGGGCCACGCGCTTGACAACACTCTTCAGGATATCCTTATCCGTTACAAGAGAATGTCGGGTTACAGCACCCTCTGGCTCCCCGGCACCGACCATGCTTCCATCGCAACCGAGGCGAAGATCGTTGAAGCAATGCGCAAGGAAGGTCTTACCAAGGAAGACCTCGGACGTGACGGCTTCCTCGAGCGCGCTTGGGCTTGGAAGGAGCAGTACGGCGGACGTATCATTTCCCAGCTCAAGAAGATGGGCTCCTCCTGCGACTGGACCCGTGAACGCTTCACCCTCGACGAGGGATGCAGCCGCGCAGTTCGCGACGTTTTCGAGCGCCTCTATAAGAAGGGACTTATCTACCGCGGCGAACGCATCATCAACTGGTGTCCTCACTGCAAGACCTCCATTTCGAATGCCGAAGTTGACTACGTTGAGCAGGACGGTCATTTCTGGCACATCCGCTATCCTCTCGTAGGCGGCGGAGGATACGTTGAGGTCGCTACCACCCGTCCCGAAACTATGCTCGGAGATACCGCTGTTGCGGTTAACCCCGAGGACGAAAGATATAAGGATCTTATCGGCAAGTATTGCGTTCTTCCTCTCGTAGGCAGACGTATCCCGATCGTTGCCGACGAGCACGCACAGCTTGATAAGGGTACAGGTTGCGTTAAGATCACCCCCGCACACGACCCCAACGACTGCGAGGTCGGACGCCGTCAGAAGCTTCCGATGGAGGTCGTTCTCACCGAGGACCCAAAGATCACCGATGCGTATCCCAAGTATGCGGGTATGGATCGCTACGAGGCAAGAAAGGCTATCCTCAAGGATCTCGAAGAGGGCGGTTACCTCTGTCAGATCGATAACATCAAGCACGAGGTCGGCACCTGCTACCGTTGCGGAACCACCATCGAGCCGATGATCAGCCTTCAGTGGTTCGTAAAGATGGAGCCCCTCGCAAAGCCCGCTATCGAGGCTGTTCGCGACGGTCGCATCAAGTTTGTTCCCGAAAGATTCGATAAGAACTATTTCCACTGGATGGAAAATACTCAGGACTGGTGCATCTCGCGTCAGCTCTGGTGGGGTCACAGAATCCCCGCATATTACTGCGACAAGTGCGGCGAGACCGTTGTTTCCGCCGATCACGTTGACACCTGCCCCAAGTGCGGCGGTCATATGACTCAGGATCCCGACACCCTCGACACCTGGTTCTCCTCCGCGCTCTGGCCCTTCTCGACTATGGGTTGGCCGGATAACACCGAGGATCTGAAGTACTTCTATCCTACCAATACCCTCGTAACGGGTTACGATATTATCACCTTCTGGGTATCGAGAATGATCTTCTCGGCACTCGAATATACTGATACCATTCCTTTCGACACCGTACTTATCCACGGTCTCGTCCGTGACGCGCAGGGCAGAAAGATGTCCAAGTCGCTCGGCAACGGTATCGATCCCCTCGAGATCATTTCTACCTACGGTGCAGACGCGCTCCGCTTTGCACTTGCAACGGGTAACAGCCCCGGAAACGATATGCGTTTCTCGGACGAAAAGATCGAGGCTGCTCGTAACTTCGCAAACAAACTCTGGAACGCATCGCGTTTCGTAAGAATGAACCTTACCATCGACAAGGTTGAACTTCCCGAGGCATCCAAGCTCGCTCCCGAGGATAAGTGGATCCTCTGCCGCTTCAATAAGCTCTGTGCGGCGGTTGAGGCTTCGCTCGATAAGTACGAGATCGGTATCGCGCTCTCCAACCTCTACGACTTCGTATGGGATATCTTCTGCGACTGGTACATCGAGCTCTCCAAGGCTCGCCTTGCGGATAAGGAAAGCGAAAGCGGACTCGTTGCTCAGAACGTTCTCGCATACGTTCTCACGGGCACTCTCAAGCTCCTCCATCCCTTTATGCCCTTTATCACCGAGGAGATCTATCAGGCACTTCCTCACGAGGGCGATGCAGAAAGCATTATGATCGCAAGCTATCCTAAGTTCGACGCCGCACTCGACTTCGAGACCGACGCCGCTCATACCGATAAGCTCATCGCGGTTATCAAGGCTATCCGTGCAAGACGTACCGAGATGAACGTTCCTCCTTCAAGAAAGACCAAGGTATACCTTGAGACCAAGTATGAGGATTCCTTCACTCCCGCAACCTATCCCTTCTTCTGCCGTCTTGCTTCGGCGTCCGAGGTTGAGGTTTCCGCCGACTTTGCAGGCGCGATCACCGCAGACGATGCGGCACAGATCGTAACCGATGCGGCAACCGTATATCTGCCTCTCTCCGAGCTTATCGACACCGAGAAGGAAAGAGCACGCCTTACAAAAGAACTCGAGAAGACTCAGGGCGAGATCAAGCGCCTTGACGGCAAGCTTTCCAATGCAGGATTTGTCGCAAAGGCTCCCGCAAACGTAGTCGAAGCCGAGAAGGCAAAGCTTGAAAAGTATAAGGAAACCCTTGCTGCAATCGAAGCAGCTCTTGCAAAGCTTAACTAAATAATTCATAAGTGCGGTTCGCCGAGAAGGCGAACCGCACATTTTTTCTTGACATTTCCTCAAAGCTGTGCTATAATAAAATTACCGATAATAAATTTATAGCAGAAAAGGAGAATTATTATGAAAAAGACAATCAGATACACGTCGTTCGCTCTCGTCCTGGTGGCTTTGCTCATCATTCCCTTATTTGCTTCTTGCTCTGCATCAGGAAATTATGCAAGCGACGAGGCGTATCCCGAATTAGATTATTCCAAGGATGAGAATTATGAAGGCGGCGTTTCCTACGCTCCCGACGGTAGCCTTACCGCAGACAACACAGCAACTGCAAATCGCAAGATCATCCGCACCTTCACCGTCTACGGCGAGACCAAGACCTATGACTCCGCACTTGCCGAGATTAACACCTCGATCGCCGCGTATAACGGATTTATCAGCGAGTCGCGCGTGACGGGCGCAAGCTATAATCAGTATGGCTCGTATAGCCGCAAGGCGTATCTCGTTATCAAGATCCCCGCAGAAAACCTTGACGCATTTATCTCACAGATTGGCGACTCACTCAACGTAACCTCCAGTGCCTCGACCCAGCAGGACGTCAGCGAGGCTTACTACAGCGTTGAAGCGCGAATGAAGACTCTCGAAACCGAGCGCGAAAGCCTGCTTGCTATGATGGCTTCGATCGACTCGGCAAAGGACTACGATTTCTGGTACACTCTTCAGAAGAAGATCTCCGAAACCGAACAGCAGATCGCAGAATACCAGGCTATTCTCAAATCCTACGACGGACAGGTCGCGTATTCCACCGTTAACCTCACTATCGACGAGGTCGTTGAATACACGCCCATCAAGGATGACGAGCCCACCTTCGGTGAGCGAATTGCCGAGGCATTCGTAGAAAGCTGGAAGAACTTCGGCGAGGGCTGGATGGACTTCACCGTATTCTTCGTTTCCGCGATTCCCACACTTCTTATTTTCCCCGGTATCCCTGCGGTGATAGTTGTTATCGTTATTGCGGTGCATAAGAAAAAGAAGAAGCAGGAGCAGAAGCAGAAGGAAGAGGATAAGTAAATAAAGCAAAACCGCTTGCGTTTGCAAGCGGTTTTGCTTTTTAGATTATGTCACACCCCACCGGTGTATTAAATATCTTCGCAAATTCCTCCGCCGTATTCGACTGCGGGAGTGCCCACATAACTTTGGCAAGCACGGTTTCTGTCGTCATACTGTAAGCCTCGGGGAGCTCGTATTTCTGCTTGATTCGCAGTCCGACCTGATAGAGCGACATATCGCTGCCCTCGTGAGGAACCTGAGTTGTGATAACAATTCGCACGCCTTTTTCAATCAGAATCTCGATCTTATCCGCAAATTCGTCGTTCTCGTAATAGGGGAGACCGCCGACTCCGAAGGATTCGATGATGACCGCGTGAGCGCGCTCGGCAACGTAGTCGAAAATATCCGCGCTCATACCCGGTGTAAGCTTGACGAGCATTACGTTTGTGTCGATATCATTATAAAAGCGGGTGGGCTCGGTGAATTTTTCTTTTATATAATACCTCATCGCGCCGCCTCGGATAAATCCGATCTCGGGGTAATCGACGCTTGAAAATGCATTCGCACTTCTCGTTCTGTTCTTTCTCGCTCTCGGGGCACAGATGATCTTACCGTCAAAAACAACGTGTATGCCGCAAGCATCGTCGTCAGCGGCGTAAATGAATGCATCGCGAAGATTCTCGCGAGCGTCGGTATCGCGGCTCTCCATGGGAGTCTGTGCGCCCGTCAGCACGATCGGCTTCTGGCTGTTCTGAATGAGAAAGTGGAGCAGGGCGGCGGCGTAAGCCATCGTGTCAGTGCCGTGCGTGATAACGAAACCGTCGTAATTGAAATATTCCTCGCGGATCTTCATAGCGAGCTTCAGCCAATATTCGGGACGCATATTGGTGCTGTCGAGATTGAAAAGTGAGGTAACGCTGACTCGGCAAACGTCGCGCACCTCGGGAATGTGTTCGAGCAGACGCTCGCCCGAAACGGTGGGAACAAGCCCGTCCGCACCCGCGGCAGAGGCAATAGTTCCACCGGTTGTGATAAGGAGTATATGCTTCATTTTTATCGTCCTTTTTTATATTATATGATAATTATACCACTCTTTTTTAGATCTGACAAGTATTTTACACAAAAAGACTTGACAAAATGCAAAAAATAGTTCATAATTATAATAATATACTTATGAAAGAGAGGGCAAGTGAATATGTTGATTGATCTTGGCGGAAATCTCTTGCCCTTTTTTGCAGAGGGCGCAAGGGATATAAAGAATTGTGCCGAAAGACTTTCCGAGCTTTATTACGCCGGAGTTGATGCGGCGGTGCTGACCCCCCGTTATTATCCGGCAAAGAGAAGCGTTGAGGATTTTGTTTCCTACCGCGAGCAGGTGTTGCATAGCCTATCTTACAATATGCCGGAAAAGTGTCCCGCGCTATATCTCGGATGCGAGGTCTACGTTGACGAAAGACTCAAATACATCCCCACGATCAGCGAGCTTGCCGTGCTCGGCACGCACACGTTGATCGCGTATATGCCCGAGAGTGAATGGGACAGCTCGCTGATAGACACACTCGAGGCGATCAGGTCTGTCGGCATTGAGGTGCTGATCGCACATATCGACCGCTACCCGGAAAGCTACGCTGACGATATCTTTAAGTGCGGCTACCGCGCGATCATTGATGCGTCTGCCTTTGTCGGGATGGCTAATCTCCGTCGCAGAAAGAAATTCCTTGCATGGATCGACGAGGGACATATTGCGGGCATCGGAACAAGCTTTGAAGCCGAGGAAAAACACGTCGGGGAGATCGTGGCAAAGGTTGTTGACGTTCTCGGCGAAGAGCGTGCAGAAAGACTTGCCGAAACGGGCGCAAGAGTGCTTGCCGGCGCGGTGAAAATTACGAGTTAGCATTCATTATCCCAAAAACAATGCGTTTTATACCACATTTCGCTGTCGGCAAAAAATATGATATAATTCAGAAAAATATTAATTTTTTATCCATCCTTTTTGATCTTTGGCGACACTTGTAATATATCGGATAAAAATACGGAGGAATCTATGGCAAATATTGAAATCATCACAAGCGTATACAACCGAATTAAAGAAAATATAGGTAAGGTCATCGTCGGTAAGAATGAAACGATAGATATGATCTGTGTCGCTCTCCTCGCGGGAGGCCACGTTCTTCTCGAGGACGTTCCCGGAACAGGCAAGACCGTGCTTATCAAATCCCTCGCTGCAAGTGTGGGATGCGATTTCAAGCGTATTCAGTTCACCCCCGATCTTCTTCCCTCGGATATCACGGGCATCAATTTCTTTAATATGAAATCGTCCGAGTTCGAGTTCGTTCCGGGGCCGGTTTTCACGAACATTCTGCTCGCCGATGAGATCAACCGCGCTACTCCGAAAACGCAGTCGGGCCTGCTCGAGTGTATGGAGGAGCGTCAGGCGACTATCGACGGCAAAACCATGCGCCTTTCCGATCCCTTTATGGTCATCGCAACGCAGAACCCGGTCGAGACTCTCGGCACGTTCCCGCTTCCCGAGGCACAGCTTGACCGTTTCCTTATGAAGGGTAAGATGGAGTATCCCTCCCACGCCGAAAACGTAGGCATTCTGGCACGTTTTGATAAGGCAAGCCCTCTTTATGAGCTTGCCGCAGTAGTAAGCGAGGAGGAACTCTGCGAGGCTATAAAAGCACTTCCCGAGGTCTACATCTGCCCCGAGCTTATGGAATATATTTCTTACATAGTAGAAGCAACGAGAACCTACCCTCACGTCGTTCTCGGAGTCAGCCCTCGCGGCGCGCTTGCGCTGATGAAGGCGGCAAAGGGCTACGCTGCAATTGCGGGACGATCCTATGTTCTTCCCGACGATATTCAGCGCGCGGCTCATCCCGTTCTTGAACACCGCATTATGATCGAGTCTGCGGCGAGAATACGTAAGAATGCGGTTGGCGAGATCGTAGATAATATCATCAAATCTACCCGAGTTCCCACCGAAGCGGTATTTGAAGGTCTCTGATGAAGGATATAGTTGACGTTTTCGTCGGATTTCTCACGAAGCTGATCGAAGGCTTTGTGCGGTTTCTTCTGTCACCTGTCTTTCCGTACGTTTTCTGGCTGCTTGTTACCGCGCTTGTTCTGTGGATACTTTGGAAGATATATCTCCGTTTGCGCGAGAAAAACCTGAAAAATATATCTTATTCGCGCGAATTCACCGAAAAGGGCGTCTATGCGGGTGACGAGGTCGAGCTTATCGAAACCGTGGTCAACAACGGATTCTTTCCGCTGATCGCCGTCGATATCGAGGCGTATCTCTATAACGAGCTCCGCCTTTCGGGCTTTGAGCCCCCGAAGCGCGACGGAATGCAGTATTTCATAAGCCGATTCAATCTCTGGCCCTATATGCGCATCCGCCGACGCCACAAGTTGACCTGCCTCAAGCGCGGACATTACAGACTGCAAAGCGCGGTAGTGCAGAAAAAGCTCGGCGAGGAAGTTTTTGAATGCCCCGCCGAAATATATGTCTATCCGCGTCCGTTCGAAATTGATCCCGCACTTCCCGCGGTCAGCATGATGCAGGGCGAGGAGAGGGCACTCCGACAGCTTTTTGCCGATCCTTTTTCACTCTCGGGCGTCCGAGACTACCGATTCGGAGACTCGGTCTCTCAGATCAATTTCAAGGCGAGCGCAAAAACCTGGCTCGGCTCGCGCAGAAGCGCGACACCTCTTATGGTCAACGACCGCGATTTCTGCGCCGCGCGCCGTCTCTGCGTATTTTTGGACTATCACCTCGAGCGCGACTGCGGAATCGACGGTGAGGAATACGAAAAGCTTACCGAGCTTGCGCTATCCTATTCGGCGCACATCATCAGAAATGCCGTCTACGAAGGCTACAGCGTAGGCTTTTACGCCAACTGCAAGGGACAGGACGGAACGATGTTCCAGCGCTTTCCGCTTGCGGGAGGCGAGCCGCATATGCTCGATATTTTCAGAACGATGGCGTCGATGCGCGCGGCGGACGGAGGTTCTTTCCCCGCACTCCTCGACGAGCTTCTTGAGTCTGGTGAGAACAGCGCGGAGGTGCTGATCTTCGTTCTTTGCGACACGCCCGAGACAGATGCCCGCGCCTTTGAGCTCGAACGCAGAGGTAACGGAGTGCGCGTTTATTCGCTACCCGAACTATTTTTCAGCGAGGAGGCGGACAATGAATAAGTTAAAGGATTTGTTCACCGCGATCATAGAATCGCGAGGCTTTTCGCCGATAAGAGTTGTTCTGACCTTGCTTTATGCATTTTCGATAGGTTACGGTGCGGTTCTGTTTACAGAGTCAATAGGAAATTACTTCTTGCAAGCTGCCGCTATTTTGATGTTCGGCGGCGGACTGTATCTTGGGCTGAAGTCATTAAAGAAAATGTTTGACCGCAAGATGCGCGAGAAGATTGCAAGGATAAGAGATCGCATTTCTCGGGCGATATCTAAATATCTCGACAAGATCATCAAGCGCGTTGCCAAAAAGCTCGGTATCGAGCGCAAGCGAGTCAAGGGTGAGGACGAGCGCGACTTCATCTTCAAGGAACGCTCGGGCGGCAGACGTAAAAGAAACAAAATGAAGAACCCTCACCCGTGGAACGATGCCGACAACGCCACCCGTGTCCGTTTTATATTCACAGAGTATATGTTCGGCAAGATCCGTGAGGGATATTTCATTCAACCGAAATTCACCCCTGCAAAAATGGAACGTGACCTCGCGCACGAGGAACTCGAGCATACACTTTTCGACACGTACAGAGTAGCACGCTATTCCGGCGGCACCGAGCCGATCTCCGATACCACCGTCGAAGAGCTCGACGAGCTGGTGGAGAAGAAGAGAAAAAAGAAAAGATAAAAATAAAGCCTCAATTGCGAGGCTTTATTTTTATTACTTTATTTTCGGCTCAAAATGATATATCGCAGGCTCGCATTTATTGCAAACTACGGCGTAAATCTCGCCGCCGAGGATGGAGATGCTTTCGGGTTCCTCCGCGCCGAGGTTGAATTCGAGAACGCCTCGGTAGTTTCCGTTCCAATCGTAGATCGTCACTCGGTTTTGAAAATCGTCCATATCCTTGTGCCGTCCGTCCCAGAGGATGAAGTAGAGCAGATTGCCGTCCGCGCAGATATCTTGCTTGGTGCATCTGTCGTCGACTTCGACGGTACGGTAGGTTTTCTCATCTATAAGCTTCAGATTCCCGTCAAGGAAACAGAATTCTCGTTTGCCGGAAATTCCCGCAACGTACATATCGCGGTCGGGGTTGTATTCAAGCGCGTAAAGCGGTACGGGCGATTCCTCATAGCCGACAACCTCAAGGCTTGCGGGATCAACGAGGGTTATCCGAGTGAAGTTCGGCTTGTTGTTGGTCACCATAAGCAGATTCTTTTTCGGATGGTAGGTGACGTCGTTGGCGTGGTCGATGTGGAGAATGCCGCTGTATTTCACAACCTGACGCGTCAGCATATCAACCTTTGCGATACAGGAATAATCCTTCGTGCGGTCGGATAGTTCGTAGTGCATCAACACTTGATAATAATACCTCTCGCCGTCCGAGCATCCGCCTTGAAAACCGCGGAAAACGGGATCGGGGTAGGGGATATGGAGTATATCCGTCGCCTCGGCAACGAGTGTTTCGTGCTCTTTCAGTAATTCAAAAATCTTGTCACAGCTTTTCATTGCAATACCTCAATTGGCGTGGTAAGATGATTTTACAACAAAAAGCGCGGTTTGTCAAGATTATTTATACAATTTATATTTAAGTCGCAGATTATCTGCGATCATAGCTATAAACTCCGAGTTTGTAGGCTTGCCGCGCTGATCCTGTATCGTGTATCCGAAATAGGAATTGAGGGTATCAACGTCACCTCGGTCCCAAGCGACTTCGATCGCGTGGCGGATCGCACGCTCGACACGCGAGGTCGTGGTCTGATACTTCTTTGCAACGGTGGGATAGAGTATCTTCGTTACCGAATTGATAATGTCGCTGTCGCGGACGGTGAGCAGAATTGCTGTGCGGAGATATTGATAGCCCTTGATATGTGCGGGTACGCCAATTTGATGGATGATCTTCGTTACCTGAGTTTCAATGTCGGGAACTCTGTCCTCACGCGAAGTTCGGTCGCGGTTAAGATTTATCAGATGCTCGGCAAGGCTTGTGGTATCTACGGGTTTTAAGAGACAGAGTGCAGCACCTGCGTTCATAGCGTCAACGAAAATACTCTGATTCGAGATCGCCGAGGTTACGATAAAGACGGGCGGGAGCGCGCCGCCGAAATCTATCGCGCGACTCTGGCGGAGAACTCCGATACCGTCGAGCTTGGAAAGCCATACGTCGGTGATAACAATGTCGTAGTTGCCGGAAGCTATACGGTTGATGACCTCCTCACCGTTTTGCGCTTCCTCTATACGGTGAAAGCCGGCGCGGCGTAAGCCGTCAGCGGTGCGATGACGGTCGATCTCGTTTTCGTCTGCAATAAGTATCTTAATATTCTTTTCCATTCGTTTTTATTCCTCCAATTGGATAATTTTTACAGTAATATTTTACCATAAATCACCAAATTTTGCAATAGGAGAACACGAAAAAGTTTGCACAAAAAATCGCCGTCGCATTTGTGCATAATTGACATAAATTACCATACAAAACACAAAATATAGTGTTTCCCCTCGACTTTTGTCGGAATATATTGTAAAACCCCGTCGGAGCTCTGCACCGACGGGGCGAATATTATTCCTCTTCGTATTTGGTTTCGGGCTTAAGCTTTGCCATTCTGCGAAGCCAAGCGACCTCGTCGTCGCGGAGCTTGCGCCAAGTTCCGGGCGCGATGCCGTTGACAGAGATCGGACCGATCTTGATACGGCGCAGACGGGTGACCTCAAGGCCTGCCGCCTCGCACATTTTGCGGATCTGTCGGTTTCTGCCCTCGAAAATGACAAAATTCAAACGAGCACCGTCCTTCTGCGTGTCGATGATATCGACTTCTGCGGGCGTGATCTTGTATCCATCTATAACGAGCGCGGAACGGAGGATCTCAAGTGCCTTTTCGTCGACCTTGCCCTTGACGCTGACCTTATACTCCTTCGGAATATGGTGTTTGGGATGCATCATAAGGTTAGCAAACGCGCCGTCATCCGTCATAAGCAGAAGACCCTCGGACTGCATATCAAGGCGTCCGATGGGGTAGAGTCTGCCGCCCGCATCCTCGACAAGCTCGGTGACGATTTTTCTGCCTTGCTCATCGGATGCCGTGCAAACGTATCCGCGAGGCTTGTTGAGTGCGATGACGCGCTTGGCTACGTTCTGCTTGAAAACGATGCCTCTGCCGTTCCATACAACCTTATCAACGCCCGGCATAACCTTGTCGCCGACCTTTGCGATCTGTCCGTTTACCTTAACGTGACCCGCCTCGATCTCGCGTTCTGCGGCACGGCGCGAAAGTACGCCGCAATCGGTAAAATATTTTTGAAGTCTGATCTTTTCCATATTATATATAGGGATTCATCCGAATAGGCGATCCCAAAATCCTTTTTCTTTTTTCTTTGCCGCCGCGTAGGCGGTCACAAGTGGTACGCGAGCTATTTCCTTGCCGCCGCAAGTGAAAATGACTTCACCAACGCCTTGCCCGCGTGATACGGGGGCGGGAAGGGAAGAAATGCTGTCAATTATACACTCGATCTTTGCGCCGCTTTTCGGAAGTGTTACGAACACACTGTCTGTCACGGTCGTTCTGACACGGGATTGCTCGCCATCGGTTACGTCTATCTCGGGCAAGGCGATATTTGTATACTCACACAGCTCGACACTTTCGTAGGCTTCAAATCCCGCCTCAAGCATCACCGTGTGGTCGTGCCAATCGTTGCCGTCGTCAAGAGTTACCGCGATAAGGCGCAATCCGTCGCGCTCAGCCGCGGAAACAAGACACCTGCCGTTTGACTTGGTGTAGCCGGTTTTGACACCTATACAACCGTCTATCGACCGCAGGAGTCTGTTGTGGTTGATAAGCAGACGAACACCGCCGTCGGGCGCGGCTACCGTCATTTTATATGTAGAGAATATATTGCGCAGAGCCTCATTTTCGAGTGCAGCCGCGGCGATAATACCGAGCTCGCGCGCAGTGGTATAATGCTCATCATCGTCAAGTCCGTGAGGATTTGTGAAATGAGTGTCAACCAAACCAAGCTCTGTGCACTTTTCGTTCATTAATGCGGCGAAATCCTCAACGCTTCCGCCGACCGCAATTGCGACAGCGACCGCGGCGTCGTTTGCCGATTCAAGCAGAGTACAGCAGAGCAATTCTTCGAGCGTGAATATCTCGCCCTCGGTAAGATAGACGGAAGAACCTTCGACTCCGACTGCTTCTTTGGGTACCGTGATTTTAGCAGACAGAGGCATTTTTTCGGCGGCAATGAGAGCGGTCATTATCTTTGTCGTACTTGCGGGACCGCGCCTTTTGTCAGCGTTTTGTTCCCACAGAGTACGAACTGTCTGTCCGCTTGCATCAAGAAGCACCGCAGAGCCCGCCGACGTCGATATATCAAGCGATACTGTCGGCAGAGCGGCTTCTGCGGTAAGATATTCGGGGTTGCCCGAAACGGTTTGAGCGCGTGCGGGCAGGAGTACGAGAGTACATAGAATCAATGCGATAAGTTTGCGCGGGATGTTCATTTTTCACCTCGAAATATATTCTTATGAAAATATATTTCGAAAGGCGAAAAGATATTCTTATTCTTCCTCGGTGTCGGGCTCTGCGTCCTTGGCGAAGAAAGCTTTGATCTTTGCGATGATCTCGGGAGCGCGTTCAACAACGTCGGCAACCTGCTCGATAGGGCCGCTCTTGTATTCCATACCTACGTTGATCATATCGACAGAACCGTCGGGAGATACAACAAGGAAACCTACGGGAACAACGGAAAGACCTGTTCCTCCTCCGCCGCCGAAATTCTGAAGGCGTGCGCGGACAGCCTCCTCTGTCTTGCTTGCATAATCAAGACCGCCCGATGCGAAGCCGAGAGAGATCTTGGAAACGGGGATGATGGTAGTACCCTGAGGGGTGTTGATGGGATTACCGATTACGGTGTTCGCGTCAACCATAGAACGGATATTTTCGAGGGACGCGGCGATGATTTCCTGAAGCTTGTTTTCGTTTGCCATAGCTTTAGATCCTTTCATATATGAATCAAATATTATTTTACAAATGTTTGGTGAGCCTGAAGCCCGTGCGGAAGAGAATATCGAAAAGCTGCCATACGCATATCGAGAATCCGATCTCAATGTCGATCACCATCTTTTCCGAAAGATAGTCTGCGTGTATATCGACGTCTGTTTTGGTGGGATGGCGAAGAGTTGAGGTTGAGTCGAGATATGCCGCAATGCACGCAACCGTGGGCGCGATCGCACCGTAGAGAATAGCCGTTGATGCGGCGTCACCCGTTCCGACAGCAATGTGAAGTCTTGCAATGCGGATGCGAAGGTGCTTTGCGAAGCGAAGAACGGCAACCGCGACAAGATCTCTTATCATATCGATGATGTCACCTATCGGCTTTTTCGGCTTCGCCTTTCCCGCGGCCTTGTCGGCTTTTTTCTTTGCCTTGGCGGCATCCTTTTTCTTTTTCTTGTCGGCTTTCTTTTTTGCCTTTTTGAGAGCCTTTTCCTTTTCCGCCGCCTCGTATTTCGCGCGGTTCTTGCGCGAGTAGGCGGAGATCTTTACTTTTTTCTTCTTTT
Organism: Eubacteriales bacterium; assembly: GCA_045644325.1. Lineage (GTDB taxonomy): Bacteria > Bacillota > Clostridia > Oscillospirales > CAG-272 > CAG-390. Next base: position 31,024 of record JAZRGT010000045.1, on the reverse strand, counting down.
TCGGAAGAATTTTAATCGGTATGCCGAGCACCCGTATGGTCAGGGCGAATTCATCCGAATATGCAATTAAAACCTCGGCACGCAGAGATGCTATAAAGGCGAAAAAGAGTACAATGCCGCCGATGATGTATAGTGCTGTCAGATGAATCACCTGCCTTTATGTTTTTTGAAGATTTTTATTCCTCGTCGGGAGTGTAGAGCTCTTCCTCATCCTCGGCGGTAGCGTCGGGGGAGGCGGTGTCATCAAGCTCGAGCGAAAGCTGTTCGTCTTCCTCCTCGGCTTCAAGGAGAGCGTCAGCCGCACCGCGAAGTGCGCCGCCCTCGGGAAGATCACCGAGATTATTAAGACCGAATACACGAAGGAATTTTTCCGTGGTTGCAAGGAGCGTGGGTCTGCCGGGGGCATCAAGCTTGCCGCAGGGCTCGATCAATTCCTTGTCAAGGAGCGAACCGACCGCGTAAGCCGAGTCAACTCCGCGCACCGTGTCGATAAAGGAACGCGTTACCGGCTGATTGTACGCGACGATGGCAAGAACCTCGAGAGCCGAGTTCGAAAGATTTCCTCCGCGGCGTATGCCGAGAGCAATGCGGACGTAGGGGATGTAATCCTCGCGCGAGCAAAGCTGACAGGTGTCGGGGAAGAGGAGCATCATAATGCCGCCGTCGGTGTTGTTGTTGTATTTTTCCGCAAGATGCTCTGCGATTCTTTTGGCGTCGCCGGGAGTCAGCTCAAGAGCCTCGCCGATCTTTTCGTAGCTGACGGGATGACCCGCCGCAAAGAGTATAGCCTCAAGCGCGCCCTCAATCTTGCGAATTTCCGAAAGTTTATTTTCCTGATCCATTTTGTTTACCTTAAATATGTTATTCGTTGTAGCCGTCGATCTCGAGATCGTCGGGAAGCTCTGTGCCGAATTCGGGATTTGCCTTGAATCTCGTTGAAATTCCGCGAGGATTACCGAATTCATCGAGCTCCTCAACAAGAAGCACGCGCTTCATCTTGATAAGCTCAAGAACACCGATGAAGATGGCAACGAGCTCGGGGCGTGAGTCGGCTTCGTCAAGAAGATCACCGAGCGAGGGGCGGGATTCAAGATCCTTGAAATGCCTCATAATGCCCATAATTTTTATACGGACGGGAACTATCGGCCGCGCCACGATCGGACGAACGAGACCCGTTGAGATTGCCTCTGTATCGCGGTATTCCGCAAGCACGCGGCGCATAGCGGGAACGAGCACCGCGGCGTCATAGTCCTTAACGTAGGTTTTATCGGGGGAGATATCCTCCGAATCCTTTGCCATACGTCCCGAGTACTGCGCGTAACGCTTGCCGAGCTCGCCCGCAACGCTCTTTGCGGCTTCGAGCCTTGCAAGAGCATCCGCCAGCTTTGCACGAGGGTCTTCCTCGGGTTCGTCCTCCTCACGCGGCAGAAGCATCTTGCTCTTGATGAACATCAGATCGCTTGCCATAACGAGGAATTCCACCGCAAGCTCCATATCGAGCTTTTGCGCCTTGGCGATATATTCAACGTATTGCTCGCAGATGAGGGATATCGGTATATCCTCTATCTGCACCTTGTTTTTTTTGATCAGCGAGAGAAGCAGGTCGAGAGGGCCTTCAAACTTCTCAAGCTTGTAAGAAATGGTTTCTTCCATAATGTCCTCAGAAAATCGGGATGAGACCGACGAGCCAATACATGCCGTCGAGGATCAGACCCGAAATGAAATCAAGCGGTATCGAAAGTATACCGAAATAAAACAGAACGAGAATGCCGATCATAATGTATCTTTCGTACTGCATAACCTTGAAGTACCACTTGGGCGGCAGAAATACGTAGAAAAATCTCGAGCCGTCAAAGGGCGGTACGGGAAGGAGGTTGAATACGGCGAGATAGACATTGAGCTGTGCTCCCATCTGAAAGAAAATGAGAACGAGCTGGCAGATGATAAGTGATCTTTCGGTTATCGAGCTTCCGAATCCGAAAATAAGATAGATCACGTATTGCGCAACATAATGAAGAATGACGAAGCAAAAGCCGAGGAGCAGATTGCTGATCGGTCCTGCGATAGCGGAGATCGCCATACCCTTGCGCGGATTCTTGAAGTTACGAACCACGATCGGAACGGGCTTTGCCCATCCGTAGCCGAAGATGAGCATACAGATAAATCCGATGGGATCGAGGTGCTTTATCGGATTGAGAGTAAGTCTGCCGAGATTGTAAGCGGTGCGGTCGCCGAGCTTCATAGCCATCCAGCCGTGAGCACATTCGTGTAAAGTGAGCGAGAACAAAATTATCGGCAGAGTAAGGGCAAGCGAGACGAGGTAGCCTTGAATCCCGTCGAGCCCGTTTGTAATAAGATATCTGAACATTTTAGTTTATTTTTGCGAAGTGACCGCAAAGAAGAGCTTCCAGAGCTGCTCCTTTCCTTCACCCGACTTTGCCGAGAAGGGAATGATCTCGGTTCCCTCGGGAATGTACTCGTGGTTGTGAAGGAGCTCGAGAGCCTTTGCGCGGTTGGTTTTGTTGGGTTTGTCTGCCTTTGATGCCACGATGACGAAGGGAATCTCCATCTCTGCGAGATAGTTGATCATCATCAGGTCATCCTGAGTGGGACCTACCTCAAGGTCGACGAGCTGAACTGCGAGCTTGAGACGGTCGAAGTTGGGGTTGTTGGTAAAATAACCGTCGGTAAGTGCGCTCCAACGCTTCTTTTCGCTTTCGGGACGCTTCGCAAAGCCGTAGCCGGGAAGGTCGACGAGCATTATCTTGTTATCTACGTTGTAGAAATTGACTGTAATGGTCTTACCGGGAGCCGAACTGACGCGTGCGAGCGACTTTCTGCCGAGCATGGTGTTGATAAGAGAGCTCTTGCCCACGTTCGATCTGCCCGAAAATACTATCTGAGGGATAGCCTTGCTCGGGAACTGATCGATTCTGCCCGCGGTGATCTCGAGATTTGAATTCTGAATATTAATTGCCATGTTTCTTGCCTCTTATAGCGGGAATTTCCGCTGTGGGATTGTTGATGATAACGCCAGAAAGCGTGCTTTCATATCCTTCATCCGACTTACCGTTTTCAGTGAAGATCTCATCTGCGGGAGAAGAGACGAGCGCGTGAGCGAGAACCTCTTCTGCGCGGCGGCAGGTGATGAATTTAATGTTAGCGCGTACCTCTTCGTCGACCTCCTCGAGATTGACCTCGTTGTCCGCGGGGATGAGCACGGTCTTAATGCCTGCGGCGTAAGCTGCCATAGTCTTTTCGCGGAGTCCGCCGATAGCGAGAACTCTTCCGGTGAGAGTGACCTCACCCGTCATAGCCACATCGTGACGCACGGGGATGCCCGAAAGAGCCGAGCAGAGAGCCGTCGTCATTGTCACGCCCGCGGAAGGACCGTCCTTCGGAACCGCGCCTTCGGGAACGTGGATATGTATGTCTTTCGTCTTATAGAAATCTGCGGGAATACCGTATTTCGACGCGATCGAACGGATATAGGTGAGCGCAGCCTTTGCCGATTCCTTCATAACGTCGCCAAGCGAACCCGTCAGCTCGAGCTTACCGGTTCCCTCAAGAATCGCAACCTCAACCTTGAGCATATCTCCGCCCACTTCAGTGTATGCGAGACCGTTAACAACGCCAACGAGGTCTTCCTTAGCTGTGAGCTCGGGGAGTATTTTTCTGCCGCCGAGATAGGAGGCGATATCGTTTTTATCAATAGTGATGCGCTTGATCGTACCCTCGGATTCGACGATCTTTTTGGCAGCCTTGCGGCAAAGCTCTGCAATGGTGCGTTCAAGATTACGGACACCCGCCTCGCGGACGTAGCAGTCGATGATCTCGTAAAGTGCCTCGTCGGTCATTCTGAGCTTACGGCCGTCAAGACCGTGACGCTCGCGCTGCTTCGGAAGAAGATGGTTTTTCGCGATAGCGAGCTTTTCGCGGCGAGTGTAGCTTGAGAGCTCGATTACCTCCATACGGTCGAGCAAGGGGCGCGGGATGGTATCAAGAGTATTTGCCGTGGTGATGAACAGACATTCCGAAAGATCGAAATCGAGCTCGATAAAGTGGTCGCGGAAGGTCTTGTTCTGCTCGGGGTCGAGAACCTCGAGGAGAGCTGATGCGGGGTCACCGCGCATATCGGAGGTCAGTTTGTCGATCTCGTCGAGAAGCATCAAGGGGTTCTTGACGCCGACCTTTTCCATAGCTGCCATAATTCTGCCGGGCATCGAGGCAACGTAGGTCTTTCTGTGGCCGCGGATATCGGATTCATCGTGAATACCGCCGAGGGATACGCGGATATATTTGCGGTTCATCGCGTTTGCGATAGAAGCCGCGATAGAGGTCTTACCCGTGCCGGGAGGGCCGACAAGGCAGATGATCTGGTTTTTGAGTTCGGGAGAAAGCTGCTTGACCGCAAGGTATTCAAGGATGCGCTCCTTGACCTTCTTCATTCCGTCGTGATCGGCATCGAGAATCTTCTTTGCCGCCGAAACGCTTACGCGGTCAGCGGTTCTCTTGTTCCAAGGGAGCTCGAGAACTGTTTCGATATAGTTGCGGAGAACCGCCGCTTCGGCAGAGCCGAAGGGAGTTTTGGAAAGGCGGTCATTTTCTTTGAACAGCTTTTCACGAACCTCATCGGGAATATCCGCATTTCTGATCTTTGAGGTACAGTCGTCGGGATCCTCCTCGTTCATTCCGAGCTCGTCCTCGAGTGCTTTGAGCTGCTCGCGCATATAATATTCGCGTTGATTCTGGGCAACGCGAGCGCGTGTTTTTTCCTGAATCTCGTTTTCGTAGCGCATCAGATCGCTTTCGCTTCTGAGAATTTCGAGCAGGAGCTCTGCGCGCTCAAAGGGATCGAACTCCGCGAGTATCTTACGCTTGTCTAAGAAGCGGACGAGAACCGAGGAAGCTATAAAGTCGCAGAGAAGAGCGGGATCGGTCATTCTTTTAGCCTCGTCGCGTATCGTGCTGGAGGCCTTACCTACGTAGCCCAGCATACGGTCGAGCTCGCGGCGCAGCTCACGGCAGTATGCCTCACCCTTGAGACCGCCATCGTCAACGAGTGAGATCTCTTTGGCAATGAGGGAAGCTGTTATGATCTTGCCGGTCTTTTTGTAGTCGATTGCGATGGCGCGAGAGCGGCATTCGCAGAGAAGATTGGTTCCGTTATCGTTCTTGACACTCTGTCTGATCTTTGCAATCGTACCTACGTTGAACAGGGTTTCGGGTGGCTCCTGACCTTCAAGCTCTCCGTTTTCGGAAACGAGAAAAACGAGCATTCCGGTCGCACCCGCTGCTTCAACAGCGGCGGAAACGAGCTTGTCGTCAAGCTCGATGCCGATAGGGAAGGGCGGAAACGCAACGGCGTCGCCTATCGGAATGACGGGAAGTGTGATCTGGTCGATTTTTTCTGTGTAATGGGGCATTTATTCTATCCTTTCGGTAATACGCACCGCACCGCAAGGCGGAAAAATATATGAATGCAGATGCGTATGATTATGCGATTATAATTTATTATAATATTATATCATAGAATTTTGAAAAAATCTATACTTAATGAAAAGAATTATTAAAAAATCTAAAAAAGATTCTGTTTGACGAATTTTAAATCGTATTAACATTTCGGTCAATTTGCCTAAACGTAGAGTTATATTTTGTGTATTTTGCTATGTCGCAGTCCTTGTCGTTGTGATAATGCACTAAAAACGGGCGTGTTTTATAGGCTATTTTCTACTTTGTCGCTTTTGCACGAAAAAAAGTGAAAATATTCGTCATTTTGGATATTTACTTTTCGCCGAAAATGTTGTATAATGTCAACACGCAACGCAATAGTGTCGCGGCCTCGAATGCACGACGGTCACCTTTTTCTGCGGACTATCAAGCTTATGATACGTTTTGACGCGGAGATCGGTCACCGCCGTTGCTTTTTATTTATCCCATTTGGAGTCCTCGGACTCCTTTTTATTTATCTTTTTTGCCACTTCGTTTATAAAATGTTGCAAAACTATTGACAAATAAACATAATTTATGTATAATTACTGTATCGGAAATCTACCGAAATACTATTTTCAGTGAGGTTGGAAATGAGAAATTACACGATACGTTCAACTGCTTGGATATTGACATTGATTTTGATTATAATGTCGGTTTCTATGGTTTCCTGCGCAGATACGGGAAGCGAAACCGATGATACCACGGCACCGTCCGTTATCGATACTGCGGCTGCAACCGAAGAGGTGACAGTAGAGGACACCACTCCCGTTTTCCCTGAGGCGAATTACGGCGGCGATTCCTTTGTGATTATTTCCCGCAGCCCCTCCGCTTCCTCCTATCCCGCTTTCTATATAGGAACAGAAGAGCCGACCGACGTTATGTCGTCTGCGGTCTACACGAGAAATACAGTAACCGAGGAAAAGTACGGTGTTAAGATTGAGCAGCTCGTCTCCGACAGCATCGATACAAGCATCCGCAACGGTATTTCTGCGGGAGAATTGGAGTTTGACGTCGTCCTCAATCAGCGCGAAAAGCTCGCGGCTCTCGCAACGAGCGGTTATCTTTACGATTTCAACAATCTCGGAATTGATTTTTCAAATCCTTGGTGGGATGAAAACTGCGCCCGAGGCTACGAGATCGACGGTAAACTTTTCATTATGGCGAACGATACAAGCGTCAGCAACCTTGCCGGTGCAAGATTCTTCTTCTTCAACAAGAATCTTATCAAGAACTATCAGCTTACAAGCCCCTATACCTATATTGAGGGAAATCAATGGACTCTCGATAATTTCCTCTCCCTTGTCAGCGCTGTCTACTCCGATGACGGTGACCAGGTAAGAACCGGAAACGACATCTACGGACTTCTTATGGAAACCGGCGCAACCAACGGTAACGCCATCCACCTTCTCGTCGGCTGCGGAGTTGAGTTTTCGAGCAAGGATGAGGCGGGAATGCTCAAGGTAAATCTCGACATTGATAAGATCGACAACATCTTCAGTAAGCTTTCCGCAGTTCTCAAGGGCGACACATGCCTCGACTATACCGGTGCTTCTGATGGCGCGGAATATTCCGAATTCGGAAATAAGTATAACTACGGCAGAAACCTCTTTGCTCAGGATCACTTCCTCTTCGTTCAGGCGAATATGGGAGTTACCAATCAGGTGAGCGATATGGAGGGTGAGGGCTACGGAATTGCCCCAAATCCCAAATACTCCTCAGATCAGGAATCCTATTATCACAAGATGGATAAGCTTTCCCTTATTTGGGGTATCCCGAACTCCGAGTCTCTTGATTTCACTATGATCGCAAACGTAATGGATTACTGGGCTTATGAATCAAGCCGCACCGTAATGCCCGCTTACTACGAGATCACCATCAAGAGCCGTCGTATCAACGATCCCAACGATATTGTTATGCTTGACCTTGTAAAATCGACTATCGTATACGATATCTCCGAGGTCTTCGGAATCGACGTCACCTCCGCACTTTGGAACGGCTATACGAACAATGCCGTCGCGTCTGCATGGGCAACTCAGAGCAAGGCTGTACAGAGACAGATCACGACTTTCAATAACGGTATAGAAAAGCTTGGATAAACGAAGTGCATAATGCAAAATGCATAATGCAAAATGAAGGTCAATTATCTCGCGATGTGCAGGAAGCATCGAACTTATAATTGACTGGGCGATAATAATCCATCGTTTTCTGTGAATTTTATTGTCCCGATAAAAGAAACTCGGATATTTTGAGGCTAAATGCTTCAAAATATCCGAGATTTTATTTGTTTGTTATGTTTTTATACCCAACGAAATTTAACCGCACAGCACAAAAATATTGAAGTGTATTTTTTGCGTTTATTTAATATTTCCGTCTCTCAGATCACGCATATTCGCGGCGAGTTCTTCGGGAGTTATGGGATCCTCGGGATCGCGGTTCTTTGCCTTGGAGGGAACCTCATACATAAGAGGACCTTCGTATCCGCGGGCAACGAGGGTGTCAACGATTTCGTTCCATTTGTTGATGCCGGTGCCGGGAAGAGTATGACGCTCGTCGAGAATGCCGTTTTCGTCGCGGTAGTAGTCGGAAATATGTACCGAAAGGAGCTCGAGACCTGCGTCTGCTACGTTGTTGATGTAGTCTACGTTGTCCTCTATGAGGTTGTGGTTGGTGTCGAAGATAACTCCCGCACCGGTGTCCTTGACAAGCGCGATCATTTCGTCAGAGGTTCTGGTCAGGCAGGTTCTCGGAAGATTTTCAACTGCAAGGCGAACGCCGTTTGCTTTTGCAACCTCTGCAAGCTCAATGATAGCCTCGCGGGAAAGACGGAGTCTTTCGGGGCGGTCCTCGTCGGTGATGGGCTCGGAGGAGGGGTGAAGAACGATAACCTTAACTCCCGCGCGTGCAGCAGCCTCGATGAGGGTGCGATTGGTCACGAGGGTAATAGCACGAAGCTCTTTGTCCATATTTGAAATATCAAGCTTGCGCGAGAAGGGAAGATGGAAGGACCAGGGCTCGAGACCGCTCTTACGGACGGTTTCAAGGATCTTTTCCGCGTTCTTGGGGAAATCACAGCTTCTCATATAGAAAGCGTAGTTCCCTGTGTATTCAAGGTAATCAAGTCCCGCTTTTGCGAGAGGGGCAAGCTTTTCCTCGGTAAGGCTTCCCGTAAAACAGCTCGAAGAGCCGATCTTCATTTCGCTTCTTTTCATTTCAGTTTTCTCCTTTATTTGTCGGATAATAATTTTGTCAGATATTCTTTGAGGGGAGCCGCATCGCCGTCGAAAACGTAACCCTTGATGCCGTAGCTTTCCGCGCCCTCGATATTGTCCGCGCGGTCATCTATGAAAATACATTCCTCGGGGATCAGGGAAAATTTTGAGCAGATGTGCTCGTAAATCTCGCGGTGCGGCTTCGTGAAACCGCAGGTGGAGGATAATACCAAGCCGTCAAATTCGCCAAGACAGGAGATCTCGGAGACGTGCGAGGCAAAGTATTTGCTTATATTGGAAAGCAGATAGATCTTTACGCCGAAGTTTTCTTTCATCTCTTTGATGAGCTCGACCATTCCCGGAATCTCCGGAATGTTGTATATCCAATTGTAATATATCTCGCGTGCAGAACCGTGAAGCCTTTCTGGCAGACGCTCGCAAACAAGACGTAAAGTTTCCTCGTCGGTAATAGTTCCCGCGTCAAGTTTGTCCCAATAAAGTCGGTCGAAAACGACCTTTTGAAGCAGCGCGGAATCACCCGCCTCGGTGATAAATTGTTCAACCATATATTTGCGCTTGAAGCTAACCATCACTTGACCGAAGTCGAATATGAGATTTTTGATCAAATATAGCACCTCTTTTCATAATTATTATATCACTTTACGAACGGTCTTGTCAAGGCATAGCCGAAAAAGTGCGAAAAAATATAAAAACTCAAAAAACTTTTCAAAAACCTATTGACAAAACGCGAGAGTTGTGGTATAATTTATCGGCAATAAAGAAGAACACTCCGTTCTCACCCTGCCGCAAGGGCGCGCAGGTGTTAATAATTTCTTTCTGTGCCCATAGTGGGCGCGGTATGATTTTGTGCGACACGGAGCTTCTTCCGTGTTATTTTTATTTTCGGAGGTGAGCTGTTATAGCTGCAAAAGAATTACTCGTAAACGAGTCCATCAAGGCTAAAGAAGTACGAGTTATCGGACCCGACGGTGAACAGATCGGCATTATGTCTTCCGACAACGCTCTTCGCACCGCATACGATAAGGGTCTTGACCTTATCCTCATTTCCCCCAACGCACAGCCTCCCGTATGTCGCATCGCCGATTACGGACGCTACCGCTACGAGCAGGAAAAGAGAGAAAAGGAAGCAAAGAAAAAGCAGAACATTATCGAGGTCAAGGAGGTACAGCTTTCCTGCCGTATCGAGACCCACGACTTCGAGACCAAGGTCAAGCACGCGATGCGTTTCCTCGGTGAAGGCAATAAGGTTAAGGTCGTATTGCGCTTCCGCGGACGTGAAATGAGCCATCAGGAGATCGGTAAAGAGATCCTTGAGCGCTTCCGCGAGGCTGTCAGCGAGGCGGGAACCGTCGATAAGACTCCCAATCTCGAGGGCAGACTTATGACTATGATAGTCAACCCCATCAAGAAATAAGCAATCCCGCCGCACGTGCGGCTCTCGGCAAATGCCGAATAAACGAAAATTTTATTTAACAGGAGATACAAAAATGGGAAAAGTTAAGACACACAAGGCCTCTGCTAAGCGTTTCTCGGTTACCGGAAACGGCAAGGTTAAGATGAACCACTCGAATCACCGCCACAAGCTCGGCATCAAGGACCAGAAGAGAAAGAGACATCTTCGTACCGGCGATTACGTAAACGGCAAGATGGCTGCAAACATCCGTGCACTCATCCAGAAGTAATCGGAACGCGAAAGAATTTTAGGAGGAAAGAACAATGGCAAGAATTAAGGGCGCGATGATGACGCGCAAGAGAAGAAATAAAGTCCTCAAGGCTGCTAAGGGTTACTGGGGCGCAAAGAGCAAGCACTTTAAGATGGCTAAGCAGGCCGTTATGAAGAGCGGTAACTACGCTTTCATCGGTCGTAAGCTCAAGAAGAGAGACTTCCGTCGTCTCTGGATCACCCGTATCTCGGCTGAGGCTAAGAACAACGGTATGAACTACTCCACCTTTATGCACGGTCTTAAGAAGGCTGGCATCGATCTCAACCGCAAGATGCTCGCTGAGCTCGCAGTAAGCGACAAGACTGGCTTCGCTGCTCTCGTTGAGAAGGCAAAGGCTGCTCTCTAAGCACTTAAATTAATAGGGGCTGTATGCAGGTTTTCTCTGTAACAGCCCCTGTTTCGGTATTTTCACATTATAATTTTCGATAAATTTCGATAAAAAACGACCGAAAAGGAGGCGCGTAGAATGCTATTCGGCAAAGAAATAATTACGTCAAGACAAAACCCAACCGTCCGCGAGCTCGCCGCTCTTCTTGATAAAAAGGAGCGCAGAAAGAGCCGTCTTTTCCGTATAGACGGACATAAGCTCTTCCGCGAAGCCGTAAATTGCGGCGCGAAGATCGATCTCGTTGCAATATGCTCCGATAAGGCTGAACGGTATCTTCCCGAGGTTCAGTCGGCGGGTATCAGAGCGGTACTGCTTTCTCCCGACGTTTTCTCAAAGATCACCGACGAGAAGGCGCCCGACGGAATAATTGCGGTTGTCAGATATCTTGATAAGATCCATAAAACGCTCGATCCGTCCGATATTGCCGCGCTTGCCTCCTCAGACAAAAGAATAATGGCGTTTGAATCCATGCGTGATCCCGGCAACCTCGGAACGGTCATTCGATCTGCATCTGCTTTCGGCGTTGATACCCTCCTTCTTTCGTCGGATTGCGCGGACATATACAATCCCAAGACACTGCGCGGAGCTATGGGAGCTATCTTTTCTCGCGAGATCCTCTTTTGCGATGATCTCCCGGAGGCACTCTCGAGATTTTCCTGCTCGGGGCGTCGCGTGCTTGCTGCGATTCTCGATACAGAGGCGGTCGCGGTCGATAAAGCCGCGCTCAACGGCAATGATATCATCCTGATCGGTAACGAAGGACACGGACTCAGCCGCGCGGCTGTAGAAGCGTCCGACGTTTCGGTCATTCTTCCGATAAACACCGGAAGAGGCGTTGAGTCGCTCAACGCGGCAACCGCGGCGTCGGTGTTTATGTGGGAGCAGAGAAGAATTTCGGATTTATCATCGAAGTAAAACGAACGGAGGCGTGGCTATGAGCGATTTCACAAAAGAAAGCGTACTTTACGAAATATGGCTTACTACCTGTATTTTCGCGGGATCAAAGGCTTACGAAAAGCTTTTTGAGCATTATTCCACAGCTTATGAGGTTTACCGCGCCGAAGTCGGGGAGCTTGAGCGGATAGGTATCAGCGACAGGCTCATCGCGGCACTCGGCAAAAAGGATCTGCGTCGCGCAAACGATGTGGCGGAATTTTGCGTTAAAAAGGATATCAGACTTCTTATAAACGGCGAGCGTGATTATCCCGAACGCCTTTCGTCGATTCAAAATCCTCCCTACGCCCTTTACGTCAAGGGCTCACTCAAGAATGTGGAAAACGAATATTCCACCGCTGTTGTCGGCACGCGCAATATGAGCGAATACGGTATGAGGATGGCGTATAAAATAGCTTACGAGCTCGCCGCTTCTGGCGCGGCGGTAGTCAGCGGAATGGCACTCGGAGTTGACGGTATGGCGCACGTAGGCGCACTTGAGGCGGGCGGGGATACCGTTGCAGTTCTCGGATGCGGACTTGATAAAATTTATCCTAAAACTCACAGAACCTTGATGGGACTTATCGCGGAGCGCGGTGCGCTCGTCAGCGAATACGCTCCCGGAACTCCCCCTATGAGCGGAAACTTTCCGCTTCGTAACAGAATAATCAGCGGACTTTCGCGTTCTACTCTCGTTATCGAGGGTAATCCGAACAGCGGCTCGATGCTGACCGCACGCGAGGCAATCAAGCAAGGGCGCGATATTTTTGCGATCCCGGGTAACGTCGGCGTAAGCAATGCCCTCGGCACGAATGCACTTATCCGCGACGGCGCGAGAGTTGCTCTTTGTGCGCGCGATATCATCGGAGTCAGAGGAATAGACGGTATCGATCTCGATAGGCTTGCAGAGGCGGAGCTCAATTCCGACCTTGATATCGGCATCCTCGCCCGCTACGGGGTTGCGCCCGCGGCTTACGTTTCCGAGCCCGCACCCCGCGAGGATATCGGCGGCTTTGAACAGCCGATGCCTCCCAAAAAGGATGTGAAAAAGTCATCCGCTCCCGGTAAGGCAAGGGAGAAGGAGCAGCAGCCGCGAGAAGAGCCGACATCCGAAAAAAACTCGGCACCCCGCCCCTCGGGTATAGTCGGCGAGATATACGAGTCGATGCCCGTGGGCACTCCCGTAAGCGCGGATTTCTTTGCGCGCTTCGAGCTTTCTCCCGGAAAACTGATGGCTCACATAGCGATGCTTGAGGTTATGGGATACGTAATCTCGACTCCGGGTGGAACTTATTTGAGAAAATTTTGAATTTCCCTCTTGACAAGCGAAAAAAAACAGTATACAATATAAAATAGGCATTTTTGCACGAAACCTATTTTGAAAGGAACACTTCAGTCGTATGGCTAAGAATCTGGTAATAATCGAGTCGCCTTCAAAGGCACACACCATTCAGGCGTGTCTCGGTTCAAATTATAAAATAGTAGCGTCGAAGGGACATGTGCGCGATCTGCCCAAGTCCACCTTCGCAATTGATATTGAAAACGATTTTACTCCCAAATATATCAACATCCGCGGTAAGGGCGACCTTATCAAGGAGCTCAAAAAGGAAGCGAAGGCGGCAAAGACCGTCTTTCTCGCAACTGACCCTGACCGCGAGGGAGAGGCTATCTCCTGGCATCTCGCGGCAGCACTTGAAATTCCCGACGATAAGCTCAAAAGAGTAACCTTCAACGAGATCACCAAGACCGCGATCAAGGCTTCCATCAAGCAGCCCCGCACAATCGATATCAATCTCGTCAATGCGCAGCAGTCGCGCCGTATCCTCGACCGTATCGTCGGATACAAGCTCTCCCCTCTGCTTTGGAAGAGAGTTAAGCACGGCCTTTCCGCGGGACGCGTACAGTCGGTTGCAACCCGACTTGTCGTTGAGCGCGAGGAGGAGATCCGCGCATTCATCCCCGAGGAATACTGGACCGTTTCCGCAAAGCTCAATGCGGATGGTAATATCGTTGAGGTGAGATACTACGGTGACGCCGCAACGGGTAATAAGGTCAAGCTTCACAACGAAGCCGAGGCAAAGGCTGTCGTTGACGCCGTTCTCGGTAAGAATATGAACGTAAAGTCGGTCAAGAGAGGCGTTAAGTACAAGACTCCCGCACCGCCCTTTACCACCTCCACAATGCTTCAGGAAGCCGCAAGAAAGCTCGGATTCCAATCCGGCAGAACTATGCGCACCGCGCAGGAGCTTTATGAAGGCATCAATCTCGGCACCGCAAACGGCGGCGCGCAGGGTATCATCACCTATATGCGTACCGACTCTCTCCGTATCGCCGCAGAGGCGCAGGAGGCGGCTCGCGAATTTATCACCGAGAAATACGGTGAGAACTTCTGTCCCTCCACCCCCAGAGTTTATAAAACCAAGGCTAACGCTCAGGATGCGCACGAAGCGATCAGACCCGCAAGAGTCGCGCTCCTCCCCGCGCAGATCAAGCCCTATCTCACCCCCGATCAGTTCAAGCTCTATAAGCTTATCTGGGAACGCTTCGTAGCAAGCCAGATGGAGTCCGCAAGGCTCGATACTCTCAATATTGATTTTGAGTCTGCGGGACATCTTTTCCGTACCGGCGGATATACCGTCGCTTTCCAGGGCTATATGGCAGTTTATGAGGAAAGCGCGGATGAGACCGCAAAGAAGGCGGATGATCCCGACGATATAAAGAACTTCAAGATCCCGAATATCACCGAGGGACAGATTCTGCCCTGCGTCGATGTTGACCGTGCAAAGCACTTCACCGAGCCTCCCGCAAGATATAACGAGGCAAGCCTTATCAAGGCTCTTGAAGAAAAGGGCATCGGACGTCCCAGCACCATTCCTCCCACCATCACCACTATTATCTCCCGCGACTATGTCAAGCGCGAGGGCAAGGCTCTCGTTCCCACCGAACTCGGTGAGGTCACCACGGCGATGATGAAGGAGGACTTTGCCGACATCGTTGACTATAAATTTACCGCAAGAATGGAAAGCCAGCTCGATGAGATCGAAGCAGGCGAGACTGATATGATCGACGTCCTCCGCGAATTCTGGGAGGGCTTTGAGCGCGAGCTTTCGGCGGCAGAGAAGAAGAGCGTATACGAAACCGCTCCCGCTATCGTTGAGGAGACCGACATCATCTGCGACAAGTGCGGCGCGAAGATGATCGTTAAGTCGGGCAGATTCGGTAAATTCGCCGCTTGCCCGAACTATCCCGAGTGCAAGAACACCAAGCCTCTCGATGCCAATAAGCAGACCGAGAAAAAGCCCGTTGTCGTTGCCGATTTCAAGTGCGAGGTCTGCGGCGGTGATATGGTAGAGCGTCACGGAAGATACGGAAGCTTCTTTGCTTGCGCTAACTACCCCAAGTGTAAGTTTATCAAGCAGCAGCAGAATAAGCTCGAGGGCGTTGCCTGCCCCAAGTGCGGATCAGCTATTCTCGTCCGTCAGGGCAGAAACCGCAGTCAGTTCTACAGCTGCGAAAAATACCCCGAGTGCGATTGGTCGAGCTGGGATCTTCCCACGCCCGAAAAGTGCCCCGATTGCGGCGAGATACTCTATAAGAAGAAGTCGCGTCCCGGTGCATTGCTTTGCAAGAACAAGACGTGCGGATACGTCAAGGAAGAGCCGGTTACCGAGGAAAAGTACGATTATATCCCCGCGGATAACGATGCCTTGCCCGAATCTCCGATCTCTCCGCTCGATATGCCTCCTCCTCCCGATGACGGTGACGTACCGTTCTGATCGGGTAATAACGAAAAAGGAATTTAACTGATATGACAGGCGAAATGCCAAAGATTATAAATGTCCTCGGTGCGGGTCTTGCCGGCTGTGAAGCGGCTTGGCAAGCCGCGCGCCTCGGCGTTAAGGTAAGGCTTTACGAAATGAAGCCAAAGAAAATGTCTCCCGCCCACAAAAGCGAGAGCTTTGCCGAGCTCGTTTGCTCGAATTCGCTTCGCTCGGACAGTGTTACCAACGCAGTAGGACTTCTCAAAGAGGAAATGCGTCACCTTTCCTCGCTCATACTCGAAGCGGCTGATGCCACACGTGTTCCCGCGGGTTCTGCTCTCGCCGTTGACAGAGTAAAGTTTTCCGAATACATTACCGAAAAAATACGCTCTAATCCCAATATCGAGGTCATCGAAGAGGAAGTGACCTCACTGCCCGAGGGAGAGATCACCGTTATTGCAACAGGTCCTCTCACAAGCGATGCTATGGCTGATTATATCAGAACCGAGCTCGGTTGCCCCGGTCTTCATTTCTTCGATGCTGCCGCACCGATCGTTGACGCCGAAAGCATCAATACCGATATTGCTTTCTTCGCGTCGAGATACGATAAGGGCGATGCGGATTACCTCAACTGTCCTATGACCAAGGAGCAGTACGATGCCTTTTACGATGCCCTCGTAACGGCACGCGAGGCGGAGCTTCACGATTTCGATAAGGAAGCGCAGAAGGAGCTCAAGGTCTTCGAGGGCTGTATGCCCGTCGAGGTTATGGCGAAGAGAGGAAGGGACACCCTCCTTTTCGGTCCGCTCAAACCCGTTGGACTTAACGATCCCCGCCATCCCGAGGTAAAGTGCTACCACGCAGTAGTTCAGCTCCGCCGCGAGGATGAGCACGGAAGCATGTATAACCTCGTAGGATTTCAGACACATCTTGCATTCCCCGAGCAAAAGCGCGTATTTTCAATGATCCCCGGACTTGAAAACGCTGAATTTTTGCGCTACGGTATAATGCACAGAAACACCTACCTCAATTCCCCCGGTATGCTCGGAGCCGATTATTCGCTCCTCTCACGCCCCGGAGTTTTCTTCGCGGGACAGATGACGGGTGTTGAGGGATATATCGAATCTGCGGGCTCGGGACTTGTTGCCGGACTAAACGCCGCACACCTTGCACTCGGCAAGGAGAATGTGCTGTTCCCCGAGGAGACGATGATAGGCGCTATGGCGGCATACGTTTCTCGCGGAGGGACGGGAAGCTTTACACCTATGAATGCAAACTTCGGTATCATCGCGCCTCTCGGCTACAAGGTCAAGGGTGGTAAGATGGCGAGATATACCGTTTATGCGGAGAGAGCGCTCGCCGCGATAAAGAACTTCGGGCAGAAACCCGACGGAGAAGAGAAATGATAGTAATTGTTGACTGTATGGGCGGAGACCGTGCACCACTTGAGGTCGTCAAGGGCGCTTATGCCGCTTCGCTCGAATATAATGCTAATTTCATACTCGTCGGCGATAAGGCAGAAATACTTCGTATTTCCGATGCCGAAGGTATGGATCTGCGCCGTTTCGATATAGTGGACGCTCCCGTAACCGTTGAAATGACCGATCCGCCTCTTGCCGTTATGAAGGCAAAGAAGGATTCGAGTATGAACGTCGCGCTAACGATGCTTGCCGAGGGCAAGGGTGATGCACTTGTCAGCACGGGTAATACCGGTGCGCTTTTCACGGGTGCTACCCTGATAGTCCGTAAGATAAAAGGCATAAAACGCCCTGCGATCGCGAGCATACTGCCGATGTCGCCCCCTGTGCTTCTCCTTGATTCCGGCGCGAATATATCTGTAACTCCCGCTGATCTCGAGCAGTTTGCAATTATGGGCAGTATCTATATGCATAAGATATACTCCCTTTCCGCTCCACGCATAGGACTGTTGAACAACGGCGCGGAGGAAACCAAGGGAACAGAGCTTCAGCTTGAAGCGTATAAGCTCCTTTCGGATTCGCCCTCGCTTAATTTCGTCGGAAATATCGAGGCGAATATGGTTCCGAAGGATGCCTGCGACGTTCTCGTTACCGACGGCTTTACCGGCAATGTCCTGCTTAAATGCATAGAGGGCATGGGTAAGATGATGCTTCGCACGATGAAGGATATCTTCTACGCCGATATTATGGCTAAGCTCTCGGGCTTGCTTATCAAGAAAAAGATAGGTGACGTCAAGGCTCGCTTTGACCCCAACGAATACGGCGGCGCGCCTATCCTCGGCATCTCGAAGCCCGTTATCAAGGCACACGGCTCATCAAACGCCAAGGCGGTCAAAAATGCGATCAGACAGGCAATTGCCTATGCCGATTCGGGTGTGATATATAATATCGCTCGCGAAACCAAGCTGTTTACACCGTCTGCCACGGCTCACGCCGAGGAAACGGCTGCGAAAAAAGTTGAAAAATAACGAAAGTGAGAATATGGTATCGTGTTCGATACGGTAAATACAGCCGCGCTTGAGTCGAAGATCGGTTATTGCTTCAATGACCGATCTCTGCTCGAGGAAGCTCTAACGCATTCCTCCTACGCCAATGAGCACGGCGGAATAAAAAAACATAAGTGCAACGAACGCCTTGAATTCCTCGGTGACGCTGTACTGTCATCAATAACTGCGGAATATCTTTTTCGCAAGTTTTTCGACCATCCCGAGGGTGATCTTACCCGTATGAGAGCCGAGCTTGTCTGCGAGAAGGCTCTTGCAGAATATGCGGGCAAGATAGGTCTCGGATCCGTTCTTCTTCTCGGTAAGGGAGAGGAAAGAGGCGGCGGCCGCGAGAGAAAGTCCATCCTTGCCGATGCATTTGAGGCTCTGCTTGCCGCAGTTTATCTTGATGCGGGAGCAAATAACGAGGCAAAGGATTCGATCAGAAATTACCTTATGCCGCTTGTGGAATCACGTCTCGAGGTCCTTCTTGCCGAATGGCACGGCGCAGACTATAAAACCCTGCTCCAGCAGTTCATTCAGCGCTCCGAGGGAGAGATCCTTGAATACGTGACCGTCGGTGAAAGAGGTCCCGACCACGCTAAGGTCTTTACGGTCGAGGCGCGTCTCAACTCCAACATAATCGGAACGGGAGAGGGCGCTACCAAGCGCGCGGCAGAGCAAGCTGCGGCAAAGCAAGCGCTCATTCTCTTCGGAGAGCTATAATTTTATATTCGCAGGGTGGATTTTTCGATTCACCCTGCAAAAGTGTTTTTTTAACTCAATCGCAAAACTGCGTTTTGCGATTGAAAACCGCGCGGCGGGGATTCGCGCGCTTATCGCCGCAAGCAAAAATCGTGGATTTTTGCTTGCTCCCCCCTCGGCGCGCGGGCTCGCTTGGCTCGCCTGAAAGGTGTTTTTTCGGTCGGCAAAGCCGCCGAAAAAACGGATTTTATTATAAAATAAATTGCCAATATTCAGAAAGGAGAAAGATTAGTGCGACACGTTAATATTCCCGTGTTCATTCCGCATCTCGGATGCCCGAATAATTGTGTTTTCTGTGATCAGCGCAAGATATCGGGATGCGTTTCATTCGATGAATCGGGCGTTGAAAGGGATATCAAAACGGTACTTTCAACTCTTTGTCCCCGGGATGAGGTCGAGATCGCCTTCTTCGGCGGCTCGTTTACCGGCATTGATCGGGATCTGATGCTGAGGCTTCTCGATATCTCGGATAAATTCGTAGCAGACGGCAGAGTGCAGTCGGTCAGATGCTCAACGCGTCCCGATTATATAGACGGCGAGATACTTGATATCCTTGCGGCTCATCACGTCAATACAGTTGAGCTCGGCATACAAAGCGTGTCGGATACGGTTCTGACCGCTTCAAAAAGAGGACACACGTCCGAGATAACCCACAACGCGTGCAGGCTTATCAAAGCATACGGCTTTAAGCTGATCGGACAAATGATGATTGGACTTCCCGCATCAACAGTTGAAGATGAAGTCGAAACCGCAAGGGAGATATGCCGCCTCGGCGCGGACGGCGCAAGAGTCTACCCGACGGTGGTCTTTGCCGATACGGAGCTTGCTGAAATGTCGGCGGACGGACGGTATGCGCCGCTTTCGATAGAGGATGCGATCGAGAGAACTGCTTCGGTGCTTGATATTTTTGACCGCGCGGGCGTTCCCGTTATTCGAGTCGGACTCTGCTCGGGAGAGAATCTTTCATCGCCCGAAAGCGTTGTCGGCGGTGCGAACCATCCCGCACTCGGCGAGCTTGCGATGGGCGAGCTTACTTACAGGCGAATTTGCGAGAAGGCGGACGAAGCTATATCCAATACCGACTCTGAAGGTAAAACGATGACCGTTTACGTTCCCCGCGGCGCAACTTCCCGTGCCATCGGACAGAAAAAACGCAATATTTTGCGCCTTAATGAAAAATATTGCAAAAATCTTGCAATAAATCGCATAAAAATTCTTGAAAATTCTTCTATTATAGGTTATAATATAATAATAGATTTAAAATAATGCGATCACCCTGATCGCGGAGGTATAAATTGTATCTTAAGCAAATCGAACTACACGGCTTTAAGTCCTTCCCGGACAGGACGAGACTGATATTTGAGCCGGGTGCAACCGTCATCATCGGTCCCAACGGAAGCGGAAAATCGAATATTTCGGACGCGATGCGTTGGGTACTCGGAGAGATCTCATCAAAGAGCCTTCGAGGCACAAAGATGGAGGATATCATCTTCGGCGGATCGGACAGCCGTAAGCCTATGAGCTACGCTGAGGTATCGGTCACCTTTGACAACACCGAGATCGGCGCGGATGCCAGACTCGACTGCCCTTACGACGAGGTCACGGTCACCCGCCGCTATTACAGAAACGGCGACAGCGAATATTTTATCAATAAGGGCAAGGTAAGGCTTCGTGATATTTACGAGCTCTTCCTCAACACGGGTATCGGACGTGACGGTTATTCTATAATCGGTCAGGGACGAATCGCAGACATCATCTCCCGAAAGGGTGACGAACGCCGCGGAATCTTTGAGGATGCCGCAGGAATCGCGAAATTCCGCCACCGCAAGAATGAGGCGGAGCGCAAGCTTGCCGCAACCGAGCAGAATATGGAGCGCGTGCAGGACATCGTAAGCGTTCTCGGCTCGCGCCTCGCAACTCTCGAGCGTGAAAGCGTCAAGGCAAAGCGCTTTATTGAATACAGCGAGGTAAAGCGCCAGGCTGACGTTCAGCTCTGGCTCTACGACACCGAGGGGCTCCGCGTTCAGGAAAACGAATCAAACGTCGAGCTTCGACGCACCGACCGCGAGATCGGAGAGGCGGACGAAAGTCTTTCCACTCTTCGTGAACAGCAAGAAAGAATCGAATCTCTTGCTTTTCAGAATAAATCCGAGGCGGTGAGGATCGCTCAGGAGATCACATCGAGAACGAGAGATAATTATGAGCTTGATGCAAGGATCAAGGTCATCAACACCAATATCACGCATACCGAGGGAAGCGTTTCGGTAGAGCGTGCCACAGCCGAGGGACTTCGCACCTCCGCTGCCGACGAGGATGCAAGAGCGGCGGCAAAGGACTCCGAGGCAAAGGAGATATATGCGAACATTGCAGAGCTTACCGCTGAAGAGGCGCGGCTTACAGCCGATGCCGAGAATGCGGAAAAGCTTGCCGACTCTCATGACTCAGCTATCGGCAGAGCCTTCGAGGAGCTCTCCTCCGCGAAGGAAGAAATATCCGATATCCACGCCCGCCTTGAGCTTCTCGGCCGCTCTGACGAGGAGGACGAGGGACGTGACGAGGCTGCGAGAAAGAACGTTAAGGAACGCGAAAGACTTGCCGCAACTCACGAGGCAGAATGCCGTGAAAGTGAGCTTACGATCGCGGAATACGATGCCAAACTCGCCGAAAATGCAGAGCTTCTTGCCGAAAAGAAAGCAGAAGCCGAATCGCTCCGCGTAAAGCGTGACAGCGACCGCTCTGACCTTAATTCTGCGGATATCAGGATCGACACCCTCAGCGGCAAGATCGAGGCTCTGCGACGTATGGAAGAGCATTTTGAGGGCTATAACAACAGCGTTAAGTTTGTTATGCGCTCGTATACCGACGGCAGAATCAACTGCGGAAGGATCTACGGACCTCTTTCCTCGCTTATGACAGTTGAAAGCAAATACGTCACCGCCATCGAGACCGCGCTCGGTGCGGCTTTGCAGAATATAATCGTTGAGGACGAGAGAACCGCACATGCGGCTATCGGATACCTCAAGAGAAACAACGCGGGACGCGCTACCTTCTTCCCGCTTACGTCGGTAAGACGTTCGGGTGAACCTACCCGCGAAATGAAGCAATCAGCAAGCTTCAAGGGGTACGTCGGAATCGCATCCGAGCTTGTTGGTGCGGATGCTAAGTTCAGTGCCGTTATCTCTTCGATGCTCGGAAGGATCATCGTTTTCGATAATCTCGAAAATGCTACGGAAATGTCGAAGGCGCTCGGCTACAGCGTTCGCGTTGTAACGCTCGACGGTCAGCAGATCAACCGTGACGGATCGTTCACCGGAGGCTCGCTCCGAACCTCAAGCGGTGTTCTCACCCGTGCCGACGAGATCAAGCGAATGTCTGCAGAGCTTGAGGCTCTTACAAAGAACGCGGAAAAGCTTCGCGCCGCACTCGAGGTCACAGAGGCAACGCTTGCCGATCTTGAAAGCGATATCGAGGCTGACGAAAGTACTAACAATATGATCTCAACTCTGCGCGCCGTTGAGGCAACCAGACTTGAAAAGAATAAAGAAACTCTCGCCGCCGACCGCGAGCTCCTCGGTAAGTTCATTGCCGACCTTGAGAACGTGGCAGGTGAAAAGGAACGCCGTGCGGCTGAGATCGAAAGCCTCGAGGCGCGTGAGCGCGAGCTTACAGATAAGGTGTCCGAGCTTGAAGAATTCAGATCGGAAACCGAGGAAAAGCGTCACGCAGCACTCAAGGATAGAGACCTACTCCGCTCCGAAATTATGATGGTTACCGTCCGCATCTCCGAGCTTCGCCGCGATATCGAGAGCTGTAACGCGCTTGCGGAAATGTCGCGCGAAAAGGCGCGCGCACTTCGTGCGGATGCCGTTGCAAGAGAGAGCGCTGCGGGCGAAGCGAAAGCAAGAGTAACAGAGCTCAAGCGCGAGCTTGACGAGGCGATTAAAACACTCGGCGCGGGTGAAGAGAAGCTCACAGAGCTCAACGCCCGCCGAAGCGAGATCGAGGAGGGCGCGCTCGAATACGAGGCAAAGCTCGTTACGATCCGCAATTCCGCCGAGGAACGCCGTTCCCGCCGCGATAAGCTGCTTGCGGACAAGCTCCGTCTTGAAACCGCATTGGCTCAGATCCGTGCAAAGCTCGATGCTGAGACCAAGACCTTCTGGGACGAATACGGTCTGACGAGAGCAGAGGCTTTGGCGTTCGGCTATCCCGCCATCACGGCGTCGGAACGCCCCGCAGTATTCGCACTCCAGACTGAATACAGAAACAAGATCAGAAATATCGGTCACGTCAATTTGTCCGTCATCGACGAATATCAGACCGAAAAGGCACAGTACGACGAAAAGACCGCGCAGATGGCTGATCTTGAAAAGGCAAAGAACGAGCTTGAAAAGATCATCAAGGGACTTGAAGCAGAAATGGAAAAGACCTTTGTCGACTCCTTCAATCAGATCAACGAAAACTTCAAGCGCACCTTCTCCGAGCTCTTCGGAGGCGGCTCCGCGGAGCTTATACTGACCGATCCCGATAACGTCCTTGAAAGTGGAATCGAGATAAAGGCGGCACCTCCCGGCAAGATCATCAAGTCGCTTATGCAGCTTTCGGGCGGTGAGCAAGCGTTCGTTGCGATCGCGCTCTTCTTTGCGATTCTTCAGGTCAATCCCACACCCTTCTGCATCCTCGACGAGATCGAGGCGGCGCTTGACGAGGTCAACGTCGAACGCTTCTCGCAGTATATCCACCGTTATTCCAACGACACACAGTTTATACTTATCACCCACCGCCGAGGCACGATGAACGCCGCCGACAGACTTTACGGCGTAACGATGCCCGAGTCGGGTATCTCAAAGATACTCACCCTCGACGTGGCGGAAATAGCAAATAAAAAAGGAGAACTCTTTGATGGGATTTCTTGATAAATTAAAAGCAGGTCTCGGAAAGACCAAAAACGCCCTTATGGGTCAGATAGATAACGTCCTCAAGGCTTTCGTTAAGATCGACGAGGATGCGCTTGAAGAGCTTGAAGAAGCACTTATTTGCGCCGACGTCGGAGTTGCGGCTTCCGAGGAGATCATTGAAATGCTCCGTGAGCGAATCAAGGACGACCGCCTTAAATCGCGCGATGATACCGAGATCGCGATCCGCGAGATCATCTCGGATATGATCGGCGAAGGAGAGCCCCTCAACCTTACCACTACCCCCTCCGTAATCCTCGTTATCGGAGTAAACGGTGCGGGTAAGACCACCTCTATCGGTAAGATTTCAAACAGACTCCGTCAGGAGGGCAAAAAGGTCGTCGTTGCTGCGGCTGATACCTTCCGTGCGGCGGCTATCGATCAGCTTGCCGAGTGGTGCAGAAGAGCCGACGTCGAGCTCGTGAAGCAGACCGAGGGAAGCGATCCCGCGGCTGTAGTTTACGACGCTGCTAACTACGCAAGAAACCGCGGCGCGGACGTTCTTATCGTCGACACCGCGGGCAGACTTCACAATAAAAAGAACCTTATGAACGAGCTGGCAAAGATCAACCGCGTTATCGACCGCGAGCTTCCCGGCGCGGCACGCGAGAATCTTCTCGTTCTTGACGCAACCACGGGACAGAACGCTATCCTGCAGGCGAAGGAATTCAAGAACGCCGCAGAGATCACGGGACTTGTTCTCAATAAGCTCGACGGAACCGCAAAGGGCGGTATCGTCCTCTCCATCCGCAAGGAGCTTGGTATTCCCGTAAAATTCATCGGTGTCGGCGAGAAGATCGACGATATGCAGGAATTTGACGCCAAGGAATTTGCCGATGCACTCTTCAATTAAGGTGACGAAATGAAGATTTGTATTGCATCCGGAAACCGCGGCAAGATCGCGGAGCTTCAGAAGCTTCTTTCCGAATATATCACCGACGTTGAGATCGAGCTTGTTTCCCTTAAGGACGTCGGATTTACGGGCGATATCGTAGAGGATGGCGAGACTTTTGAAGAAAACGCACTCATCAAGGCACGCGCGGCTTCTGAATTTTCGGGACTTTGCGCGATCGCGGACGACTCGGGACTTATCGTAAATGCGCTTGACGGCGCACCCGGCGTTTACTCCGCAAGATACGCGGGCGAGCCTTGCGATGATCAGAAAAATAATGAAAAGCTCCTCAAAAATCTTGAGGGCATTGGCGACAGAAGTGCGGCTTTCGTATGCACTATCGCCTGTGTGATCCCAGATGGACAGCCTCTCTCGGGCGAGCCCATCATCGGTACGGGCTACTGCCCCGGCGAGATCCTCTTCAATCCCAGAGGACAGGGCGGATTCGGTTACGATCCCCTATTCTGGTTCGATCCCTTCGGCAAGACCTTTGCCGAAATGAGCGCGGAAGAGAAGAACGCGATCAGCCACCGCGGAGCGGCAGTTAAATCGTTTGCTGCTGCATTCAACGCCCGAATCGCGGAAGAAAAAGAAAAACTTTGGAAAAGGTACGGATTATGATTTTAAATTCTAAACAAAGAGCATATCTTCGCTCTCTCGCAACCGCAGAGCCGACCATTATGCAGATCGGCAAGGACGGACTTGGTGAGAACCTTGTAAAAACCGTCTCCGACGCTCTTGAGGCTCGCGAGCTTATCAAGCTTGCGGTGCTCGACAACTGCGCTTGGACTCCACGTGAGGCTGCCGAAGCACTCGCCGAGGCAACCGACTCCGCCGTCGTTTGCACGATAGGCAAAAAGCTGGTTCTTTACCGCCCGTCGAAAAAGAACCCCAAGATCGTTCTCGAATGAACACCGCATATAACGAAAATATTCGCCGTGTAGGCATCTACGGCGGAACCTTCGCACCTCCGCACGTCGGACACGTCGAGGCGGCGCGTGCATTTATGAAGCAGATGCGGCTTGATTACCTTTACGTCATCCCCGCTGCAATCCCTCCTCATAAGCAGTGCGATTTTATAGTCGATCCCATCCACAGACTTGCAATGTGCGATCTCGCTTTTTCGGGAATCGACGGAGTGATCGTCAGCGACATTGAATTGCGCCGCGGTGGTGTGAGCTACACGGTGGATACTCTCCGTGAACTGACAGCACCCGATACGCGACTCTTCCTCTTCTGCGGTACCGATATGTTCCTGACACTCGATCAGTGGTACTGCGCGGATGAGATATTCAAGCTCTGCTATCCGATCTATATCCGCCGAGAGAACGATCAGTTCATTACAAATAAGATCCTCAAAAAAATCGGCGAATATACCGAAAAGTACAACGCGGTCGTCCGCCGAGTTGTGACCGAGCCGATTGAGCTTTCGTCAAGCCGTGTACGCAAAACTCTGCTCGATGGCGGCGATATTTCGGGAATGGTCGATCCCAAGGTCAAGATGTATATCGAAGACCACGGTTTGTTCAGATGAGTTACCCATACACATTTTTCAGACCTGAGCATATTGAAAAGCTTCGCGAACGTGTTGCAAGATTGCTCTCCCAAAAGCGAATGGAGCACGTTCTTGCGGTTGAGGATATGGCGTTCAGAATAGGGCTTCTGTTCTTCCGGAATGACGGCGAGATGCTGAATCTTCTCCGAGCCGCCGCGCTTCTTCACGACGTGACAAAGGAGATGACCGACGAAGAACAGCTCGCCGTCCTTGCGGATCACTCGGTCAAGCCTCTTCCCGAGGATATAGCCTCAATGCCCACGATCCACGCACTTACGGCGGCGCTGATCATTCCCGAAAAATTCCCCGAGTTTGCAGATCAAAGGCTGCTCGATGCAGTTCGTTACCATACGACGGGCAGAGAGGGAATGAGCCTTGCGGAAAAAATCGTCTTCCTCGCCGATTATATCGACGGTACGAGAACCCACCCCTCATGCGTTGAACTTCGCGATGAGTTCTTTAATGCAAAGCCCACCGATATGGAGTACGGTGAAAGAGTGCGCCACCTTGACCGTGCCGCGCTTAAATCGATCGAGAATAATCTCGCGTATCTGAAAGCAAAGGATCGAACGATCCATCCTCTGACGCTCACAGCGCGCGCGGACCTTTTGCGGAGGCTTTCCGATGAAGCTTGACAAGATCTACGTTGTCGGACTCATAATCCTGCTTGCGCTTGCACTCGTCCTTGTTTTGCTTCTCGCCGTCAAATCGGTCTTATATAAGCCTACGGTTGATACCGGCGTTCCTTTCACGGATGTCGATCCGCTGTCACCGTCGCCCGAGATCACAGAAGGCACCGTCACAGCACCCGCAGAAACAACCGCCCCGCCCCAATACGTTCGTGAGAGGGATAAATATCTGTTCCTCGCCGTCGGAGTTGATAAGGCGTCGGGACGCGGCGATGCGATAATGCTCGTCTCCTTCGACGTTGCAAAGGGCGATATCGCGGTAATGCAGATTCCGCGCGACACCTATATCGAGTATGAAGGCGCCGAAACGAAAATCAACGAGATACTCTTCCTGCGCGACGTTTACGCGATCCGCGATATACTTGAAGTCACGCTCTGCGTCAACATCGACTATACCGCGCTGATCGACCTTGAAGCACTCGAGGTTATGGTCGATTCCGTCGGTGGAGTTGAGATCAACGTGCCGTTTGATATGAAGTACAGCGACCCATACCAAGATCTGTATATCGACCTCAAAGCGGGCTTGCAGATCCTTGACGGCAAAAAGGCAACCGATTTCATCCGCTTCCGCTCTGATTACTCAGACGGCGACCTCGGAAGAATAGACGCGCAAAAGCAGTTTATGTCCTCGCTTTTTAATAAAGTGATGAATGAAATGAACGCCCTGCAAGCTGTTTCTCTTGTAAAAGGAATACTTCCGATGCTTGAGACAGATATAACTCTTGACGATGCTGCGTATTTTGCAGGAAAGTTTTTCTCGGCAAATGAAAGAAACCTCACAATGCTGACAGCTCCCGGCTTTCAGCTCCACAAAACCGATCCCGAGGCGTGGTATTACGTTCTTTCAAAGGAAGGCACACTCGAGGCGGTGAACACTTACTTTAACGTATACGATAATAAAATCACGGAAAATCTTTTCGATTCCTCGCTGATACTCTGCAAAGAGGAAGATGATGATTTTTTGCGGATTTATAAATATTCAATACTCCCTCCGAAACCGGTCGAGGGATAGAACAAAAATCAATTTCTTAATTATAGAAAGG
Source organism: Eubacteriales bacterium (assembly GCA_045644325.1). Lineage (GTDB taxonomy): Bacteria > Bacillota > Clostridia > Oscillospirales > CAG-272 > CAG-390. Next base: position 3,135 of record JAZRGT010000045.1, on the reverse strand, counting down.
AAAACAAAGATGGAAAACACCCAGTTCTCCGTAACAGTTGAAAAAGACGAGCAGGGCTTTGAAAATTCTCTCTCGCTCGCAAAGGCTATCTACAAGGTTCTCGATCACAAAAACGGCGAGGATCTCGCAGTTATGCGCGTAGGCGATAAGATCGACCTTACCGACTACTTCGTGCTTTGCACCGCACAGTCGAACACCCACGTCAAGGCTCTTACCGATGAGGTTGAGTACCAGCTCGAGAAGATCGATATCAAGTCCGACCGCGTTGAGGGCAGAGGATCTGATAACTCCTGGATGGTTATGGACTACGGAAGAGTTATCGTTCACATTTTCAGCCGCGAGATGCGCGAGTTCTACAACCTCGACAAGCTCTATTCGGATACCGAAAGAATTACAGTTGAAGACTAATCCTATCAAGGAGAAAATATTATGAGAAACAATTTCAGAGATTTTGAAAAGAAATGGCAGACTCGCTGGGACGAGGAAAAGGCATTCCACGCCGCAGATCCCGGCGAGCGGGGAAGCGAAAAGCCTAAATTCTACGCGCTCGTAGAATTTCCCTATCCGAGCGGATCGGGTATGCACGTCGGACACATCAAGGCGTATTCCGGTCTTGAGGTAGTTTCGAGAAAGAGAAGAATGGACGGCTACAACGTCCTCTTCCCGATGGGCTTTGACGCCTTCGGTCTTCCCACCGAGAATACTGCCGTTAAGACAGGCGTTCACCCCAGAATAGTTACCGATAACAATATCGCAAAGTTCACCAATCAGCTTCGCCGCGTAGGCTTCGCACTCGATTGGGATCGCGTTGTTGATACCACAGATGAGGATTACTACCGCTGGACACAGTGGATCTTCCTCAAGATGTTCGAGAACGGTCTTGCTTTCCGCGATACCGCGCTCGTAAACTACTGCCCTAACTGTAAGGTCGTGCTCTCTAACGAGGATTCTCAGGGCGGTAAATGCGATATCTGTCACTCCGATATCATTCAGAAGTCCAAGGACGTTTGGTATCTCCGCATCACCGAGTATGCTGACAAGCTCCTCAACGGTCTTGATAATGTTGATTACCTTCCCAACATCAAGCAGCAGCAGGTCAACTGGATCGGACGTTCCGAAGGCGCATTCATCAACTTCTCTATCACAGAGGTTGACGAAAAGCTCCGCGTTTACACAACCCGTCCCGACACCATCTTCGGCGTTACCTTTATGGTAATCGCACCCGAGCATCCTCTTATCGACAAGTATGCCGATAAGATCAAGAATATGGATGCCGTTCTCGCATACCGCGAGGAGTGTGCAAAGAAGACCGAGTTCGAGCGTACACAGCTCGTTAAGGATAAGACCGGCGTTTGCCTCGACGGTATCTCGGGCATCAATCCCATAACCGGCAAGAATATTCCTATTTATATAGCAGACTACGTAATGATGGGCTACGGAACCGGCGCGATCATGGCAGTTCCCGCTCACGACAGCCGCGACTGGGAGTTTGCACGCAAGTTCGGTATCGACATTGTTGAGGTCATCAAGGGCGGAGATATCGAAAAGGAAGCGTACGCAGGAGACGGCGAGATGGTCAATTCCGACTTCCTCAACGGTATTTCGGTCAAGGCTGAGGCTATCAAGCGCGCGACTGAAGAGCTCAAAAAGCTCGGTGTCGGCGAGGGCGGCGTACAGTATAAGATGAAGGACTGGGCGTTCAACCGTCAGAGATATTGGGGCGAGCCCATCCCGATCATCCACTGTCCTCATTGCGGAATGGTTCCCGTACCCTACGAGGAGCTTCCTCTCCGTCTGCCTCCCATGGAGGAATTCGCACCCGGCGTCGGCGGCGAATCGCCTCTCGCAAGAATCGATGAGTTCGTAAACTGCACCTGCCCCAAGTGCGGCGCGGCTGCAAAGCGCGAGACCGATACCATGCCTCAGTGGGCAGGTTCTTCCTGGTACTACCTCCGCTATATCGATCCCAAGAACGCAGAGATCCTTGCAGATCCCGCAAAGCTTGATTACTGGCTCCCCGTCGATTGGTACAACGGTGGTATGGAGCACGTAACCCGCCATATGATCTATTCGAGATTCTGGCATCATTTCCTTTATGATATAGGAAGCGTTCCCACCGAAGAGCCCTATGCAAAGAGAACCGCGCAGGGTCTTATCCTCGGCGCAGACGGCGAGAAGATGAGTAAGTCCCGTGGCAACGGCGTTGACCCCAACGACGTTATCGATACCTACGGCGCAGACGTTCTCCGTACCTACGTCCTCTTTATGGGCGACTACGGCGCGGCAGCTCCCTGGAACGAGAGCAGCGTTCGCGGATGCAAGAGATTCCTTGACAGAGTCGCAGACCTCTGCGACCTCGCAAAGGGCAACGGCGTGACCGCAGCGCTCGAGGTTCCTTTCCATAAGACGATCAAGAAGGTCACCGAGGATATCGAGGCGATGAAGTTCAATACCGCTATCGCGGCTATGATGGAGCTTCTCAACAAGATCTATGATTGCGGTACGCTCACCCGCGACGAGCTCCTCACCTTCGCTACCATTCTTTGCCCCTTCGCTCCTCACCTCTGCGAGGAGATAAATGAGGTCCTCGGCGGCAAGAGCCTCCTTTCGCTCGCAAAGTGGCCCGCATACGACGAGGCAAAGACTGTTGACGCATCGGTCGAGGTTGCCGTTCAGATCAACGGTAAGGTTCGTGCAACCGTGGTTCTTCCTCTTAATTGCCCCAAGGATGAGGCTATCGCCCTTGCCAAGGCTGACGAGAGAATTGCCGCAGCAATCGAAGGCAAGACTATTGTGAAAGAGATCGCAGTTCCCAATAAGATCGTTAATATCGTAGTAAAATAAAGATATTATCCGCAATTTGGGGCAAAAATAGAAAAAGAATGCAAAAAAATTGCAAAAAACTATTGACATTTGCCCCAAATTAGTGTATAATAGTTCCGTTAATTTCTTTGTTAGCGAGGGGAGGGAAAATAAAATGGCAGAAGTTAAGCTCAGAGAAGGCGAATCTCTTGATAACGCTCTTCGTCGCTTCAAGAAGCAGTGTGCACGCTCCGGTGTACTCGCAGAGCTCCGTAAGAGAGAGCACTATGAAAAGCCCAGCGTAAAGCGCAAGAAGAAGTCTGAAGCAGCAAG
>JAZRGT010000044.1:0-39078 GCA_045644325.1 Eubacteriales bacterium | reverse complement strand
TCGCGGTGTGCTTTTTGTTATCCAAGCCGCAGGCTTGGCATATCATTACGCGTTAGCGTGTATCTCATCGCCGAAGGCGTATCTCATCACCGAAGGTGCATTACTCCTGCGGCTTGATGATATACAACACTTCGTGTTGATTAAAAGATTCAATTTTGTTGTTTAAAGAGAAGATTCAACGTACCGTGGATTCTTATTTTCTAATCGATATGTGTACAAAGTTTATTTTGTATGATATAATATTATCACGGTACCGATTATGAATAAAGGAGAAAATATATGTCTGTTGGTCAGATTATAAAATTTTACAGAAAAGAACTGGGGTTTACACAGAGCGAACTCGCGGAAATTATTGGTGTTAGTGTTCAAGCAATTTCAAAGTGGGAAACCAATGCGGGGATGCCGGACATTTCTCAAATTGTTCCTCTTGCAAAAGCATTGAATGTTTCTACCGATATAATTTTGGGGCTTAATAATGATACAGAACTTGAAGATATTATTTCTCTGCGTGAAAAAATTGGGCAGCATCCGGTGGATTTTTCTTCTAATGAAGCTGAACGCATATATAATTTGGCAATTCCGTTTTTCTTAAAACACCCTACAAATTCAGAAGCAGCGTTTTGGTGTCTTGAAGGCTTCTCTGTTTTATTATCCGATAGAATAAATGCGGAAAACAAGTATGAGCTATTGAAGGAATGCATGCGTTACGAAAACTGTATATCTCGCTATGAAACGAATGCAGATATGCTTTTTAAGAGTTATTACGTTCTGTCGAGGTGCTATAAATTACTTGGAGAGCACGGACGTGCAGATGAAATCATGGAGCGAATCCCTTCCACTTTTGGTGATCGTGCGTATTGGGAGGCAGAATTCGCGTTTGCTGATAAAAATATGGAGCTGGCAATACAAAAATGCAAATTGAGTTTTCATGACAAAGCGCGATATATTTCAAGATGCATTCGGCTAATCAGAAGAATAAGTGTAGAAGTAGATGGCGAAAATGGACTGCAAACGCAACTTGATTTGAACGAATATATGCTCACGATGATAAATGCTTTTTTGTCAGGCGGAGAATATTTGCCACACAGAATGATGTATCAAAAAATGACGCTACTTTCTGGAATGGTTAAGCAATATACCGCTTTAAAGATGACAAAACGCGCAATCGAATGTATGGATCAGTTGATTGAGGCGCGGGATATGTATTTTGAATTTATAAAGAACCCTGATGAAAAACATTGCCTTATGTTTTTAGAAGGGGACGACGATGGTATTTGGCATATAACTCCGGAAAAAATTAAAAACTACGTTGAGAGTGCATGGGAAAAACTCTCAAAATCAGACGAACTGCAGAACTCAAAAATATTACAACAATTACAATTACAAATTTGAGGTTGCAATTATATCCTATACTCTCAACAGAAAAGCTCGAGGCGTTCGCTTCGGGCTTTTCCGTTGCTTATCCCAAATGGCTCATAACTTTCACGCATCAACTACCTTTTTGAAAAATCGGTCAATAATATGCAAGAGATTTTCGTCAAGGTATGATGTGGCGCGGCGTTTTTCTTCTTTGCTTAATCCGTAGTAGCCTTCTGCGACCGCTCCGCAGATTGCGCAGAGGGTGTCGCTGTCACCGCCGATCGAGATTCCGTTTCTGATCGCATCCTCGAATGACGCGGATTCGAAGAAGGCTTGCATTGCCTGTGGAACGGTGTTCTGACATGTCTCGTTGAAACGGTAGGTAGGTCGGATTTTTTCAAGCGTGAAATTCATATCGTAGTATTTGCCGACGAATTTCTTGATCTGTTCCATATTTGCACCGCTGCGTGCTAGATAAGTCGCGCCTGCGGTCACGATGGCTCCTTTGATCCCTTCGGGATGATTATGCGTTACCTCGGCTGATGCTTTGGCGTATGCTATTGCTTTTTCAAGCGAGTCTGCATACCACGCAATGGGGGATACTCGCATTGCAGAACCGTTGCCGTAGCTTCCGTATGGCTCTGTGTGTCCCAGATAAAGCCAAAGAGCAAAGCGACCGCCGTAGCCTGCATCGGGGTATTTCTTACCGTATCGGTGCATTGTCTTTATGAGGATTTGCTTGAAAAGCTCAATATCATCCTTACCGTCAAGCTGCAACAGCGCATCTGTGACCGCTACCGTCATAACGGTATCGTCGGTGAAAAAGCATCGATCGCTGAAAAGCTCAAAATCCTTTGTCTTGATATTTTTGAATTCATAGACAGAGCCTACGATGTCCCCAAAAATTGCTCCTATCATTTTCTTCTCCTTTTGTTATCCTTGTCGAGATTTTTGCGCCATTCGCCGCTGTTAAGGGGGCGTGAAGAGCGCATAGTGGTTATTGCATCGCTCATAGCTTCGTAGGTTACCTGAATACCTGAACAGTCCTAACAGTAATTTACTGCGCGCTCACGGCTTATTCCGATATTTTCTGCGGTTTCAACAGCGTCAATATTTGCAGCGAGGAAGATAAACTCCCAACCGTATTTTTCACGCTGACGTTCTATCATTTCCTTGATCTTGGAGCTCGAATAGTGATGGCTGGCGTTTTCCATACCGTCTGTGGTGATGAAGAATAAGGTGTGCTCAGGAACGTCCTCGGGACGGGCATACTTGTGAACATTTCCGATGTGGTGGATTGCTCCGCCGATCGCATCGAGTAGCGCGGTGCATCCTCCGACGCGGTAATCGTCGCGAGTCATAGGCTTGATATCTGAGATATCAACGCGGTCGTGGATGACCTCGGAGTTGTTGTCGAAGAGAACGGTGGAAACGTAGACCTTGCCGTCGCCCTCCCTCTGTTTTTCAACGGTTGAGTTGAAGCCGCCGATAGTATCCGCCTCAAAGCCCGACATTGATCCGCTTTTGTCAAGGATGAATACGATTTCCGTGATGTTATTTTTCATAATTTAAACCTCCCTTTGTTTTGTGCCTTAATTATAGCACAAAGAAAGGGAGGTTTGGTCGCTCAGCGGGAGACTTTTATACTCCGAGCGTAGTTTGATCAAACTTATAAAGCACCTCGTTAACGTCAAAGATGCTCTCGTAATTGCCCGTGGTGATGAAATATTCGATGATAACGTCGAATTTATTGCTCCGCGAGAGTGACATTCCGACAGTATTGAGCAGGTGATTGGTTTCATTTATATCAAGCCGGAGGGCTATGGCGAAGGAAACAGCCGTTGCCTTACTCGGCTTGTAGTTTTTGTTGCACTTGATCTTCGAGAAGGTCTTTTTGTCAACATTGGCGCGTTTGTAGCAATCGACGTCGGAGATGCCCTTTTCGTCGATGTAACGGAACAGAGTTTCGGCGAAGCCGCAATCGAGGTTTCTGAGCATATCGTCGAGATCGGGGGCGGGTGTAGGACAAGCACAAGGCGCACACGGATATATTACTTTTTTTCTGCTCTTAAGAGGGCGCGGCGAAGAATCTTCCGTTAGCATTGAATAGCAGAACGACATATCAATGTCTTTATAATTATCCCCGATGAAGGATTCGACGTCCGAGAAAAGCTTTTCACTGATGGCGTAGGAGTCCTTATCGTAGACAACGATGTAGACGAAGATATCGTGCGCGAGGAGAAAATCGCCGATCACGTCGGTTGCGATTTTGAGTACGCGGTCTTTGGGGAATCCGAACGTTCCGGATGATATAAGCGGGAACGCAACGCTTTCGCATTTGTTGCTCAAAGCAAGCGTCAGGCAGGCTGAATAGCAAGCGCGGAGCTCGGATTCTTCATTGAAACTGCCGCCGCGCCAGACGGGGCCGACCGTATGAATAACGTATTTGCTTGGCAGAGAAAAGGCAGGAGTCAGAACGGCATCGCCGACCGCAAGTTCGCCGTAATCGAGGCAAGCTTTATACAGCTCCTCGCCCGCCGCATCGTGGATTGCCGCGTCCACACCGCCACCGTGCGAGAAATGCGGGTCGGTCGGATTGACGATCGCATCGCATTTGATTTTTGTAATATCCTGTCTGATTATCTTAAGCGGCATGGTCTTACCTCATAAGTGAATTTATTTTATCTCACCCGAGGGCGGATCGATAAACGCGTCGTACCCGATCGGCTTGCCCATGATGGGATAGCCGGTTTCGTCGAATTCGACCTTCTGGATATGGCAATAGCGTGTCGCGGGAGTAACCGTATCGTTGGAGAGGAGCATTCCGTGATATACGCACCACACCTCGGTTCCGTCGGGGGATTTGAAGAAGGATGCGTGGCCGGGACCGTAGACGTCGTTACCGTAGGTCAGGAGGGGTTCGGGATGCTTTTTCCAGCTCGATGCGGAGCAGAGGTCGCCGCCCGTGTATTCGAGAACACCGAGGGCGTAATGGTTCGACCAGCATCCGTTTGCGGAATAAATTATAAAGAGTCTGCCGTTGTTTTCAAGGAAGAAGGGTCCCTCAAGTATGGCTTTATTTCCGACGTAGGGCTCGACAAGCTCCCATTCAAGCTCTGCCTTGGCTATTGTTTTTCCGTTATAGCAAGTATAGGGATTCATCATCTTTGCGATATCAAGCACCTGCCCCTTTTGAGGATCGACTCGGGAGTAGCACATATACTGCGTGCCGTCGGGTGCTGTATAAACCGTGGGGTCGATGCTGAAGATATCATAGGCGGGTCTGCCCTTGAATTCCCATTCGCCGAAGGGATCTGCGGTCAGCGAGCCGAGGACAAAAATGCGCTTTTCGCCCGGATCCTTCGAGACACGGCTGCTTGTGTATATGTACCACAGACCGTCGGGACCTTTGTGCATTTCGGGTGCCCAGATGTCGCCCCAAACTACATTTTCGCCCGTCGCGCGGTAGATGACCTTCGTTTCGCCTTCAATGATAACCTCTGCGGCGTGCTTATGGCGGTAGATCTCAATGCGGTCGCCTTGGGTGTGGAGTGCGTAATAGTATCCCGTATCGGGATCGTAGGTGATAAAGGGGTCGGGCGCGTCAGAGTAGGAAATAGGATTGTTGAACTGAGTGGTATTATACTCAAGCTTGGCGGTTGTTTCGGCAACAGAGTCCGATGGGGTGGAGTCGGACGACGTTTCGGTGTCGCCCTCGGATGAGTTGCAACCTGCCCCGGAAATTGCCAGAGCGAATGTGAGCATAAACAAAATTGATTTGAAAAGCTTTGACATAGCGAGAACTTCCTTTATATTTTATCGTTTACGGAGATTATCAGATCGGAACGCTTTTTTATATCGGTTCCCTCAAAATACCTGTTTTCGAGGGGGATCCATTCATTGAAGAACCGCTCGGCAAACCGCGCGGAGTTGCGCGCAAGGATGCGCTTTTTTTGATACTCGGGATCGATATCGAGGAATACCGCAAGGTCGTAATAACGGGAAAATGCGGGATGAGTTGAATATACGCCCTCAACGATCGTGAGCTTCTTCGGCGGAACGGTAATCGGATCATCGAGTGTTTGAGATCCGCAATCAAAGGGTCTGTAAATTACCGTTTCGTTTTTGGTGAGAGGTACTACGATTTCATCGTAAAAACGCTCTCGGTCGAGATTTCCGCCGATCTCGGCGAATCTTTCGGGCGTGCGTTGCTCGGGACGGAGGAAGAAATCGTCGGTGTGGAATAGGTTGCAATCGTACACTTCGCCGAGTATCTCCGCAAGCGTGGATTTTCCGCTTGCGCTGCCGCCTTCAAGGGTGACGATGGCGTTTCCTTGGGAGATGAGCTTGTCAATTTCCGTGAAAAGCGCGAGGAATTCCGCGTATCTGTCCGAGATCACGCGGTATGCGGGGCGGTATTCCGAGCGGAATGCATCGGAATGGTGTATCGCGGGATAACCCGCCGCGCGCCATTCGGCAAGCTTTTGGTCAAAATCTTCGATGTCGAGCGGAAGACTTCCGTCAGTAATCAGCTCGCGCGCGACTTGGAGCTTTTCTTCCAACAGCTCTTTGCCGTTTGGTTCTTTTTTTGCCGAAAGGCAGAAAAGCCTTGCAAGCGTTTCGGGAGTCAGACCGCCCGAGAGGGCAGAGAGGTACACGCGCGTGTATGCACCGTCGAGCTTGTCGGTCATAATCGACGGCTGTTCGGTCAGCGATTCATATTCGCGCTTAATATATTCAAGCGCTCTGCTCTCGTTTGACACCAGATGCTCGCACCCGAACGAGCTTTGAAAGAGGTATTTGAAAATATCTTCGGCTTGTAGCTTCGGATAGGCGCGGTAATGATTTATCAGAAGTTTTTTTGTTTCGGTGCTCATTTGATTTTTTTACCGTCCGAGAAAGCACGTCCAACTCGCTCGCCGAAATTCCAGTATGCGTGCGTGACGCTGTCGTAGATGATGGGATCGAGCTTTTTGGCATCGACCTTGCCGTTTTCGTCAAGCACGCTCTCGTCTGCGCTTACGTTGACGATTTCGCCGATGCAGATGCCGTCTTCGTTGAATTTGAGAAGCTTGCACTCGACCGTCATCGGAAGTTCTTCTATGATGGGAGCGTTGACAAATTCGCTTCGGACGGCGTGGAATCCCGCCTTTTCGAACTTGTCGGGTACGTCGTTTGCCGACACGATGCCGACGTAGTCGCAGGGGATGACCGTCTTCGCGGTTGCAAAGCTGATGGTGAATGCACCTGTATTTTTGATATTTTCGGTGGTCTTGTGGTCGTCCGCAAGGCAGACCATGACCAGATTCGTGTCATAAATACCGCCCCAAGCCGCGTTCATAGCGTTGGGCGCGCCGTTGCCGTCATAAGTGCCCACGATCAGCACGGGCATGGGATAAAGCCAAGTTTTGGGGCCAAAATTTTTGCGCATAATAAGTATCCTTTCAGCTATTTTGAATAGCATTCAATATTTCTTCATCCGCCGGGCAGAAATCGTAATTTTCGATCTCACTCGGAGTGATCCATTTGATGTCGTTGTGCTCGAGCAACTGCGGCTCGCCCTCGGATATGGTAGCGTTGAAGAGCGTGAGATGCACCGTCAGGTCGGGGTATTCGTGGATGACTTCCATAAATACGTCACCGACCTCGAGCGTTACGGCAAGCTCTTCGCGGCATTCGCGGATGAGTGCTTGCTCCTTCGTTTCACCCTCCTCGACCTTGCCGCCGACGAATTCCCAAAGAAGTCCTCGCGCCTTGTGCACGGGGCGTTGGCAGATCATAAATTTTTCGCCCTGCCAAATGAGGGCGGCAACGACCTCGGTCATATCAGCACCCCGTTGCAATGGTCGACCTCGTGTTGGATGATTTGCGCCGTCCAGCCGGTGTAGGTCTTGATGCGGGTCTGCATTTCGGAGGTCTGGTACTTGACCTTGATGGATTTATACCGCTTACAGGGGCGCGGACCGCCGAGGAGTGAGAGACAGCGCTCCTCGGTGTCGTACGCTCCGTCTTTTTTTATTATCTCGGGATTGAACATCACCGTGTATGTGGGTGTTTTTCCGCTTTCGTCAAGAAAGGCGATGATGCGCTTGCGCACGCCGATCATATTCGCCGCCATACCGACACAGGTCTCCTTGTGAGCTTTCAGCGTTTCAAGCAGGTCGTTTGCGACCGAAATATCCTCTTTAGTTGCGATCTCCGATTTCCCGCCGAGGAAGATGGGATCGTGCATCAGTTCTTTAATCATCAGAACGCCTTTTCATAAACCGACTTGACGTGCGCCTTTTGAGTATCGGTCAGGGGAGAGAAGGGCTCGCGCGAGATAGGAAGAATATCAAGTCCCTGAAGACTCATAATATACTTCGTCGCCGCGATCAGAGAGGTTGTCGAAATGATCGCCTCGGTGATCGAGTTAAGGCTGTGGATGATTTCAAGTGCCTCGGCGTTTTTGCCTTCCTTGAAGAGTTTGCGTGCCTCTATGTATTTGTCTGCGTAATAGTTATAGGTCGTGCCGATCGCGCCGTGCGAGCCGACCGCCGCGCCCGCGAGGAAGGCTTCGTCGCATCCCGTATAAAATTTCTTATCGGGGCAGTAATGGATGAGTCGCTCAAGGAAATAGAAGTTCTGACCCGTGTATTTGACGGCGGTGATCTTTTCATCCTCAAGAAGCTCTTTCATCTCGGCGAGAGAATAGTCGCGCGCCTGCGCGGCGTTGTAGATCATAAGATCAAGCTCTGTCGCATGCGCGATTTGGCGGAAATATTCCTTGATCTGCGGGAAGGTGTAGCCGAAATAATAGGGAGCGACAGCAGAAAGCATATTGGCGCCGACACCTGCCGCGTGTTTTGCAAGCTCGACCGATTCTGCAGTCGACTGCGAACCGACATGCGCGATGACCTCTTTGCCGTCCGCATTTGCGATGACGACCTCGAGGCAACGCTTTCTTTCCTCTGTGGTCAAAAGACAGAACTCGGAAGTACCTCCGCAAGCGTAGATACCGTCCGCGCCCTTTGCGAGAACGAACTTCGTTGCCTTACCGAGCACTTCATAATCAACCTCACCGTTTTCCTTGAACGGCGTAATAAGTGGTACGTAGATTCCTGTTTTCATTGCTTTTTACCTCAAAACTCCACAACTTCGGGAGCCTTTCCGAATGAGCAGAAGGTAGCCTTTACGTTCTGCATATAGAAGACCTGCGTGTTGCCGTCGTTTTCGTCATACATTCCGCGGAGATTCGGATATGCATCGAGCATCGACTTTTTCGCTTCAAAACGGTCATCTTCGATGAGCTCGCACTCGACTCTTATCCACTCGCCTTCGGTGAAAGCACAGATCTCTGCCTTGGGATTTGCCGCAAGCTGATGGCTTGTCGGTTTGATCTTTCCCGTCTGGATATAGAGCTTGCCTTCAAACTCATTGATAGTTCCGAAAGGACGTACTCTCGGCTGATCGCCCTCGACGGTTGCGAGGTAATATACGTTTGCTTTTTTTAAAAAATCGTGTACTCTTTTCATAGTTTTGCTCCTTTTAATCTAAATCCCATTCGAATTTATTGAAATGATCTTTTTCTTTTGCTAAAATTTCTTTCACTTTCGAAACTATTGAACCCGCGAAAGCCACCGTATCCTCGTGAGAAAAATATATTGCCCAAGAAAAATTTTTGTCTGTGTAGATCGTTTCGTGGCCGCCGTATTCGGGAATTTCCGTAGTTTCGATACAATGATCGGGGAAAATATCTCGCTCGCTGTACTCATAAATATGAGCATCGGGAAGTCCGATCAGTTTTGAAATCTCATTAATATGCGGTTCAATGTAATCGAACATCACATAAAACTTTTCCTCAATGCGCCGAGGTTCTTCGCCCATAAGCGGGAACCAATATGAGGTGTTTTCGTAACTCCACACAGTTTTGAACCTTTTAATTATTCCTTCCGCCTCATTGCCGAGGATCACTCGATAATACTGGCGATCTGCGAAAGAAAGGGTATCTGCATCAAAAAGCAGATCTGTCAGGCAAAAGCGAAACTCATCGTTGAGTTTTTCTATCATACGGGTTACAGTTCCGTTTTGCGGCTCGATGATTGAATTATCATAGTGAATATCAATCAACTCAAAAACACTGTTTCGGAAGCTCTCTGTGGTTTCAAACTCTTTGTCAATCAACGATGACAGTTTGAAATTAAGTTCCCATAACACCATACTTAAAGCCGAATAGACGCCTCCGTAACTTTTGTTTGAGTCGCGGCATGATTCGGATTTTTTATCACACCAATTAAGTAAATGATTTATTATATTGTTGAATTTCATTTGGTACTCCTTCAGCTCATATCAAAAGTCTTATATCCGCATTCGTAAATCTTGTTTTTGAAATCTTGAAAGCGGCAAAACGCATTGCGCTTTGAGAATAACTCTGCGAATCTGCTTTTTTGAATAAACTTTATCATTGTAGGCTTTGGAAGAGTATAAAAAGTAAAACTGAGATCTGTGATGTTTCTTTCGCCGACGCATATTGTTTTTTCAAGCGAATTCGCTTCTGCCCAAACTTCCGTACATTTGTTGAAATCGATATACATACCGTTTTTCAAAGCTATACCCTGCGCGGAAATATCGGATATTTCGTTTTCTGTGAATGCTTCATAATCGGAAAAGTACTTTTTCTTGTCCATGTTTATTTCCCTCTGTTTTATCGAGACTTCACAAAGAACGATATGTTCGCACTCGCGTATCAGTGGCTTTTGTCTAACTATGTTATGAGTTTGCTACTGCCTGTAATATCCGTGTTTTTTAAAATCAACTTTTCCGTTTTCAACGGCAATTCCGTCCGCTTTGAGACGGCGTTTTTGTTCTTCGATGCCGCCGAAGGCGTATGCGGAGCTTAACTCACCTTTAGAGTTCACTACCTTGTAGCAAGGATATTTGTCGCCGTCGGGATTGGAATGCAGGGCGTTTCCGACAGCACGCGCCCACGCTTTATTTCCAAGCATTTCGGCGAGGGTGCCGTAGGTTACAACTTTGCCGCGCGGAATTTCGGTCAGGAGCTCATAAAGTCTTTGTTTATCGAATTTATTCATTAAGCTTCCAGCCATAGTCGCCGTGGTAGATCATAAGCTTCGTCATACCGCCGTCGATGCAGATGTTTTCGCCCGTGATAAATCCCGCCATATCCGAGCAGAGATAGAGGACCATATTCGCAATATCGGGCGGATTCCCGACTCTGCCCGCGGGTTGTTGGGTAGCGTCCGAGCCCTCGTAAACGGTATAATTCGTATCGATCCAACCGGGCGAGATCGAATTGACACGCACTTTGCCCGACAAGCTGACTGCAAGGGAGTGCGTCAGCGCGGAGATTCCGCCCTTTGCCGCGGTATAGCTTTCGGTATTCGGTTGGCTCATTCTGTCGCGCGAGGACGAAATATTGACAATGCTCGCGCCCTCGGCAAAATAGGGCGCAAAGAGCTTTGAAAGATAAAACGGCGCGGTGACACCGACCTTCAGGGCGTATTCAAAATCCTCATAACTGCCGCCATCAATTCCGCACATCTTCGGCGCGGCATTGTTTATCAGAAAATCTACTTTGCCGTAATCGGCAATGACTTTCTCTGCAAACTTTTCAAGCGTGTCTTTGTCGGAAAGATCGCCGGTGAAAAAGTCGTTTTCGAGCAGATCAATGATGCAAACGTGAGCACCCGCCGCGCGGAATTGCTCGCAGATGCACTTTCCTATTCCTCTCGCGCCGCCCGTAACGACAGCAACTTTGCCTTTGAAATCAAACATATTTTTACTCCGTAAATCCGAAATGTTTTGCAAGAATATCGCAAACTTCATCTCTGGTATCGATGCCGTTGTCCTCGCGGACGACGGTGAAAAATCCGCTGTTTTCGTATTCTTCATAGTGTTCTTTGCTATTAATTCGCGCAAGACCTTGGCGGTAGTTTTCCATCACAGCGGCAGGATCGTCGCAACTGTCGATCACACTCAAAAGAAACTGCTTATCGGGATCGGTGCGGTCGAAGAAACGCTCCACGCTCATCAACTGCGGTGAGAGCATCACGGCAACGTGACCGTAATCCGAAATTTCTTTGAGGACGTCGATCGGGATGTTTGTATCAACGATCACTTTTTTATCTTGCGAAATTGCAATCAGTCCCGCAACCTCAAATTCCGCCGCTTCGCGTCCGACGGCGTATATCCATCGCTCGTATTCCTCGGGCGTGCGGGTGACGAAATCCCGCCAATCGGTCAGCTGACGGTTGTAGCAGAGATCGGGATGCGTTTCGCGCGTTGCGATTTTTTCCGAAACCTCCATATGGTAATTCTCACCGCATTCGATAAGTCCGTAACGCTCAGCGAGCATTTTTACCATCGTTGATTTGCCCGCGTATGCGGTGCCGGTGATGAAATAGACGTTTTTGAGATAATGCTTTAAGACGTTGTTTTCGATCTTCATTTTATAACTCAACTCCCTGCATCTTCATCAGGTTGCGCACAGGCTCTTGAATCATCTATCGTCCCCTCGTTTCCAATACTCCTGCCAATACGCAAAATCAATTAAAGATATATTAAAGCACGTATCCGAAATCAATTCGCCCGTTTTCTTGTCGTATGCTTTTTCAATCGGCGGCTTTAAGCCGTGTTTTTCAAACACTTCGAAAAGAATATCGCGAATCTGATAATGCTGTGCGTCGTGTACCCAGGACAATCGTTCTTTCCAACACCGATCGCTTTTTTGTACGTCAATATACAGATTCAAAATCTCATAGGGACTTGTTCCGTTTTTAACCAAATCGCCGGTAACAACAACTAATCCAAGTCTCGTTTTCAGTTCGGCAAACAGCTCCTCGCCGATAGTAGTGTGTGTAAAATTCTTCGTTTTAGGGGTTATGGGTGTTACCGTGAGAGCTCGCGAAACGGCATCCTCTTGATCCTTTTTTATCATTCTTGTTATTGTCTTTTTAATCATTCTTGTTCACCTTCTCCCATTGCGCTTTCGTCATAAGATTGGAATGCCCCGTGCGGATCTCATTCAACTGTCTGACCTCAATGCCCTCAGTCTTGCGCTGATAGACAAATCCGAGCTTCTCTTGCACGCGACGGGATTTCTCGTTGCCGTCGTAATATCCGCACCAGATGCGGTTCATTTTGAGATCCTCGAAGGCATAGCGGAGCATCTCGCGCGCGGCTTCGGGAATGAGTCCTTTGCCCCAGAAGGGCTTGCCGATCCAATAGCCGAGCTCGTATTCGTCGTCATCCTCGGCAAGATCGTTGCGGTGAAAACCGATGCTGCCAACGGGCTTGCCGTTCTCCTTGAGGCAGACAGCGTATGTGTCGGGCGCGGAAAGCACGGTGCGGATGATCTCGCGGCTGTTCTCGACGCTCGTATGCGGCAGCCATCCCGCGGGAGGACCGACCTCGGGGTCGCTTGCGTATTTATATAATTCCTCTGCGTCATCCTCGCACCACGGGCGGAGGGTGAGGCGGTTTGTTTCGAGTATCATACGTTGTAATTTACTCCTTTTATATCAAATTGTCGCTATTTGGTTTTGTGCCACTTCACATCATACGAATCCATATACTTCTTGCAAAATTCAATACTCTCCCAACAATCGTCTGCAACCACTTCCATATTTTCGTCAATATGGAAAAGGTAAAACGAATCGTCATTATCGTATTTGCATATTGCAAGATAGAATACGTTGTGCGCCACAGCACCGCCGGCATAATATACTGGTTCAAAGTTGCCCTTGTCGGTGAAATATAAAACTTTTGCACCGTCAAGTTCTTTTGGGAAAGTATATGAGGTTACCAAAACCAAGCGAGTGTCAATATCGATCAGGTAATCGGCATAGCCGTCGGAATACGGCAATTCTTTGTATCCGAATCTGTTGCAAAATGCCGGGACGAAATCGGCTTCATTGGTTTTTTCAAATATTTCGTTGACAGCGGCTTTTAATTCAGCAAACATCATTGTATTTCCGACAAGACGCTTATGTCCGCATACGTATTCAATTCCGATTATCATTTTCTCAATTATGCCGTATAAATCACTTTTCCCGTGACAGATTTTAAGTGTATTTTCCAATTATAGTTTTCAAAGCTGACAAGTTCGCCGTCAATGCCGAGCCATTTGCCAACGGTTACAAGGGTAATACCCTGGTATACGGTTTCAAAAGAAGCATCTCCAGCGGCGTTACAAGCTATGCGCATAGTATAGCTTTGGTATTCGTCATCTTTCTGACCGTCGGTGTAGTAGAAAACATCAAATGAAAAAACAACGTCTTCATACAATGCAAAATCAAGAACACCTTTTATTTCATACGAAATTGAGCCTTTTTTGCCTGCCGAAACACTGATTACTTCGGAATTAACGGTTATGTATTTCCAGTAATTGTCCTCGGTAAGCTCTACAACGGTTCTTGCAGGTTGATTTTCATTTTCGGGTTCTTCTTTAGACTGACATCCGATAAGTGAGAGCGGGATCAATAAAATACTGACGATTAAAAATAAAGATAATGCTTTTTTCATTTTATCCTCCTGAAATCATTAAATTAATGGCAAATTATCTGTGTATATAAATCCTCGACGGTTCATCTTCGCCGTCGCTCGTTGCAAAGCAGAAAAACTCCCAGCCGTATCTTTCATAAAATCCGGTATGGTCGGTCAGCAGGTATACGGGCGAGATGCCTTTTGAGCGCAGATCGTCGATCGCCATATTCAGCAGACGGCCTGCGATACCGCGTCGACGGTGCGCTTCTTCGGTGTAGACCGCGCAGATATTGGGCGTGAGGTCTTTTCTATCGTGAAAATCATTTTCAATAACGCCGAGACCGCCCACGATCTCATTCTCGCAGAGGCAGAGATACCATCCGTATTCGGTTTTATTTTTGAGGTATGCATCCATACACGCAAGGTAGGCTTCTTTTGGAACGCGCCATTTGGAGCTGAACCACTCCGCGGCGGCGGTCATCATCTTTGGAACTTCGCGGAGGGTGATATATTTATAAGTTAAAGTATCCATTGTTGCTTTCTCCTGCTTTTCTTTCATTATACCAAAAAAACAAACGGATTTCAATATTATTCTAATATTTATTGAATATAATATATAAAAAATATAACGAGGTGAAAGATGAAACGGTCGATAGGAATATCACAATGGATTGGCTTCGGCGTTACGGCGGCGGGTGGGACACTTTTACATTTTTTATATGATTGGCTCGACGGCGCGGTGTGGATCGCGCCATTTTCGGGTGTGAATGAATCAACTTGGGAGCACATGAAGCTGCTTTTCTGGCCGACTTTCGTTTTTGCGATAGTGCAGAGCTTTTTCTTCCGTGACAGAGAGAATTTTTGGTGCGTCAAGCTGCGCGGTATTCTTCTCGGACTTGCATTGATCCCGATAATCTTTTATACCTTCAATGGGGCGATAGGAAAGTCGCCCGATTGGATAAATATCGCGATCTTCTTCATCTCCGCCGCTGCGGTGTATATTTACGAAGCAAGGCTCTTTAACTCGGAAAAAGTGCGTTGCAGGTCGCCTAAACTTACGTTTGCCGCACTCTGCGTGATCGGATTGCTGTTTGCCGTTTTTACATTCAGAACGCCCGAGCTTGGCATTTTCCTCGATCCGCTGACGGGAACTTACGGGATATAAAAATAGGATGGAGTAAAATCCATCCTATTTTTTATTCAGCCCACTTTTTTGCCCGTTCGACGGCGCGGTGCCATGCGTTTTGCAGGCGTGTGCGCTCATCGGAGGTCATCGCGGGAGTGTATCGTGTTTTGACATCAAACAGAGATTCCGCATCTTCGATCTTCGCCATTCCTACACCGACAGCGGCGGCGAAGGCGGCTCCGCGAGCGGTTGCTTCGGTGCAAGAGGGAATTTCGATCGGGATATCGAGCACATCGGATTGAAATTGCATCAAAAACTTATCGCGCACCGCGCCGCCGTCGCATCTCATTAGTGTGATGGGCGCGGTGGTGTCGTTTTCCATACACTTGACGAGGTCGGCAACCTGATACGCCATTGCTTCATCTGCGGCGCGGACGATATGTGCACGGGTAGTTCCTCGCGTCAGACCGATCATAGTTCCGCGTGCGTAAGGATCGTGGTGCGGCGCGCCGAGTCCGCTGAAGGCGGGGACGAAATAAACGCCGCCGTTGTCCTTGACCGACAGCGCGAGAGCAGAGCATTCGCCCGCCGACTTGATGATTCCGAGTCCGTCGCGAAGCCATTGTATCGCGGTGCCCGCGTCGTAAATTCCGCCGTCAAGGGCGAATGTGCGCTTGCCTTCGATCTGCCACGCAACGGTTGTGACGAGCCCGTTTTTCGAATGAACGGGGCAGTCGCCCGTGTTCATCAGCATAAAGCATCCCGTTCCGTAGGTGGTTTTGAGCATACCTTTTTTAACACAACCTTGACCGAGCAGAGCCGCCTGCTGATCGCAAAGCATTGCGCCGATGGGGGCGCGGATACCCAAAAAGGCATCGGGATCGGATATCCCGAAAATGCGCGTGCTGTCGCCGATCTCGGGCAGAATACCAACGTCAATTCCGAGGATACCGCAAATTTCGACGTCCCACGCGCCTTTTTCGATATTATAAAGCATAGTGCGCGAGGCGGTCGAGGTATCGGTCTTGTGAGCCTTGCCGCCCGTCATTTTATAAAGCATCCACGCGTCCATATTGCCCGCGATAGCAGAGCGGCTTTCGGGAATGTTTTTGAGGATCCACTCGATCTTTGTCGCGCTGAAATAGCTGTCGGGCGAAAGGGCGGTCTTTCGGCGAAAAAGATCACCGTATTCTGCTTCAAGTTCTTCCGCACGCGCAGAGGTTCGCTTGTCCTGCCAGACGATCGCGGGATAGAGGGGCTGTCCGCTTTCTTTATCCCAAAGCATCGCGCTCTCGCCCTCGTGGTCGATGCCGATGGCGATTATATCCTCGGGCAGAGCCGAAGCTTCTTCCATTGCCTCCGACACGGCAGATTTGACGGCTTGCCAGATATCCTCGGGATCGTGCTCAACCCAACCGTTCTCGGGATAAAACTGCTTAATCTCGCGGTATCCGCGCGAAACGGGCGAAAAATTTTTATCAAACAGCATCGCGGTGACACCCGTGGTACCCTGATCGATGCCTAAAAAATATCTACTCATATAATGCCTCGTTATCAATGCGTTATATTATTTATAAAACGGACACCGTTTTTTGATACACTGGTTGTTCTGTGCCGAATGGCTGCATTTGATCTCACCGAGTTCCATTTCTACACCAAGGTGTTCTTTGGCAAACTCTACGGCTTTGATAATAGCGAGATAGGAATCGCGCTTACAGCAACGAGGACCGCCTATCTCACCGATTGCGCCAAGTGCGGAAGAGGTCATCTTGTTTGCCAGTCCCCAAGCCTCAGTTGCAAGCGGGGTCGAGCCCGTTACGATGGACACGAACATTCCCGCGCTGATGCCCGCACCGCAAGCTCCCCAGAATCCGCACACACCGCCGGGCACTTTCTTTCCGCGAGCCTGCATTTCGGATAACGCTCTTGCGAGATCGATATTGCCGCCGGCGTTCTTATAGGCAGTCAAAAGTGCAGAGCCAACCATAACGTGATGCTCGGGACCGTGCATATGGCAGAACGGCAGAGCCATCATCTTTTGAATTATCTCGATCGGATTTTTCGAAGTTTCGGCAAGGCACACGCCTACTATGCTGTCCATTCCCTGCGTATGACATTCGTTACATATGTAGTGACCGTTTTCGCAAACGGTCTTGCTGTTCTCTTTTTTGTGGCAGATGGCGCACTCCATCAGCTCGTCATTTTCTAAATATTTCAGCGGCGCACCGCAGATAAGGCATTCGTCTTTCACGCTTGCACTCCTTTGCTCAATATTGTCAGCTATTATTGTATCATAAAACAGGCTTTCTTTCAAGGCATTTGTGAAAATACGAAAATCAAAATTTTTTGAGCTTTTTTCGTTGTTTATTGCGTGGAGGCCATTTGTAAGCGAAATCCGTATTGACCTATTTACAGTTTTATGATATAATATTCCTACAGGCCTCGGCTTGATTTTATTTGAGGAAACGACAATGGAAAAGATTATCATAAGAAACGAAACCGAAAAGGATTACAGAGCGGTTGAAGAACTGACCCGCGAGGCGTTCTGGAACGTATACGTGCTCGGCGCATCCGAGCATTACTACGTCCACATGATGCGCAATCATCCCGATTTCATCCCCGAACTTGCCTTCGTGCTTGAGATGGACGGCGAGATCATCGGCAATATTATGTACACCAAAGCGTGGCTTGAGGACGAAGAAGGGAATAGAAAAGAAATTCTTTCCTTCGGACCGCTTTGCGTTGCGCCGAAGTATCAAAGACAGAAGCTCGGAAAGATTCTGATCGAGCATTCCTTTGATGTGGCGCGAAAGATGGGATACGACGTCAACATCAATTTCGGCAACCCCGGAAATTACGTCAGCCGCGGATTTGTGAGCTGTAAGAAGAAGGACGTCAGCTTCGTTGTGCCGGGCGATTATCCGACCGCGCTTCTCGTCTGCGAGCTTGTACCCGGTGTGCTTGACGGCAAAAAGTGGATGTATATCGCCTCGACTGCCGCCGACTGCTGCGACGACGAAGCCGCAGTTGAAGCATTCGATGCAACCTTCCCGCCAAAGGAAAAGAAATGGATGCCGAGCCAGGAGGAGTTCTATATTTATAGGCATTCTTCGGTAGTCAGATAAAAGTAAATCGCCGATGAGGATTTTTCCTCATCGGCGGTTCTTTATATCGGTTTGTAATTTTCAAGGATTTCCATTATATCCGTATCATAGACGTTTCCGCCGAGTGCGGAGCCGTCGGGGTCGAATGACACGCATCTGACGTCGGCGGGATCCTCGACGTAAGGATTCTCGGGCGCGGAATCGGTGAAATATTCCGCAAAATATTTCAGCGCGTTGCCCTCGGGGAAGATGACGTTGCCGTCAGCCTCGCCTATGCCGAGTTCTGCAAAAACCGAAATTATTTCTTTAGTTTTGATATTGTATTCGTTCCCGTCCTCGCGGCTGACGAGCCACGCGGGTTGGATTCTGATCGGGATTCCCGACCTGTTTGCCTCTTTGGCAAAGATCTTGACGGGTTCAAGCGGAATATATTCCTGATGGAATGCATCCGCCGAAAGGCGCAGATCGTTCACACCCGATTCGGCAAGATGATGCACCACCTCGCGGATGCGTTCCTCATCCTTCGAAAAATAACCGTTGGTTATGATCTGTCTGTGCGGCACGCCGGATTCCTTCGCCGCGCGCATCACGGCATAAACGGCTTCGGGATAAAGCAACGGCTCGCCGCCGAAGGTCATAACCGTTTTTATGTCGTAGGCGGACGCGATCTTTTTCACCGCATCGGCGGCGACGGCGGGATCAATATGCACTCCGCAGGACTTGTGATCTCCCTCCGAGCAATGCTTGCATCTTCCCGTGCAGGCGTAGGTGACGACGAATTCTATTTTTTTGAGATTTTTTAGGTATTTATTCATCACATCAAGCTCCTCTCAACCTTTTTGAACCACGGCTCGATCAGCGAGAAGGGAATTTTTTTACCGTCGGAGTATCCGAGTGGATTCGTGGGGCGCATTTTTATGCCGTGGTAGTCGCTTCCGCCGCTCTTGTAAAGTCCTTTTTCCTCGCAGAAATTGAACAGAAATCTTTTTTGCTCTGCCGTGAACGTGCCGTAGAAGCATTCCATTCCGTCAAGTC
This sequence comes from Eubacteriales bacterium, assembly GCA_045644325.1. Taxonomy (GTDB): domain Bacteria; phylum Bacillota; class Clostridia; order Oscillospirales; family CAG-272; genus CAG-390. The sequence goes on along the minus strand of JAZRGT010000044.1, from coordinate 19,971 downwards.
CGACGGCGGCGAGCACGTCGAGCGAGGAAATCACGTTTTTTGAATATATAAACGGGTGCGCGAGGAAGGAAAGTCCTCCGCATTTCTTTATTATATCAAGAACGGTGAGGAGGTCTGCACTCAATGGGGATTGATCGCTGTATAGTGGGCTTTGGGCGTTAAAAAGATAATTCCGTGAAAATTGTGTCGGGGTGAGAGTCAAAAATTTCTCCTCGCTTTCAAAGAAACGAGCGTTTTCGGGGTGTCGCTTCATTTCGGCGAGAAGATATGGGCGGTTGGTTTGATGACGGGGATCGAAAATAGTCCACGGCTCCTCTGTCATCGCGCGGGCGAATTCCGCATCAAGCGTGACTCCCGCGGCGAGCATTGCTTCGGTGTCGAGCCGCGCTTCCTTGACCTGCTTATCGTAAAAGGAATAATAGTTTTCGCCTATCAAGATGCTCATTTTGTCGACGTCGATGCCGTATCCGAGAATTTCGATGACGTCGCCATTAAAGGTCGTGCTGAGCTCGACGGCGGGGAGTATCGCACCGCTGAAAAGGTGTCGCGATTCGGCGAGCTCGGAATACGCCGCGACGGTGTTGTGGTCGCTGACGGAGAAAAGCGACAGACCGAGCCCTTCCGCCTCTTTGAGAGAGTGATCAAGCGATACTACGCCGTCGGAACAATTCGTATGAGTGTGAAGATCTATATATTTCATTTCAGTACCAGCCGGATCGCCCATAGCTGAAGTCGCTTCGGGAGAATGTTGAGCAGAAGCAAAAGCGGATTGCGGTTGATCGAATATGCAAACGCGGGCGACCTTTTCGTTATGATGCCGAATGCTTTATCCACGATCCTCTGCGGTTCGATGTGACGGGCTTCGACCTTGTCGACGATCCGTTTGAAGCGCTCTGCGTTGCAGGAATAAAGCTCGGTCTTGTCGCAGAAGCGGTCGAGTGCTGTAGTCGAAGCGCCGAGCATATCGGTCTTGACCGCGCCCGCGCGGAGAACCGAAACGCTGATGCCGAGAAGCTGAAGCTCCATTGCGAGGGAGTAGGCGTATTTATCGAGCGCGGCTTTTGTGACTGCGTAGATGCCCGTGAAGGGAAGGGGATCGAGAGGGGCGAGCTCGCTTGTGGTTATAAGTATGCGGCTATCCCTGCCGAGCAAGGGCAAGAATATCTTGTTTATGAGAAACGCGCCGCGCAGATTGACGTCGAGGATGAGTCTGAATGCCTCATCGGACATCTCTGCAAGCGAATCGAGCATATATATTCCCGCAAAATGCACGACGGCGTCGAGATGGTCGGTGTGCTTCCACACCGAAACGAAGGCTTTTTTGACGCTTTCCTCGTCGGTGACGTCGGTTTCGATCGGAATTATATTTTCATCGGCTTCGCAGATCCTTTTGTCAAGCGCAAAAACGCGCCAACCCTCCGCGCTGAATTTTTCGGTCGCCGCGCGGCCCATTCCTCCGCTCGCACCGGTTATAAGTACAGATTTCATTTTTCGTCCTCGGTTTTGTGATTATCAATATTATATCACCTGCGGCTTTTGAATTCAAGATTTTTTTGATATTTCATTGAAAATGCTTCCAATGTGTGATATAATTAATCAAAACGAAAAGGGGGTACGCTATGATCCTTTTAAATAAAAATATGCCCGCAGAGGTATTCGACATCCTTGTTCGCGCGGCTCAGCGTGTGCTTTCCGTGAGAAAGGTCGGATTTGACGGCGGATTTGCCGTTTCTCTCGAGGTCGATGGCGGACTTTGCAATGAGAGATATATTATAACTTCGGATTGCGACTCTTGCGCGCTCCGCGCCGCCGATCCGCTTGCACTTTTTGCAGCATTCGGCAGATTCTTGCGCCTTTCGCGCTTTGATGGCAACGGTGGATTTGAGCCCTTTGTCGGTAAACTTGATTTCACGCCGAAGAAAAAGCTTCGCGGTATGTATTTTGCCACGCATTTTGATAATTTCTATCACTCCGCACCGATCGAGAAGATTTACGAGGTCGTCGAGGATCTTGCAATGCGCGGCTGCAACAGCCTGCTCGTTTGGTTCGATATGCACCACTTCACGTCGATGGAGGATGAGGGGGCGCAAAGCCTTGTAAAGCGTCTCCGCGCGATACTCGCGTATGCCAATAAGATCGGCATCGGCGGGTCGCTTACGATGATATCGAACGAGGGATTTTCTACCTCACCTAACGAGCTCCGCGCCGAGTGGGCGGTGCAGAACGGATATCATACCTCGCCCGATTCGCATTATCACGTCGAGATCTGCCCCTCAAAGGCTGGCGGAATCGAGGAAATTCTCCGCGCGCGCCGAGTGATGCTCGAATATTTCGCCGATCTCAAGATAGATTACATCGTTTATTGGCCCTACGATCAGGGTGGATGCACTTGCAAAGAATGCGCACCCTGGGGCTCGAACGGATTTTTGAAGCTTTTGCCGCACTTCAAAGCGCTTGTAAATGAAATGATGCCGAAAACGAAGATCATTGTTTCCGCGTGGTATTTTGACCGATTCACAAACGGCGAATGGGAGGGCTTTACGGACAGACTCCGCGACGAAGTGTTTGCGGACATTCCTTATATTCTTTCATTCTTTGCTAACGGTGAACTACCTCCCGTTCTGCTTGAAAAGGGAATGCCCGAGGGCGTCAGCTTTATCGAATTTCCCGAGATCAGTATGTGGACCTGTTCGCCTTGGGGCGGCTACGGTGCAAGCCATCTTGCGGGATTCCTCGACCGTAATCACACAACGGGAAAGGCGATCTACAGCGGCGCATATCCCTATTCCGAGGGTATTTTTGAGGACGCCAACAAGTTCATCGAGCTTGCACTTTATTCGGGCGAGTGCGAGAGTGCTGTCGATGCTTTGCGAGTGTATATGAATTTTGAATTCTGCACCGACTCCGACGAACTTTTTGAGGCATTTCTGTTGACCGAACAAACGCTTGCACGCAAGCGTTCGCATCTTGAGAATATCAAGGTCACGATCGCCGATCCGAGCAAGATCGAGAACATCCGCGAGGTGTTTGAAAAATACAACTCGATCCTGGCGGAAAACATTACTTCATCGCGCAATTTCAGACTTTTCTATCTGCGCGCGCTGATTGATTCCGAGATCGTAAGGAACGACGGATTCTCTATTCGTTCCGAGGTATGTCAAAAGGCGATGCGTGAGATCGATGAAATTTATTATGTAAATGAAAAAACCTGTCCGTGGGTACGCCCCGCGACAGGAAAATGAGGTAATGGTATGAAATTAAGTTTGGAACAAATCAAAAATTTGACCGTCGGTGCGGTTGACATCGAGCGGACGGCGGACGGTATATGCTTTTACAAAATGCAGAAGTGCCAGATCGATGCGTTCTATGCGCTTTCGGATATCCTCGGATTCCGTGCGAAGACGACAACGGGCATCCGGCTTGATTTCGAGACCGACAGCAAATTCTTTACCTTTGAAGTCAAAAGCGGCGCGAGATTTGAGTATCTTATCGACGGAGTTTATCAAGGCACGGTTGCGATCGGTGACGGCAAGTGCTCAAAGATAAAGATGGGTTTATCCGCACCCTGCCGCGTGACTCTTGTTTTCCCCTCTCACGAGGTAGGCGTTATTGATAACGTAGAGCTTTCCGACGGCGCGAGTGCGGTTCGGCATAAGTTTGACAAAAAAGTCCTTTTCATCGGCGACAGCATCACGCAGGGGTGGAATTCGGGCATTGACACGCTTTCTTATGCTTATCGCACGTCGTTTGCTCTGAACTATGACAGCGTCATTCAGGGCGTCGGCGGCGCGTATTACCACGCCTCGACCTTTGCAGACAGCGGATTTTCCCCCGATACGGTAATCGTCGCATACGGCACGAATGACGTTAATCATTTCAAAACGAAGGATGAAATGGTTGAGCAGTTAAGGCTCTATCTCGGTATGGTGAAGGAAACTTACAAGCAGAGCAAGATCTACGCGATCTCGCCGATTTGGGTTTCTGGCGGCAGTGAAGAGAAGAGGATGGGCAATCTGTGGGAATGCTATCAGCTTATTGCCGACGAGATAGAAAAGTGCGGAGTGGAGCATATAAGAGGACTTGACCTCGTGCCGCATGAAAGACGGTACTTTGCCGATGACCTGCATCCGAATAAGGATGGGTTTGGGGAGTATGCGGGGAATTTGGTTACAATACTCGCAACTTAATCACGCCGAAGGCGTGCATGTAATCGCTCGCTTGCGAGCGTATGGAATCAGCCGAAAGGCTGTATGGCATCAACGCGAAAGCGTTGAATATTCCACGGGCTTCTGAACCCACGGTTCGCGCATAATCAATGGCGAAGCCATTGTATATCATCAATTCCGTAGGAATTGCATATCATCAAGGCGTAGCCTTGTATATCATCAACACCAAGTGTTGTATATCATCAAGCCGCAGATAATACACGCTACGCGTGATGATATACGCCTCGGCGATGATATACACGCTTGCGCGTGATGATATGCCAAGCCTGCGGCTTGGATAAAAAAAGTCCGAGAACGAAGTTCTCGGACTTTTTTATGGCGGAGAGAGAGGGATTCTGAACCCGAAGTTCGCGCGTAATTGGGTGCTATACTGCAATTGGGCGGTAGCGCGAACTCTATTATTGTTTCGCAAAGCGAAACAATAAGGGGTTCATCATCAATATCGCGACGGCATAAAAAGAGTGAGTACCGCAAGCGGTACTCACTCTTTTTATGGCGGAGAGAGAGGGATTCGAACCCTCGTTGGGGTATTAGCCCAAACACGATTTCCAGTCGTGCGCCTTAGACCAGCTCAGCCATCTCTCCATGGCAGCTCGCGCTGACCTGTATATTATATCACAAACAAAAGAAAAAATCAATACCTTTTTCGAATTTTTTTGAGATTTTTTTGAGTTTTTATTGATTTTTTTGAATTTTTATGCTATAATAGGTTCAAACAAAAGAATAAACGCAGTTCATTGGGGTGATTTTACTCCATTGTCGGATGATTTTTCATTCGGGGATAAGGAAACGGCGGTGAAAATCCGCGGCAACAGCCATTACCGTTAAAGTCGGAATGCTTATCGGACTGTGACACGCGAAAAAAACTCTTGGGCAATTTGGGAGAGCGGGCGCGAAAGAGATACGGGCAGGGTATCTCTGTTTGGTCGTGCACTCTCATTTGGAGAGTGCTTTTTGCTTTATCCTTTTGAAATAGCCAATTTTAAAACTGCGTTTTAAAATTGAGGCGCGCGCTTATCGCCGCTCGCAAAAATCCTTGATTATTGCGGCTCCCCTCGGCGCGCGTACTCGCTCTGCTCGTCAGGGAGGTGTTTTTTCGGCAGCAAAGCCACCGAAAAAAACGGATTTTATTGTATTGGCAGGTTCCGATAATTGGCTTAAAAAGAAAGGAAAACGAAAAATGAAAAACACGATCAAATCAACTCTCGCGCTTCTTCTGGCGCTCCTTATGACACTCTGCCTCTTCTCCTGCGAAAACGGTGAAGCGGAAACTCCCGAAACAAGCGGCGTTGCTGCTGAAAATGCGGGTCCCATCGCTCGCGAAGGTCTTTGGGAGACCGCTACTTATCTTGAAGACACCTCCTTCGGCGAGGGCGCGAAGACGGTTACCGTCAAGGTTATTGCAGAGGATAAATCGGTGACCTTCACCGTCAAGACCGACGCGAAAACTCTCGGTGAGGCGCTTCTTGCACACGGACTTATCGCGGGTGATATGGGTGATTACGGTCTTTACATCAAGTTCGTCAACGGTATTCGTGCAGATTACGACCTTGATCAGAGATATTGGAATTTCACCAAAAACGGCGAATATATGATGACCGGCGCAGATATGACAGATATCGCGGACGGCGAATGCTATGAGTTCACCTACGCAAAATAAAGCACGAAGACGCCGCTTATCTAACCGCATCTTTGAAATGGTGCTGTTCGCTATGCTCGCGGCGCTGATGTTCACGTCAAAGATAATTATGGAGGCTTTTCCAAACATCCACCTGCTCGGGATGCTTGTGATGCTTATGACGGTGGTTTTCCGTCAAAAGGCTTTGATCCCACTTTACCTTTACGTTGTAGTTCAAGGAATATATGCCGGCTTTGCGCCTTGGTGGGTGCCGTATACCTACGTATGGACGGTACTGTGGGGCGTAACCATGCTTTTGCCGAAGAATATGCCGCGTATAGCCGCGATGATAGTATATCCTATCGTTTGCTCGCTCCACGGCTTTGCGTTCGGTGTGCTTTACGCTCCTGCTCAGGCTCTTATGTACGGCTTTAACCTTGAGCAAACGCTCGTCTGGATATCGACGGGCTTGATGTTCGACGTCATCCACGGCATTTCCAATATCTTCACGGGAATGCTTGTCCTTCCGCTTTCCGAGCTTATCAAAAGGTTGCTCAAACAATTCGGAAGAAATTAATAAAAAGGTGGATTTTTGAGAAATCAAAGATCCACCTTTTAAATTATTACTTTGTAATTGCCTTTGCGGTCTGAACCGTTGTGGAGGGGATGATGATATTTTCCGCGATCGCAGTCAGAAGCTTTTTGCGGATGTCGTTTTCGATATCGACTGCCCCCTCGGATGCTGCGAGGTTGTATTGCTCGTCCTTATCGTTCTTGCGGTCGAATAGCATATAGATCTCGCCCTTTGTATTGACGAGAGCCTTGTAGTTCTCGTCCATATACATAAACTCGCCGCTGAGCTCGCTGAGGACGTAATCGCGGGGCTTTTCTTCGACTCCGTCAAGGACTCCGCAGAGGGATTTGCCGCACTGAGGATAGTCGATCGTACCGCCGCAGAGCTCGATGAGAGTGGGGCCGACGTCGATGAGGCTGACGAGGGCATCGGTCTTGATGCCTCCCTTGCCGATCGTTTCGGGCGTACGAATGACGAGGGGGATGTTGAGCGCGCCGTCGAGGAATGTGCGCTTGTTGACGAATTCCTGATCTCCGTTCATCTCGCCGTGGTCGGAGGTGAAGAGAACAACGGTGTTATCCCATTCGCCGCGAGCCTTGATAACGTCGACGATCTTACCGATCATTTCGTCGATCAGAGTACAGTTTCCGCAGTAGTTGGCGCGTATCTCGGGGGCTTTATCGGGCGTGCAATGAACGTTTTTCTTGTGCATACGGAGGTCGGTCTCGCCCTTCGGTCTGTCGGGATTGGCGTTCTTCATTACGGGCCGGGGCGCGGGCATATCCTCCTCTTTATACATCGAAGCATAAGGCTCGGGAACGTCCCACGGCTCGTGAGGTCCGCCGAAGCTGACGTGGCAGAACCAAGGCTTGTCGCCGTCATAATTCTTAAGGTAATCAACGCCGCAGTTGCCGACGTAGACGTCGTAGTATTCCTCGAGGGGCAGGGGAGATGGCTCTGCAAAGGGAGTTTTTCCGCGTCTCTCGATATCTTCCTTGAACGCCTCTAGCAGACCGAGCTCTGCCCAGCGCTCCGTCATATGAGTTCTTGATTTGCAGGAGGCGTGCGGTCCGGTGATTTCGTCAACGGTGTCGAAGCCGTAAAGGTTGAGCATCGGCTCGCGGCCAATTATGTTACCGCTGCCGCCGTGGATATGTGTCTTTCCGAAAAGCGAGGTCGCGTAGCCGAGGTCGCGGAGCTGCTTCGACCAAATATTGGCATCGGGGGAGAGAATGTATTTCTGATTATCCCAAGCACCCGTTGTGTGGGCGTATTTGCCCGTGAAAAGTCCGATTCTTGCGGGAACGCAAAGGGGCGCGCAGGTGGAGCACTGCGTGAAAACAACGCCTTCCTTTGCGATGGCATCAAGTGTGGGAGTCTTTGCGGGACCGCCGACGCAGCTCATAAAGTCGCCGCGGAACTGATCAGCCATTATAAATAAAACATTAGGTTGTCTTTTTTCGTTACTCATATCGTCCTCCGTGGTGGGTATTGAATATATTATACCAAATTTTTGACACATAGTCAATAGTTGCGCGCGCAACTATTGCAAAATATTTGTGATTGTTTCGGGAATTGCCCGTGCGGTATCGCTCGCTGTCATACTGATGGGATTTGTTTTCGACTCAGCAAGCTCACCTGCCGCGCCGTTTATATATGCGGCAAGCGCGGTGGATTCGAGAGGCGAAGGGATATACGCGGCTGTCGCGGCAAGAATGCCCGAGAGGACGTCACCGCTGCCCGCGGTTGCCATTCCCGCGCATCCGCGGTCGACAACGTAGACGCGATCACCGTCCGTGACGATCGTTGAAGGTCCTTTTAGAAGAAGGGTGCATCCGTATTCCTTGGCGAAATCCTTGGCGCGGTCGATGGGCGCGGAGAGAATTTCGCTTATCGGCAGTCCGCTGATGCGTGAGAATTCCATATTGTGCGGCGTGAGGATGATCTCGCAGGATGCGGTTTTGAGGATATCCGTACCGAGGCGCGAGAGGGCGGTAAGACCGTCCGCGTCGATGATGAGTCTGCCCTTATAGTTATTAATAAGGTAGGAAAGCACTTTTTCGGTTTCGTCCGAAAGACCGATGCCCATACCGAAGGCAATAGTTTTCACTCTCGATGCAAGCGCGGAAAGCTCGTTTTCATTGAAAACTATTTCACCGCCCCTGTCCGAGAGGGGATAGACGGTTGCTTCAAGGATGTTCGGGATGATGTAGGGCGAGATCGAGTCGGGAACGGCAAGCATAGCGACGCCCGCGCCCGCGCGCATTGCGGCGTTTGCCATAGCGGCGAGGCGTATAGCTCCGCTGTACTTTTTCGAGCCACCGATGAGGGCGACGTAGCCGTAGGATGATTTGTTCGAGAAATTCTTGCGCTCGGGCAGAGCTGACGGCTTGTAGAGATAATAAGGTTCATCAATAGGCTTGATGCCGATGTCGAGGTTGACCTTATCCTTGATGACGTCTTTTGCCTTGTTCAGAAAATGCCCCGGCTTGAACGAGCCGATCGAGCAGGTGAGGTCGGAGAGCGCAATGGTTTCGCCCATACCAGTATCGCCGTTCATTCCGCTGTTAATATCAACGGATACCTTGTATGCCGACGAGGCGTTGTAATTTTCAATTACGTCCTTCGCAAGTCCGCGAGCCTCGCCCTTGAATCCCGTGCCGAAGATGCAATCGACGAGGGTGGAAAAGCGCGAGAGATCGGTGCTTTCCGTGCATATTTCGTAAGAAATATTCTCTTCGATGCATTTATCGAAATAGTATTTCCCGTCGGGCGAGAAGCGTTCTTCGAGGAGGAGAAGAGTGCAGTCGATATTTCTCTTTTTGAGTTCAAGCGCGATGACGTAGCCGTCGCCAGCATTGTTGCCGACACCGCAAACGATGCCCACGGGCGTGAGCCATCCAACCGCTTCTGTCACGGCAAGTCCCGCGCGGTACATAAGTTCAAGGCTCGGCACCTCGGTCGCGATAGTGTGCGCATCGCTTTTGCGCATATTTTCTACTGATAGGATTTCTTTCATTGTTTCACCTGTTCTGATACGGTATATTCCATATTATATCACATTTTTTGTGTAATGTAAATAAATATAGAGCCTTTGTTTTGTGAAAATGGCAGAAAATGTTATTGTGGGATAAAATAGTGTTGACAAAATAATATTTTGTGTGATACAATAAAATCACGGGAATATTTTCCCGAATAAATAAAAAGGAGATCTCGAAAATGAAGAAGATCAAAAAAATTATGTTGACCTTGTTAGTTATGTCTTTCCTCGCAAACCCCATGTGCTTGATCTTAAGGGTACACGCCGCTAACGAAGAAATCGCAATGTCTCGGATCTCCGACACGTTGCAGAGTGTGATGCAAAGCAGTGAAGAAGAAACGATTGAAGTAATGATATGGCTGGAGGATATCAATACTTCGCAAGCGGTGCTGTCTTCGACTGAATCGATCCTTTCGGCTGCTAAAGCAACACTTTCCCCACGCGCCCTTTGTGAAAATACGGAAGCAGATGCGGAAATATATTCTCGGTATATGGATGCAAGAAAAGAAAAAATGCGCGAACATTATGAAGCGTACACTAAAAGATTTGTAGATTTTGAGTTAACAAATAACGAGGTTGTGTATTGTAGCAAGTATTCTCCGATGGTGATTGCGGAATTAAGTCTAGATAGGATTATTGAGGTTTCTCTTGCTTCTCAAGTATGTAGAATAGAGTATAACGATGGTTCTATACACAAAATTGAATCCATTAATAATGGCAATCAATCTAGAAGTTGGGAATACCACACGATGAGTGAGCTAAAACAAAATCTTGGTATAAATGCATTGACCACTTATACGAATAATCGTGGGGATGGTGTTAAAGTCGGATTTATAGATGTTGGTTACCCCAATATTGATGAAGAAATATTTAGTGATACAAATATTTTTATTCGTTATGAAGAGGATCGTTTGACAGATACTGAGGATGGAAGTCATCCAACATTAGTGTTGGAGATATTATATGCGATTGCACCTGATGCGGATTTTTACTATACAACTAGCTATAGAAACGGGTTATTAAATACAACGTTGTATAGTGAAATTGAATGGTTTATTTTAAACAATGTTGATGTTGTAAATTGCAGTATGAATATAACAGCCGCCAATGGGATAAATGATGGATTTAATAATTATGGTGCTGTGTCACAATATTTAGATTATGTTACCTCAAATTATGATTTTTTATTTCTCAAGTCTGCCGGTAATAGTGGAGCTAATGGGATAACTAGTGGCGGAATGGCTAATAACATTATAACTGTAGGAAACTATAATCAATCTACCCATTTAATAGATTCCGGTTCATCATATTACAATAACAATTTGTTAGTGAATAAGCCTGATGTTTGTGTGAGGGGGTTTGTCGACTTGCAAACAACAGGAGAGATTTCTGCGACTAGTTGTGCAGCACCAATTGTTTCAGGCATAGCTGCATTGATATATGGTGCTGAGAATGGGTTGGTGTCTGCGCTTGAAGTGAAGGCAATTATTTGTGCTTCTACTGATGCGCACAGATATGCAGTAAATAGCACTAATTATAGAAAATACGGCGCAGGTGAAGTAGATGCTTGGAATATAAGAGGGATATTGCAAATGAATTCATATTCCAGTGATTACTTTTTCCCTGCAGAAACAAGCCATACATACACATTTGTTTTCGATGATATTGATGAAAGATTAGTAGACTTGGTATTAACCTTCGAACGAAATGTTAGGGAAGAAGACGAATTATTTGATAGTGCCGATATAGACATTAAATTGTATGATTTTGAAGGGAATATAGTAGCGCAATCTACTACGCCTAATAATAATGTTGAAATTCTTAGAGATGTTCCGTGCTCTGACGAACCATATACTTTGGTAATTATTCAATATGAACCCGCATTGTATGGAGATGAGGAGAGCTCAACGAAATATGCACTTTCATGGTGTTATAAAGAATAGTTCTACGGAATATAGGAGTTGTAATTATGAACAAACGCATTAGTAGTATTATAATTTGCTTGCTTATAATACTTATAATGTTATGTAGCTGTTCTTTAGATTTGGATGAAGGAATACCAAATGAAAATCGAACTGAAGGAACAGAAATGGAGGCAATAGGTGTGGGCGGATCTACAGAATCTCTTTTTAGTGATAGTTTATCTTTGGGGTATGATTGGTATCTCTCTGAGTGGAATAGATATCCCTCGTTGCCTACCGAAAATACCGCGACCGAAAAGTATATGAGTGCAAAAAACATAACTCTTATATGTCCTATAGTATATGAGGAGAATACAAACGGTGTAAATATTAAAGTTGAGTTTTTTCAAGACTCTTATACAATGTATTCGCTTGTTCAAACGCGCATAACTATAACTAATACAACGGAAGATAATATTGAGTTTAATGCTAAAAGCTATATGTCACCCGGAGCATTTGTAAAAAATGGCGATCTATCGAATTTTTTGTTTGTTTATCAATCGAAAAACTTTGCTAGTTATGCTACCGATGATAATTTGCTTGTTGATTTATCTCAAAATGAATCGTATGTTATTGAGTCAGTATTTTATATGTATGACTATTTCTTTGAGTTAGGCAATGAATATGAGTTTATTGTTGAAATATGTGATTATGGGATAGATGATTCTAAAACCCGAAGATATAAAATTTCAGTTCCTATAGAAATAATATCTTGATTTACACAAACACGCGCCCGACCGTTTCGGGCGGGCGCGCGTTTGTGTATAAATTCCGTATTTCTGCGGAAATTATTTTTTATTTCTCAAATCCAAGCTCTTTGAATACGCTGGGGGTAAGGTTGCTCTTTGCTTTACCTGCCGCTACGCGCTCTTCGTAGTCATCGACGTGGTGGGGGCAATGGTCCTTGTATTCGTAGCCGGGGGTGATTGGTGCTGCCCAGTAAACGGCGTTGGTGATGATGCGCTGAACGTAGGGATTATGGAAGGAGGGGCAGGTCTCGTGGCCGGGCTGGAAGTAGAAGATTCTGCCCGCGTCGCGGAGGTAGGTCATACCCGAGCGGAAGATGTAGCCGTCCTCATACCAACCGCCGAAGATGAGCTCGGTGGGCTGGGGAACGAAGAAGGGCTCTGCGTAAAGCTCCTCGGATTCGATGAAGAACTTGTCGGGGATTCCCGCCGCGATGGGGTGAGTGGGGAGCATATTCCACATAATTTCTCTCTGCTCGCGTCCCCAGGTGAGGTTACCCATTGTACCGATAATAGCGCGGAAGGGCTTGGAGTGGTGAGCGGAATGGAGCGCGATGAAGCCCATTTTGCCCATATAAACGCGGCGCTGGATCTTGGTTACGAGATCGTCGTTTACCTCTCCGTGAGCCATATGTCCCCACCAGATGAGAACATCGGTATTGTTAAGCACCTCGTCGGGAAGACCCTGATCGGGATCGTCGAGTGCGGCAAGAGTTACTTCGATGTCATCGTTCTTAGAAAGAAATTCGCCGATAGTGGCGTGCAGACCGTTAGGATAGATAGCCTTACAGGTCTCGTTGGTCTTTTCGTGTCTGAATTCGTTCCAGATTGTTACTCTGATCATTGGTATGTACTCCTTGAATTAGATTTCAATTTTAAATCCGTCATAAGCGGGTGTGACACCGAAGGGAGCAAGGCGCTCTGCGGTGTCCTCGTGCGAGCCGTGGAGTGTGCGCGCCATATGAGTTGCATAGTATTTGCAATCCTCGGCGGTTGCTTTCTGCGCGACGATGGATTCCATCATAATGCCGATCATTGCGATATTGGTGTGACCGAAGATGCGCTCGTCACCGGGGGCGTAGCCCGTGGTGCATTCAAAGATAAGTGCGTTCGGCTTGACCTTTTTGATCATCTGATAGGTCGGATAGATCAGCCATCCGCTGTCGGTGCCGTAAAAGAAGCTTCTCTCGCCGTCCTTTACGATATAGTTGAGCGGTATCTCGCCCTCGGGGAGATCTCCGTGGTTGGCGTAGCAGGGGATTACGTCGTAATCACCGACTTTTTCGGGCTTGTATGGATCCATCGGGTGGTAGAAAGGAAGATCGTCACCCTTTTTTGCCGCGGCGAGGAGCTTTTCATAAGCCGCCTTCTGTGCCCAGAAGCATACACGGTGGTTTGATTCACGCGTGATGCGCAGAAGAGTTTGTGCGTTGAAGTGATCCGAATGCGAGTGGGTGAGGATGACGTTTTTTACGTTCTTGAAAAGATCGGGATTGCCGATCTCCTCTGCAAGATCGTAGATGCAGGGACCCGGATCGATGAGAAGATCATCGTTTACGAGTGCTGAGGAAAGACGGCGGTAAAGCTTGCCGCCCTTGTGCTTTGGCGACCAGTCAGCCGCGCCCGTGCCGAGGAAGAGAAGTTCCATTGATAAATCTCCTTATTGCGGTTTATCGTTATCCTTGATCATCTCGTAATTGCCCGAACGGAGAATTTCGAGAAGCTGTTCGTTTGAGGTGATCGGCTCGTCGGTCAGAATACCGCCCGCGAAGGCACCCTCGACGGTGCGGTGATAGTCACTGCCCGAGGTGCCGATAAGACCGAAGCGTTCCGCCCAGATGCGGGCGATATCGTTGCGGCTGTCCTGCGAGGGGTTGCCGTTGAAGACCTCGATGCCGTCAAGCAGGGAGGGATTGACCATCTGCATAGCGTCGCGGAAGGGATGTGCCTGCAAAAAGAGGAAGCCCGCCTCGCGGATCTTTGCCGAAACCTCTGCGGTCGGCATATCGTAAAATCCTACCATACGGCGGAGGAAAGCCTCGTCAAGGCCGTAGATAAGGTAGTCGTTTTCGTCAATATTAGAGCGAAGCTCGCATCCGAAGAGGACGTTGAGCTTGCCCTCTGCTGCTTTTTTGAGCTCGTGGTAGCCCTTCATATAATAATCGACCTTTTCCTCCCAAGGAAGATCGGAGAGGTCGCCCATGCGTTTGTTTTTAAAGGTGAAGCGAGAGAAGTGGTTGGTCAGAACAACGGTGTGGTAACCGTGATCGAGATATTCCTGCACAATCTCCTCGGGATAAGACTTCGCGCAAGCCGAAACGGGCGCGGAGTGGAGATGCAGTTCGGTTTTGAATTTCATTGGAGTTGCCTTTCAAAGTAGATAGTTTTACTTATATAATAATACTACATTTTCCCCGTTTTTTCAAGACTTTGAGCAAATTTTAGCAAAAACTTTTTTCATTTTTGAATTATACTTGAATTTGCTTTTAATGTGTGGTATAATTACATCAAATAAAACCTTTTATGAGGTGCAAAATGGAAAAATTCAGACTTTGTGCATTTGCCGATGAAGCCGATAAGATGATATCGGGTCAGATCGCGGCTTTGCAGGGAAATTCAATGAAGCTCATCGAGCTTCGCGGTATTGACGGCAAGAACGTCGCCGATCTTACAGCCGACGAGGCAAAGGCACTCAAAAATCGTCTTGACTCGGAGGGCATCACCGTCTGGTCGATCGGTTCTCCTATCGGTAAGGTTGATATCACATCCCCCGCACAGGATGAGCTCGACCGCTTCAAGAGAGTTCTTGAGACCGCGAATATCTGCGGCGCGGAGAATATCAGAATGTTCAGCTTTTATAAGACCGATTCGTCGCAGGCTTGCTTTGACGAGATCTGCCGCCGACTTGACGATATGATCAGCGCGGCGAAGGGCTCGGGTGTCGATCTTTGCCACGAAAACGAGAAGGGCATCTACGGTGACATCGCCGAGCGTTGCTATAAGCTCCACACGGCTCTGCCCGCATTCAAGGGCGTTTTCGATCCTGCAAATTTCGTTCAGTGCGATGAGGATACGCTCGTTGCTTGGGAGCTTCTCAAGCCCTTTATGAAGTATGCGCATATCAAGGACGCAAAGGCGGACGGCAAGGTCGTGCCTCCCGGCGACGGAATCGGACATTTGCCCGAGCTTCTGCCGAGATTTGCTCAGTCGGGCATCAAGGTGCTCACTCTCGAGCCTCATCTCAAATCCTTTGTAGGACTTGCCGC
The DNA here is from genome assembly GCA_045644325.1 of Eubacteriales bacterium. GTDB lineage: Bacteria > Bacillota > Clostridia > Oscillospirales > CAG-272 > CAG-390. Next base: position 4,540 of record JAZRGT010000044.1, on the reverse strand, counting down.
GCTTGAGGGCGGAGATACACAGCACGTTGGCTCGTCCTTCAAGAACAACCGCGAGGCGTTTGACTTTGCGGTCAATACACTTAAATCACTTATCGAAAAGATATAACGGAGGAAAATCAAAATGATTGCAGGTGCACAGCTTTATACACTCAGAGATTTCTGCAAGACCACCGAGGATCTTGAATCCACTATCCGACGCGTTGCCGAAATGGGCTACAAGGCAGTTCAGCTTTCGGGCGTTTGCGAATTTGACGCCGCTTGGATGCGCGATCTGCTCAAGGATTGCGGACTCGTTGCTCCCCTCACACATACCGCGTACAAGCGCATCGTCGAGGAGACGGATAAGGTTATCGAGGAGCATATTATCTACGGCGCGGGCTACGTCGGACTCGGCTCTATGCCCAATTTCAAAAAGGAAAATTGCAGCATTGAGGTATACGATCAGTATTGCAAGGAGATCGCTCCCGCTGTTGAAAAGATCGCGGCGGCAGGCTTGAAATTTATGTATCACAACCACAATATGGAGTTCGTAAAGCTTCCTAACGGCAAGGTTCTCCTTGAGGATATGGCAGACCGCTTTGATACTCCCGCGTACGGCTTCACCGTTGACACTTACTGGGTTCAGGCGGGCGGCGGAGACCCCGCGCAGTGGCTTACCAAGCTCGCGGGCAGAATCGACACCATCCACTTCAAGGATATGGTCTACGATGCGACCGATAACGCAGTTCGCATGGCACCCGTCGGTTCGGGCAACATCAACCACATCGCCGCTGCAAAGGCAGCCGAGGCGGGCGGAACAAAGTATGTTTTCGTCGAGCAGGATCGCTGCTACGACGAGGATCCCTTCGTATGTATGAAGAAGAGCTATGATTATCTGAAAGGAATCGGACTGGAATGAGCAAGCTTAGATTAGGTATTATCGGAGTCGGTAACATCGGCTCGACACATTTCAAAAACGTTATCGGCGGCAAGTGCCCCGATATCGTCATCGCCGCTGTTGCGGATCGCCGTGAGGTGCGCCGTGAGTGGGTTGTTGAAAACTTCCCCAAGGTAAAGGTTGAGAGCTATGAGGCGGATGCTCCCGTGATCTTCAACGAGGGTGACGAGCTGATCGCATCGGGACTTGTTGATGCTATCCTTATCGCAGTTCCTCACTATTTCCATCCCTATTTTGCAATCGAGGCATTCAAGCACGGTCTTCACGTTATGTGTGAGAAGCCCGCGGGAGTTTACACTCTGCAGGTTCGCGATATGATCGCGGAAGCCGACAAGCATCCCGAGCTTTACTTCGGTATGATGTTCAATCAGAGAACCAACCCCGTTTACCGCAAGATGCACGATATTATCGCGTCGGGCGAGCTCGGACAGATCCGCAGAACCAACTGGCTCATCACCGATTGGTACCGTTCGCAGTATTACTATGATTCGGGCGACTGGCGTGCAACCTGGAGCGGAGAGGGCGGCGGTGTTCTGCTCAACCAGTGCCCCCACCAGCTCGACCTCTGGCAGTGGATCTGCGGTCTTCCCGTCAAGGTTCACGCTAAGATGAAGTACGGCAAGTGGCACAATATCGAGGTTGAGGATGACGTAAGTGTTTGGTGCGAGTATGAAAACGGTGCGACCGGCACGTTTATTACCACTACGGGCGACTGCCCCGGCACGAACCGTTTTGAGATTGTTTGCGACGGAGGTACTCTCGTTTGCGACAAGACCTCGCTCACTCTTTACCGTCTCAATCCTTGGGAGCCCGAGTATTCAAAGACGACGCAGAAGGTATTCGGCAAGCCCGAGGTCATCGAGGAGATCCCCGAGCTCGAGGGCGAGAACACCCAGCATGTCGGCGTGCTCAATGCATTTGCTGATGCTATCCTCAATGGTGGAAAGCTCGTAGCGGACGGCAGAGAAGGCATCAACGGACTTATGCTCTCGAACGCAATGCACCTTTCCGATTGGCTTAATAAGGAAGTTGAGCTTCCCATTGACGAGGTTCTTTATTACGACCTTCTCAAGGAAAAGATCGCTTCCTCAAAGGCGAAGACAGCGGATGCTGTTGACGGCGATACTGAAGGAAGCTATTAATAAAAAGCGGGGCGTTGCCCCGCTTTTTTAGGTGAGAGGTAAGAGGGCAGAGGGCAGAGGTATGGTGAATTTCCGCTTTGGCGGAAATTTTCCTTTTTTAATTATATTTCGTACTTGGTTTTGTTTCGGCTGAAATATTCCGCGCGGCGCTGTATACCCTCCCAACCCTCCCGCAAGCGGGAGGGCTTTGTTTTTGGTGTGGTGGTGAAAATTTCTTGACATCCTGCTTTCTTTATGGTAAAATAAAAACGAACTGTTATTTTACACAAAAACTGCACTCTGCTTTTGTGCAACCCTACAAAACTGAAATTCACGCGCGACGATTGGAATATTTTGGGGTACTTAATGGGTGAAGGGAGGTAATGCTCTTGAAAGACGATAAAATTGTAGAACTGATTTATGAAAACGACGAGCGCGGCTTGCACGCGGCGGAGGCGAAGTATAGCGGACTTTGCTATTCGGTTGCGGAAAACATTCTTGCTCTGCCCGAGGACCGCGAGGAATGCGTCAACGATACCTGGCTTGCGCTCTGGAACAGTATTCCGCCCGAGCGTCCGACGAATCTTTGCGCGTTTATCGCGAAGCTAGTGAAAAATATCGCGCTCAAACGCTCGCGGGCGAACAATACTTGGAAGCGGTGCGCGAATTACAACGCGGCGGGGGATGATCTGCTCGAGCTGATACCGAGCGAAAATACCGTTGCCGATGATTACGAATCGAAGCGCATCGGCGAGATCATCAACGCCTTTCTCGCGAAGCAGCCGCACCGCGATCGCGACGTCTTCGTGCTCCGCTTCTGGTACCGCGACACGGTGCCGCAGATAAGCGCGAGTATGGGATTGTCCGAAAGCCTGATCAAATCGCTCTTGTCACGAATGAAGAAAAAGCTCCGCGAGGAGCTGGCAAAGGAGGGAATAATAGTATGATTGAAGAAGCGTTTACAAAAAGACGCCTGCTCGATGCGCTTGAATATATCGACGACGAATATATCGCAAGCGCGGCGCGTTATAAGATGAAGATCAAACCGCACTCAAACGAGCCGCCGGTGCAGACGGTCGGCGGCTCGCTCAAAAAGTACTGGAAACAGTATCTCGCCCTCGTTGCCTGCTTGCTCCTGCTTGCTATGGTTGCGCCGGTGTTCAGCTCCTTGGCGCAGAATATTGGTTCGCTCGCGGGAAGTTTTTTGGGCAGACAGGAAGAAGTACCATATTTGCAGTTTTCCCCCGATCTTGAACCGATTTCACAGAGAAAGATAGATGCGATTAACGAGGCATATATTGTTCATTATCTTGGCATAACCAAGGATGAATTGTGGACTCAACTTGGTGAAAATCCGGAAGAGAGATATAATACCATTTGGAGAGTTATTCGTAATTACGATTTTCGTTCGCCATACTATGGAACATTCGGTGATTGCATAGTTTTTGCGAAATATGGGTTACCCGGTGATGGTATTGATTGCGGGTGGTGGATGGTAGATGTTGCGGGATATCAATTTGACAGGCATGTCTACGCTTATGTTAATGATAAAGTTTGCTATCTTGACGAAGCTTATGAAAACGGTTTCTTAAGTGATGATGATATTGCTGCTATAGCAAAACGGCACGAGGAATATTTGAAGTTCCGGGAAGAGAATTACGATATGTTCAGTGAGAGCGTTACCGTACCCAAAAAAGTACCGTATCTTCAGTTTTCCCCTGATCTTGAACCGATACATAATAAAAAAGTAGAAGAAGTAAACAGAGCGTTTCTCTGTTTGTATCTGAATACAACTATTGAGGATTTGGAACAAAAATATGGAGAGGATTATCTTGAAGATTTAGATCATTTACGAGTGATCCGGAACTATGACTGGACTTCGCCCTATTACGGCACTATTAATGGTTGTATAGTATTTTCGATCATTTCATATCAAATGGGAAATCCGATCGTTGAAATTTCCGGTTATACTTTAAATGCAAATACATTTGTGTATGCAAAAAAGAAGATGTACCGATTGGAGCAGGCTTATGCGGAAGGCGTGTTGGATGATGAAGACATAGCGCTTTTGGCAAAGCGTCACGAAGAATTTTTAAGATATAAAGAAGAAAACCGCGATATGTTTCCGCAGTAAACTATAAACCCCGCCCCTCGGTGCGTTCGCGCGGAGGGTCGGATTGCTATATGTAGAATTTCGGCTCTATTTTGATTATTCATTATTCATCAGCGAAGCGGTTTCATTATTCATTATATTCGATCAGGGATGAAGAAGCAAAAATCTCCCCGCGGGGAGATTTTACTCCTTCCAAAACGTCGCCGAGGGCGGCGCCGTTTTGAAGCACGGAGAGTATTTCGCGCTCTGCGGAGCGCGACTTAAGGAACTTTTTTCAAAAAGTTCCTTAAGAATCTTCAAAAACTTTGAACCCGCGTGGCTCTGACGTTTTTCCGAAGGAAAATGGAGGCGTGAGCCGACAAGACAGAG
>JAZRGT010000043.1:0-42386 GCA_045644325.1 Eubacteriales bacterium | reverse complement strand
GAGCTGAAGCTCTCGCATTAAATCGAGACGCTGTCTCGAGCTCTGCCACCTTTTGAAAAAGGTGGACGAAAACTTTCCCGCTTTCAGTTGGTGCTGACGAGTTTTGTCGGATCAATATCCGTCATACGGAGAATACGCGAGAGGACGATCTTATCGCGCATATAGGGGTGGTAGGTGATACAGTCGCGGGCGAGGCTATCGTCGGTGTCGATCTCCGAATAGGTCGTTGCCGCGCCTGCGGATCTCATTATTTCGAGGAGCTTTTCGTACTCGGGAAGCTCTTCACGGATGATCTTGCAGATCTCGCCCCACTGCGATGCGACGGTGGCGGGGTCGAGGCGGTCGGTGATGGGCGGGGAGTTCTCGCGAATGATGTTTTCCTTGATGCTCTCGCCAAATGCCGCGAAAACGCGCTCCCAGTCGGGGGTGTCGCTGTGGAAAGCGGGCGACATATCGGCAACCTTATGATAAAGAACGCAAAGTGTCACGGTTGCAACGCCGACCTTTTTGCCGTGGAAGTCCGCGTGCTCGCCCTCGGCGAGCTTGCGCATTCCGATCATGTGCGAGATCATATGCTCCGCGCCCGACGCGGGGCGGGATGCCTCGGCAAGCTTCATCGCAAGTCCCGTGAAAACGAGAACCTCCATGATCGCACCCGCGGTCTCGGCGTCCTCGGCAGTTACGCGATCCGCCATTGAACAGATGCGTCGGAGTGCATCGCGGACGAGGTTTGCGATATTTTCGCAGTAATATTCACCAACGGTCAGGTGCGCCACGCGCCAATCGACGAGGGCGATGAATTTTCCGATAATGTCACCAAATCCCGCGGCTTTCAGATGCGCGGGAGCGGCGGCGAGGATCGATGTGTCGGCAATGATGACCGACGGCTGACGCGCGGGCATCGTGTATTTGAAGCCGTTATCAATGATAGGCGCCGTACCCGAAGCAAAGCCGTCCATCGAGGGCGCGGTCGCGAAGATCGCAAACTCGCGGTCCGAGAGCAGAGCCGCACGGCGGCAGATATCGTTCAGCGTTCCCGTGCCGATCGAGAGAATGCCTTCCGTGTCGGCGCAAAGATCGCATATCTCACCGACGCGCTCGACCGTGGGGTCGCGCAAGTCGTCGTAAAGCTTGAGTTTAACCGAAAATCCGCCGTTTTCGAGGATTTCGATGATATTTCCCGACGCCGCGAGGGTGTTGCTGTCGGCAACGGCGAGAATTTTGCGCGGAAAATCGGCATCGCGAAGGATCGCGGCGGTACGCGCGAGCATCCCATCGCCGATCTCGACGGCTTTGATGTTTACTGTATGTACCCTGCCGCACGGGCAGTTTTCAAGGTTCTTGAGGATTGCGGAAATGTCCATATTTTATCCTTTCTTTCGACAGAAATCAGCGGAAAGTTTTTGAAGATCCTTAAGGCGCGCTCCGCAGAGCGCGAAACTCTCCTTGCGCTTCGAAATGGCGGCGCCCCGCCGACATTTCGGAAGGAGTAAAACCTCCCCTCGCGGGAGGTTTTCGCTCCTTCACCCTAATAATTATATTATAAAACCCATTTATAGGGGTGACAGAGCGCAACACTTCCCTAAAGTCGGGAAGTGTTGACTCTGTCCAAAATGACGAAGCGCAGCTTCGGCATTTTGAAGCGGGGTGGCGAAAGCTGAAGCTTTCGCATTAGAATCGAGACGCTGTCTCGAGCTCTGCTAAAGAAACTTTTTGAAAAAAGTTTCTTTAGAATCTTCAAAAACTTTTGTTTTATTATTAGTAAGCACGTACCTCAAATATCGTAACATCTTGTGCTCCGTTCGTCGAATAGATGCGGAAATCGACGCTGTCGCACTCGGTCTTATCGAATTTATGCACGTTATGTCTTTGATGATTATCCCTGATCTCAATCGTTTTGACGCTCTCGCCGTTCTTTTTGAAAACGATATCATAGTCCTTGACAAGCTCTGCGGGCACGCCCTTGCGCTGTTGTACCTGACGGTTCGGCGCCATCGTCACGCGGATGGGGTAATTAAAGTCGGAATAGAACGTAAGCGACAGCTCGGAGAGTGTTTTAGCTTCGCCGAAATTCATAGTCAGCACTTCCCCGCCCTCGCGGATACCGTCCGAGACCCAGCCGTGGAAATCCTCGCCGAGTTTTCGCGCGATTCCGTCGGTAACTTTTGCGGGCTCGCAGTCGACTTTCGATGATGTCGCTGTGAAAAACGCGGAACGTGCGAGGTCGAGTTCATCCTCGTTTTTGAATCCGGGAATGAAGCAGTCGCGGCGCAGAAGGAGCTGTTGGAGCTCGGAAATATGGGGAGCAAGTCCGCGCGGGGAACATCCGTATTTCGTGCAAAGTGCCGCAGCCGCGCCGACAGCCTGTCCGCCAACGGCGCAACAGCCGATGATGCGCGTCGAGCACATTCCAAGCTTGGTCGCGGATATATTTCTGCCCGCCATAAAGAGGTTTTCGATATTTTTCGAGTAGTAACAGCGGTAGGGGATCGTGTAAACGCCGTCGTAGAATCGGCAATCGCCCGAGGGCATGATGTCGGTGTCGAGCAGACCGTGCGGACAATGCAGGTCAACGCACCAGCCGCCGTATGCCACGGCATCGTCGAAGATTCGGTTTTCGAGGATATCGGTTTCGTCAAGCACGTAGTCACCCATCAGACGGCGCGATTCGCGCGTACCGGGGAGCATTCCGACCCATTCAAGCTCGTGATTCTCCGCGCCGTGGTCGCCGCCGTTCTTTATGTGATCCCAAACGCCGTAAAGCGACGCCACAAGCTCGTCGCGGATATTTTCGTAATCGGTGATTATATCGTCGGTGTCGCCCATAAGCTCGATCCAGAAATAGCCGTAATCGACTCCGCGCGCGGAAACGCCGCCGCACGCCTCGTTCTTTTCGGGATCCTTACATCCCGAATAATCGACCTTGTGGTTTGCGCAATGCATACGGAATCGAAGATCGTGCTCTGTGTATTTCTTTGCAAACGAGGGGGGCGTGAATTTTACGGGATGACCCATATTCCGCGCGCGGAAATAGATGGTATTGCCCATTCGCTCGTTGTTGCACTCCTCGGGCGCGTCGATCTCGCCCGTTTCCGCCTTCGATTCACTTCCCTGACGGTATTCCGCGCCCGCGTAGTAACCGAGCGTGCCGTTGCCCGTGCAGTCGGCAAAGAGGGGAGCGGTCAGGCGGTAGCGCATTTCGGTCGTTTCCTGCACGCAAAGTGCGGCGGTGATGCGGTCGCCCTCGGTCTCGCAATCGTAGAGAACGGTATTATAGTAAACGGTGAGGTTTTCGGTATTTTTCGCCGCCTCAAAGAGGATCATATCCCATATTGAATACGAAAAATGCTCGTTTCGCGCCTTATTTTCGAGCATAAGCTCGTAAAGCAGACCGCTTTCGGCATAATCGGGCTTCTCCATTCCGTGATCGGCACCCGAAATATGAACTCTTACCTCACTCGACGCATTGCCGCCGAGCACAGGGCGAGCGTGAACGAGCGCGGTCTTCGCGCCCGAGCGTGCGGCTTCGATAGCCGCGCAAACGCCAGACATACCGCCGCCGACAACGATGAAATCGTATGACTTTTCGGCAAATCTTTCAGCCATTCTCTTCATTATAATATGTATCTCCCTTGATGTCTTCGTAGATTTAATTAATTATAACACAACAATCAGCCCTTGTCAACTTTATAAATGGAAATCATACCCTTTCACCTCAACTAAAAAAATATTGACAAAGCTATTAAAATAATATATAATTGTAGTTAGGGGAAGGCTGATGATTCTCCGAAGGACCTTATAATTCACACACAACGCAACACAAAAAGGAGTTTTTAATGAAAAAATTCAATATAACTTTTATCCTGCTGCTCGCGCTTGCCCTTGTACTTGTGGGCTGTCGCGGCGAGGTCGGGGAGGACACGACGTCGCCTCCGACCACCACCGAATCCCCAACGGACACGAATTCCGATGAAACAACTGTCGAAGAAACAACTTCGGAACCCGAAACCACCGAATGCACACATCCAAACTACATAACGAGAGAAATCGTGCCGAACTGTACCGAAAATTACAAGATGGAATCATGTTGCTCCATTTGCGGATATACTCGGTACGAAACCCTTCCTCCTTACGGTCATAGATTTGTCAATAATACTTGTACTATTTGCGGTATATCGGGTGAACCCGAGGCTTCGGAAGGTCTCGAATTCCGCAAGTTTGATAACTATGCCGTCCTTGTCGGTATCGGCACTTGCACGGACAATAACGTCGTGATTCCGGCAACGGTTGACGGTTTGCCCGTAACAGAGATCTGGGACAGAGCTTTTTATAAGGCTCAACATATGACCTCGGTGAAAATTCCCGAGGGAGTGACCTATATCGAAAGCGAAGCGTTCTTGAATTGCCCCTATCTGAGCGAGGTTTTTCTCCCCGCGTCACTCGAAAATGTCAGCGGAAGTCTGAGCCTCGGCTTCATAGGCTGCCCCGCCCTCAGGACCATCGAGCTTGCAGAAGGCAATGAGAAATATTTCGTTTCGGGCAACTGCCTGATCGAAAAGAAGACCGGCAAGCTCGTCCTCGGCGGCGGAAAGGCTGAAATTCCCGCCGACGGAAGCGTAAAATCCATCGGCGCGCACGCTTTTGCGGGCAATCTTCTGCTTAAATCGGTCAATATCCCCGAGGGAGTGACAGATATTTACACCTCGGCATTCGAGGGTTGCACTAACCTCGCGAGCGTTACCCTACCGAAAACTCTGAAAACCATCCGTCAATCGGCGTTTAAGGGGTGCACGGCTCTGAACACCGTTGCTATCCCCGATTCGGTCACCGAGATATACAACGGAGCGTTCTCGGATTGCAAGAATCTGAAAAACGTAACTCTTTCAAAGAATCTTACTATGATCGACAGCGAAGCATTCAAGGCTTGCGCGATCGAGAGCATCGCAATCCCCGAGGGTGTCCGTGAGCTCGGCACGGCATTTGCCGAGTGCGAAAAGCTCAAAAACGTCACTCTGCCCGAGGGATTCGAGCGTTTTTCGGGACACACCTTCGCAGGTTGTACCTCGCTTGAGAGCATAAATATTCCCGAAAGCGTTAATTATCTTGGCTTTTACACTTTCTACAACTGCACCGCGCTCAAAGAACTCAGTTTCGGCGGTACCGTTTCTGAATGGAATGCAATTTACAAGCAGGAAAATTGGAACGAGAAAGCGGCGTTTGTCGCGGTCAAATGCTCGGACGGCACCGTAAAGTTCTTCTCCGACGCCGAGGACAGCGGCAGCGCAGGTCTCGAATACAAGATCGAGGGTAACAGCGCAGTTTTGGTCGGTATCGGAAACTGCACCGATAAAAACATCGTGATCGCTCCCACATTCGGCGGCGTGCCTGTCACGATGATCGAGCCGTTTGCGTTTTATAACTGCGACTTTATCGAATCCGTCGTCATCCCCGAGGGCGTGACGATCATCGGAGATGAGGCGTTCTACCTCTGCAAAAACCTCAAAAAGGTCACACTCCCGAGCACGCTTGATATAATCCGCTCTTGGGCGTTTGCGAACTGCGAGAGCCTTGAAAAAATCGCAACACCGGACGGAATTATGATAATAGAACAGCGCGCATTCAGCGATTGCACCAAGCTTTCCTCGCTCACTTTGGGCAAAGATCTTGAGAGCATTGAGGAAAACGCCTTTATGAACTGCACCTCGCTCAAATCCGTGACGATCCCCGGAAAGGTCATCTATTTCGGTAACGCCGCGTTCGCCGGCTGTTCCTCGCTTGAAAGCGTGACCTTGAAGAAGGGGCTCGATATGATTGGCGGCGGAGTGTTTAAGGATTGTCCGAAGCTTACGCAGATCAAATACACGGGAAAGATCGCCGATTGGGAAAAGATCGGTACTTATTCCGATTGGATGGGCGGCTCCTCGATCGAGCGAGTGATCTGCTCGGACGGCGATGCGCGTCTGCGGGACACCTTTGACGGCACGCCCGGTCTGTCTTACGGCATCGCAAAGGATGGAAAAACCGCCTTCCTCGCAGGAATCGGCGTTTTCACGGGCAGCGAGATCGTCGTGGCGACCGAGTACAACGGACTCCCCGTGACTTCGATCGCCTACCGCGTTATCAACAACGCGCCGAATCTGACGAGTATTTATATTTCAAAAACGGTTACCGATCTGCCCGACGAGCTCTTTTATAAGTGCGATAAGGTCGTAAAACTTACGGTCGACCCCGAAAATGCCGTCTATATGAGCGAGGGCAACTGCATCATCGAAAAAAAGACGGGCAAGCTTCTTTTCGGTTGTAACGCAAGCGTGATACCCGAGGGTGTGAAGACGATCGGCGAATCGGCGTTTGCATCCTGCACGGAGCTGACGTCTCTGACTCTTCCCGAGGGTCTCGAGGTAATTGAACCCCGCGCCTTTTCGGATTGCACCGCACTTTCCTCGATCACGCTCCCCAACAGCCTTGTGAGTGTCGGCGAATTTGCATTTTATAACTGCTCGTCGCTCCGAAGCATCACCTTCGGCAGTAAGATCAGGACGATCGACCGCTACGCGTTCAGCACCTGCACGGGGCTTGAGAGCATTTCTCTGCCCGAAACGGTAGTGCTCGGCGACAGAATTTTCTACAACTGCACGTCACTTAAATCCGTCAAGCTCCCCGCGGCGCAGACGTCGCTGTGCGGTACTTTCTTAGGCTGCTCTTCCCTTGAAAGCGTTATCCTGCCCGACACGCTGACCGAGCTGCTCGGCAGCAGCTTTCAAGACTGCACTTCTCTGCAAAGCATCACGCTTCCCGCGTCTGTCAAGACGATAAACGGCGGTGAATTTTCGGGTTGCACATCTCTCACCGACTTCACCTACGGCGGAACCGTTGCCGAGTGGAACGCGATATACAAGCAGTATTGGAAGGAGGGCGCGGCGTTCACGACTGTCAGATGCTCGGACGGCACGGTGCGCGCCGATGCGGTCGACGAGGACGAAGCCGTCTTGATCGCGCGCGAATACTGGAAGGACATCATTTCCGACGGCTGTTACGTTCGGATAAAGCGCCATCCCCTGACCGAATCCCCCTTCTTCTCGGTCGTGCTTGCCCGCCACGACGGCTCGGGAAGATACCCGATCGAAGCCGAGATACTGATAGAACGCGCAACGGGCGCGATCAGCCAGCCCGATTATTCCTATCCCGATATTCCCGAGGCGATCGGAGACGTGATTAAAAACAAGACCGTCCTCGTTTTCGTCAATCACGAGGGCGCAAACGAGGGATTTTTCAAGGACATCTTCCTTTGGGGCTCGCATTTTACCGCGGGCTGTGAATCCTTTACCTATTCGGTATGCGATCTTGATTCGGACGGTAAGAAAGAGGTCGTTCTTTCGGAGGGCGGAGATACCGTCATCCTGCGCGAATTCGGCGGTAAGGTCTACGGCTACGAATACCCGAACCTCACGATCCCCGTGCTTTTCAGCGACGGAAGCTACACGCAGATGGCACCCGCGGGGATGATGAAGTATACGATGAAGATCACCTTTGACGGTGCCGACGCGAAAAGCGTGGAGATCCTGCGCCACGACCGCGGTACGCAAAAGTATTACGTTGAAGGCGTCGAGGTCACACAGGCGGAATACAAAGCACGCGAAGCACTTTTTTCAAAAACTGCAATAGAATTTTCACCTTTGGATCTCTATCCAACCGAGATCTATCCTCCGAATTAAAGGAACCGGGCTGTATCGTTTATGGCGGTACAGCCCTTAATAATACGAGCATTTGTCCTATGATTTTAAGAGTGTGAACTCTTTCGCTCGGATTTCCGAGTTTTGTTATTTATCTTGCTTTATCACTGTGTACAAATAAAATCATCACCTGTAGGGAACGGCGCCCTCGACAAGGTAAGGTGAAGTTTTCCGCATATCGGCTTGCTGTTGATTGACATTTTTTCGATAATTGATTTTTTATGCAAACTTTTTGATAAAACAAGTAAGTACAGATCGAAGCACAACTTACAGCGTTGACAAATCACCATTTTTATGATAATATGTTTGTAGATCAAAAAATTATTTAACTTTTTTCAAAAAACCTGCAACCGTTCCATCATTTTCGGTTACTTGTTAAGTGAAGGGCAATTTTATCTTAACATCATCGACCCCGAAAGGAGGAAAGCCTATGACGGATGAAAAAATTATAGAAATGCTTTTTGAGCGAAATGAAACTGCGCTCGGGGAGATCGAGAGGAAATATTCCGCGTTCTGCCACACGGTCGCGGCGAATATTCTGACTCTGCGCGAGGATCGAGAGGAGTGTGTCAACGACGTGCTTTTAGCGCTCTGGAACGCGATCCCGCCCGAGCGGCCCGAGAGTCTGAAGGCTTATATTTCAAGGATCGTGCGCAATATCGCGTACAATAAAACGAAGGCGAACAATACCTGGAAGCGTCGCGCGAGCTTTTTGACGGTTGGTGAGGAATTTCTCGAAACTATCCCCGATACCGCCGATCTCGCGGAGCAATTTGAAGCCGCACGCGCGGGCGAGATCATCAATGAATTTCTCTCTACCCTTCCCGCGCACGAGCGTCAGGTATTCGTTCTGCGCTACTATTTCGGCGAGAGCGTTGCCGATGTCGCGGAGGATATGGATTTTTCGGTGAGTAAGGTCAAGTCGCTTCTGATGCGCACGCGAAACCGTCTTGCCGACCGTCTCGGAAAGGAGGGGATCATAGTATGAAGCGCGAAAAGAACCTGAAAACCGCCAAATTCATAGAAGCACTCGAGCATATCGACCCAAAATACGTCGAAGAAGCGGGCAAAAAGATCAAGGAACGCCCCACGGGACAGACCGTAGCTGGTATGAGCCGCGCGAAATCCCTGCGCCAGGTGCTCGCCCTCGTCGCCTGCGTGCTGTTGCTCAGCGCAATAATCCCCGCCGTGACCTATCTTATGGGACACCTGCCCGACATACTCGGCTCGTCCACGGGCGACAACACCACCGAACAAACCGCACCCGAAACCCCGCCCGAGGAAACGACCGTTCCCGCGCCCGAAACGACGGTCACGGAAACCACGCTTGAAGAAACGACGGCTCCTGAAACTACCGCAGAGGAAACAACTGCGGAAGAAACCACCGCACCGCCCGAACCCGAATACGACGGCTCGCGGGGGCTTGAATACCGAATTGAGGGAGATCACGCCGTGCTTGTAGGTATTGGCACTTGCACCGATAAGGATATTGTAACTGCAACGACCTATAACGGTCTGCCCGTTACCGGAATCGACAGCTTTGAAATATCCGGCAACAAGGGGATAACCTCAGTCACTGTCTCCGAGGGTGTTACTCATATTGAAGTGTGTGCATTTTCAGGTTGCCCCGATCTTCGCGCCGTCTATCTGCCGAGTACGCTTCAATTTTTGTCCGCGGGCGAAGGAATTGCATTTGAAAACTGTGATAATATCGATACAATAAAGGTAGCTGACAGTAATCCGAAATACTATTCTGTCGGGAACTGTCTGATCGAAAGAGGAACAGGCAATCTTGTTTTGGCGTGCTCAAAGAGTGTTCTGCCGTCCGACGGAAGCATAAAGAGTATAGGTCAATTTGCTTTCGGAGGCAGTGATTCGCTTGAGAAAATTGTTATTCCGGAAGGAGTCACAGTAATTAATCCTTATGCTTTTGCCGGATGCGCTTCGCTTAAAAGCGTGACATTCCCCGACAGCTTAACTACCGTCAGGTGGGATGCGTTTGCAAATTGCACCTCGCTTGAATCGGTCAAGCTTGGCGATAACGTGACAGAGATCGGAAGCCGTGTATTCAGTGGCTGTTCGAGTCTTGTTGACATTACCCTTCCGGGGCGCGTGGATTCCTTCGGCGAGGAGATATTCGCGGGATGTCCTATCGAAAGCATTGTCATCCCCGACGGGGTAAAGACCCTTCACGGCGGAATGTTTGCTAATTGCCGAAAGCTCAAAAGCGTAACACTTCCAGATGGAATTGAAACAATAGTCGGCTTTGCTTTCGCTTATTGTTCGTCTCTCGAAAAAATAACGCTCCCCCGCAGTGTAACGAAGATACAAGGCGAAGTTTTTGCAGATTGCTCAAACCTTACCGAGTTCACCTTCAAAGGCACAAAGGCGGAATGGAGTGCTATAGAGAAACAGGACAGATGGAACGAAGGCTGCCCCTTCACCGTCATCCATTGCTCCGACGGTGACGTCAATCTGATCATCGAACACGACGGCTCGCGGGGGCTTGAATACCGAATTGAAGGTGATCACGCCGTGCTCGTCGGCATCGGAACTTGTACCGATAAAGAGATCGCCGTAGCCTCGACCTACGACGGTCTGCCCGTTACGGCAATCGGACGCAGAGCTATTTATTCGCTTGACGGCATAACGCGCGTCGTCATACCCGATACCGTAACTCATCTCGATTTTATGGCTATCTCGCACTGTCATGATCTCGAATCCATCCATATTCCCGCAAATCTGACGGTTATGGAAGAAAGCGCGATCATTGCATTCAAAAATCTTAAGAGCATAACGGTTGATCCGAACAATCCGCGTTATTACAGTATAAATAATTGCCTTATCGACAGAGAAACGAAGACTCTCATTCTCGGTTGCGGCACGAGCATTTTTCTCGACGACGTAAACATCAGTGCCATAGCGCCCAACGCTTTTATGGAATGCACCGCCATTGAAAGTATCCGAATTCCCGAGGGCGTGACGAAGATCGGTCGCGACGCATTCTATAACTGCACAGCGCTCAAAAGCCTCGTGCTCCCCGAAAGTCTGATCACGATCGAGTCGAGCGCCTTCGCGAACTGTACTTCGCTTGAAAGCGTAAATCTTGGTAGCAAAATCGAATATATGGATATTTATGCTTTTTCAGAATGTGTAAAACTTACTGAAATCGTATTACCCGACAGCCTGAGCTTTCTCGGAAATTATGCTTTTCAGGGTTGTACCGCTCTGAAGCGTGCAGTTCTGTCGAGCAATCTGGAAATACTCGAGCTGATGATTTTCGCATCCTGCACGAATCTTGAAGACGTTATCATCCCCGAGGGTGTGAAAACCATTAGCACCGATGCTTTTTCAAACACTGCGCTGAAGGAACTAAAACTGCCCGCGAGCATCAAAGTAATACGGCATGGGGCGTTTGGATATTGCGACAATCTTATGAATGTAAGTTATGCGGGAACAGTTACCCAATGGATCTCCGTAGAAAAAGACATCGGTTGGCACACAGTCGGCACATTCAAAAAGATTCGTTGCTCGGACGGCGAGATGAAGCTCTACTCAGATTCCAAGGATGAAGGCAGCCTCGGACTTGAATATGAGATCAACACGGACGGCAAGAGCGCACGATTGATCGGCGAAGGTATCTGTACCGATGCCAAAATAGTAGTTGCGGCAAAATTCCACGGTCTGCCGGTGACCGAGATATATTCGGTTGCTCTGTCGAACTGCGACTTTATCGAGGAGATCGTAATTCCCGAGGGCGTAACGGTTATCCGCAATCAAGCCTTCTCCCGTTGCGTAAATCTGAAAAAAATAACCTTGCCGAGCACGCTGGAATATATCTACGATTCCGCTTTTGCCGATTGCGAGAGTCTTGTAAGCATAGTCATCCCAAGGGAAGTAAAGCTTATTGAGACTTGGGCGTTTCGGGATTGCAAAAATCTCACGAAGTTTACCTTTGCGGGTACAGTCGCTGAATGGAACGCCGTTCAGAAAGGTTTGGGCAACAATTGGAACGACGGCTGTCCCTTCACCGTCGTTCATTGCTCGGACGGCGATGCCGAGCTTATCGAATACGACGGCTCGCGCGGGCTTGAATACTGGATTGACGGAGATCACGCCGTTCTCGTCGGAATCGGCGCCTGCAAAGACCGGGAGATCGTCACCGCAACCTACTACGAAGGTCTGCCCGTGACCGAAATCGGTGCTTTAGCCTTTGAAAACGTCGGCGGATTTACGTCGATCACGGTTTCCGAGGGTGTCACCTCCATCGGTCTGCACGCCTTTGCGAACTGCCCCGACCTTCGCGAGATATATCTGCCGAGCACGCTCGATGATATTTACGGCGGCGAGGGTATCGCCTTCTTCGGCTGCGACGCGCTCGAGGTCATTTCGGTGGCGGATAACAATCCGAAATACTACTCGGTCGACAACTGCCTGATCGAAAGAGATACCAAAACTCTCGTTTTCGGCTGCAAGAACAGCAAAATTCCGTCGGGTGGAAGCGTGGATAAGATCGGTTATTTCGCGTTCAGCGGTATTTCGTCGATCAAGGAGATCGTTTTTCCCGAGGGGATCACCGAGATTATGGGCTCTGCATTTTCAATGTGCAATGGACTTGAAAAGGTCACTCTGCCCAAAAGCCTAAAAAAGATCGCTGAGGGCGCGTTTTCGTCCTGTTCTTCTCTCGAGAGCATTGAGGTCGGAAACAACGTGACTTATATAGGATCAAGTGCTTTTGCAGGATGCACGAAGCTGAAAAACGTGACTCTGCCGAAAAGGCTTGACTATCTCGGAGAAGGGGTCTTCGCCTCCACGGCGATCGAGAGCATAGTTATTCCCGAGGGGATCAAGGAGTTTTACGGCGGAACTTTTGCAAATTGCAGAAATCTGAAATCCGTGAGCCTGCCCGCGGGGCTCGAAAGGATCGGAGGCTCCGACTTTTCGCAGTGCTTCGCGCTCCAAAGCATAATCATACCCGAAGGCGTGACGGAGATCGGTGCCTACACGTTCAGCAGTTGTACGAATCTTAAAGAGATCACGCTCCCCGAAAGCCTTATCTCAATCGACTACTCCGCATTTGCAAACTGCACGTCACTTGAGAGCATATCTCTCCCCGCCGCTGTGACCGAGATCGGGCACGATGCGTTCAGAGGATGCACTGCTCTTACCGAATTCGTTTTCAAGGGCGACGCCGCGGCGTGGAACAGCGTCAAAAAGGCAGCCAACTGGCGCACCGAAACCGGAATTGAGATCATAAAATGCTCCGACCGCGAGGTCGATGCGGGCTACACTCAGCCCGACTACTCGAAGCTTTCGAGCGTGCCCGAGGTCTATCGCAATATCATTGAAAACAAAACGTCCTTCTACTACTGCCCGACCGGAAAAGAGATCTTCCTTGACGATATCGTCTTCCTTTTCTCCACCAGAGAGGAAAAGATCACCGAAAGCGAGGTCCGTTATTCCGTGCTCGATATGAACGGCGACGGCGACCTTGAGCTTGTGGTCACGAATCTCTTTGACGTGCTCGTTTTCAACGAGGAGAACGGAACGGTCTATTGCTATATGCTGCGCAAAAACAACGGCTGGGTGCGCGAGATCGCCGTGGACGGAACCTTCGAATGGCGCGAGCCGGGCTATTCGCCCGCGGACAGTATCATTATCGGAAGGTTGGAGTTCAGCGGAACGAGCTGCAAGATAGTCGAGGTCTACCGCAGAACCAACGTTGGAACCGCGATGGAGCCGAATTACGAATATTACGTAAACAAGCGGCGCGTCAGTGAGGGAGAAGCAAAAGAATTTCGGAACACTATCGCGATCGATCTCGTTTGCCAATACCTGATCGACAGATATCCGCTTGTGAAGGATTAGTCAGCCGCTTCACAGATAAGACCAACAAATCCTATCTCAATAAAACGCCCCTCCCGCTTGCGGGAGGGGTTGGGGTGGGCAGTCAGCGCCTTTGCGAAGGATTTTACGCCCAAAGAAAGCCAAGTGCGAAATATAATTAAGATGAAAAAAATCCGCCGCGTGGGGTGACCCCATCTCGGGCGGATTTTCTCTTATTTAACGCTTTCTCGAACAAATTCGATCTGCTTCTTCACCGACTCAGCGGCAGGTCCTCCCGCGCTCGTTCTGCGGCAGAGGCAATTATCAAGGTTTACGGCGTCATAAACGCCCTCGTCTATGATATCGGAATAGGACTTATAAACCTCAATCGGCAGGTCTTCAAGCACTCTGCCCGTCTTGATGCACTCGGCTACGACCTGTCCCGAGATCTTATATGCCGCGCGGAAGGGCATTCCCTTGCCAACGAGGTAATCTGCGAGGTCTGTCGCATTGATAAATCCGCCCTCTGCGGCTTTGCGCATCTTCTGCGTGCGCGCGGTCATTGTTGCCGTCATGGGGATCGCAACGTCGAGGCAGATCTTGACCGTATCGAGCGCGTCGAAGACCGTCTCCTTATCCTCTTGCATATCCTTGTTATACGCGAGGGGGAGGCCCTTCATAACGGTCAGAAGCGAGATCAGATCGCCGTTTACGCGACCCGTCTTGCCCCTGATAAGCTCTGCCATATCGGGGTTTTTCTTCTGCGGCATGATCGACGAGCCTGTGGTGTAGGCATCCGAAAGCTCGACGAATCCGAACTCCCAGCTCGACCAGAGGATAACTTCCTCGGCGTAGCGCGAGAGGTGGGTCATCAGGATCGAGCAATTCGCGAGGAATTCAAGCGCAAAATCACGGTCGGAAACGCCGTCGATCGAGTTAAGCGCGATCTTGGAGAATCCGAGCTTTTCAGCCTCAAAATATCTGTCGGTATCGTAAGTAGTTCCCGCAAGCGCGCAGGAGCCGATGGGGCAGATGTCGATTCGCTTCTTCGTGTCCTCAAATCTTTCAACATCACGCAGAAGCATCATCGCGTATGCGAGCAGATGATGACCGAAGCTGATCGGCTGTGCTCTCTGCAGGTGTGTGTAGCCGGGCATTATCGCGGTGGCGTACTCCTCCGCCTTATCTGCAAGGGTGGATGCCATCGCCTTGATCTTCTCCACAACGACCTCTGTTTCGTTACGGAGATACATACGGAAATCGAGCGCGACCTGATCGTTACGGCTGCGCGCGGTGTGGAGCTTCTTGCCCACGTCACCGAGACGCGCCGTCAGCACGGTCTCGACGAACATATGGATATCCTCGGCGGTGGGGTCGATCTCGAGCTTGCCTTCATTCAGATCTGCCAGAATGCCGGCAAGACCATCGATAAGCTGATCCGCCTCATCCTGTTCGATTATTCCCTGCTTTGCCAGCATAGCCGCGTGCGCCATGCTTCCCGTGATATCCTCTTTATACATACGGCAGTCAACCGCGATAGACGAGTTGAAATCATCTGCGATCTTGTCCGTCGCCGCCGCCGTTCTGCCTTCCCAAAGTTTTGCCATATTACTATCCCTTAAAAAAGACTAAAAGTTTTTGCGTCGCTTTTTTCAAAAAGCGACCGCGGATCCAACGCCGCGCGGCGTTGGTCGCGCTCCGCAGAGCGCGAAACATCCTTGTGCTTCGAACAGACGGCGCCCCGCCGGCTGTTCGGAAGGAGTCAATCCTTCCACTTCAGGGGAAGGATTGGCTCCTTCACCCCCCATTTTATATCTAAAACAAAAGAATTGACAGAGCACAATAGCCCCACAAGGGGGCTATTGACTCTGCCCGAGCTGCCTGCGGGGCGCAGTCAGCTCGAAGCACGGAGAGTATTCCGTCCTCTGCGGAGGACGGCAAGGGCTACGCGCCCTTGACGGCGCCACCTTTTGAAAAAGGTGGACGAAAACTTTCCCGCTTTTAATTACTTGGAATTTTTCTTATCGACCATCGCCTTAACGGTAATGGGAAGTCCGAAGAGGTTGATGAATCCTGCAGCCTGAGACTGGTCGTAGTCGGATTCGCCGAAGGTTGCGATCTCTTCGCTGTAGAGAGAATAATCGCTCCAAACGCCCGCGTTGATCATATTGCCCTTGTAGAGCTTGAGGCGAACCTTACCGGTTACGGTCTCCTGAGTCTTATCGACGAACGCGGAGAGTGCCTCGCGGAGAGGTGTGAACCACTGACCGTTATATACGAGCTCGCCGAAGGTAACTGCAAGCTTCTGCTTTTCGTGAAGGGTGTACTTATCAAGACAGATCGACTCGAGGACGCTGTGCGCCTTATAGAGGATCGCTCCGCCGGGAGTTTCGTAAACGCCGCGGCACTTCATGCCGACGAGTCTGTTTTCTACGATATCAAGCAGACCGATACCGTTTTCGCCGCCGATCTTGTTGAGGGCGAGGATGATATCCTTCGCGCTCATCTTTTCGCCGTTGAGTGCTACGGGAGCACCCTGAACGAAGTCGAGCTCGATATAGGTGGGCTTATCGGGAGCCATGATGGGGGAAACGCCCATCTCGAGGAAGCCGGGCTTCTCGTACTGAGGCTCGTTACCGGTGTCCTCAAGGTCGAGACCCTCGTGAGAGAGGTGCCAGAGGTTCTTATCCTTAGAATAGTTGGTCTCGCGGTTGATCTTGAGCGGTACGTTGTGCGCCTCCGCATAGTCGATCTCTTCCTCACGCGACTTGATATCCCACTCTCTCCAAGGAGCGATGATGGGCATATCGGGAGCGAATGCCTTGATGGTCAGCTCGAAACGAACCTGGTCGTTGCCCTTACCGGTGCAGCCGTGGCAGATAGCGTCGCAGCCTTCCTTAAGCGCGATCTCAACGAGAGCCTTTGCGATGCAGGGACGCGCGTGGGACGTGCCGAGGAGGTATTCCTCATAGATTGCGCCCGCCTTCATGGTGGGGATGATGTAGTTGTCAACGTAATCGTCGCAGAGGTCGAGGACGTAGAGCTTGGAAGCGCCGGTCTTCAGCGCCTTTTCCTCAAGTCCCTCAAGCTCGTCAGCCTGACCGACGTTGCCCGAGATCGCGATTACTTCGCAGTTATTGTAGTTTTCCTTGAGCCACGGAATGATGATGGATGTATCGAGACCGCCCGAGTAAGCAAGGGCGACTTTCTTAATTTTGGATTTGTCGAGAACTTTCATAATTAACTCCTTAGGTTGCATAAATATGCACGATTTTTTGAATACCTGAATATTATACTACATTTTTATGCATATGTCAATACCTAAAATGAATAAAAATGCGGTTTTTGAAAAAATATTTCTCGCTGTCAGTCTTGGATAACCGTTTTATCCCACTGAATCGAGGCGACATCGGATTTGCTTATTATTCCCATTAGATAAGCCTCGTTCATTGAATAAAAAACGCCGTCCTTATAGATCTTTATCTTCTGGCTGTTATTGTAGTAAAATTCATAGTCCGCTACTCTTTCGGTTTCGAGTGCTTGCATATACGTATAGGGTCCGTCAACCATAACGGCATACACGCCGCCTTCGAACTTGCCGTAGCATCTGACACCGTGAGCGGAATTAAGATTCCTTTCTTTTTCAATATACTCCCAAGCGATCTCACGAATCTCGTCGATGCTGAGCTCGATCGGAGATTTATAAGTCTCGTCATACTCACGGATCATAAGCTCGTCAGGGATAGCACCTTCCTTACGCCCACCCGCAAAATAATAGTAATACGCGAGATATCTTTCGTGCAGCTCTTTGATCTCTGCCTCGCTCACAATGCCATTTTGATAAGCCTCATCAACCTCGTTCAGTACGCCATCAACATAAACAAGCGGACCCAAGCTTTTTCCCGAATAGACAAAATTGTAGCCTGCCGGATTATATGAAGTAAAATAATTTGCGGAAGTTTCAACCGCAAGAAAGACCTTTCCGCCGATCTTGCCGTAATAATGGTAATCCTCAAACTTGTCTTTGTGAAAAAATCGGTGAGGTTCATAACCGATCTCATTGTATATGCTTCGATAGACATATTTTTGCGACTCTTCGCTCAAAAGCGAAATATATTCATTATACAGTTTATCTACAATCCACTTATCATAGACATCATTGATCCGCGCCATTTCATCCTCGGTGGGTATTTCGATTTTTGAAATAAACTCAGCAACCTCATAATCCTGATGCAAATGCGGCAGATAGTTAACCGTGTAGTCGTGATAAAAAGCCTTCGCCTCCTCCGCCGTCATAAGTCCTTCCACGGGAAGATCGTCATTATAATACAGCTTTCCGTTCTTAATAAACCAAACCGAACCGATATAAAAATTAAACTCGTACCCTTCAAGGCTGAAACAGCACCTTTTTTCGGAATCATAATTCCGCCAAATAACCAGAGTATCGCCGTATCTACCGAAGTAAAAGTAGATTCTTGCCCGCCTTTCGGAAGCCTCCTCGGTGGAGGCGAGCCAATTCATATTTTTAACGTTATGCTTTTCCGCATACGCGGCATTGATATCATTAACATCCGCATCGGTGAGAATATAATCATACCCACTCGGATGATCATTATCCACACACACTTCGGTCATTTCGTTATCCGGAGCAACCTCGCACGAAAGCAAAAAGCAAGGCAGTATAAGAACGATAGCGAGAATTACATACAAAAGCTTGTTTTTTCGTTGTTTCATCTCAGGGAGCCTCCTTCCGTTTTTTCATTATATCATACGGAAACAAGTTTGTCAACAAAAAATCAGTTGCCGACAAAGTGTCGGCAACTGAAATGAATATTTATTCAGACGGCAAGGTCAATATAGCTGACCAGCCATCCGCTGCGATCCTCCGTTCTCTTAAACACAACCTTTATATTGCCGTAAAAGGTATCAGGCTCAAATCCACGGGCATCCCCCCACGCTGGGGTTTTCAACGCAACGCGAAAAACCATATAATCGCTCTCTTTCCAGTGAACATATTTTCCATCTAAGATATAACCAAGCCAACCAAGCCAATCATCTGATAGCGGCCGATCCGCTTCATCCAAATAGTACTGAACACATTCAGCGTCACCCGCGAATCTTATCGAGATAACATCGTAACCAAAGCCCAAGGGGTATATGATTTCATTAAGTATCATATCAACCGCGGCTTTTCGGTCTTCGAGCGAATAATTTTGGGATGTGCCGAAATCTATCTTTGCTTCTTTATTCTTTTCGTCAACGAGATTATAAGCAAGAGTACCCGCGCCGAGCAGGACCGCAACCGCAAGGACAACGGCGATAAGCGAAGTCACAACTTTTTTTCGCAACAGCTTACGCTTGACTATACGCAAGGGCAGTATTTCATTTTGCACTTCCTCATCGGCGATATCCTCCTCGCCGAGGTCGGTCATTGAGAGATAAAACTCATTGCATTCGGGGCATTTTGAGAGGTGTGCCTCTACGAAATCCTTTGTTTCCTCGCTGACCATATTCTCAACGTAGAGCGGCAAAAGGTCGCGGACTATGTTACATTCTCTTTTCATTTTTCTCAATTCTCCTTTCACGCTTCGGGTGAGGCACGACCGATCTATTGCCCGGTTTGTTCCGTGCTTATCTGCTTGGTTTCAACTTTGATATCAATATCCCCGTCTATAAAGGATACTGTGTCTGATCTTATCCAGTTATTTTCCTTGACGTAAAGCTCGCCAAGCGGTTTTCCGTTCTGCGTACCTATTGCGGATGTGACCATGTATCCCTCTTTCATATTGATCTTATCACAATTTATTGTAAAACCCTCATCATTTCTATAGACAAGGAGCATAAAACCGGACATATTATCGCCCTCGAGAGTAACAAGAGCGTACTCCACAACGTCGATATTGATCTCAATATTTCCGGTTACGCAAGAGATATAAAGCAGAGCGGATTCATCGACCTCAAACAGAGCTTCTCTTCCGCTTTCCTGAGCCTTTTTCGAACGCAGTACGACCTGACGCTCGCTCTCCCCGTCTTTCATTATCACGGTGATCGTTTTGATATAATACCGCGATATCGGTACACCATTCTGATATTCTTCGGGAAGACCGATCTCGACACGGAATTCGTCGCCCTCTTTCGCCACTCTGGGGATCTCAAAGGGAATATCCACGGATGCAAAGCCCGATTGAGTAACGGTTACGGTAAAGCTTTGGGCGTCTTCGTTCGGGTTTCGGGTAGCCGCAGGGAAGGTCACGGCTTCGTCCCCGTCAAGAGCGTGCCAGCTTGGAGCGAGCCCTTCGCCGACGTATTCCTCGGGGTAGACGGGACGGTCGCCCTCGTCCGTGAGAATGATCACGTTGTCACCCTCGAGCCAAAAGAACTTGTAGAATCTTGTCTGCGGGGTGAGATCGGTGATGCCGTTTGCCTCAAGGAGCGAGACCACAGCCTCGATGCCGCCGGGCGCGGAGAAATCGGCACTCTCCGATGCCAGGATTACGTTCATATTCCTTACCGCTTGCGTGTCTGCGGAGATATTCGCGTTCTTGACTATCGCGGAAAAGGTCGGTATCAGCACCGTCGCGAGGATTGCGACGACCGCGATCACGATCACGAGCTCAACGATGGTAAATCCTTTGTATTTATTCGTCATTTCTTCTCCTCCATTCGTTCGCGTATCATATTTTTCGCTCGGTGATAGGTGACGCACGCCCAGTTATCGGTCTTACCGAAGAGTTTGCCGATCTCCTTGAAGTCAAGCTCGGCGAAGACACGCCACATAAAGACCTCTCGGTAGGGGTCGGGGATCGAGTGCAATATCCGCCGTATTTGTTCCGCGTGCGACTTATCCGCCGCGCACTCTCCAACGTCGGCTGATTCGTCGTGTATCTCGCCGACTCCGTCATCGTCGATGCTGACGATCGGCTTTTTCTTTTTTAAGTACTGATAATATAGGTTTTTCGCGATCCCGCAGAGCCAGACTCGGACTTCGCTCTCGCCGCGGAACTTATCAAGCGAGGAAAGCGCCGCAAAAAATGCCTCGCTCGTTATCTCCTCGGCAATATGCTCGTCGCCCGAAAGCCGCAAGATGTATCGGTACACGTCGGAGAAATATTCGGTGTATATCTCCTCGAATTTCATCACCCGTCACCTCCCTTCATCTATTAGTGTCACAAAACGGTGGAATCTTACAAATTTTTATCAAAAATTTTCACGTTCCGCGAAGCGGAACATATCGCACCGCGCTCCGCGCGGTATATCGTGTGTAACATATCGTATCGGCGCAAGCCGATATATCGTATCCGCGAAGCGGATATATCGCGCGCCGTCCGCAGACGGCGCAATACTCCAAAAAACAAAATTCAGAAAGTCTAAACAAATGAGTTCGCACATTCTCAATCAGCCTTCCCCGGTGGGGAAGGGGGACCGGCTCAGCCGGTGGATAAGGGGAACAGACGGGGAGACAATGTTCGCACTCATTCAGAGCGAGCGTTCCGTTCTCACATCTGAAATTTGATGTAATTTTGATTAAAACAAAACTCAGTTGCCGGCTTTTCGTCGACAACTGAAATGAATGTTTATTCATTACGAGTGCGGGAATTAAGCCTCGTAATAGTATTTATCCTTACCCTCGATGCGCCCCAGGCGGATACCGAAGATATCGTAAAGGAGGGCGCTGTCGCAAAGCTCTGCGGGCGGGGCTTGCATTATGATCTGCCCCTTATCGAGGACGGCTATTTCATCGGAAAAGTCAAACGCCAGCGGCAGATCGTGCATAACGGTGACGATGCTCTTGCCGCCGTCCGCGAGCCGTTCGAGCAGCTTCATCAGCTCAAGCTGATGGCGAACGTCAAGATACGTCGTCGGCTCGTCGAGGAGGATGTGATCCGTATCCTGCGCTAAAGCCATTGCGATATAGGCGTTCTGCCTCATTCCGCCCGACAAAGCCGAAAGCGGCATATCGGCAAGCCCGGATATACCAACCGCCTCCATCGCCTCGCGCGCGATTTCGCGGTCGGCGGCACTGTAACGCCGTGGATAGGAAAGATAGGGGAATCTTCCGTGCAAAACAAGCTGTCCGACGGTCATATCGGGCAGGCTCATTCCCTGCGAGAGGTACGCGACCCTTTTCGCTACCCCATTGCGGCTCATTTTCGTCAAAGGTGCGCCGTCAATCAGGATTTCGCCGTCCGAGGGCGGTAAAATTCCGAGAATCGCCTTGAGAAGTGTGCTTTTTCCGCATCCGTTGACGCCGACGATGCTCGTCAGTCTGCCCGTCTCAAATTTTGCATTGACACCACCGAGGACGGTCTCGCCGCCGTATCCCGCGGATAAATTTTTAATTTCAATCATCTACCGCACCTCCCCGTCCCTTGATGAGAATGAAAATGAAGAAAGGCGCGCCGAGGAATGCCATTATGATGCCGACGGGAAGCTCATAGGGCGCGAAGATGACC
Organism: Eubacteriales bacterium; assembly: GCA_045644325.1. Taxonomy (GTDB): domain Bacteria; phylum Bacillota; class Clostridia; order Oscillospirales; family CAG-272; genus CAG-390. The sequence goes on along the minus strand of JAZRGT010000043.1, from coordinate 20,374 downwards.
CTCGCAAGCGTGTCGCAAACGGTTACGAATCCCGCTCCGAAAATAGCGCAGAGCGGAAGAAGATGGCGCGACTCGGAAACGCCGACCCGTCTGACCGCGTGCGGCACGAGCAGACCGACAAAGGAAAGAAGTCCGCAAACGCTGACCGCCGCGCCCGCAAGAAGCGCGGAAAGCATCAGAAATATCGCGCGCATAACGCCCGTGTTGAGCCCGAGTCCTCTCGCGTTATCGTCGCCGAGAGTCAGCACGTCGAGCTCGTTTGACAGAGCCCCCAGAATCAACACGCCGAGTAGCGTCAGGGCGGCTGCAGGGATGACCTTACCGTAGGTCGCGGCTGAAAAATCGCCTATTTTGAAATCGTTGCTCATCACGCTGACCTCGGGGATGAGCGTGGTCACGCTATCCGAAATCGCGCCGATGAAGGCATTGAGCGCAACACCGAGCAAAATCACCGTGCCGCGCGACGCGCCCCATTTTTTTGCGCCGAGACTGACCGTCATAACGGTCAGAAACGCGCCGAGGAAGGAGAAAAGCGAAAGCCGCCATCCCCCGATAATGCCGCAAGCCGAGCAGAGCGTCACCGCAAGACCCGCGCCCGCATTGACTCCGATTATGCTCGGCGACGCCAGACGGTTTGCAAGTGTCGCCTGAATTACCGCGCCCGAAACCGAGAGTGCCATTCCGCAGACGATGCCCGCAATCACGCGCGGCAGACGGACGTAGACGAGTATTCTCGCCTCGGGGCTGTCAAGGTCACCGCCCGCGAGAGCCGCGATCATATCGCCGAGGGGAAGCCTCGTCGAGCCGAGAAGCACTCCCGAAAGCCCGGCGAGCGCCAGAAGCCCTATCGCGGCGGCGTAGGCGTATACGATTTTATTTTTCCGTAAGCTTTTCATAAAGTATCTCATAAGACTCCGCCCATCTTGCGTTTGGCTTGAGGTTGAACAGCTTTTTGTCCATAACGTGCAGTCTGCCACTCTTTATCGCGTCAAGAGTACTCCAGGCGGGATTTTCCTTTATCATATTTTCAAGCGTTTCGCGAGCCGCGGCGGTGTCGCTTCCCATCGTGACGACGAAAACGTGGTGCGGATTCTCCCTGATGACAGCTTCAACGCTTAAGTTTTCAAGCAACGAGGTGTCGCTGTCGGCGATATTGACACATCCCATATCCGCAAGCATTTCGCCGAGGATCGTGCCCTCGCTCCCCTTTGCCTTGACAAAGCTCGATGCCGCACGCAGAAGGAGAACCTTGCGCTCACCCTCGGGGATATCCGCTTCGGCATATTGCGCCTTTACCGAGTCGATTTGCGCCTTGAGTAACAGTCCGTTCTGCTCATAAAGATCCTTGCGACCCGTGATATCTGTGCATATATCGAGCATATTCAGATAATCATCGAAATTATCGACGTCGAAATAGACCACCGTGATGCCCATCGCCTCAAGCGAATCCTTCATTTCGACGTTTGAGGCGGTCGACGCGCTTGCGATAACGAGATCGGGTGAGGACGAGATGAGCAGCTCAAGGCTCGGCGAATGTGCGCCGCCGAGGTTGACCGCGCCGGGGAGCTCAAGTCCGAAATCCTCCCACGCATCCTCCGCCGCGGCGCAAAGCTCGCCGCCCGAGAGCATCCACACGTCGGCAAAACTGCCGAGCAGCGCGGCAACTCGTTCGGGATTCTTCTCTACCGTCACCTCTCTGCCGAGCGCGTCGGTAAAACGCACGGCATCGCTCGGCGCATTTCCCTTTTCCGCACCGCAGGATGAAAATATAAATATTGCCACAATGATCAAAACGATCGCTCTGATTACCTTTTTCATATTACCTCATAAAATCCGCAATGCTTGACAAAAGCAAGCTAAAGTGATATAATAAATTATAACATAAAAACTCACCTAAGTCAATGAAAAAAGAGGTTTATATCATGCTGACTAATGAACAGATCACCGCAGTAAAGGGCAGAGGATTTCTCCGCAACCGCGGAACCGATTGCTTTTCGGGCAGAGTTGTTGCCGTAGCGGGACTTTACACCCCCCATGAGCTCCACGCGATCGCAGAATGTGCCGAAAAGTTCGGTAACGGCAAGGTTATCTTCACGTCCAGACTTTCAGCAGAAATAGTTGGTATTCCCTACGACAAGATTCCCGATGCCGAGGCATTCCTTGCCGAGCGCGGACTTTATTTCGGCGGCACGGGCGCAAAGGTCCGTCCCATCACCGCCTGCAAGGGCACGACCTGCGTTTTCGGAAACATCGACACTCAGGGAATCGCGCAGATCATTCACGATAAATTCTACATCGGAATGCGCGACGTCAAGCTCCCGCACAAATTCAAGATCGGCGTTGGCGGCTGTCCCAACAGCTGTATGAAGCCGAGCCTCAACGACGTCGGCATTGAGGGCTGTAAGACCTTCTCCTTCGACGGCGACATCTGCCGCGGATGCAAAAAATGCCTTGTTGCGGAAAATTGCCCCTCGCGCGCGGTTACTGTGACCGACGGCAAAGCTGTTGTTGACCAGAGCAAGTGCACCAAGTGCGGTGTCTGCGTGGGCAAATGCCCCTTCGGAGCTGTTCCGAAGACCGCGGACTCGGCTTGCCGCGTATTTGTCGGCGGTACTTGGGGCAAGACACAGCGAATGGGCACCCGCCTTTGTGCCGTTTACACTCCCGACGAGATCCCGACCGTGATCGAAAAGGTTATGCTTTGGTACAAGGAAGACGGCTATGCCAAGGAGCGACTCGGCGCGACAATCGACCGCCTCGGCACCGAAGCACTCGAAGCCGCGATAGCGACAAACGATCTTCTTGACAGAAAAGAAGAAATCCTCGCCAAGCCTTTGCTTGAAAGACCTTAAATTATAAAAATCAGGAAGCCGACGGCTTCCTGATTTTTATTTTATTCGAGCGATCACGGGGAGATATAAAAAACGCAATCATTTACTTTTATTTTGTTTTATACAAAACGTGATGTTAGCACCAACTAAATGCCTTCCCCAGTGGGGGAAGGGGGACCACGAAGTGGTGGATGAGGCGTTTCAATAAGATACCGTTTTTCGAGCGTAAGCGAGAAAATCTTCCAAAACTTGATATTCAAATATTTTTATCCTTACTGAAAACAAGGCGCCAACCCGCACGAAAGCGTTCTCACTTGGTATAGTCAATGAGAAGTATTTCGTGCGGTTACCGTTTGGAAGATTTTTGCCAAGGCAAAAATCAGTATCTTATTGGCGCCTCATCCGTCAGCCTTCGGCTGCCACCTTCCCCCACCGGGGAAGGCTTATAAAGTTAGTGCGAACATTGCATACAGAGATCAAGTACGATATACAAACATTTCAGTTACGGCAAACCCACTCATAAACTCCATTCTCTTTTTCCGACTCTTCTACCGTGATATCAAGATAATTATAAATATCAACATTGCTCCATGCACTTCCGGTATAAATACGTATTATATTCTCTCCGGAGTAACCGCCTCTGTCATAAGGAGTCCATTTTTCTCCCGCACCGCTTGGATTCTTCACCTCAATTTTTATTCCCCCATATACCTTTTCAATGGAAAAGAATTCAACGAATGAAGCATCCCCCTCTAAATCGAGGCGGGAGCTTTCGTTTTCGCCGTCGATCACTTCGATTCTGCAGACATTTCCGACTCGGATCTCAATATTTTTCAACTGTTCGAAAACAAAACTGCGTTCGTGATCGGAGTATTTTTCAATATTTTTTTCGCTAACTAAATTTTCTCCGAAAAGTACCGCAACTGAAACGCCAAACAACTCGGCAATAACTGGGAACAGTGTAACGTCGGGGTATCCGATGCCACACTCCCATTTGGATACGGATTGCGAGGAAATGCCGAGCTTTTCTGCCAGAGTTGTCTGCGTCCAGCCCTTGTCTTTTCGCAAATTTGATATTATGATGCAAAATTTGTTTAAGTTGTTCATTTTCATCCTCCTTGACAGAATTATAGCATAATTGGGGAATGATTGCAATAACCGCGAAGTTGTAATTGCGCCGTCTGCGGACGGCGGGGGATGAAGGAGCGAAAATCCCCCTGAAGGGAAGATTTTCCCCCTTCCGCGGCTCTGGCGGTTTTCCGTAGGAAGACGGCGGTGTTCAGCCGCCGAGACAGAGTCGGCTTTTGTCGAAGGCAAATACGTCGGCGGGGCGCCGCCCGCTCGAAGCACAAGGAAAAATTCCGCCCTCTGCGGAGGGCGGCTAAAGAAACTTTTTGAAAAAAGTTTCTTTAGAATCTTCAAAAACTTTCCTGCCGGTGTTTATTTCAATCGGAAATTTCCGCTTGCGGAAATTCACCTAACCTTTTACCTTTTCCCTTTTACCTATTACCTAATAAAAAACCCGGAAGCTCGCGCTTCCGGATTTTTTATTACTGCTCAATCTCTTCCATAACAAACGCTTCGAGTATATCTCCGAGCTTGAGGTCATTAAACTTCTCAAGTCCGACACCGCACTCGTAGCCCTGCGCGACTTCGCTGACGTCGTCCTTGAAGCGGCGGAGAGAGGAGATCTTATCCTCGTATACAACGATACCGTCACGTACTACGCGGATCTGCGACTTACGGGTGATCTTACCGTCCTGAACGTAAGAACCTGCAATGAAGCCGACGTTCGGAACGTGGATGACCTGACGTACCTCGACGTGGCCGAGGAGCTTCTCGCGGAACTTCGGAGCAAGCATACCCTTCATAGCCGCGGTGATCTCGTTGATGCAATCGTAGATGATACGGTAGGTGCGGATATCAACGCCCTGACGCTCTGCGGAATCGAGAGCGGTACGGTCGGGACGGGTGTTGAAGCCGACGATGATTGCGTTCGATGCCGCCGCGAACATAACGTCGCCCTCGGTGATACCGCCCGCTGCCGCGTGGATAACGCGAACTCTTACTTCTTCGTTCGTGATCTTCTCAAGCGACTGCTTTACTGCCTCTGCAGAGCCCGCAACGTCTGCCTTGACGATAACGTTGAGCTCCTTGATGCCTTCCTGGATCTGTGCGAAGAGATCGTTGAGGTTGGTTCTTGCGTTTGCCTTGAACTCCTCTTCCTTCGCCTGAGCACGTCTCTGCTCTGCAAGTTCTCTTGCCATTCTCTCGTCAACAACTGCGTTGACCTCGTCACCTGCCTGGGGAACGTCCGCAAGACCTGTGATCTCAACGGGCATCGAGGGAGGAGCGACCTTTACGGTTCTGCCGGTGTGGTCGGTCATAGCGCGGACACGTCCAACGGAGGTACCTGCGATAACGATATCGCCTGCGCGCAAAGTACCGTTCTGAATGAGGACGGTTGCAACGGGTCCGCGACCCTTATCGAGCTTCGACTCGATGACGATACCCTTTGCACGGCGGTTGGGGTTAGCCTTGTATTCCTGCATTTCGGCAATGAGAAGGATCGACTCAAGAAGATCGTCGATACCCTCGCGCTTGAGAGCCGAAACGGGGATGCACATTACGTCGCCGCCCCATTCCTCGGGAATGAGCTCGTACTGAGTAAGTGCTGTCTTGATATTATCGGGATTTGCAGTGGGCTTATCCATCTTGTTGATCGCAACGATGATCTGAACGCCTGCTGCCTTTGCGTGGTTGATAGCCTCAACGGTCTGGGGCATGATGCCGTCGTCCGCCGCTACAACGAGGATCGCAATATCGGTTGCCTGCGCACCGCGGGCACGCATTGCGGTAAACGCCTCGTGACCGGGGGTATCAAGGAAGGTGATCTCCTTACCGTTGATCTTGACGCGGTATGCACCGATATGCTGAGTAATACCGCCCGCCTCGCCTGCGGTTACGCGGGTATTTCTGATCGCGTCGAGAAGCGAGGTCTTACCGTGGTCAACGTGACCCATTACGCAAACGACGGGAGCACGCTCAACGAGGTTTTCGGGAGAATCCTCCTCTTCCTCAAAGAGTCTGTCCTCGATGCTTACAACGACCTCCTTGGTGATCTCTGCGCCGAGCTCATCCGCGATGAGGAATGCGGTATCAAAGTCGATGGTCTGGTTGAGTGTTACCATCATTCCCATAAGCATAAGTCTCTTGATGACCTCGCCTGCGGGAGCCTTGATTCTCTGCGCGAATTCGCCTACGGTGATCTCATCGGGGATCTCTGCCTTAACGGGAACCTTCTTTACGGGCGCCTGAACAACGGGAGGCATATTGCCCTTCTTGCCGTTCTTACCGCCCTTGTTGTTATTATTATTGTTGTTGTTTCTATCGTTCTTGCCGTTCTGACGGTTATCCTTGCGGCTGTCGTTCTTGCCGCCCTGATTCTGGTTCTTCTGACCCTGACGGTTGTTTGCGCCTTCCTTTTCGGCATTCTGAGCTGCGGGAGACTTCTTTACCTTCTGGCTTCCGCCGCGCTCCTCGCGAATGTTCTCGGGAACGATATTATCGAGAGTATCGTCATACTTGGAAAGATCGACTGCGCCGCTGCCGCGGGTATCGACAACTCGGGTTGCCGCCTTGGGGCTTACGGTTACAACCTCGCGCTCGCCCTCGGGACGCGCGGAGGAACGCATATCGATAGCGGTTCTGCCCGACTTCTTCTCCTGGGGCTTCTCCTGCTTCTTTTCCTGCTTTTCCTGCTTGGATTTCTCATTTGCCGCACTCATACGCGACTCAAAACGCTCGCCCGCACTGCGCGCTACGTTCTGCTTTTCCGCAGACTTCGCCTCGGACATCTGCTCGGGCTTCACCTCAGGCTTCACCTCGGGCTTCTTTTCCTCTGCTTTTACCTCGGGCTTTTCTTCAGGCTTTTTCTGCAAGTTTGCAGGCTTCGCCTCCGATTTTTCAGCAGGTTTTCCCGCCTTTGCCTTTGCTTCGGGCTTCGTCTCTGCGGCTTTTTTCCGCAAAGAGGGTATGCCCGTCACGCCGTCGATATAGTCCTCGATGCCCGAGATCTGATTTGATCTGGTAAGATATTCCCAGATCACGTCAAGCTCGAAGCTGTCGAGAGCCTTTTGTGTTTTGGCGTCAAGTCCCGCCGCTGTCATAACATCGGTAAGATCCTTTGTCTTGAGCGCGAGGTCCTTTGCCAACTGATTCACTTTATACTGAGAGCCGACTGCCATATTATCTGTCTTCCTCCTTAACGGACACGAAATTCTGAGTTTTGTTAATTTTCTGCGGAAGCCTCTTCCGCCTTTTTCTCAACTGCCGACGCCATAGACTCGTCGTTTATCGCCATTGCCGCAACGAGGGATTTTCCCGTTGCCGCGCCTATTTCGGCTGAGGTGAGAGTGGTTTTGATTATCTTTACTTTATAAAATCCTGCACGGTCGAAAAGTCTTTTCTCGGTCGCCGCGGAATTATCTGACGCGGTGACGACGAGCTTTACCTTACCCGCCTTGAGCGCCTCGCAGACGTTTACCGTTCCGCAAACTGCGCGGCGGGCGCGGATGCAAAGACCGAGCATTCCGAGAAGCCGTTCCTTCGGGGTGTTTCCCATTACTTTTCCTCCGCGAGTGCGGCTTCAAGCTGATCCCAGACCTCTTCGGGAATGCTGACACCGAGATTCGACTCGGCGCGGCGATTCTTGCGAAGCTTTTTAAGGCACGCGGGATTCTTGCAGATATAAGCACCTCTGCCCGATTTCTTGCCCGTGGTGTCGAGAGTTATCTCGCCCTCGGGAGTGCGAAGGATGCGGATAAGCTCTATCTTCGGCTTATGCTCGTTGCATCCGAGGCACTGGCGCATCGGTATCTTTTTCTGCGGCAGGGGGGTATTTTGCTTCTTTGCCATATTTTATATTTGAAATTATTCGGGTTATTCGGGCTTGATATCGATCTTGCAACCGGTAAGACGAGCGGCAAGACGTGCATTCTGACCCTCGCGGCCGATAGCAAGGGAAAGCTGATCTGCCTTAACTACTACGTGCGCGGTCTTTTCACCGAGCATTGTTACGGAATCAACGGTTGCGGGTGCAAGTGCAGCTGCGATGTACTCTGCGGGATCCTCGCTGTACTTGATGATATCGACCTTCTCACCGCCGAGCTCGCCGAGGATGGTATTGATACGCATACCCTTCGCACCGACGCAGGAGCCTACGGGATCAACGCTCTCGTCATTGGAGTGGACCGCGATCTTGGTTCTGGAGCCCGCCTCGCGTGCGATGCCCTTGATGGAAACGGTGCCATCCTGAATCTCGGGAACCTCAAGCTCGAACATACGGCGAACGAGTCCGGGATGTGCTCTCGAAATGGTGACCAGAGGTCCGCGTGCCTCGCGGTTTACCTCGGAGATGTAGATCTTGATCTTCTGACCGATCTCGAATACCTCGCCGGGGATCTGCTCGGTCTGACGGAGACGTGCGTTGCCGGTTCCGGTGAAGATGATAACGTCGCCGGTCTCATCGTCGATCTTGGATACGGTCGCGGTAATGATCTCCTCGCGCTTAGCCTCGTAAGCGTCCTGAGCGATCTTTCTCTCCGCCTCGCGGATAGCCTGAATGATTACGGAACGTGCCGCGCCAGCCGAGAGACGGCGGAAATTCTTGGGCTTGAGCTCGAATTCGAGGATCTTGCCTACTGTGCTTCTCTTGTTGCGGAGCTTTGCCTCCTCAAGGGAGATCTCGATCTCGGGATTCTCTACCTCTGCAACAATGGTCTTCTGCTGAAAGACGCGTACGTCCTTCTTATTTTCATCAATGCTGATACGAACGTTGGTGTTGTTGCCATATTCCTTTTTATAAGCCGCAACGAGTGCTGCCTCGATCTTCTCGATCATATACGCCTTGGGTATGCCTCGCTTCTGTTCAAGCTCGTCAAGAGCAGCGAAAAATTCCGAATTCATTTTTCTTCAAGTCCTTTCCAGATATGTGTATGGGAAAATTTATTTACTGAAATTATAAGCTGTCAAAATCGAACAGCGTTTTCATCTTCGAGATCGCGTCGTAGGGGATCGACACGGTGTTCTCTCCGACCTTTATAAGAACGGGACGGTCGGGATCGGTCTCTCCGCCCTCAAATCCGAGGAGGATACCGTTATATTTACGGCTTCCCTCGAGCGGTGCGAAAAGTCTGACCTCAACCTCCTCACCCTCGCAGGCGGTAACGTGCCAGGGGAGCGTGATATCGCGCTCGATTCCGGGGGAGGACACCTGAAGATAATAGGAGGTGTCTATGGGGTCGGTCTCGTCGAGGATCGGATCAACTGCGCGATTGACGCGTTCGCAGTCTTCAATGCCGATGCCGCCCTCGCGGTCGGTGTCAATTGTGATGCGGAGTATTCTGTCCGCGCCTTCCTTGACGAATTCAAGATCCCAGATCTCACAGCCGCACTCGTGCACGGTATTCTCGATCAGGGGGTAAACTCTCGCGGCAACTCCCGTAAGCTCTTTCTTCATTTCTTCTTTTTCTCTTTTTTCTTTTGTTTTTTAAGTTTTTTAAGATTTTTCTTTTCCCGCTTGACCCATTTGAGGGTCGCCTTCGCCGTCTTTTCTTCTCTTTTAAGAGTTTTCTTGAAATTCTTCAGCTCTTTTTTGAGACGCTTTTTGTTCTCGACGTGCTCCGCAATGAGCTCGGGGAGGGTGACGAGGGGGCGCAGAGGCTTCTGCGGCGTCAATGGAGGCTGTACCGGATGCGGAGCCTGCGGCTCGATCGGAGACAGCGGCTTTTGCGGCTTTTGCGCTTTTTGAGGTTTCAAAATAACACCTCCGACAAAAATATCCATTCGAGAAAATGAGAGTGGACTTGGCGCCCACTCTCAGTCTCTCTAATACGTACACATATATTATATCACAAGAATTCAAAAAATGCAATAGGTTTATGAAAAAAATCCCTTTATTTTCAAAGTTTTTATATCTTTTTCTTTTTTCACTCAAAATTCATTTCATATTCAATATTTTACTATTTACAAATATAAAAAAGTATGATACAATATTATAATGTAATATTATATAATCGGAGTAATATCGCTTATGGAAAACGTCAAAAGCGAAAACAGAATATTCGGCAGTTACAAGCCGAGGACGGCGCTCGTGCTGATCTTTTCGATCGCCATCCTCATCTGCACACTGACGCCTCTCTTCTTTGAAGTACCCGTATTCTGCGGGATCGCCCTTTTCGTTGCCTCCGCGCTCATCTTTATGACTGCGCGCGACATCCTGCCCGTCTGCGGCATTCTTCTGCCCGCGCTTCTTGAGCTGATGGCTACGGGAAGCCTTTCCCTCCCCACGCTCTACGTCGGCGCGATCTTCGCAGTTGCGGCAACCTCATACCTTACCCTCGTCGGCAAATGGTATTTCGCGCTCGCAGCGGCTGTCGTTGCCTACGCCTGCGGCGCATATCTGCTCGGTCCGGTTGCGGCACTCATAACGCTCGTTTGCGTTCTTTTCGGATTTTTCTTCGCGTTCGCGCTCCCGCGCTACGGCATAGGCGCAACCTCCGGAATTTCCGCCGCACTTCTCTCTGCCGGCGGCGTTGCGATATTCATCGCGCTCGGCGGCGACCTCGCCTCGGTTGGCGAGGGCATACGCACCTACATTGCCGACCTTTATCTGAGCATCAACGATCTCAACGGACAGATCTTCATCATCGAGGAAAGCGTTGCGGAAATGATCGCGGCTTACCTTGTAAATATCCTGCCCGCGATGCTCTTCACGGTGATCTCCGCGATCTGCTATCTTGCGGCTTCGCTGACGGTCTCGTTCCTCAACTCCTCGGGGCTCGGTGAGGAGATCCCCGACGAAATGCGCACCCTCTCACTCTCGCCCGTCAACGGATTCGTATTTCTCGCCTGCTTCTTCCTCTCGGCGGCATTCTCGCTCGAGGGCGGGGAGTTTGAGATATGGGGCGCGGTTTGCGACAACATTGTCGTTGCCCTCGCGCTTCCCTTCACTCTGCTCGGCATACAGACCGCGCACTCGTTCCTTATAAATAAACTTTTCGTAAATCTTCCCACACGCCGAAAGGTCGCGGGCACGGCGATCGCGATAATATTCTTTATCGCATCCTCCCTCGCCTTTGCATTCTTTATGTCTCTCGGAACGGCAAAGTCGCTGATGCCCTTCTATTCCGCACTCGCAAAAAAGATCAAGTCCAAAATAAACAGATAAAGGAGCACCCATCCGATGTCTTCAAACAAAAATTACGATATCAGCTCGTTTGATCTGACGCTGATGAGCGCAGGAACCGGACTCGTCCTTCTTGTATTCGCCATCATCGCAGCGGCACTGACCGAGATACCCGTAATACTGATCGCACTCGTTTTTATCCTCGTTTTCCTCGTCTTCGAGGTTTTGATCTGTTATTTCGCTTATCTCGCCCATAAAAAGCTCAAGACCGAGGAAACCGCGAAATCGCTTGAGCACCTTATCAGCGAGGTCGTTCGCGAGGTGGATTTCCCCTCCGTTGTGACCACTGCCGAGGGAAAGATCCTCTGGGCGAACAAGAAAATGCTCGAGCTCTGCGGCGCTTCGAACCAAATGGCGATTTCGGGAAAGAACTTTTCCGTGATTTCGGGTGTGCCGATGAGCGAGATCATCACCGCGACAGGCAGAAAGATCGTTACGGTTTCTGATAAAAAATTCTATACCTACGCCTATCTTATGGAGGCGCACGACCGCGATTATTGGATGACCACCCTTGAGGATCGCTCCGAGATCGAGGCTCTCGAGGAAAAGGTCGACTCGGAAAGCCCCGTTTTCGCATACATCACCGTCGATAACCTCGAGGAGCTGACGCAGTACGTCAAGGGCTCGTACAGAGAAGCGGCGGCGCAGGTAGAGGAGATCATCACCGATTGGGCTCTCTCCGTCGGCGGTCTTCTCCGCGAATACGACCGCGAAAAATACCTCGCGGTGTTCCCCAAAAACCGACTCCCCGGCTGTATTGAAAGTCGCTTTGACATTCTTGACCGGGTTCGCGACGTTCATTTCGGCGACGGAGGCATGTCGGTCACGATCTCGATGGGCGTCAGCAACGCGGGCACGGACCTTGAGGAGCGAAACAGAAACGCTCTCTCGGCACTTGAGACCGCGCTTCAGAGAGGCGGCGACCAGGCGGCTGTCCGCACAGACAGCGGAATCGAATTCTTCGGCGGCAAGACCAAGATCAAGCAAAAGCGAACCAAGATACGCTCGCGCGTTATCACGGATAAGCTTATTGAGCACATCACATCAGCGGGAAACGTACTGATAATGGGCCACCGCACCCCCGACTTCGACTCGATCGGATCGTCGGTCGGCATCGCGCGTCTTGCGCTCAGCTATAATCAGAACGTCAAGATCGTTATGGATAAGCAAAATTCCAACTACGAGCGTTCGACGGCGAAGCTTCTTGAGGCTCATCCCGAATACGAGGATATCTTCATCAGCGCATCGCGCGGACTCGACCTCATCCGCTCGGATACGCTTCTCATTCTCTCGGACGTAAACAACCTGAACATCGTTGAAGCACCTGAGATCGTTTCGGGCGTTTATAATATGATAATAATCGACCATCACCGCAAGATAGCGGAGTTTGAGAGAGAGCCTCTTATTGCTTACATCGAGCCCTCGGCTTCCTCGGCAAGCGAGCTCGTCAGCGAGATCATCGAGATCGCCGCAATGGGCGAGGCTGCCGGAAACGCCAAGCTCTCGCGCCACGAGGCAAATCTTCTTCTCTCGGGCATTATGCTCGACACCAAGAATTTCACGCGAACCACATCGGAGCGCACATTCTCGGCGGCACTTTATCTGCGCGGTATGGGCGCGGATCCCGAATTCGCGCGCACCTTCTTCTTTGCCGACCTTGACAGCTTTATGACCGAATCAAAGCTCGGCAGCGAGGTTCGCCTTTACCGCGACCGCATCGCAATAACCGTACACGAGAGCGACGGAAGTTCTGACGACAGAATAGCCGCCTCGAAAACGGCAGACACGCTTCTGACCGTGCAAAACATAGATGCATCCTTCGTGCTTATCCGCACAGACGATTCGATAGTCATCTCGGCGCGCTCAAACGGCAAGATAAACGTACAGCTCATTATCGAAAAGCTCGGCGGAGGAGGACACTACGATTCCGCAGGAGCACAGATCAAAAACTCAACCTCTCGCGAGGTGATCGAGAATCTCAAAGAAGCCATCGACACCTACCTCGACAGCGAGGACAACTGATTGAATAATATCACAAGGAGAATATAAACCAATGAAAGTAATTCTTACACAGGACGTAAAGGCACAGGGCAAAAAGGGCGACATCATTGAGGTTTCGGACGGCTACGCCCGCAACTTCCTCCTCGCACGCAAGCTTGCCATTATCGCTGATGCCAAGGCACTTAACGAAGCAAAGAACAAGGAGGCATCCCGTCTCCATAAGATCGAGACCGAGCGCGCAGCGGCGCAGGAGATCGCTTCCAAGCTGACTCAGGTTCTCGTAAAGATCCCCGTTGCCTGCGGCGCGGACGAAAAGCTCTACGGCTCGATCACCGCAAAGGATATCGCCGAGGCACTCAAGGCACAGCACGGCATCGACATCGACCGCCGCAAGATGAACCTCGAGCACCCCATCCGCTCCTACGGCAACTATACCGTTGAGGCAAAGCTCTACACAGATGTTGTAGCCAAGATCAACGTTCTCGTTTGCAAAAAGTAATAAAAGCACTCACGGGACCTTCAAATGAATCAAGACATTATTAAAAAGCTTCCCTTTTCGATGCTTGCGGAGCAGGCTCTTCTCGGCTCGATCCTCATCGACCCGCCCGCGCTTTCGCAGATCTCGGATACCGTCCGCCCCGAGGATTTCCACCTTTCGGAGCACCGCCAGATCTACGCGGCAATGAAGCAGCTCTCCCTCCTCAACCACGATATCGACCACGTCACGCTTCTTGACGTGCTTGAAAAGGATAACGTATACCGCCGCGACGAGGCTGAGGTATACCTCAAAACTCTCGCTGATGCGGTTCCGAACGCGCTCAATATCAAGGACTACGCGCGCATAGTTATCGAAAAGAGCCTTATGCGCCGTCTTATCGAGACCTGCGGAAATATCAGCGAACGCGCTTACTCGGAGCAGGAAAACGTCGGCGAGCTTATCGAATACGCCGCCGCGCAGATGTCCGAGATTGCTATGGGCAGAGACACGCGCGGATTCGTAACGATGACCGCAATGCTCGAGCAGATCTTCCGCAATCTCTCCATTCTCTATGACGATCCCAACGCCTTCGATGGTATTCAGACCGGCTACGGCGACCTTGACACCACCCTCGCGGGCATCGGTCAGAGTGACCTTGTGCTCGTCGGTGCGCGTCCCGGTATGGGCAAGACCTCCTTCTGTCTTAATATCGCGCTCAACTACGCGAGAAGAACGAAGGAAAAGGTCGCGATCTTCTCGCTCGAAATGTCAGCCGAGCAGCTCGTTCAGCGTATGCTCTCCTCCTACGCAATGGTCGACAGCTACAATATGCGTACCGGTCGCCTTTCGCGCGAGGACTGGCAGAAGCTTGCAAACTCGGTCGTTGACCTTGCGGGCGTAAACGTCCTCATCGACGATACCGCAAACATCACCGCCTCGGGTATGAAGGCAAAGCTTCGCCGCGAGGGCAAAATCGGTCTCGTCGTTATCGACTACCTCCAGCTTATGCAGGGCGATAAGCATACCGACAACCGTGTAAACGAGGTCGCTGACATCTCGCGTAACCTCAAGCTTATGGCTAAGGAGCTTCACGTTCCGATCATCTGCTGCTCTCAGCTCTCGCGAGGAACCGAGGGACGTACATCAAAGCGACCGATGCTCTCCGATCTTCGTGAATCGGGATCTATCGAGCAGGACGCGGATACCGTTATCTTCATCTACCGCGACGAATACTATCAGGAGACCGACAAGAAGAAGGCGGACGTCACGCAAACGCCCGTTGCAGAGATCATCGTAGCCAAGAACCGTCACGGATCGACGGGTACGGTATATCTCAACTGGATCGGACGCTACACCACCTTCTATTCGATCGAAAAGCGCGATGACGGCGGGGCTCCCGGAGGAGGCGCGTCTCTTCCCGCCGAGCCGCCTGCCGGTATGTAAAATATGAAAACTCCCACCCTCTCACTCGACAGAGGTAAAAAATACCTGCTCGGTCTTTCGGGCGGCGCGGATTCGGTCTGTCTGTTTCATCTTTTGCAGGACGGCGGATACGATTTTGCCGCAGCGCATATAAACCACGGCATCCGAGGCAAAGAAGCCGACCGCGACGAGCAGTTTTGCCGCGGGCTTTGCGAAAAGCATTCGGTAGAATTCCATCTTCTTCGCGCCGACGTACCGAGCTTTGCAAAGGAAAGAGGCGAAAGCCTCGAGGAAGCCGCTCGGCGCGTGCGCTACGAATTTTTCGAAAAGGTAATGCGCGGGGACTCGATCGAGGCTCTGCTCACGGCTCATAACGCCGACGACAACGCCGAAACTCTCCTCCTCTCGCTGACTCGCGGATGCACTCTCTCGGGTGCTTGCGGGATCGCGCCGTCGCGCCCTCTCGCATTCGGCGAGGTGCAAAGACCTCTGCTTATATATTCAAAGGAAGAAATTATCAATTTCTGCCGCGAAAGCTCCTTTGATTTCGTGACGGATTCCACAAATTCTGACGTATCCTACCCGCGCAACCGTGTGAGAAAAAACATCCTCCCCGAGCTCGGCGCGATCAATCCCGAATTTCTTTCGGCGTTTGCTCGCTTCACCGAAGCCGCGCGTCTCGATGCGGAATATCTCGATGCGGAGGCAGAGCGGTACGCGGACACGCTCGTCTGCGACACTCTCGCAAATCTCCCCCGCCCCATCGCATCGCGTGCGATCGCGCTCGGCGCGTACAGAGCGGGCGCATCTCCCGAGGCGTTTCATATTGCAAGCATTCAGGAGATCGCGACTAAAAGGCACGGCGCAGTAACTCTCCCCGGCTCGGTCATAGCCGAACACTCGGGCGGCTGTATCGTTTTCCGCAAGGATACGAGAGAAAAAAGCACCGCGATCTATCCCGTTTGGCAGGAGATCGCGCTTTGCGAGGGCGAAAATCCTTTTCCTCACGGGAAATTGATCTTTGCTAACGGCAAATTGACAAAGATTTCCGCACAAGTTTACAATTTATCAACATCGGCTCTCATTAATGCTGATAAAATAAAAGAACAGCTTTACGCGCGCCCGCGCCGCGAGGGTGATCGCATCCTTCAGGGCGGTATGCACAAAAGCGTTAAAAAGCTGATCTCAGAGAAAGCCTCGCATATCGGGCTTTCGGAAAGACGCGCTCTCCCCGTCGTATGCGCGGGGGACGAGATCGTCTGGGTGCCCTTTGTCGCGATTGCCGACGGATGGGCGGACTTTACTGACTAAAAATCGGAGGCTCAAATGAAGCTTACACTTGAAGACGTAAAAAGAATAACCGCCGGCGCGCTCGAGATCACCGAGGATGACGGCATCTTCACCTTCTCCCGCTTTGAGAAGAAGGCAAGAGAATATTACGAAAACTGCGGCAACGCGGGCTTTTGTCTCAAATCGAGAGCAAGCTCGAGCATTCGCCTCGACTTTATGACCGATTCCGATAGATTTGACACCGACTTCACGGTGGACTACGGATCAAGCCGCACTTATTATTATTTCGACGTTTGCGTCGACGGCATCATCCGCAAGCACCTCGGCGAGGAGGTGGCGTGGATCAAGCGGGGACATATCTCGCTGAAGGTCTCCGACTACATCCCGCGCGACGGCAAGGAGCATCGCATCACGCTCTGGCTCCCCAATCTCGCGGCGGCAAAGCTTTCCAATATCGAAATCGACAACGGTGCATCGCTCACACCCGTCAACTATAAAATGAAGCTTCTCTGCTTCGGCGATTCGATCACTCAGGGATACGATGCCGCGTTCGCATCAAAGTCCTACGTCAACCGCATCGCAAGCCATTTTGATGCCTACACCGTCAATCAGGCGATCGGCGGAGAGAGATTCGTTCCCGCCATTCTCCTCGATGACACCGCATACCGCCCCGACGTCGTGACCGTTGCATACGGCACAAACGACTGGTCGGGCACTCCGAAGGCGGTCTTCCACCCCAAGTGCGAGGCTTTCTTTGAAAAGGCGGGGGAAATTTACTCCTACGCTAAAAAGTTCGCGATCCTTCCCCTCTGGCGTGCCGATGCAAAATCCGGCAAGCAGAAATACGAGGGCAGCCTTGACGAGGCTTGCGAGTTCATCAGAGAGGTCGCAGAGAAAAACGGCTTTACCGTCATCGACGGCAGACCCTTTATGCCGCAGTGTCCCGAATTCTTCTGGGACGGAAGACTCCACCCGAACGATCTCGGCTTTGCCGAATACGCCGCGGGTGTGATTGCGGAAATCGAAAAAAGCCACTTGTAAAACTGCGTTTTACAAGTGATACGCGCGCCCATCGCCGCTTGCCAAAATTAAAATTTTGGCAGCTCCCCTCCGCGCGCGGACTCGCAAAGGCTCGTCTGAAAGGTGTGTTTTCGTCGGCAAAGCCACCGAAAAAACAAATTTTAATAAATATTACTAACAATAAAAAGCACATATTATATTAAGGAGAAAAAATGAAGAACGACATTGCTTACACCCTCGTCTCCGAGGCTGAAATAGACGCCACAGTATCACGCATCGCCGCAGAGATCGACCGCGATTATTCCGACCGCTCAAAGGGTCTCCTCCTTCTCTGTATTCTCAAGGGAAGCGTCGTCTTTATGGGCGATCTTATGAAAAAGATCGAACGCCCCGTTGAGATCGACTTTATGAAGGTTTCCTCCTACGGTAGCGGAACCGCATCCTCGGGTAAGATTAATATTATGCTCGACCTCCACCGCTCCGATCTCGCCAACCTCGACATTCTCGTTATCGAGGATATCATCGACAGCGGACGTACACTCTCTTATCTCGTTGATTACCTCAAGCTTGCGGGCGCAAGAAGCGTTAAGACCTGCACCATGCTCGACAAGCCCGACCGCCGTGTCGTTGAATTCGAGCCCGACTACGTCGGTAAGATCATTCCCGATGAATTCGTCGTCGGTTACGGTCTTGATTACGATGAAAAATACCGCACTCTGCCCTTCATCGGAGTGCTTAAAGAAGAAGTATACTCACACTAATACGAAAGGCTACACACCCCTATGAAAAAACGCTCAGGCAATTTCCGCACAATACTGATCTATATCCTGGTCGTTGGCGTTCTCATCTTTATGCTCTCCTCCCTCTTTACGGGAACGGGAGACAAGGCGCCCGGTTACAGCGATATAGTCGCGCACTTCCAAAACGAAGAGGTCAAAGAGTTCTTCGTTGACAACGAGGGAATGATCCAGCTGAAGCTTCAGGACGACAAGACCGTCACCTATCAGCTTGCATCCATCTCCTTCTTCCGCGAGGACCTCGGTGATCTGATCGCAGAGCAGCACGCGGCAGGAATCATCACCTACTATGAATACGAGCCCGCCACCGTTTGGCCCTGGTGGGTATCCATCCTCCCCTACGTCGGTCTTCTCATTCTCTTTGCCGTTCTCTGGATCTTTATGATGGGTCAGGTCGGCGGAAAGAACGGTAAGCCCGGTAATTTCGCCAAGGCTCGCGTAAAAACTCCCGCAGATGCCAAGCAGAAGGTCCTTTTCAAGGACGTTGCGGGTGCTGACGAGGAAAAGGAAGAGCTTAAAGAAATCGTTGAATTCCTCAAAAATCCCGAAAAATTCGCCCGTCTCGGCGCAAAGATTCCCCACGGCGTACTGCTGATGGGCCCTCCCGGTACGGGTAAGACTCTGCTTGCAAAGGCAGTTGCGGGCGAGGCTGACGTTCCCTTCTTCTCGATCTCGGGTTCCGATTTCGTTGAAATGTACGTCGGTGTCGGCGCATCGCGTGTGCGTGACCTGTTCGAAACCGCGCGCAAAGCTCCCGCATCCATCATCTTCATCGACGAGATCGACGCCGTCGGTCGTCACAGAGGCGCAGGTCTCGGCGGCGGTCACGACGAGCGCGAGCAGACTCTCAACCAGCTTCTCGTTGAAATGGACGGCTTCGGCGCACACGAGGGTATCATCGTCATCGCGGCGACCAACCGCCCCGACATTCTCGACCCCGCACTTCTCCGTCCCGGCCGTTTCGACAGACAGATCACGGTAAACTACCCCGACATCAAGGGACGTGAGGAAATCCTGAACGTCCACGCGCGCGGCAAGAGATTTGAGCCCGAGGTTGATTTCGCAACGGTTGCAAAGACCACCGCAGGCTTCACCGGCGCGGATCTTCAGAACCTTCTCAACGAGGCGGCTCTCCTTGCAGTCCGCCGCGGCAAGGATCTGATCGGTATGGAGGACATCGAGGACTCCTTCACCAAGGTCATCGCAGGACCTCAGAAGAAGTCGATGCGCCTCAGCGAAAAGGAAAAGCGCAACACCGCTTATCACGAGGCAGGTCACGCGATCCTCTCCTTCCTCCTTCCCACGCAGGATCCCGTTCACCAGATCTCGATCATCCCCGCGGGCAGAGCCCTCGGTTACACCCTCAACATTCCCACCGAGGATAAGCACAGCGTCTACAAGCAGGAGCTCAAGGAGGATATCTGCGTTCTCCTCGGCGGCCGCGCCGCAGAGGTGCTGACCTTCGGCGACTTCTCGGGCGGTGCATCGAACGACATTGAGCGCGCAACCAACACCGCGCGTCAGATGGTAACTCAGCTCGGTATGTCCGACGAGCTCGGACCGATCCGTTACGGTCAGGGCGGAGGCGACGTATTCCTCGGCAGAGACTTCTCGTCAAAGCAGGATTACTCGGGCACAACTGCCGCAAAGATCGATGCGGAGATCCAGAAGATCGTCACCGAAGCTTACGAGCTTGCAAAGAAGCTCCTCGCAGAGAACAAGGATAAGCTCGACTTCATCGCCGAGTATCTCGTAAACCACGAGGTAATGGACGGCGAGCAGTTCAAGTGTGCAATGGAAGCCGACGAGCCCTCCGTTGAGGCTCTTGAGGAGATTGCCGCAGAAAAGAAGCGCAAGAGCGAGGAAGCCAACGCCCGCCGCCGCGAGGAGGCAGAGCGCGAGGCAGCCGAAAAGCGTCAGCGCGAAGAAGAAGAAGAGCGCCGCAAGGCTGAGGAAGAAAATTCCGAAAGCTCCGACGAAGAAGTTAAACACTAAATAAAGCGATCCGAGCCGCGATACCGCGGCTCGGGCTTTTATTTTGATAATCTCGCTTCGCGAGAGTGATAATCCGCCTGTGGCGGAGCGATAATCTCGCTTTGCGAGAGTGATAATCCGCCTGCGGCGGAGTGATAATCTCGCTTCGCGAGAGTGATAATTTGCCTGCGGCAAAGTTAAGGTTGATTTTCACCTCGGCGAAAATCTTCAATATTTATTAAATAACAAGTGCCTCTATCCCTCGTACAGTACAGACTTCAGTCTCCTTGCGCAGCAAGGAGCTCATCACTCC
>JAZRGT010000042.1:0-50685 GCA_045644325.1 Eubacteriales bacterium | reverse complement strand
GGGCGTATATGCCTGCGGGCACGCCCTCAGGATGACATCGTTTTTTCTTGCAGGGGCTTTGCCCCTGCACCCCATTTTGTGAGCGCGAACATAGCTTTCTGCTTTTGGGTATATTGCTATACTAATATACGATATGAGTCTGTCAGTGGTCTGATTGTTAGCTCCTTGAGCCAACCGTTTGTTTTTAACACTTTTTCATAAGTCTGATATAAAACTCCACAGTCCTTCCGAGGGCGTCGATGCGGATCTTTTCGTTGTTGCCGTGGATCGAGGCGCGTTCTTCTTTGGTCAGATCCATTGCGGAGAAGCGGTAAACGCGGTCGGAGATGCGTCCCCAATGGCGCGAGTCGGAGCATTGAACCATCAGGTAGGGAGCAACGATGCAACCCTTCCAAGTCGATGCAACCGCGGATGCCACTCTGTCGAATCCCTCGCAATCGGTGCGCGAAATGCGAGAGGGGTTCATTCCGTGCATGCAGGTGACTTCAACGTGCTCGTCGCCGACAGTCGTTTTGATATACTCAAGCGCCGAATCCATATCGTCGGCGGGATTGAGTCGGATATTCGAAACGAGAGAAGCCTCGGGCGGGATTACGTTGGTTGCCGACGAGCCCTGCGCCTGCGTGAAGGCGACGGTGGTGCGCATCAGCGCGTTCATCTCGCCGCCGCCCTTCTTGCAGATCATATCGAGGACGGGGAGGAAGAGCTTGATGTTCGAGAAAATGATCTTGTAAACGAAGGAGGAATATCTGCCGAGGGTGTCGAACATCTCCGCGGCGGGCGCGGTCAGCTTGAGCTTGAAGGGGTTTTCAACCATTCTGCGGCAAGCCGATGCGAGTCTGTCGATCGGTGCGCCGGGCTTGGGAGCCGATGCGTGACCGCCCTGCGATTTCACGGTGTATTTGATGTCCATCATACCTTTTTCTGCGATGCCTATCAAACCACAAGGAGCCTTGACACCGGGGAAAACGTTCTCGACAACCGCACCGCCCTCGTCGATAACGAGCGCGGGCTCGATGCCCTTTTCCTCAAACCAGTCAACGATGCGGACAGCACCCCTGCCGTTGACCTCCTCGCCGCCCGAAAATGCGAAATAAATGTCGTTTTCGGGTACAAATCCCTCGGAAATGAGGTGGTTTGCGGCGAAAAGGATGCCCGAGAAGGTGACTTTTGTATCAAGCGTTCCGCGACCGATGATGAATCCGTCCTTGATGATGCCCTCAAATGCGGGGGTATCCCAAAGGTCTTCGTTGACGGGAACAACGTCGTAGTGCGCCATCATAACGGCGGGCGCGTCGGCGCTTTTGCCCGCCCAACGGAAGAGAAGTCCGCGGTCGGGGAATCGGATGAACTCGCAAACGCGGTTTACGTTCGGGTAAAGAGAGGGAAGAAGCGCAATCAGCTTTTCGAATTCCGCGTCGTCCTCAAGAGAAGCGTCGCGGTAGGATACCGTCTTGCAGCGAACGAGCTCGGCGAGGTCTGAAGCCGCCTTGTCTTTGTCAAAGCTCACCTCGTAGCTGTCAAGCTCGGGTTGCTTTTTCGGCTTGAAAGCCGCGGCGCGGATTACGAGCACCGCGATAAATATAACGAGTGCCGCGGGGATGAGTGCAAGTGCCCACATATCAAAGCACTCCCTTCTTGTAGAGGATGCGCGCGACGATGACGGTGAAAACGACTCCGACGGGAACCATAATGCCGACGGTCGATGCGTTGAGCGCGGGAACGAAGATGAAGAGCGCGAGCATCAGTATGATGGGCGCGATCGAGAGCTTGAGGTTCTTCGAAATGAAAACGACAGCCAGACCGCCAAAGAGCGCGGGCAGGATCATATCGAACGCGGGAACGAGAACGGGGGATTCGAGAACGGGCGTCAGCGGAACGATGCAGATAACGCCGATGATGATAATGAGGGTGGTCACGATGCTCGAAACCGCGATCGCGATGGTGGAAATGACCTCGCCTTCCTCGTCGGAAGCCTTAACGCCCGCGCGCTCCATAGCGTCGATGGCGCAGGGGAGCTTGAGGTTCGAGATATTGCCCGTGATGAAGGAGAGGTACGTGCCGCCTGCGCCGAGCATCGGAACATAGGTGAAGATCTCAACGATTCCGACAGCCCAGTACATCGGTGCCGTCGCGAAAATGCCCTTGAGAAGCACGCCGAGGTCGGGTGCGGTAGAGAAGATCAGCGAAAGGGAGAGCGGAAAGGCGAAAAGCACGCAGGCAACCGCGATGCCCCAGATGCGTCCGTACTTGTGGACGCTTTCCATATATGAAAGATTGGTCTTTTTCATAGTTTAACCTCCAAGCAGCATTGTGAAGGGAATTGCCGAAGCCATTCCCGCGATAAGGCTCATCGGAAGAGCGTAGTCGGTCAGCCAGCGGATCTTACATTTCGTCGCGATAGTGCCGCAGATCGCCATAACGACCGCCGAAGTCGCCATTACGCAGACGGGGATCAGCCCCGAGGTGTCGCCCTTGGCGATAAGTCCGACGTCGCAGAAAACGTATCCGAGGAATGCCGAGATCATACCGAGGAACATTGCGTTATTGAAGATCTCGCCCCACTTTTTGTCCTTCATACCGACCTTTGCGAGTCCGCTTTGAAGCTTTTTTGTGACGAAGGGAACGAGAATGAGTCCCGCGGCGATGCCGACGGTCATTACCCACGCGATCGTGATGTAGATCGAGGGATCGGAAACGGTCGTGCCCGCGCTCATATTTGCCGCTTCAAGCGCGTTGCCCGCCGCGACGGTTTCGTAAGTGATCGAGCCGATTACCGAAAGGCGAAGCCACGGCAGAGGGATTCCAAGGCTCTTCGAGAGCGCAACGACGCCGATCAACACCGCAACTGCGGGTGCTACCGTGAAAATAGCGGCGGAAATTACCGTCTTTTTGATGTGTTCGCCGAGTCCGAGCTCCTTGGCACGCTTGATCGCGCGGGCAAGGAAGAATGCGGACTGCGCCAGAACGACCGCAATGATCGCGCCGACGATGACGAAGAGCAGGGGATGGTTTACGTTAAAAGTCATTCTTTTTACCTCCGAGTTTTGCAAAGAATTTGAATGTCATAGGCCAGATCGCTCCCGCCATAATTACCATTAAGAAGTAGCGCAGCATTCTCGCCCAAGTGTTCGCGGGCAGGAAAGCCTCAAGCGGCGCGCGCATAAGCTCCTTTACCGCCAAAACGAGCGCAAGACCGCCGACGATCTTGATGATCTGCGCCCACCAAACGGCTTTGGTGTCGAATTTCAGCCATTTGAGATCAACCGTGTAAACGACGAGAAATCCGAGCATACAGCCGGTGAGCGTGTATGCATTCTTGACCGCCGAGATGTAATTATGAACGTTATCGACGTGGAAAACTTCCTCGGGGAACTGCCAGAAGCTCATAAAGCAGAGGTATGCAAGCATAATTCCCGTCAGCGAGAAGAGAAGAGTATACATCACCTTCGGCGACTTTTCCGCCTTCTCAAAGATGGGTGAGAGGACGAAGATGAGAACGAGCGCGATGCCGACCGAAACACCGACGTCGAGCGGTGTATGTACTCCGAGGTACATTCTCGATATCGGAACGAGCACGCAAAGCGCGATCGAGGTGATCCGAATGGCACGATGCTTGAATTTCAGCGCAAGACCGCCGAAAAGACCTACCGATGTCTGCGTGTGACCGCTCGGGAAGGAGTAGCCGCTTGCCGCCTCGCGCGCGGATTCGACTATCGTGAAATTCGGATCCTTGACCCACGGGCGCGGAATGCGGAAGGTGATCTTCAAAAATTGATTGATAACGGTGCCGACGAAGCCGACCGAGAGCAGGTAATACCCCTTCTGCTTGCTTATGCACCAAAAGACGATCATTCCCGCCGCCATAAACACCGTTTCCTCGCCGCAAAGCGTGACGATCGAAAACAGAAAATCAAGCACGGGGTTTCTGATATCTTCAAGTAAATAAAGGAAAGACATATCAAACCTCCTTTTCTTTTTTATAATTATACCACTCCGGCATTCTTTTTGCAATAACCTTTCGGTGTTTCAATAATATTTGATATAAAGTTTTTTCATTATTTGTTGAAAAAGAGCGAATTATATGATATAATTGTATACAACATAACAAAGGCGGTGACAAAATGACAGACGCTAAAACTCTCGCGTATATCAATCTCCACGCCATACTCGGCAGTATTCCATATCTTTGCGAGCTTGATGAACACGCAAAAGAACTTATAAAGAATGAAAAGGTTTCGCTCGGCTTCCGCGTCAAGGGCGGACCCTCGGGCGCACTCTGCTTTGCGGACGGCAAGGCGTGGTTTGCCGCGGAATGCGATTCCTGCAATATTATTTTGCCCTTTTCCTCTCCCGAAAAATTCAACGGAATGATTGACGGCACAGTCACGCCGATTCCTTCGAAGGGATTTACGAAGATCGGATTTTTGCTCAAAAAGTTTATGCCGCTTACCGATATCCTCTCCTCCTACCTCCGCGCCGACGAAAAGGCACTCGAGGATCCCGTTTTCTTTGAAAAAAGCACGCTTCTGATGTTCCATTTAATCGCAAACGCGATCGCGCAGATCGGAAACGTCGATAAGGTCGGTCAGGCGAGCGCATCCTATATCGTCGACGGTGTGATCAAGCTCGCCATCGGCGACGATCACATCATCGGCATCGAGGCGAAGGATCACGTCCTTCGCGCCCTCCCCTCCGCGCCCGAAAGCTTTTCCTCGTTTATGAGATTCGAGGATATCAAGCTCGCCCGCGACCTTTTCGACGGCAAGGTCAACGCCGTTGCCTCGGTCGGCGAGGGCAAGGTCCGCATCGGCGGAATGATCTCGCAGGTCGATAACGTCAACCGAATCCTCGACCGCGTTGCACTCTATCTTGCGTGAGGTGAATTATGAGAAAAACTTATACTTACGATAAAAGCCGCGAGGCGTTTGCCCGCGCGATGAAGGTCATTCCCTCGGGCATTTACGGTCACCTCGGACCCGCCGAGGGATGCTACACTCCCGTTGAAGCCTTCCCCTTCTACTCCTCAAAGGCAGAGGGAACCTACGTCTGGGACCTTGACGGCAACCGCTTTATCGACTATATGTGCGCCTACGGCCCGAACGTTCTCGGCTACAACGATCCCGACGTCGATGCCGCGGCGGCAGAGCAGAGAGCACTCGGCGACTGCACCACCCTCCCCTCGACCAAGATGGTGGAGTTTGCGGAATTGCTCGTTGACACGGTCGCCAGCGCCGATTGGGCGTTCTTCGCGAAGAACGGAAACGATGTCACCACCCTCGCCGTTATGACCGCGAGAGCGTATACACACCGCAAAAAGATCGTCTTTTTCAAGGGATATTACCACGGCGTCGCGCCCTGGACACAGAAAATCGACTACGCGGGCGTCATCGAAGAGGATGTAATGCACAATATTTACGTGCCTTGGAACGATATCGACACTCTGCGCAAGGTCTTCAAGGAAAACGAGGGACAAATCGCGGCTGTCATTTCCCAGCCCTATATGCACGGCAATTTTATGGACAACGTGATGCCCGCCGAAGGATTTTGGCAGGAGGTGCGCAAAATGTGCACCGAAAACGGCACCGTTCTCGTCGTTGACGACGTCCGCGCGGGATTCCGTCTCGATATCGCGGGCTCGGACCACTATTTTGGCTTCGAAGCAGACCTTATCTGCTTCTGCAAGGCTCTTGCAAACGGCTATAACGTTTCCGCGCTCTGCGGTAAGAATTTCCTCAAAAACACCGTTTCGGGTATGTCCTACACGGGCAGCTATTGGCTCTCCGCCGTGCCCTTCGCTGCGGGAATTGCTTGTATAAATAAGATGAAGCGTCTTGATATGCCGCGTACGCTCATTGAAAAGGGCGAAAAGCTGAAGTCCGGACTTATCGCCGCGGGCGAGCGCAACGGATTCGACCTCCGCGTAACGGGCGCACCCTCGCTCTTCTACCTCCGCATAGCCGATGACCCCACGCTGATGCTCCATCAGGAGTGGATCGCGGAGTGCGTAAAGCGCGGTGTGTTCTTCACCAATCACCATAACCACTTCATCAATGCCGCCCTCACCGATGCAGATATCGCCGAGACCGTCGATATCGCCGAGGAAGCCTTCGCGGTTGTGAAAAAGAGACATTAAAATTATCTGCCGACCCCAAGTGGTCGGCAGTTTTTTAATTCATTGACATAAAATTTGTGTTATGTTATAATAAAATTGCAAAATTCCGTTACCTGTGGCGCGAAGAATTCGTCTTATAGGATGAAAGGAGGCAAAAACAATGGACGACAACAGAATTATCGAACTCTTTTTTGCCCGCGACGAGGCGTGTCTTTCCGAGGTAACGAAAAAGTACGGCAAGCTTTGCATGCACCTTGCCGAAAACTTCCTTTCCCGGCGTGAGGACCGTGAGGAGTGCTTCAATGACACGCTTCTCGAGCTTTGGCGCCGTATTCCGCCGGAACGCCCCCTCGACCTGAAGGCTTATATCGCTGCGATAATCCGGAGCCGCGCGATAGACAGACTTCGTCGGGATGCCGCGGGGAAGCGCGGAGGCAACGTGCAGGTGATCAGCGACGAGCTGATCTTCGATCTTGCCGACGATGCCACCCTCGCCGAAGAATACGAATCAACGCTTGCGGGAGAGGTCATAAACCGATTCCTCAACTCGCAGGCAAAGGAAGACCGCGCCGTTTTTGTTATGCGCTATTATCTTATGGAGAGTGTTAAAGGTATCTCTGCCCGAACCGGTTTTTCCGAGGGTAAGATCAAGATGCTGCTTATGCGCATGAGACGGCGGCTGGGAGAGGAACTCAGAAAGGAAGGAATTTTGCTATGAGTAAACAAAACGAAAGATTGACCGAAGCGCTTGACCGTATCGATGCGCGCTACGTCAGCGAAGCGATGGAATATTACGGCGAAAAGCCCGCCTCGATGCCGAGTTACCGTAAGAGGATGAACCTTTTTGTGATAGCGGCGGCTGTTGCGGCTTGCCTTGTGCTTCTTATGCTCGCGATACCGATAACTAATACCGTAATTACAGAGTTCAGCGCAGTTATACCCGGAGTTTTCGGCGGTAATGAAGAAGTCCAATCTGCTCCCGAATACGACGGAAGCCGCGGACTGCTCTATAAGGTCAATGATGACGGCGAGACCGTGTCCTTCGTCGGCTTTGGTACTTGCACAGACGAGGACATCGTTATTGCCTCGCATTATAACGGTCTGCCCGTCGTCGAAATGATAAATCAGCCGTATTACGATGAAGATCATCATTACAATGACTTTGCTTACGGGAACGAATATGCAAAGAGCATAACCATTTCGGATACCGTAAAGCGTGTTTTCGGAGCGGTCATAGACGAATGTCCGAATCTCGAGCGCGTATATATCGGAGCTTCGGTTGAAGGCTTCCAGACGCCAATGATGAATTATCCATCGAAGGTAGTAAGCATCGAAGTGTCGCCCGAAAACAAGAATTATTCAGCCGAGGGCAATTGCCTTATCGATCTCAGAAGCAAGCGTCTCGTGTGGGGCTGCAATACCTCCGTTATTCCCGATAATGGAAGTATTGAGATAATCGGGGCGAGCGCGTTTTATAATGCCGTAGAATTCACCGCAACCTACTTGCCCGAGGGAATCAAAACGATCGAGCCCGGCGCGTTCAGCTTTTGTCTCGGACTTAAAAATCTCCGTCTGCCGAGCACGCTTGAAAAGAACTTTGGTTCTACCTTCTCGAATTGCACAAATCTCGAGTGTGTTGATCTGAACGGTTATTCTGTGATAGAGCCCTCAATGTTCATGGCTTGCACCTCTCTCAAAGAGGTAAAGGGCAGTGAAAACGTCACGTATATCGATACCCACGCATTTCATGGCTGCACGTCTTTGACGATCAACCTGAGCCCCGCTCTTGAGAAAATAGACGAATGCTCATTTGCTTTCCTTTACCAAAACGGTGAAGCCGTGATCAATTTCGCGGGCACGGTGGCGGAATGGAACGCAATCGAAAAGGCTGAAAGTTGGAAGAGCAACAGCTGGCTCGTGACGGTAAACTGCACCGACGGAGTTATCAGATTAACAGGCAAATAAAATACAAAAGCCGAGCGCAATTTGCGCTCGGCTTAAATTATTCTCTCATCGCTCTGATAGCATTCAGCACCGCCAGCACCATTACGCCTACGTCGGCGAAGATGCCGAGCCACATATCGGCAAATCCCATCGCGACGAGGGCGAGGCAGCCGAATTTGACGGCGAGTGAGAAGATTATGTTTTGTTTTACGATAGAAATGCATTTGCGCGAGATCGCGATCGCCTTGGAGATATCGCGCGGATCGTCCTTCATCAGCACGACGTCCGCCGCCTCGATAGCGGCATCCGAGCCCATCGCGCCCATCGCGATTCCGATGTCGGCGCGCGCGAGGACGGGCGCATCGTTGATGCCGTCGCCAACGAAGGCGAGCTTGGTCTTTTCCGAAAGGAGCGCTTCGACCTCGTCGATCTTGTCGGCGGGCAGAAGTGCGGCGCGGTATTCGGGGATGCCGAGCTTTCCGCTGACCTCTCTCGCGACCGCCTCGCCGTCGCCCGTCAGCATTACGCATTTTTCGATGCCGATTCGCTTGAGACCGTCGACCGCCTCGCGAGATTCTTTCTTGACGGAATCTGCGACGAGGATGATACCCGCAAACTTGCCGTCAACCGAAACGTAGACCGCCGTCGATGCGCCCGAATATTCGGGTGCATTTTCTACCGTCGCGCGTCTGCCCACCGAAACGGCAACGCCGTCAATTCTGCAGGTGACTCCGAGACCTCCGATCTCGCGTATCTCGCTGACGCGCGAGAGATCGACCGTGCCGTCGAAAGCGGCGACGATGCTTTTCGCGATCGGATGCGTGGACGACGCCTCTGCGTGCGCGGCGATCTCGATCAGTTTTTCTTTTTCGATCTTATTTTCGATAATATCTGTCACTTCAAAAGCCCCGCGCGTGAGAGTTCCCGTCTTGTCGAGGGCGATGACCTTGACCTCTGCGAGTGCTTCAAGATAATTCGAGCCCTTGACGAGTATTCCCTCGCGGCTCGCGCCGCCGATGCCTGCGAAAAAGGTCAGCGGAATGCTGATGACGAGGGCGCAGGGGCAGCTGATGACGAGGAAGGTCAGCGCGCGGTAGAGCCAGACCGACCATTCGCCAAGCCCGCAAAGGGGCGGAACGACGGCAAGCGCGAGTGCCGACGCGCATACCGCAGGAGTATAAACGCGCGCGAATTTAGATATGAATTTTTCCGAACGCGACTTGCGCGAGCTTGCGTTTTCAACGAGCTCGAGGATGCGCGAAACGGTTGATTCGGCGAATTCCTTTTCGGTGCGTATGCGGAGCAGACCCGTGAGGTTCACGCAACCGCTGACAACAGAATCGCCCGCCGAGACCTCGCGCGGTACGCTCTCTCCCGTCAGCGCAGAGGTATCGACCGCGCCGTTACCCTCGATTATCACTCCGTCGATCGGTATGCGCTCACCGGGGCGCACGACGGTGATCTCGCCGAGCGCAACCTCCGAGGGATCGACCTCGACAAGCTCGCCGCGCTCAACCCGCGCCAGATCGGGGCGGATATCCATCAGCTCGGCGATGCTCTTGCGGCTCTTGCCGACCGCGATCGACTGGAAAAGCTCGCCCGTCTGGTAAAAGAGCATAACCGCGACCGCCTCGTTGTAGTCGCCGCTTTTCGTGTAAACGGCAAGCGCGAACGCGCCGACGGTGGCTATCGCCATAAGGAAATTTTCATCGAGAAATTGACGGTTCCAGATTCCGCGGAGAGCTTCCCAAAGAATGTCGTAGCCGATCAGCAGATAAACCGCGGTGAAAAGCGCGAGGCGCAAAACGCCCTCGAGCGGTAAAATATTAAGCAAAAGTGTGCTCGCGGCGGAGAGAGTTATCCGTGCGAGCATTATCTTGTGCCGTCTTTTCATCACGCCTCGATCGCAAAATGACGCTCGACCTTGCGGCAGGTCTTGAGGATCTCACCAAGAACCTTCTTATCGTCCGCGCCCTCGGCGAATTCTACGCTCATCTTCTGCGTCATAAAGTTGATAGAGAGGTCGGCGACACCCGCAACCTTCTTTGCGGCGTCCTCCGCCTTTGCGGCACAATGCGCGCAGTCAACCTCGATTTTATAGATCTTTTTCATTATGTATTTCTCCTTTTATTGATTTTTAATATGATCCGTTTTTTCGGTGGCTTTGCCGCCGAAAAAACACCGCTCAGACGAGCCGAGCGAGTCCGCGCGCCGAGGGGAGCTGACAAAATCTCCGATTTTGTCAAGCGGCGATAAGCGCGCGTCTTTCAATTGTAAAACGAAGTTTTACAATTGAGCTTTATTTACAATTAAACACTTGTTTAATCGTTTCGAAAGTATTATACTGTTTATATAAAGAAAAATCAACTCTTTTCTGCAGAAAGCGACCAAAAAGGCAGATTTTCTTACCAAAAAGGAGAAAGAAATGGCGACGCATCACCATAACGAAATCGGAAATTTCGAAGCCGCAGCAGAGTTTTTCAAGATGCTCGGCGACGGAACGCGAATAAAAATATTCTGGATCCTCTGCCACGGCGAGGAATGCGGCACGCATCTTGCCGAACGGCTCGGCATATCCGCGCCCGCGGCGGCGCATCATCTGCGCGTCCTGCGCGAATGCGGTCTGATCGTCTCGCACCGCGACGGCAAGGAGGTCTATTACCGCCTCGCCGACAACGAGATCGGACGCGCGATGCACACGGCGGTCGAGAGCGTGACCGAGATCGCCTGCCCCGAAAGCGCGGGCGGTGCGACCGCCGCCGAAACCGTGCGCCGAGTCCACGACTATCTGCTCGATCATATCTCGGAGCGCGTAACGATCGAGGAGCTGTCGCGGAAATTCCATATCAACCCGACCACGCTCAAAAAGGCGTTCAAGGATGAATACGGCTCGTCGATCGCGGCGCACACGAGGGAGCACCGAATGGAGCGCGCCGAAATTCTTCTGCGCGAGGGATCTATGAGCGTAAACGACGCGGCGCGTGCCGTCGGATTCGACAGCGCAAGCCGTTTCACCGCCGCTTTCAAGGAAAAATACGGCGTCTCGCCGAGCGAGTACAGGAGGAAGAAATGAAAAAATTACTTATCAGCGGCTTCGATCCGTTCGGAGGCGAGGCGATAAATCCCTCATACGAGGCGGTCAAGCTTCTCCCCGATGTTATCGGCGAATACGAGCTTGCCAAAATCGAGCTCCCCACCGTTTTCGGACGCGCGGCGGAAATTATGATCGAAAGGATCGAAGAGATACGCCCCGATGCCGTCATTTGTGTCGGTCAGGCGGGAGGACGGCGCGGTATCACGCCCGAGGTGATCGGGATCAATCTGCGCGAGGCTTCGATTGCGGACAACGCGGGCAATATGCCGAAGAACGAAAAGATACGCGCGGGCGCGCCCGACGGGATTTTCTCGACGCTTCCCGTCCGCGAGATGGTCGAAGCGATCAAGGCGGAAGGTCTGCCCGCCTCGCTCTCATTCAGCGCGGGAGCCTTTGTCTGCAACGATCTGCTCTATTCGCTTTTGTATGAATACAAAAACACCGAAATCAAGATCGGCTTCATCCACGTTCCGTTCCTCCCCGAGCAGGCAAAGGAAGGCGTGCCGAGCATGGAACTTTCCGACATCGCCCGAGGACTGCGCGTAGCGATAGAGTGCTTATAGATAAGAAGGGTTTTATTGCATTGCCGAGTGCGACAGATCAATACTTATCAATTTAAGTGTTGCCGATATTGCAAGCAAACACGTTGTGACGCCTTAGATTTCTTTATATAGAGAAAATAATGTCCGTAGGGACCGACGTCCTCGGCGGTCCGAGCCCAATGATATTTTTGCTGTGCATTAAGCCAAGAAATATAATTATAGTTTCTGTATTTCACCAAATATATAATGTAGTGCCCACGGACCGCCGTGGACGTCGGTCCCTACGGATAATAATTTTGTTTTTGCATATTTATTTGATTTTGTTGAATCTATACAAGAAGAATCAAGAGTGCGGCGAATATCGGAAAAACTGCTCCGATATTCGCCGCGCGGATTTATTCAGTTTACGGATAGCTTATGCCGGGGATCGGATTGATCTCTCCGGTTTTGATATTGAGTGCCGCGCCTCCGTCTTGGTTCCGGACTCCGCAGATGATATAATCTCCGAGCACGTAATAGGGGTGGAATGTCGCACTGTCAAATTCAACTACAAGCTCGGGATTCTTTCCGAGTGCATCTGAAAGATACAGCTTTCCGCTATCTTCCGGAACGTAGTATAGCTTACCCTCTGCCAGAATAAAGCTTTGCACCGGTGCGCCAAGGTCAAGTTCGTGCATCGAATCTGTCGCGAGATCGTAAACTCGCAGGTTGTAGCCGTTCTTTCCGTAATTATCCTCAAAAACGGGTTCATACGCATAGGTTCCGCTGAGGAGGACGAAGTCGAAGTTCGGAACATCTTCCCTTTTGAGATTGCTGCCCGAATAGTCGGATGACCAAACCTTTGCGGGATCAAACAATGACTTACGGTTTTCTATGAAGAATATACGCTTATTGGAGAGGTTTATCATACTCATATTCTCGGGCACGTCAAGCAAATGCTCGGTCTTATCGGTCTCGGGATCGTAACACGAGATATAATTGTGCCTTGTACCCGCTGTGCCGTCTACGTCATCCATATCAAAATACACTTTGCCGTCCATTACGAAGGCTATTACCGCATAGGTGATGACATTCCCGTTTCTCGTATCTTCAAAAATGACTCTGTATTCGCCCGTCTTCATATTATACATACGGACCTCGGTGCTGTACTTCTCTTTACCGTCCACTTGATATACGCACCAATCGTCCATAATATGCATATATCGGAAATCCCAGCCCGCCGTACAAGCGGGGCAGTCCGCGGTTACATGATTGCACGCCGAATTGAGGCAGATGCTCTTCGTGGTCTTCGTCACGGGATCGTAGCTTGCGATCACTCTGACTCCCGTGCCCGGCAACTCGGTTTCGTGTATCCACTTGCCCTCGTATTCAAAGCTGTTTGAGTCGTAGTAAATCCAACCGTTCGTGAAATACTCTTCGGGAGTTGCATCAATCACGGGCGGTTCGGTTTCGTTGTTCTCGATGACGTCGGATTCAGTACCCTCACCTGCTCCTGCGGGATTTAACATATTCGGGATGTAATTGACGAGCCTGACCGCAAGCGGTACTGCCGCGCCGAGGAGCAAGAGGCACGCGGCAAGCAGCGCAAGCTGTTTAAACGCTTTCTTTTTGCTCGGCTTTTCGGCGGGCGCGCCGACGGGGCGCTCCTTGATCTTTTCTGCGGCACGGTCGATGAACTTGTCGTCTACATAGTCCATCGCGCCGAGGAGTCTTTTGTCCTGATTCTTTTTCATACTATTATACCCTCCTTTTTAAGTTTTTCGGCGAGTCTGCGGCGAGTTCGGTGCAGGATGGTTTTTACCTTTCCGACGGTAAAGCCCATATCCACGGCTACACATTCCACCCGTTCGCCGAAATAGTAACGCAAAATAAATACGTCGGATTCGTGTGCGGGGATAGTTTCGAGGAATTCGTTGATGATCTTGCCCGCGCGTGCCGCTTCAAACTGATCGCAGAGGTTGCAGGTGTCGGGAATCGCCTCGATGAATTCCGCACCGAGCTCGGCAAAGCTCGAGGTTCGCTTCC
This sequence comes from Eubacteriales bacterium, assembly GCA_045644325.1. Classification (GTDB taxonomy): domain Bacteria; phylum Bacillota; class Clostridia; order Oscillospirales; family CAG-272; genus CAG-390. The sequence continues at coordinate 36,965 of JAZRGT010000042.1, read as the reverse complement.
AGACATTCTCCGACCGCGTTTTCTTGTGAGCCAAATTGCGCACGATCTTTGCAATATAAGCCTTCAGGTTCAGCGGTTTTTCGGGAGGAATATTGTTCCATAGTGCCAGAAGCATATCGTTGAGGCATTCCTCGCGGTCCTCGCGCATCGAAAGGATATTTGACGTGACCGTGTGGCAGAACGCGCCGTACTTTTCTTCTGCCGCCCGAAGCGCACTTTCGTCGCGTTTTTCAAGCAGTTCGATTATCTTCTCATCTTTCATTGCTCTTCCTCCTTTTTGAATTTCTAAAGGATCCTTTCACCTATCAAGTACCAAATATGCCCGATTTGGTTTCAGCATTTTTCGAAAATTGTAGACTTGCACAAAAGAGGGACTTGCAATTTATGCAATTTCAACTAACAAAGGGGACCGTAGATCGATCCCCTTGTCTTTACTTGTATTTTTGGATATGCTTTTTTATAGCTTCAAAAGAGTCGGTGCTTATAACGTGCTCGATCTTGCAAGCGTCAACGGCGGCGACCTCGCGGTCTACTCCGAGGGAGACGAGCAGGTCGGTCAGTATCGTGTGGCGTTCGTAAAGCTCCTCGGCTGTCGCGACGCCCTTTTCGGTCAGAGTGATGAAGCCCGACTTATCGACCGTTATATATTCACCCGCCTTGAGAATACCGATAGCGCGGCTGACGCTCGGCTTTGAGTAGCCCATACTCTCGGCGACGTCGATCGAACGTACAGATGTCGAATGCCTTGTAAGCACGTATATTGTTTCAAGATACATCTCGCCCGATTCGGCAAGTGCCATTTTGATCACTCCTTTTTGGTTGGTATTATAATGATAGCATATTTTAAGGGAAAAAGCAAGGGATTTTGAAAAAATCACGTTTGCGAAGCAAACATATCGTATGTGCTCGGCGCATATATCGTATTTATATATCGTATGAGCGAAGCGAATATATCGTGTTTACCCATTCGGGTCTTCGACACGATATGCTTTGCACGATATATCCTTCGGATACGATATACCTTCGGCACGATATGTCGGCTTCGCCGACGTGATTTTTTATAAATGATAAATTTTTTGCTTTTGGGTATTGACAAACGCTCAAAAGTATGGTAAAATGTAAAAAATGTTTGATAGAGGCGCACCTTGTAAAGATTACTGCGGGAAAACGGTTGCCAAAGCCGCGCAGGAAAGGTACGGGTGCCGAAGTCGGTGCAGTGGCGCGCACTTGGCTGGCAGTTCGGAGAATATCCGCCCTGCTGTCGCTTATGCGGAGAGCTATCCAATACCCACTTCCCGAATGCCCGGGATATCGGTAGCCCTCCTGCGGCTGCCTTTTTTCATGCGTAATAAATTCAAGAGGTACATATAATAATGAAGAAAACTGTATTCACCGGCGCGGCTACCGCCCTCGTAACCCCCCTTACCGAATCCGGAATCGACTTTGAAAATTTCGGTAAGCTTATTGATTTCCAGATAGAAAACGGTATTGACGCGCTTGTCGCAGTCGGCACGACCGGAGAGGGCTCCACCCTCGATGACGCCGAGCACAAGGCGGCGATCAAGTATTGCGTTGAGCGAGTTGCGGGCAGAGTTCCCGTCATCGCGGGCACCGGCTCGAACGATATCGCATACGCGATCGAGCTGACCAAGTATTCCTGCGCGGTCGGCGCGGATGCGATGCTTCTCGTTACCCCCTACTATAACAAGGCAACTCAGGCGGGTATGGAGCTCTCCTTCCTCAAGATCGCGGAGGCATCCGACAAGCCCTGCATTCTTTATAACGTACCCTCGCGTACGGGATGCAACCTGCTTCCCGCGACCGCCGCTCGTCTTGCAGAGCATGAAAACATCGTCGCTATCAAGGAAGCTTGCGGAAACATCTCGCAGATCGCGGAGCTTGCCGCTCTCGTTGGCGACAAGATGGATATCTACTCGGGCAACGACGATCAGATCGTGCCGATCATGTCTCTCGGCGGCAAGGGCGTAATTTCGGTTCTTTCGAATATTATCCCCGCTGAAACCTCGGCTATGTGCAAAAAGTTCCTCGCGGGCGACGTTGCGGGCGCGCGCGAAATGCAGCTCCACTATATCCCCCTCATCAATGCCCTCTTCTCGGAGGTCAACCCGATCCCCGCAAAGGCGGCTTGCGCGGCTATGGGATTCGGCGAGAACTATCTCCGTCTGCCCCTGACTCCTATGAGTGCCGACAAGGCAGAGGTTCTCTATGAGCTTATGAGACCCGAAAATCTTATTTAAACAATTGTAAAACTGCGTTTTCCAATTGAAGACCGCGCGGCGGGGAACGCGCGCTTATCGCCGCAAGTCAAAATCGTTAATTTTGACTTGCTCCCCTCGGCGCGCGGGCTCGCAAGGCTCGCCTGATCGGTGTTTTTTCGGCGGCAAAGCCACCAAAAAAACAGATTTTATTAAACTTTGCATAATTTTGCAATCGGATAAAAATCTTATTTAAAGGAATAAGTGAAAATGAAAATACTTATAAACGGAATCTGCGGACATATGGGCAGAGAAGTCTTTGCACTCTGCGAGGCGGGATATCGCGGTGCTGAATGCATCGGCGGTGTCGATGCTTTTGCCAAGGGCGGCGAGACCTTTGTGGTTTACAAGGATTTCTCGGACGTACCCGAGGCGGCGATCGATTGCATCGTTGATTTCTCGCATCACACCGTAACCCCCGCGCTTCTTGATTTCGCTATCGCGAGAAATATCCCCACCGTGCTCTGCACCACGGGTCATACCCCCGAGGAAAAGGCAAAGATCGCGCTCGCGGCTGAAAAGATCCCGCTTTTCTTCTCGGCGAATATGTCCCTCGGCGTTGCGCTCCTTGTTGAGCTTGCAAAGCAAGCGGCGGCGGCTTTCCCCGAGGCGGAGATCGAAATTATCGAAAAGCACCACGACCGCAAGGTCGGTGCTCCGAGCGGAACCGCACTTATGCTTGCCGATGCTCTCTGCGACGTTCGTCCCGAGGCGACGCTCAACTGCGGCAGAAGCGGTCAGGGCAAGAGAACACGCGAGGAGATCGGCATTCACGCCATCAGAATGGGTAATATCGTCGGTGAGCACGAGGTTATGATCGGCACGCCCAATCAGACCATCACCCTCAAGCACGAGGCACACTCCCGTGCACTTTTCGCCGAGGGCGCACTCGCCGCGGCGGCATTCCTCGTAGGCTGTGAGGCGGGAATGTACGATATGAAGTCGCTCGTCAGCGGCGCAAAAACTCCCCAAAAGGTATAAAAAGATGAAAATTGGAATTTACGGATACGGCAACCTCGGCAGAGGCGTTGAGGCTGCTATGAAATACCACACCGACTGCGAGCTTGTCGCGGTCTTCACCCGACGCGATCCCGCGACTGTCAAAACCGCGGGCACGCCCGTTTACTCCGCAGAGTCGATCCTTGATTTCAAGGATAAGATCGACGTCCTCATCCTCTGCGGCGGTAGCGCGACCGATCTGCCCCGAATGACGCACACCCTCGCCGAGCACTTCAACGTCATCGACAGCTACGACACCCACGCCACCATTCCCGCCCATTTCGCCCGCGTTAACGAGGCGGCAGAGAAGAGCGGACATATTGCAATGATCTCGGGCGGCTGGGATCCCGGTCTTTTCTCGATCGCAAGACTTTATGCTTCGTCGGTCCTCCCCGAGGGCAAGGATTACACATTTTGGGGCAGAGGCGTAAGCCAGGGACACTCCGACGCAATCCGCCGAATCGAAGGTGTTCTTGATGCAAGACAGTATACCGTTCCCGTGCCCGCGGCACTCGAATCGGTAAGAAACGGTGAAAATCCCACTCTGACGACAAGACAGAAGCACACACGCGAGTGCTACGTTGTGGCAGAGGAGGGCGCAGATCTCGCGAGAATCGAATCCGAGATCAAGAATATGCCCAACTATTTCGCAGATTACGATACCACCGTCACCTTCATCACCCTCGATGAGCTTCGCGCGAACCACTCCGCACTTCCTCACGGCGGATCGGTAATCAGAAGCGGCAAGACGGGACTTTCGGGCGAGCATAACCATACCGTTGAGTTTTCACTCGCACTCGACTCAAATCCCGAGTTTACCTCAAGCGTTCTTGTTGCATGCGCGCGTGCCATCGACCGTATGTACCGCCGCGGAATGACGGGATGCAAGACCATCTTCGACATCGCGCCCGCAGATCTCTCGCCACTCTCCCCCGAGGAGCTTCGCGCGCATATGCTTTGATAGGCATTTTATACAAATTTCAATACTCGTTTTTGTTCAAAAGAGAGAAACGCTCAAGGATGTGAAACCTTGGGCGTTTTTTTCGGTCTTATATATAGACACAAGAGTGTTTTATTGGTATAATTATTATGAAGCAATATCGACGGAGGACAAGCCTATGACACGGAAACCAAATACGGGCAGGACGATAACGCTCCCTGCTTTTGATGAAAATACAAGAAAAAAAGCATTGATATGCATCGGCATTATCTCGGTCATTCTGATATTCTCGCTCCTTTGGGCGCCGTTTTACAGAACATCCGCCGTTGGTTCCGACGTATCGATCACCGAGGGCAGAGTTCGTGCGTTTGATATTTTCAACAAAAGAGTACCGAGCCTTAGCAGCTCCATTTCTGTGGGAGATCTCTTTACGGTCGAGTCTATTGTACTCTTCGGCGCGATCACGGTGCTCGGTGCTATCGCGGCATGCCTCCTTTTCTCCGCGGCTCGTAAATATTCTGCTGAGGACGGCAAATTCGTCGGAGCGGTGCAAAATCTCATCGTTTTCGCCGATTTCACGACCGCGTCTTTCCTCGTTGCAAGCATAGTTGCATCCGCGATCCGCAACGCGGCTTCGACGACCACTCACTATAAGCCCTCGGGCGGAATTGCCTTCTGGGTTTGCGCCGTTATGACGGTCATATTCGCCGTCCTGACGAGAAACACGCTCTCCGCAGAAAAGGTCAAAAAGCCCAAAAATATCGCCCGCGGAGCACGCTTTGAGCTTTTTATTTACTCCGCCGCACTTTCCGCGCTCGCAATCCTTTGCGCACTCGGAGATATTCTTTGGGTTAAATTCGACATCGAGATCGCCGAGATCTATTTCAACGGACTTGACGCTCTGCGCGGAGTCACCGAGGTCACGGGCGGTATGCAGATACTCACCTTCTTCGTCCTCGCTTTCGTCGCGGCAAACTTTGCTCTCTTTCTGCTTGCGCTGACCTCTTGGATAGGTCGGTCAAAGCTTTATTATCAGATCTCGCTCGCGCAGATCGTCACGGGCGGCGTGACCACCTTTGTTGTCGGTCTTTTCGGAAAGTATTTCGCCATCGCGGAGCAGATCAACAAGGATGTGCTCGATGCCTGGATCTCCTTCCAGCTTGAAGCGCACGGCTTCGGCGGTCTTGTCGATCCCGAGTCGATCGGTCTCAATTACGATATTCAAAGCCCCTCACATTGGTTTTTCGTCGGCGCACTTGTGCTTATCTGCCTTATTCTGATACGCAAGCCCTATTCGAGAGGAACAAAGGGTGAGCTTATCATTGCGGGCGCACAAACTGTCGGCACGCTTGACTCTTCCTTCGGTGAAGAAATTCCCGAGGAAAAGGAAGTCCCCGCGGCACCCGGCGACCACGATCCTTGCCCCGCCTTCACCGTGATCGACCGCAAATACGAAACGCTCAAGCAGGAGCTAGACGAGGCTTATCAATCCTCCTTTGAAAATCCCACGCTCCCCGAGATCGTCAATTTTGTTGTAACCTACGCGCGTGATTCGCGCCTACACCTCTACTACACCCCCGAGGACATCGCGACCTTCATCGCGGGACTCGGCACGACCCGCCTTACCATCCTTCAAGGTATGAGCGGTACGGGTAAAACGAGCCTTCCGAAGATTTTCGCCGAGGCGATCCTCGGCGGATGCGACCTCGTCGAGGTCGAGTCGGCTTGGCGCGATAAGAATGAGCTTCTCGGATACTACAACGAATTCAGCCGAGTTTACACGCCCAAAAAGTTCACGCAAGCGCTCTACCGCGCCCGACTTTTCCCCGAACGCCCCACGTTTATTGTTCTTGACGAGATGAACCTCTCGCGAATCGAATATTATTTCTCGGATTTCCTTTCCTTGATGGAAAATGAAGAGGGCAAACGCTCGATCCGACTACTCGGATCGCCCCTCTACCGCAAGCACGGCGGCGTGCGTTACCGTTATCTCGGTCTTTCCGAGGGACTTTCGATCAAGATTCCCGAAAACGTCTGGTTCGTCGGCACTGCAAACCGCGACGAAAGCACGTTTGAGATCAGCGACAAGGTCTATGACCGTGCACATACGATGAATTTCAACCGCCGCGCGCCGAAGATCCGCTCACTCTCCGAGCCGATCCCGCAGAGATTCGTCTCCGCGCAGACTCTGATCGACCTTTTCCGCGAGGCGAAGAGCGCAGTTTATTTCGATATCGAGTCTTCGCCCGTCATCGCACAGGTTGAGGCTCTGCTCGCGCCCTATAATATCTCGTTCGGCAACCGAATCGCAAATCAGATCGAGGATTTCGTCCGCATCTACGCCGCTTGCTTCGGCGGCGGTGAGAGAGCGATCGCGGACGGTCTTGAGAGAATTCTGCTCTCGAAGATCGTTGCAAAGCTTGAATTCAAGAGCGTTGACGATAAGGAGGAGCTCGCCGGAGAGTTTGAACGCCTCGGGCTTCTCCGATGCCGCGACTTCGTTCTGAGCCTCAACGAGGACTGATAAATGAGCGACCTCTGTTACCGTAAGTTATTCCTTCCCGCGCCGATTTCCTACGCGGATTTCGACGCGCTGACGCAGACCGATCTCAATCTTTTTGCCCTGCGCGAGGATATCGACCTCGAGGGGCTTGAAGCGATACTCGATCGGATCGTCTCCGCGCTCCCCGCAATGCGACATATTTTCGCCTCGCCGATCATACGCCTGCGCGACACGGGCGAAATCTTGCCCGTCGAGGCGGTTCGCGTGGTCAATAATAAGACACTTGCGCATATTTCGGTCCACAGCGAGCTGTGGGAGAACGTAAAAGACGGTCAGCTGATCCCGCGCAAGCTGATGTCGATCAGGCAAGAGGACGATTACGCGCTCTACGAAAACATCGTTTTCGCGCGTACGGTCGATGCAATACTGCGCCTGACCGAGGCAACCCTTGCCGTTCTGCGCGATATGCTCTACGCAAACCGCGAAATGCGCTTCAATCTGCTCGAGCGCGAAAATCACCCGTCATATTTTCTCGCCCTCGGCAAGCTCCATACGGGCTATCTGCGCGATTACGATAAATATCTGCTCCCGATCGAGCGTTGCTTCGAAAAGCTCAGCACGATCGAGCGCACGCTCGCCTCGCGCCTCTCGATGCCCGTCTATAAAAAGTGCAAAAAGAGCAAGACCAAGCTCTCTCTCAAGCGCACGAATATTTTCCGCTCGCAAAAGGACTACCGCAAGCTCTATTCGCTTGCCAAATACCTCTCGGATATCGGAGCGGTCGATCTTTCCGAGGCGGCGGGAGTGGATGCGGACGAATATTCCCACTTCTGCGCGATGCTCTGCGTCTTTGCGGCGGGACATTTTAACTTTAAATTCGACAAATATCGAACAATAGATTTCACGAGCATCAACGCATCGGCGCGCTTCGGCGATTGGATACTTACGATCAAAGCCGAGGGCGGCGGTATCCTGCTCGCTGTCAAGAAGGAATTTGAATATAAAATATTCCTATCTCCAATGCAGGAGAGCGAATATGACGCCCACGAGGTCATAACCGTCACGCCCGATGGCATTGAATCACTCCGCCTCAGCCTCTATGATATTGATTCGTTCCGCCGAGTTCAGCAGATGCTGCTCCGCGCGATGGTTTACGCCGATGACGAACATAAAATCTGCCCATTTTGCGGTAAAGCTATGACTCAAACCGATGAGTCATACGAATGCGGCGCGTGCCGAACCGTCATCCGTGCGCACGTTTGCCCCGAAACGGGCACGGGCTATTACTCCACCTCCATCAAGAATTTCACCCGAAAGTCGCACGGCGGTGAGAGGCTTTACTATTACCGAAATATAACGCCGATATCGGACGAGGGCGCATTCCTCTGCCCGACGTGCGGAAAGGAACATTGAAATGAAAATTACCGAAATCAAAAAAGAGACGCTTATGGCGCTCTCTCCCCGTGAAAAATATGAATTCGTCTGCGGTGACATCATCGACGATGGCAAAAGTGCACCCGTCGCGCTCCTGCTCGGCGGCAATCCGAACAACGCCCGCAACCGCGCACTCGCGGCGGCGGAGCTTTACCGCGCGGGCAGAGTGCCCTACATCATCCCAAGCGGCGGCGTCAAGTGGGATATCGACGGCGAGCAGATCAGCGAATCGCACTTTATGAAGCGCATCCTGACCGAAAACGGCGTGCCCGAGGAGGCGATCATCCTCGAAAACCAAGCGACCACCACGGTCGAGAATATGATCTTCGGCACTCTGCAGATCTACCGCAAGCTGAAGTTCAAGAACGCCGCCCACGTCATCATCGTCACCTCCGAGGCGCATATGAAGCGCAGTATGGCACTCGCAAAAGCCCTCATGCCCCGCATGCTGACCTTCTCCGCCTACCCCGCATTCCACAACGCCCCCACCGACGAATGGTTCGCGGAGGAAGCTAACCTCAAAGCACTCGACACCGAGGTGAGACTTCTTAAGGACCTCGCCGACAGCGGAGTTATTGAGGATATGGAGGTAAGCTTGAATGTTTGATCTGTTTTTAAAAAAGAAAATAGATATTGCGGCTGCCAAATATTTTTGGGGTTGGTTTGAAGAAAATGAAGAATGGATAATTGCCAACTGGAAAACCAACTCGATGGACGTCCTGAATGCGATTTACGCAGTTCTTGACCCTGTTTTTCCGTATAAAAAGAAAAACGGACTTGAATTTCAGTTCGGATTCCACGAAGGCAGAGGCGAGTTTGAGTTTTTCCACGCGCGCCAACGTGCTCTGAAAAGAGACGCAAAAACTCTTAAAAGTATGATGCCGGATAAAATCGCGGCGAGATGGACTTTCATTATTGATAAATAAGAATAATTTCGACTATAACGGTGATAAAATGATCAGTACGGAATTTGGAATTATTGATGACTTCGAAAAATTCCAAAAACGAGGAAAATACTTAGAATATGCTCCCGAAAAGTATCATTGTGTAGCCATAGATGACGATATGTATCTGAATGATTGGTGGGAGTCGCTTTCCAAAATTGATACATTTAATGTTTCTTCGAATCACATTTTACAATCGCATAAGTCACTTTCCCGCTGGGGAATAACAATAATCCCGCCCGAATCCCTTCCGTCATTTCTCAATATTGTTGTTTCTGATAAAAGGTATGCAATCGATAAATCCCTTGCCGCATTGGCAGAAATCATCCGCAAGGCAATAGAGAATGAGAAATATATGATTCATTATGGGGTGTAAACAGTATCGCTACTTATTGGTATTATGCAGTACAGACGTTTCTCACTTATGGGGGCATTGATTATAGTACGAAGCTAAACATTAAATGCAGATGAATGCAAACAATATATTTCGCAGATATAAACCTTGGCTGTCCACGATAAAGTGAGACAGCCAAGGTAATTATTTATCTGTTTTTTTATTCATCAAATACCCCGGCAGATAGAAAAGTCCCGGCAGTATTGCGTAAAGCAAGTAAGCCAGCACCGTCGTCACGCCGTCGGGTAGTCCGCCGAAGATCGCGGGGAGGAAGAAGGAGTTGCACTTGAAGAACATATAATCCGAGCCGATCGGAGAGAAATTGATTATATTCGCGGGGATCGACATGATCAGCATCGGTAGGGCGGGGAGGAGCAGTTCCCAAGATTTTTCGACACCGCCGTATCGGTGATAGCCCGAAATGAGCATCACGAGCATCGAAAAGAGCATCGTTCCGTGGTAGGAAAGCGTGTGGAATCCCATAAATGAGATGCAGGAATAGTTTGAGAGGACGTTTGCGGGGTAGACAAAATTGATTGCCGCGCCGAGCAGTCCCATCGTGAAAAGGTATCCGCACGCGGCGAGCTTCACACGTCTGTTTTTTGAAAAGCAAAAGGGGAGGGAATACAGGTACACACTGCAAGGATAAAGCGGCAGAACTCCGCCGACCTCGAAATGTATCTTCGCTCCGCAAAATGTTTCGTAGAGCGTTTTGACGATCTCGAAGATTACGAAAAACGCCCAGAGCGACAGAAGCAGCTTTCTTTGCACATTTTCCGATTTCTTTGCAACGCGGAAAGCCGAATGAATGATGATCGCCAGAAGGCAGGCGGAAAATATCAGATGAAGCGGTGAAAAGAGCCGTCCCGGCAGATCGAGCCCGCCGAGGAAGTCCTTGTGTGTGAAGAAATTATTGAAAAGCTTAAACATTGTTGTTCTCCTGACCACAAAAATCTGTCATTCTATTGCAATATTCTTTACGTTATGATATAATATAATTGCGCACAAATTTTCTGTTCTATTATCGTCATCAGCGCAATATTTTATTCAGGGAGAAAATAAAAAATGAAGATCGCTTTTGGCTGCGACCCCAACGCCGCGGCACTTAAAAAGGAGCTTATCGAATTTGTATCCGCTCTCGGTCACGAGGTTTGTGACTTTGGAAGCGACGATACTGTTTATGCAAACGTAGCCTTTGAGGTTGCCGAGGCTGTTGCCGCAAAGAAATACGACCGCGGCATACTTATCTGCGGCACCGGAATCGGTGTTTCGATCGCCGCAAACAAGGTAAAGGGCGCGTACGCAGCCTGCGTTCACGACGTTTATCAGGCACAGCGCGCCGAACTTTCCAACCACGCAAACATCATCACTCTCGGCTCGCAGGTGGTTGGAAACGAGCTTGCGAAGTGCATCGTCAAGGAATACCTTTCGGTCACTTACGATGAAAACAGCCGTTCCGCGCCCAAGCTCGCGAGAATTTACGAATACGAAGGCAAGTAATTATGAATTCACTCACCCGGTCGGGTGAGTGTTTTTTTATTTAGTAAGTACCTCTTTTGCAATTTCCAAAACTCTGCCGTAAACACGGGGATTTGCGGCGAGGACGGGCGAGGGCGCGGAAAAGCCGATCTCTTTTCCCTCGGCATTGGTAATGACACCTCCCGCTTCACGGACAAGGAGCGCGCCCGCCGCGAAATCCCAGGGTGAAAGAAGAAGCTCAAAGAAAATATCGTTTCTGCCCGCGGCAAGGTGCGCGATGTCGAGAGCCGCCGCGCCCGCGCGGCGGACGTCGCTGCACTCGCTGTAAAGCGCGTGAGCAAGACGGAAGCTCGCCTCGCCAAGCATCCCCTTCGAATGCGGACAAGTGCCGAAGGCAACGAGCGAATGCCCCATATCCCGATCGGAGACCTTCATCGGTGCCCCATTGAGGAAGGCACCGCAACCCTTCGCGGCGGAGAACATCTCGTCGGCGTAAGGATCGTAGATCGCGGCGAATTTTACCTCTCCGCGCGAGAACATTGCGACGGAGATGCAGGAATAGCGGTATTCGTGGACAAAATTGGTCGTTCCGTCGATCGGATCGATGACGAAGCAATAGTCGCGCATAAGATCTTCGGCGTTATTTTCTTTTTCCTCGGCGAAGAAAAAGGCGTCGGGAATGAGCTTTGTGATCTCATTCATCAGAAAATTCTGCACAGCGACGTCAAATACGGTCACCATATTCGCGCTGTCGCCGCCCTTTTCGCTGACAGTGCCTTCGATTTCTCGCGCGCCCGTCATAATTTTACCCGCCTCGCGGATGAGGGGGAGGAGGAGTGTTTCGATGTTTTTCATTTTTATATCCTTTATTATAATTCAGATTTTTTATGGCAGAGGGCAAAATATTAGGGCAGAGGTAAGAGGGCAGAGGGCAGAGGTATGGAAGCTTTTCGCAAGCGAAAAGCAATTTTTAATTAAAATAATTTCCGAACAGAGTGAGGAAATTTTCCTTACCTCTGCCCTCTGCCCTCTACCCTCTGCCCTTTGCTTTATCCCCTCTCCATTTGCTCTCACCGTTTTACTTTCGGTTGATATCTCAGCTCGTTGACCGAATATACCGTGACAAACGCGGTGGGGTCGGTTTTTTTGACGAAGTCCATCAGCTTGCGGTATTCGTTGTTGTCAACTATCGTCAGTATCTCGCGGCGGGTGACACCGTCGTATGCGCCGATGACGTCGTAGAGCGACGCGCCGCTGTGGAGATCGTGAAGTATGTAGTCGAGGATCTCCTGCATATGCTCCTTCGAAAGGATGCAAACGCGGCGTTTTATGTTGAGTCCGAAGATGAATCTATCGACAACTATGCCCGAAAGGTAAGTGCCTAGCAAGCTGAGCACGACGATTTTTGAATCGTAAGCGAAAACAGTCGTCAGCGCAACGGCAAGTCCCGAGACCGAGATCGCCGTGCCGAGCTCCATTTTGAGATATTTATGCATAATCTTTGCAATGATATCAAGTCCGCCCGACGAGGCATTGTGCGAGAAGAGCAGAGCCATTGCGATGCCGACGATCAGAAGATAGCAGACCATATCGAGCAGTGGATCGGCGGTCAGCGACTGAAAGTCGGGGAAAAACATCTCAAAGATACCGAGCGAAACGGGCACGAGGATGGTGGTGTAGACCGTTTTAGCACCGAATTCGGGCCCGATCAGGATGAATCCGAGTATCAGAAAGATGATATTGAGCGAGAGCGAGATGACCGATACGGGCAAGGGGATGAAGTTCGAGAGCACCATCGCCAGCGCCGAGCCGCTTCCGATGGCAACGTGGCTCGGGAGCATAAAGAAGTATATCGCTGCCGCGGCAACGACAGCGCCGAAGGTTATGACCGCATAGTCCTTGATTATCTTTTTTACCATAGCGTAATCCTTGAAAATTATTTCCTATATATTATATCACATTTTTTGAAAAAGTCCATAGTTTGGGCAAAAAAATACATAGAACCCGAGGGGTTCTATGTAAAAAACAGTTATTCTTATTTTGGAAAAACGTTAGGATCGTTGATGTACCAATCGGGTGTGACGATCTCGAGCAGGGGCGGTATAATGATCTCTCCGTTCTTTGCGTTAATGATGCATTTTTGAGTCGATACCGACATATCCTCGTTCAGGGTCTGTCTGTTTGCAAATATAAAATCGCCGTTTGCATACGTAGACATTATAGCTGCGTTTTCTTCTTCAAAAATCAACCGCCTGTTTTCGCCGTCAAAATCTGCCATATAGATCCGAGTCGTTCCGCTATACAGTATTTTTTGCAGTTGGTCAATATAAAGCTCTCTCGCTTCTGCCTCGCTCATAGTATTCGAAAGTTCCTCAATAAACTGTTGTTTTGTTTTTCGGAAATCATTGTAAGCCTGATACGAGGTCAGGTGATCAAACAGCACACCGTCTTCGGCAAGCGTGCACAGCTTATACTCATCGAATCCGGCTTCGACTAATTTCTTTTCATTTGTTTTGAGGTCGAAATAAACAAAGCCGTCATACTCGGAAAATCTGTAAGCATACGTTCCTACTATATTTTCGGGACGAAAATCCAAATATTGCTCCTTCCGCATATTGCTTCCATCACGGTTGCAGCAATATATAGCATTCGTATCATCGTAAAAGAAAAATCTCTTGTTCGACACAGCAGTCAAGTAATAAGTGTCGGGGATCTCGAAAAGCTCTTTGATTTTTCCCGTTTCTATATTGTGCTCACAAACGATATGTTTGGTTTTGGGAGCGTAATCGAGCACGTTTTGTCCTTCTCCACCCTGCTGATAACCGGTCTGGGTATAGTCAAGCACCTGCTTTACGTTATAGTACTTTCCGTCAAAGGAACATCCTCCGACCCATCTGGTCATCACGGCGGTTGAAAGGTCTTCCTCAAATATTCTTCTTGACTCTCCGGTCTTTAAATTATAACAGACGGTTGTAATACGCGTAACGTATTCAGCATCATCTTGTTTGATATAAAATATCATCCAATCTCCGACAATTCTTTGAATCCAAAGTTCCGAACCGATCGCGCCCACGGTTGGCTGAAGAAGCATAAGGCAGCCCGACTCAAAGCTATGGTTGCATACGGGATCAAGACAAGTACTCGAAGTAACGCCGGTAGCCGGATTGAATTTAACAATCCGTTGCATCTCAATATTACCGTATCTTACGTACTCCTTGCCGTCTCTGACCAACAATCCTTTCGGTCCTGTCGTTTCTTGAGTTTCAACGTATATCCAGTATCCTTGGTAAAAAAAGCCGTAATATCTGTCGCCCTGCTTATAAAGGGAGCCGTCAGTGAAATATTCCGCGGTTTCATCGATATCTTCAAAGGGAATCTTATTGGGATTCTTTTCGGTACTTTCCGTGGGATCTATGTAGACCGAACGGCAGGAAGCAAACAAACTGCATAAAATCAACGTCAAACAAACGAAAAACAATTTTTTCATATTTCGGCCTCTTTCAATATATTGCTCCCCGCGGGGAATAATTTTTGTGTCAATAGTACATGCTTAATAATTCGGGACTGCCGTCAAATCTTGAATCTGTATGCCACAGGTGGGCATCTTCATCAATCACCCATTCTTCCACCTCAACAAAATGATAGGACTCAAAGTCAATAATTGCATAATAAGGCTCGCCGCCTACAAGGTCATCTCCGAACTCACCTGCTGCAAATGATGAATCGTCATATATTGTCACGCGGTCACAGTCGCTGAGAGATGAGAAGTCTTCCATTGTCACTATCAGATCAACATATGCAGTACACGATACATAAATATCGCTTATGTATTCATCACCAAAAGCGAGGGTGAGCGCATACAGATCGGTACTTCCTGTATCCTGCGGCCATTCGGATATGTAAAGGACTGCTTCCGCCGACGTAACGCCCGGATTAAGCTGCTTAATTCTGTGAATTTCACCGTTCCGAGCTCCACCGTTTATGAGACAGAAAGACGCGCATATAATCATAGCCATCACGAAAGAAATGATTTTTTTGAAGTTTTTCATTTTGATTTCTCCTATATTATAAGATGTTTTTCGGTATTTGTCAAGTACCTGAAGTTGATAAGGTTCGTTTTTTGAAAAATATGTGCACAAGAGTGCCGCATCAAGCTTATCTGAACATTGGACTCACCCCTCTCGCAAATAATTTTTGTTAATTATTCGTAAGTTGAGGTGATCGTGTCCTCGATCTCGTCGACCGAGCCGTCTTTGCCGTAGATCTCGACGGTGAACACCGCGCGGTATGTGCCGGTGTCTTCGAGGGGGGTTGAATTTTCAACGGATCCTTTTACATCGTAGCAGGTCTCCGTCCATTCATCAACGGTCGACCAGAATATGCCGAGAAAACGTTTTTGGATTTTTACGGTTATTGTAGCATAGGAGAATGCCGCGCTTTGGGCTTTGTATGTAACAGCGGCAATTGCTTGACCGTTCGATGCAGCAAATGAACACGCACAAATATTCGTATTGGCGTAGTACGGAGTTATTTCTCCCGACGCGTTGGCAAACAGCGGTAAAATACTTGTGCAAAGAATTACTGCCGTTAGCAGCATTGTGCTCAGTTTGGTGAATCTTTTCATGGTTTATACCATCCTTTCCGAAGAAACTGTTATCAATTATTTACTGTATTTTTGTTTCTTCGCTTATATATACTGCCGTTTTTCACATTATTCTTCAATTTTATAAAAATTTTTTATCTTTTTGAAAAAAAACTGAAAAAATCGGCTTGAATGGTATGATATTTGTAAGCTGTTACATATAATAACAATTATTTTTCAAGTGGCTTGAGTTCTCCTATTATTTTTACTATTTCTTCTTCGCTTATTTCGATATCAAAATAAAGTGCAAATGCGTATTCTTCATTGTTCCAAATATAAGTGTATGTACCTTCAATACTGCGGAAATATACAGCATATTTACCCGCTTCTATTACGTATGTGGTTCCGCTTTCGTTATTAATAAAGTAATACGTTGAGTTAATCGGCGTCTGCTCAAAAATCAGTTGTGCTCCGTCAGCCTTCTGCCATACAGTTGTTGATAACAACTCTCCGGGTCGACTTTCAATTAACTCATACCCCTCGGGAACATAGGTCAATGTATAGTATTCGTCTATGAACTGATTGTTAAAATCGTCCTCTTCTGTGAAGCTTCCTTTTATGTGTTCTTCAAAGATTTCGGTAAAGAACGCTCCGATCTGCTCCTTATAGACGGCAACGGTACATCCGACAAGCGCAAAGAGCATTGCGGCGGCGATGAGGACGGCGGCGAGGCGTCTTCTTTGTTTTCTTATGCCGACGCTCGGCGCAAGCCGTTCGCCGACTATACGGCGCATTTTTTTGTAATGAGACAGAGAATATTCGGCGCTTTCGTCGGCGCAGAAGCTGAGCGCTTTGTCGTATTCGTCGGCAAGCGCTGCCTTCTCCGCTTCGGTTATATTTTTGAGTTCAATTTCCATTAAAGCACCTCATCCTTGAATTTTTCTCTCAGCATCGCCAGCGCGCGGGAAAGGCGGGTGTACACCGTCTTTTCGGGGATGCCGAGCTCGCTCGCGATCTCTTTCGCGGTCTTTTCCTCGATGAATTTCAGTGTCATAACGTCGCGGTATATGGGTTCCATACTCTCGATCTCGCCCACTACTCTTTTATACAGCTCTTTTCTTGAAAATTCTTCAAGATAATTGCATTCTTCACAAATTGTTAACATATCGTCGAGAGAAAGATGATCTTTCTCTTTTTTGATAAAGTCAGCCACTTCATTTTTGACAATTGTCATCAGATATCCGCCGAGAACCTTTTCGGGCAGAGAGGTGTCAATTCTGTCTATGAATTTCGTGATCTTGATAAATGCGCTCTGCACGACGTCCTCACTGTCATGCATATACCTTTTGTCGCCGTACAACGCCAAAAGCCTCCGCGCATAGCGGAGCATATTATCGTGATACGTTTCAAAAAGCCATAAAATCTTATCGCGATGATCATCTTCCGCGATAAGCATAAGGAATAGTAACATAGTTGCTCTCCCAAGATGATATATTTTATTATAACATATAGGGTGTTTTTTGTCAATAAAAAACAGCGGCAGAACGCCGCTGTTTGGGGGTGTTGAGTTGTAGATCAGTTTTTTGTCCGCTTTTCGTTCACCAATCTGCGGATCCAATAGAACGTCGGCACAAGGCAGGCGGTGAAGGTGACGGTGAAGGCGAGGTCGACGAGGAATTCGAGGGTTGGGATAAGTGCGCGGTAGTTCATTGCGATCACGCGTGCGAAATAATCCGTATCACCGCCGGCGACGATATAGAACCAAAAGCATTGCATCAGCCAAAGCACAAGATGCTTGACGGGGATCGCAAGCGCGGTGATGACGGCAAGAATAACGTGCTTTTTCTTCGAAAACTCAAATTTTTCCTTGCGGTGGACGAAAACCGTCATACAGATAAAGAAAACGAGCAAGAGGAAGAAGCCGAAGGAGAGAACCGTCTGTATGTCGATTCCGAGAGTGGCTATGTGGAAAAGCCTCGGCAACCACGCATTCCAATGCACGCCAGTTGCGTAATAGAAATACGCCGCGAACCAGCAATACCAAGCCTCAAAGCACCAAAGCGCGGCGTGGCGGAATTGTTTGAGGCAGAAAAATGCCGAAACGCCGAAGGGCACGAAGAGGATGAGTGCGGCGAGGAAGTCACCCGCAAGAAGTAAAATGAGAAAAGACAGCAAAATTCCCACGCCGAGAAAGCAGAATCCGAATCCGATTTTCAGGCGGCTTCTCTCGCGTATCTCTGCGATCGGTGCGGCGGGAGCGGGTTCGGGAATGACGGTCGGTTGAGTTTCTTCCGCCGTTTTTCCAAGCACGAGCTCGTCGAGACTTATCCCGAAGATCTCTGCCATTTTAACGAGCTTTGAAAGCTCGGGGACGGCAACGTCGGTCTCCCATTTCGAGATCGACTGCCGCGAAACGTCGAGCAGCTCGGAAAGCTCGAGCTGTGAAAGTCCGCGCGCGGTGCGGTGTTTATTGATCCTTTCGCCAAGCGTAGCTACTTTATCCATTTGATGGATCACCTTTCGTTTGATTTCGACCTAATTATAGCATAAAACAGTCGCGATTTCAACCAATAATAGGTGGAATTCGCGCAACCAGCGGTTGCATTCGCCGTTCGCGCGTAAAATTAGCGCGGAAGTTTGTGATTTTTTCGTCTTGCGTTGTTGCATATCTGCACGGTTAGCTCAAGAAGAAGTCAATCTTCTTATATCAAGAAAACTATGTTCGCACTCTACTGTCGGGTCTGACGGTTTTCGCAAGAAAATGGAAGCGTAAGCCGACCAGGCGCACCCGAGTATTCGCCGTAAGGCGAACTAGGCCTTCCCCGGTGGGGGAAGGTGTCACGAAGTGACGGATGAGGTGCCTAATAAGATATTGTTTTTCGCGTCAGCGAAAATCTTCCAAAATATAGCCAACTTAATCCTTCATTCTAAATTCAGATTGCAAAATAATGTGATACTAAAAATATTTGCTAAATGTAATTAAGATATTACTTTTGAATTGGTAGGCTGGGAAGATTTTCTCGCTTCGCTCGAAAAACGGTTATCTTATTAAAACGCCTCATCCCCCACATACGTGGGCCCCCTTCCCCCACTGGGGAAGGCTTATCGCAAGTGCGAACATAGCTCTTTGGCTGATATTTGATAGATTATTCGGGTATTTCTCCGTAAAACCAGATTTCGTCTTTGGTGTAAGTTTCCAATTCGGTATATCCGTGTGTATATCCCCGTTCCGAAAGCGGTGTTTTGATGTTGCGCTCATTTGCGAATGAACGTGCATTGTCCTTTATCGGAGTCCAAGTCTCGTCGGGTGTGTCGCCGCGCGTGAAAAACCAATCATAATATTCTTGCTCATAAAAAATAATTATTTGCGAATCCCATAAATGATCGGGAGAAATTGCCGCAACTACGCGGCAAAAATCAAATCCCGCGGGTTTTTTCGCAATATATTTTCCTGCGGTATCAAGCCATTTGGCGCAGAAAGAGGTTTTGATCTTTGATGAGGTTTTGGGGAGCTCCAAAAAATTGTCGCAGGGAACGTGAAAATGCTCGTATTTGTATTCTCTTTGCATAAAAGGAACAAATTCATCAATTCTGCGACAGAGGGCGTTGAGTTTTCGCTGTTGACCTCTTGACTTTTTTCTGTCGGAATAAATCATAAATACCACCTCCTGTTTAATTATATCACATTTTTTATTCGCGGTCAATATTGAAAAAACGACCGCAGTATGTTATAATATAACCAACAAACAAGAGAGGACAGTAAAATGAAAAAACGACCGAATATTCTTTGGCTTTGCGCCGATCAGCAGAGGTACGACACCATCCGTGCACTCGGCAACGAATATATAGACACGCCGAATCTTGACAGGCTTTGCCGCGAGGGCGTGGCTTTTGATAAGGCATACGTGCAAAATCCCGTATGCACGCCGAGCCGATCGAGCTTTCTGACGGGAAAATACCCTTCTTCGATCAACGCCAACATCCTCGGCGGTGACAATCTGCCCGAGCATTGTACGCTCATCACAAAAGCACTCGCCGATTCGGGTTATCATTGCGGTAACATCGGCAAGCTTCACATCACGACCGCATGGCGCGGCTACGAGGAGCGCGGCGAGGACGGGTACGAGACCTTCATCTACAGCCTCTCGGGCGGTCATCAGATGGAATCGGGCGTCAACGAATACCGCGAGTGGCTGAAGCGAAAGGGCATTGATTTTCACGATATTATGACCAACGACAGCGGCAAGAGCGACTATTTCTGGTACCGCGAGGACGCGCCCGTCGAGCTTCGCCAGACCGCGTGGATGGCGGAGGAAGCCGAAAAGTTCATCCGCGAGCGTTCCGAGTCGGACGAGCCGTGGCTGCTTTCGGTCAACTGCTTCGACCCGCATCCGCCCTACGATGCGCCGACACACCTGGTCGAAAAGTACCTCGCGCGTAATATTCCCGACCCGATATTCAACGAATCGGACTACACCCTCGGCGAACAGCTTGCGCTCGCTTATCATCAGTCGAAGGGCGTCAACGCGCCCGACGACGTGATGCGCCGCAATAAGGCGTCCTATTACGGCACTTGCGAGATCGTTGACACGCATTACGGCAGAATTATCGACGTAATCGACTCACTCGGTCTGCGCGACGATACCGTCATCATCTTCTCGTCCGACCACGGTGAAATGCTCGGCGACCACGGTCTGACGCATAAGGGATGCAGATTCTATGACGGCGCGGTGCGCGTGCCGCTGATCTTCTCCTGCCCCGCGCGTTTTGCCTCGGGCAAGGTGGTGAAGGGAATTACCGAATATACCGATATCGCGCCCACGATAGCGGAGCTTTGCGGCATCGAGTTCCCCGATACGCACGGTCACTCGCTCTGCGCCGCACTTTCCGCCGACGGCGGCGAGGGAATCGAGCGCGATTACGTCCGCACCGAGTATTATTGGTCCTGCCTCGGCCCCGGCAGACCCGCCGCATACGCGACGATGTTCCTCGACCGCCGATATAAGCTCGTGGTCTACCACGGAATCGAAACGGGAGAGCTTTACGATATGGATGAGGATCCGCGTGAGGAGCATAATCTTTGGTACGATCCCGCTTATGCTGAGATCAGGTTCAATATGCTGAAAAAGTCCTTCGATGTCGCGGCGGTAGTACAACGCCCCGGACAGACGAGGATTGGGCGGTATTGATGGGGAGATACTGTCGCGCTTCGCGCGAGTTAATGTCGGCTTCGCCGAGTTAATGTTGCCTGCGGCAAGTTAATGTTCGCGCGAGGCGCGAAGTTTAAGGTGAATTTTCGCCACGGCGAAAATTTTCGATTTTAATAAAAAGAAAACCAGCGGGAAAGTTTTTGAGGTTTCTTAAGGAACTTTTTCCAAAAAGTTCCTTAAGTCGCGCTCCGCAGAGCGCGCTTTTATAAATGGAAAAAATCCGCCGCGGCGTATTTTTCTCATTTTTATTATATTTCGCCCTTGATTTTGTTTGGGTGCGAAATTCTTCGCTCGGGCGCGGACTGCCCACCCCACCCCCTCCCGCAAGCGGGAGGGGCTTCTTTGAGAGCACGAACTTATTATTTTAGCGTTCTGAACAGTGTTTTTTGGTGCCTTCGGCACGCGATATGCCTTCGGCACGATATATTTCATACGATATGTCGGCTTCGCCGACGCGATATGTTCCGCTACGCGGAACGTTAAGGAAAAAATCCGCCCGCGGGCGGATTTTCTCATCTTTATTGAATTTCGCCCTTGATTTTGCTTGGGTGCTAAATTATTAGCTTGGGCGCTGACTGCCCACCCCACCCCCTCCCGCAAGCGGGAGGGGCAGAAGAGGGTGCGAAACTATTAGACGTTTTTCTGAATCTTCAGATAAACGTAAGATGATATCAATGTTCGAATGATCTGTGGGGATAATATGGTTTTAGGATCATTGGTCCTCGCAGCGAACCGTCAGGTAAAAGCTTCTCAGGTTCCAATCCTCGTGCTTTTCTATGGCATCCCACTGAGCCTTTGTTCCTGCGTAATTTAATACAATAGAGGTGTTGCCTTCGTACGCAAAAGCGTTCTGCCCGATTTTTTCCAGACAAGTTCCGAGGTCGATGCTTTTCAGCATCCTGCAGGAAGAGAGAGCATAACTTCCGATAGAAGTCAGGTTTTCGGCTCCCTTGATCTCGGCAAGGTTATCGGCGTGCGTAAAAGCATGATCCGGCAGATAGGTAAACCCGTTAAGATCAAAGTACTCGAGTCCGTCACAATGCTGGAACGCACCTGTCGACATAACCTCAAGACTGCGTGGAAGCACGATGCTTTTAAGATTGCAACAGCCATCGAACGCGCCGTACCCGATTTCTTTTATCCCCTCCGGAATAACCATAGTTTCGATCGGGAAGAGGCTGAATGCATCGCGACCTATGATCTCAACGCTTCCGTCGTCGGGAATAACGCTTGTCAGGCAACCCTTGACCAGCGTCTTGGTTTCAATCTCGATCAGACAATTGTTCTTTGCCGTAAAGGTCTTGTTCTCGGGCGAGACCTCGATGCTTGAAAGCTTGAAATTAAAGTTTCCGTCAAAGGCGAGGGTTACTCTCTTAACACTTGCACCAAAATAAATGCTCTCAAGGTTGGGCATCTCCTCAAGAACACCCCACTGTATTACTTCAACGGTGTCCGAGATAACGATGCGCTTGACCTTCTTATTATCATAGCCGTGATTGACGGGAACGTAGGTCAGGTTGCGAAAAGGCTGATTTTTCATCACCGTAACGGGCAAGCCGTTGTAATGCGATGCGACGACCATAACCTCGTCCTCGCACAGGTGGAAGCTGACGAGGGAGGCGGTCTTGCCGTCCTCGTTGACCTCGTATTGAAGTCCTCTGCTTCCGTCGTATACCGGTGCGGTCTCG
The DNA here is from genome assembly GCA_045644325.1 of Eubacteriales bacterium. Lineage (GTDB taxonomy): Bacteria > Bacillota > Clostridia > Oscillospirales > CAG-272 > CAG-390. Next base: position 14,516 of record JAZRGT010000042.1, on the reverse strand, counting down.
ACTTCTTCGGTCGTGAGGTCGGCGGCGGGGGTTGGGCGGGTATGCTCAATGATCGAGGTCGAGGTGATCTCGCCGTCGCCGAGCAGGTTGATCGCCATCGGAATGGCGAGTGCAACGAGTGCCGCGCACGCCGCGAGAGCGACAGCGGTTTTCAGCCATTTGTTTGCTTTTACGGGTCGGGTGATCTTGCTTTTCTCACCGTATTTCTTGAGAACTTCCGCGATCACGCCGTCGTCGAGATGAGCCGATGCTTCAAAAATCTTTCTTTCATCATTATTTGTTCTCATAACTCAAAGCCTTCCTTTCTTAATTCTTCACGAAGCTTCTTCTTTGTCCTTGCGAGCGACATTTTGACCTTGCCGAGCGTGAAACCCGTTTCACGCGCCACCGCCTCGAGCTTCATTCCGAGAAAATAGCGCAGAACGAATACGTCGCGCCCCTCTTCTTCGATCGTCGCGATGAATTCGCTGATGACCTTACCCATACGCTTCGCCTCGAATTCGGAGAGCAGGTCTCTGCCGCTGTCGAGAAAGTCGAGGCATTCGTCGCTGACGATCGTAACCTCGCCGCGTCCGCGGGAATTTTGGTTGCGACGCTTTGCAAGCGCGTGGTTACGCGTCAGCTTTGCGGTAAAGGCACGCAGATTTTCGGGTCTTTCGGGCGGAATAGACTGCCAGAGTGCGAGTAAGACGTCATTTACGCATTCCTCGCAGTCCTCGCGACGTCCAAGAATTTTCTCCGCTACGTAGTAGCAAAGACCGCCGTATTTTTGCTCGACGGCACGTAGGGCGTTCTCGTCGCGCGCCAAGAACAAGCCGATGATTTTCTTGTCGTCCATTTTTGATTCTCCTTTCAAATGTCCTCTCACCCTATAAGTATCCGATATCGGTAAAAAAGTAACGCGAAACGCGAAAAAATTTGATTTTTCAAAACAGCGAGAAAGTTTTTGAAGATTCTTAAGGAACTTTTTTCAAAAAGTTCCTTAAGTCGCCGTCCGCAGACGGCGAAACTTTCCCTGCGCTTCGGACTGACGGCGCCCCGCCGGCATTACGGAAGGAGTAAAACCACCCCTTGCGGGTGGTTTTACTCCTTCACCATCCGTACGCACCAAGATGTGCAGATTTTTGTTTTTATTATTAGGGATAAAAAATGAATTAACCCCACCTCCCACGAGGGGAGGTGGGGTTAATTCCAAACCGCCTGCGGGGCGCAGTCGGTTTGAAGCACAAGGAGTGTTTCGCGCTCTGCGGAGCGCGACTTAAGGCGCTGCCTTAAGAAACCGCCACCTTTTGAAAAAGGTGGACGAAAACTTTCCTGCTGCTGTTATCGTTAGTTTTTATCTTTTTTTCTTATTGTTTCGTTGTCCGTTGTGCGTGGGTTTTGTGGTTTTCGCGTTCTTCTGCGGGTGGGAGGTTTTCTGGTTGCGGTTGTTTTGGTTTTTGCCCTGATTCTTGCCCTGCGGTTTGAAGTTATTCTCGGGTCGGACGAGGCAATCCTTGCCTGTGCCGATGAGGTCCTCGCGGTGGGCGGCGATGAGGGCTTCGCGGACGAAGGGGGCGTTCTCGGGTTTGCCGTACTGCAAGAGCGCGCGCTGGAGCTTCTTTTCGCGCGGGTCGCGGGCGACGTAGACCTTCTTGCCCGTGAAGGGGTCGATTCCCGTGGCGAACATAACGGTCGATGCCGTGCCGGGGGTGGGGTAGAAGTCCTGAACCTGCTCGGGCGAGAGGTTTTCGCGCTTTAAGTAGAGCGCGAGTGCGATCGCGTCGTGGAGCGTTGAGCCGGGGTGGCTTGACATCAGGTAGGGAACGAGGTACTGCTCCTTACCGCACGCGCGGCAGAGGTCGAAGAATTTCTCGCGGAAACGGCGGTAGACCGAGAAATCGGGCTTGCCCATATATGCGAGAACGCCCGCCGAGCAATGCTCGGGCGCGACCTTGAGCTGTCCCGAAACGTTGTCGCGGACGAGCTTGCGGAAGAAGGAGTCGTCGGGGTCTGCCATAAGGTAGTCGAAGCGGATTCCCGAGCGGATGAATACCTTTTTGATGCCGTCGATCTTCTCGACCGACTCGATCAGGTCGTAATATTCCTTGTGATCGACCTTGAGGTTGGGGCAGGGTTTCGGGGCAAGGCATTTGCGGTTCGGGCAAACGCCGCTTTTAAGCTGTTTATCGCAGGCGGGGGCGCGGAAGTTTGCCGTCGGGCCGCCGACGTCGTGGATATATCCCTTGAAATCGGGCATCTTTACGATCTCGCGTGCCTCGGCGAGAACGCTTTCCTTGGAACGGCTTCTTACGCTTCGTCCCTGATGGAACGCGAGCGCGCAGAAATTGCACGCGCCGAAGCATCCGCGGTTGTGCGTGATCGAGAAAGCGACCTCGGCGATCGCGGGCACTCCGCCGTCTTTGTCGTAAATGGGATGTACTTTTCTTGTGTAGGGAAGCGCGTAAACGCGGTCAAGTTCCTCGCGTTCGAGCGGGGGCATCGGGGGATTCTGGACAAGCATCTTGTCGCCGTAGTGCTCGATGATGGCACGTCCGCCGATGGCGTCTTGCTCACGGTACTGTGCACCGAAGGCGTCAGCGTAGGCGCGACCGCCCTCCTTTAGCTCCTCCCAATCAAGCTCTGTGGCAACCTCGTAGTGGATCTCGGGCTTGTCCGCGGGGCAAAGATAGCAGGTTCCGCGCACGTCGCGGATCTTTTTGACGGGAACGCCCTTGTCAAGCAGATTTGCGATGCGGACGAGGATATTCTCGCCCATTCCGTAGGTCAGAATGTCGGCGCGGCTGTCGATGAGGATCGAGCGGCGCATACGGTCCTCCCAATAATCGTAGTGAGCGAAGCGACGAAGCGAGGCTTCGAGACCGCCGAGGATTATCGGGACGTCGCCGTAGGCTTGTCTTATCATATTTGAATAAACGATCGTTGCGCGGTCGGGGCGAAGACCGGTTTTTCCGCCGGGGGAATAATAGTCGTAGCCGCGACGGTGGCGCGTGACCGAATAGTGCGAGACCATCGAGTCGACGTTGCCCGCGGTGACGAGAAATCCGAGACGGGGCTTGCCGAAACGCTTGACGTCGTCGAGCGTTTTCCAATTCGGTTGCGCGAGGATGGCAACGCGGTAGCCCGCCGCCTCAAGCACGCGCGAGATTATGGCAACGCCAAAGGAGGGATGGTCAACGTAGGCATCCCCCGTGATATATACAAAATCGGGTCTGTCCCACCCGCGCGCCTCGCATTCGGCGCGCGAAATGGGAAGAAATTCTGTTCCGAGCATTTTTTTCTCCTGAATTTTGAGTTGTACAGACTTCGTTCTCCTCATCCGTCAGCCTTCGGCTGCCACCTTCCCCGCTGGGGAAGGCTTATTTAGAGTCTCGCTTAATATTTCTGAATATTATTCTGCGGTTTAACCATACGAATATATGTTGAATTGCGTAACGTTTATCAGTATAGTGATTAAGTATTATTAGATCAATAAAACCTTTTTCGAGCATTTTATCGAAATGTATCTCTATAACTGATGTTCGCAGTTGCTATATAAGCCTTCCCCAGCGGGGAAGGTGGCAGCCGAAGGCTGACGGATGAGGAGAGCCGAGTCTGTACCGCATAAAAGATATGTGTACTTACTTTTTCGTCTTCTTAATTCCGAAAAATTTTCTTAAAATTGGTGCCAGAATGGCGGGCGGGCGCATCAGAACGATCCTCATATCTGCCTCCTATTTGATGAGCATAATTCCCGCGCAGAGGAGGACAGCCGCCTCGATAAAGGCGAGGATCTTTCCGGGCAAGAGGAAGGCGAGCAGTATTCCCGCTCCGAATGTCAGCGCGAGCACTCCCACCGTCTGCCGCATCTTTCTGCAATCTCTCATATTCCACCTCCGCAAAGTGTTTTCAAATACAGTATATGCGGTGAGGGGATGATATGATTACGCGTCGCGCGATTCTATGAGATAAAGTGCGCCTTTTTTGACCGAAATGAGGGCGCAGTTGCCGTCGATCTCGTTTGAGGTGGCAAAGCCGCCGTTTTTTCTTGTTAGCCGGACGTTTTTGAGAGGATATTTCGCACCCTCGATAGAAACGCCTTTGACTACGTCGCTCACGGGGAGGAGCGAGAAATACTTGAATCCGCCGCCGCGTCCGATCAGTGCCGAGCCGCCGTTTACGAAGTGTACGCGAGAGAAACCGTCTGTTGCGATCGCGTAGTAGTTTCTCGCTGTGAGATCCTCGAGGATCGAGAGATTGGCAAGCGTGTGGTCGAGTCTGCCCGAAAGTCCGCCGATGATGACGAAAGAATCCGCGCCGCGCTCGATGGCGATCTCGATCGCCGCCTGCGCGTCGGTGATGTCCTTTTCGGGCTTGAGGCGGATGATCTCCGCGCCCTCGGGAATTTCTCGCTCGGGGAAGGAATCGAAATCGCCGACGGCGATATCAACTCGGTCGCCGAGTGCCTGTGCGTTTCTGATTCCCGAATCTGCGGCGACGGTGATGTCCTCGCCCTTCGGGTGTTCGGTTATGAAGTTTACGTCGATCTTACCGCCGACGTAGATGAATGCTTTCATTGTCTTTTCTCCCAACGGGGTTTTGCTTTGAGGGTTTTATACATCGAAAGATAGCTTTCGTGGCGCGAGGGAGCTATTTCTCCGCGCTCGATCGCGTCAAGGATCGCGCATCCCTCCTCCTTTGTGTGCGAGCAGTCGAGATAACGGCACTCGCCGTAATGCTCGCGGAACTCGCGCATCGTGTCGGGGAGCGCATCGAAGGGGAAGAAGTCGAAGTTTTCGAAGTCGATCATCGAAAAACCCGGCGTGTCGGCGAGGAATCCGCCGCCTTCAAGCGGAAAGAGCTCCGCTTGGCGCGTGGTGTGCTTTCCGCGCGAGATCTTTCGGCTGATCTCACCCGCCGCGAGCTTCATTTCGGGGAAAAGGGCGTTGATGAGCGTTGATTTGCCGACACCCGAAGCACCCGCAAACGCGGCGACCTTGCCCTTCAGCCTTTCTTTAATATAGGAAGAAAACTCTTCAATTCCGTCGCCCTCGTAGCAGGAGAGGGCGAAGGTGGGATAGAGCGCGGACTTGTAGGTTTTTTCAAGCTTTTCGGCAACCTCGCTGTCAAGCTCGGATTTACCGATGACAACTATCGCTTCTATTCCGTGATATTCGGCAACCGAGAGGAGCTTGTCGATCGTTTCGGTAGCAGGTGCGGGCGCCGCTGAGGCGCAGACGATGACGAGAATGTCGAGATTTGATAGGGGCGGACGAATGAGGGAGTTACGCCTCGGCAGAATTGCCGAGACTGCGCCCTCGGGAAGTCCCGAGGAATCGTCCTGAGGGATTCCGCCCTCGGTGAATGAATTGTCTGTATAAATGAATTCGCAGATATCGCCGACCTTGATTTTTCCGCCGTCGGGTGTGCGGAGTGAGCCGCGCGCGCGAGTCAGCAGAGCTTTGCCCGCAAGCGGGGATGCGGTGTCGGGATAGAGCGCGGAATGCGCCTCCGAGTCTGCGAGGCTGACGTAGTAGAGTCCGCCGACGCCGCGAAGGACGCGGCATTGAGTTTTATATTCCATAGGTTTATCTCTCCGTAAGTCCGAGATCGGCGGCGAATGTGTATGCGGATTTTGCCGTCGTATACCCTGCGCGGTGGGGAGTCAGAGTGATGAGCATTCCGCCGCGTATGCTGTTGTTGTAATCAAAACGTCCGCCGAGTCCTCGCACGGAAAATCCGATCGAGCCGCAGAGCGCGAGAGCGCCGTTTTCGTGTTCGATCGTGAGAGGATGCGCGGGGTCTGCGGCGCAGATAAGAGTGTCACCTCCCGCCGCAACGAAGGCGTCGTAAAGATCGGTGAGCTTGTCCGATGCGTATTCGGCGCAAACGTCCTCAAGAGAAGAAAGCTGAACGGGAATAGCGGGGAAGACTCCGATAATTGCGCGCTCGTGATCGGAAGCGCGCTCATAGAGTCTCGAATCGGATTCTATAAGCTCGCAAAGGCTTTCCGAGGTATCGTAGACGTCGCCGACGTAGATGCTCGCCGTGACGTCGCCCGCAGAATTCGCGGCGGTGATAGAATATGTAACCGCGCCGTCGCCCTTGAACGAGCGCAGGCATCCTTCAAAGGATGATATGACCTCGCAAACGACTATTCTCGGCAGAGCGCCGGAAAGCTCTCCGGGCGTGAAGCACCAGGGTGTGCCGCTTTCGGCGAGGATCTTTGCGATCTCGCCCCAAAGCACTGCGAGCTCGTGGCGCGTTTGGCAACCGCCGTCAACGCCGCCGTTGAAGATAACGATATCGGGCTTTACGCTTCCGATGATACCGCGAAGCGCGTTCAGGGTGTATGAATTGTTATCAATATGAGAAAATGCAAGGAGCTTGATCTCACCGTCCGTGATGATGTCGGGCGTGAATTCGGTTCCCGTCGAGGGGAGGGGATCGCTTACGAAGAAATCCTCCGAAATTTCGTAGCTTCCGCTGAAGGAAACCGAGGAAACGAATTTCTCGGCGCGATCGTTGATCTGCTCTGCAGAGGCGGAAATGACGTCGAGGCGATTGCCGACGCGGACGATCTCAATTCCGTTCGTGCCGAGGCGCGAGAGTACGTTCAGATAGGTTTCGTTGAGCAGATCGGTGATGCCGAGCGTGAGAGTGAGTGTCGGCTCGGCGTTGTAGAGCGCGAGCGTACCGCTGTCAAGCGCGAGATATTCGCGATCGCTGAGTGTAACGAAATGCGCGTGGAAACGCCCCGCGAGCCTCGATGTAACGCGATCGGCAACCTCACGGCCCCACGCCTCTCGCTCGGGATAAACTACGACGAGATGCGGGAAAACCTGCGGCTCTGCGACCTCGTTCATATCGGGAAGCTTGCTGTCGAAGGCGCTCGGCGGACGCGTTTGTTCGACCTCCGAGTCGGGGAGAGCTGCGGGCAGCATCGTCAAAAGAAGCACGCCAAAAACCACCGCTGCGGCGGCTTTGGCGATATTCGGTAATGACAGCAATGAAGGAGCTTTTTTGAAAAAGCTCTTGATTTTCGTAAGTATCGGCATTAAATTGCTTTCCTTATTATATAATATGAGCCGTGCTACGGAGTTGCGGCAGATGGATCGGTCTCAACGGCGGGTGGCGGGCCCGAGCTTATAACCAGCTCAATCGAGAGCTGTCCTTGATAGCCCGTTATAGTCTGACCTCCGGGGGTGGTCTGACCGAATACCCTGCCTGCGGGAATAGCGGTGGAAACGTATCTGACGTTCGATATCTTGATACCGTGCGAGAGCAGAGTAGCCTCCGCCTCGGCGAGGTACATACCCGCAACGTCGGGAACCTCGACGGTGACAATGGGAGGAACGTAGCTCGGTCCGCCGCTGACGGTAAGTTCTATCTGAAGAATACCTGTTGTAAGATTGATTATGCCACTGCCCGGCTTCTGCGCGATTACAGTGCCCTGCGGCTTAAGGCTTGCGGTATAGTTGACCATTATCTCAAGTGTGCAAAGATCGCCGAGCATATAGTCGATAATGGTCTTGGCACTTGAAATATTCTGTCCGACAACGTTTACCACGTTGAGCGACTGAGTGTATGTAGGTCCGCCGCTGACCATAAGACGAACCTCGCGGGAATTGTTATTGATCGCTTCCTCGGGGGACGGATATTGAGAAATAACCGTTCCTGCATCCGAGCTGTCGCGCATACGTATCAGCACGACCTCAAAGCCGTAGATCTCCAGCTCGGATTTGGAGATTTGCGCCGGCTTGCCGAGCGTGTCGGGGCAGAAGTTGACGTCAAAGCTCTCGCCGCCGCTGACTATGAAATCTATAGCGGTAGTGTAAGCGTAGGCGATTGAGCCCTCTGCGTATGAGCTCTGGATTACCGTACCCATCGGCTCTGTTGAGCGGGTGTAGATTACACGACCGACGAGAAGGCCTGTTGAGTCAAGGATCGATTTGACCTCGCGCTCGTGCATTCCCACGAATTTAGGAACGGTAACCGAGATCTTTTCGGTTCCGCTGCTGACGTACACCGTTATATGCGAGCCGGGCTCTATCTTGGTTCCGGGCGCGGGATCGGTCATATAGACGTATCCCTCGGGGATCGCGGCGTTTTCTTCGCGAACGATCGTTACGGCATAGCCTTCCTCGCGCAGACGGGTCTGAACGGTGCGCCAATTCATCATCAGATAGTCGCCAAAGGTCACGAGCTCGGGGCCGAGGCTGACGGTGAGCGTGACCGTGCAGGGCGGCTTTCTGCGCGAGCCCGCCGTGGGGCTCTGCGACATTATCGTTCCCTTGGGTATGCTTGAGGAGTTGACATATTCAACGTTGACCTTGTATTCATCGGAATTGAAGCCGAGCAGTTCCGCTCCGCCCTCGGTGTATTCAAGTCCCATCGCATCGGGAACCTTGATGCTTGCCGAACCGGGAGCACCGAAATTGAGCGCGTCAAGTCCGTAGAAGACGGAGATCAGTCCTATAAAGCATACAGCGCAGGCGATTCCGAGAATAACCGGGAAAAAGGAATTGCTCGGGGGTCTCTCGCGTCTGTTTTTCTCCGATCTTTCGGTCGCCTTGTACTGACGGGGCGAGGGAACGGCGGCGTGAGGCCTTGCCTTGAGCATACGGACGAGTCTGAATATATCCTTTGCCGTGCGGTATCTTCTGCGGGGATCCTTTTCCATACAGGTAAGGATAAGACGCTCGATGCCGCGCGGGATCTTCTTATTGATCCTTCTCGGCGGAATGGGATCATCGTGGATCTGCATCATCAGTACCGAGATGGGGCGGTCGTCGTCAAAGGGGAGCTTGCCCGTTATCATTTCGTACATCATAATGCCGAAGGAGTAGAGGTCGGAGCGTGTGTCGACCTTTTTGCACTCCGCCTGCTCGGGGCTGATATAGTAGACGGTACCGATGGCATTGTCCGAGATAGTCTCGGTGTGGCGATTTTTTTCGGATATCTTTGCAATACCGAAGTCGGTCACCTTGATAAATCCGTCCTTGAGCACAAGGATATTCTGCGGCTTGATATCACGGTGGATTATACCGCGGCTGTGAGCGTGCTCAAGAGCGGCAAGTATCTGCTCGGAAAAGGAGAAGAACTCGTCAAGATCGAGCGCGCCGCGCTTGTCCATATATGTGCGCAGGGAGATGCCCTCGATGTATTCCATAACGAGATACTTGCGAGGCGTATCGAAGGAGACGTCGCGGATAGAAACGATATTGGGATGCGAGAGCATAGAAACGACGTTTGACTCGTTTATGAACTGCTCGAGCGCGCTTCTGTCCTTTGCGGTTTCTTCCTTCAGCATTTTTATAGCCACAGCCGAGTTGTCCTTGGTATCGGTTGCCTTATAGACAATGCTCATACCGCCCGTGCCGAGGCATTCTTCTATTTTATAGCGATCGTCAAGCAGAGTGCCGACGAGGTCGTTGTAAGCAAGATTTTTTTCCATATCTGTAAATTTCTTGTGCAAAAGGCGTGGTTAGATCTCTGCAAGTATAACTGTGATATTGTCGGGGCCGCCCGCCGCGTTGGCAGCGGCAACGAGCAACTCTACCTTTTTGCTGATGGTGTTTTTTGTTGTAACGATATTTTTGATCTCTTCATCGGATATAACTCCCGAGAGACCGTCGGAGCAGAGAAGCATATAACGGGGAGAGAGCTCTGTGCCGTGTGAGGGATCGTGCGATCTTACGTCACCCGCCACGTCATCGTCAATGCCGACCGCACGCATAATGATATTGCGTATCGGCGAGGTCTGCGCCTCCTCGTATGTAATTTCTCCGAGGTCGAGCAGATGCTGAACGTAGGAGTGATCCTTCGTGAGCTGCTCGATCTTGCCGTTTTTTATCTCGTAAAGGCGGCTGTCGCCTATGTTGAGCGAGAAAATGAGTGTGTTTTCAACTACGAGGAGCGCAACGAGCGTTGTTCCCATGCCTTCAAGCTTACCGTCCGACTCTTCTGCCATCTTCAGCACGGCGCGGTTGGCATCGCTTGCGGACGCATTGAGCGCGAAACGCAGACCGATGCTGCCGAGATCGGGATCTTCATCGGGCTCGTCGGGCAGAATATGCTCGCGCACCGATTGCGCAAAGGTATCGAGGGCAAGACGCGAAGCGGTCGCGCCTCCTGCCATTCCGCCCATTCCGTCGCAAACTGCGAGCAGAGTGACACCCGGAAGGATCTCATAGATACCGAAGCAATCCTGATTTTCTGTGCGGCGAACGCCGACGTCTGTTTTTCCGTAAAATTTCATGGGAACACCTTTCTGTGTGTTGAAATTGTATTAGTTTTCGTCTTTTTTATGCTGTCTTCTCAGCTGTCCGCAGGATGCATTGATGTCGGGGCCGAGCTTGCGGCGGACGGTTGCGCGAATGCCCTTCTTTTCGAGGGCTGAGCGGAACGCCTCGATCTTGTCGGGTGCGGGGGGCATAAGTCCCGTTTCACGGACGGGATTTACGGGGATGAGATTGACGTGAATGGGGAACTTTTCACCGCGCGAGGGCTTGCCGCGGAGAGCGGAATTGAGCACGCCCGCGAGGTGTGCGGCATCGGCGGGTGAGGAATTACTGCCATCGATGAGGGTGTATTCGAAGGAAATGCGCCGTCCCGTCGCACGCCACCAGTCAAGGCAGGCGGCAAGGAGCTCGGATACGTTCCAACGCTTGTTGATAGGCATTATCTTATCTCTGACCTCGTCATCTGCGGCGTGGAGGGAGATAGAGAGGGTGATGGGAAGATCCTCCTTCATCAGCCGGCGGATACCGTCAACGTGTCCGCAGGTTGAGAGGGAGATGTGGCGGTAGCCGATGCAGATGCCGCGCTCGTCATTGACGAGTCGGAGAAAGCGGAGGACGTTGTCGTAATTGTCCATCGGCTCGCCGATTCCCATAAGTACTATGTTTGAAATGCGTTCTCCCATATCGGCGGAGGCGACGATGACCTGACCGAGAATCTCGCCCGCGGTAAGGTCGCGTACCTTTCCTCCGATCGTTGAGGCGCAGAAGGCACAGCCCATTCGGCATCCGACCTGCGAGGAAACGCAGATTGTGTTGCCGTGGTTGTAGCGCATAACGACCGATTCGATGCACTCGCCGTCGTGCAGACGGAAGAGGTATTTCACCGTCCCGTCAACCTTCGATGTGAGCTTCTGCTCGATCTCGGGCATACGGCAGGGAAGAGCATTTTCGATTTTTTCTGCGGTCGCCTTTGAAATATTCGTCATTCCACTCGGTCGAATACCCTTGTGGAGCGCGGGAAAGATCTGCCCCGCGCGGTATTTCGGCTCGCCGAGCGATACGATAAGCTCTGCCAGCTCTTCCGGGTAAAGCGAAAGCAGATCTGTTTGTTTGTTTTCCATATTTAAGACTTTCTTGTTATTTTTGAAATGAAGAATCCATCGTGTTCGCGTGAGGGTAAAAGCGTCAGCATACCCTCGGGCGCGTTAAATTCGCCGACGGTGAAGGGGACGGATTCAAAATCTTTATGTTCGGAGAGGAATTTTTCTACGATTTTTTCGTTTTCGTCGGGCAAAATGGTGCAGGTCGAGTAAACGAGCGTGCCGCCTACCTCGAGCGACTGCGAAACGGCGCAGAGGATATTATACTGAAGCGGAGGGAGTTCCGCGTTTTTTGCGAGCGGACGGTATTTAATCTCGGTCTTTTTTGCCGCAACGCCAAGCCCCGAGCAAGGCACGTCGCAGATTATCTTTGAGTATTTTTCACCCGAGGGAACGGATGAATCGCGTTCCTCGGTTTTGATTATCGAAATACCGAGGCGTTCCGCGCCCGACGAGATAAGCGGGAGCTTTGATGCGTGCAGGTCGCGCGAGGTGATGCTTCCCGTATTGTTCATCAGCATCGCCGCCGAGTGGGATTTTCCGCCGGGGCAAGCGCAAGCGTCGAGAAGCTTGTCGCCACCCTGCGGATCGAGAACGAGCGATGAGATCTGCGAGGCTTCGTCCTGAACGTAGCAGAGTCCGCTTGCGATCGCGCTCGGCAATCCCGAGCCGTTAACGCGGATTCCGTAGGGCGAGGTCGCGGTAGGTTCGCACTCAAATCCCTCGGATTCAAGCTGAGAGATCAGCTCGTCGCGCGTGGTTTTTAAAGTATTGACTCGCAGAGTAAGCGCGGGAGTTTCAAGGAAGGACGCGAGAATCTTTTCACTCTCTTTGACACCGAAGATCGAGATGAACCTTGCGCAAAGCTCGCGCGGTGCGGAATATGCAACCGAAAGGCGGAGGTCGTCGGGTTTTTCGGGGAACTTTATCTCATCCGTGCGCAGATAGGAGCGCAGAATGGCGTTGATGAAGCCGCGTGAGCGCGATCTCGCGAGGTTGACCGTTTCGTTAACTGCGGCGTGCGAGGGGATGCGGTCGAGGTAGCGGAGCTGATAAATTCCCATACGAAGCAGACAGAGAGCGTCGCGGTCGAGCTTTGAAAGCGGTGCTTTTGAAAATTTTTGAATGATATAATCAAGTGTTATGCGCCTCTCGGTCACACCCGAAACGATCTGCGAGAGAAGCGCGCGGTCCGCGCCCTCAAAGGCATATTTCGAGATAGCCGAGTCGATCAGGCGGTTTGAATAGCCCTCGCCCTCATCCTTTTCCATTCTCATAAGAATGTCAAGGGCGGCGCGGCGGACGTTTTTGTTTTCTGACATTATCTTCTTCTGTTGTTTGAAAGGATGACGAGACGGAGGATCTGCAAGAGCGAAACCGCGAGCGCGGCAACGTAGGTCATAGCGGCGGCGCGGAGAACTTTGCGCGCACCGTCGAGCTCCTCTTCGGTGTAGTACCCTGTCGCCTCGAGTGCCTTCATAGCACGGCGCGAGGCGTTGAATTCAACGGGCAGAGTTACAACTTGGAAAAATACCGCGACGGAAAATGCGATGATTCCCGCCTGCATCATAAGAAAGCCGAAGCTCGTCTCGGGATTCCAGGACGAAAAGAGGATTCCGAGGAGAAAGAGAGGCATCGCAAGGCTTGATGCAAAATTGCAAACGGGGATGATGGTCATACGAAGCTTGATCGGACCGTAGCCCTCTGCGTGCTGAAGCGCGTGACCCGCCTCGTGCGCGGCAACTCCGATAGCGGCGGCGGTAGAAGCACCGCAAACAGTCTCAGAAAGGCTGATCGAATTGTCGCGGGGATCGTAGTGGTCGGTCATACTGCCGCGTATACCCTTGATGGAAACGTCGCGGACACCGCCGTGCGAGAGCACCTGACGCGCCGCATCGGCACCCGTGATACCGCGCGAAACGCGGACTTTGGAATATTTGTTGAATGTCGACTGCACCGTGATCTGCGCCCAAACGGAAATGATAAGTCCGATAACGACGAGAATATAGGTGGGGTCGAAGTAGTAGAAGAAAGGCATAGTGAACTCCTTTTTAGGGCAGAGGTAAGAGGGCAGAGGGCAGAGGTGAGGTGACTTTTTTCGCTTTGCTCAAAAAGTATTTGAAAAATATTATACAATTTGATGTTTGATTTGATAAAATGATTTCCGGGCCATAGGCGAGGAAATTTACCTTACCTCTGCCCTCTAACCTCTGCCCTCTGCCCTTTAATGTTTGTACGAAAAAATAAACTTAATTCAAGATATCGCCCAGCACGAGCTTCCTTCCTCTGAGGAAGTCCGCCGCGTCCATTCGTCCCTTGCCTTCGGGGAGAACCTTGGTGATCTCGATGCGTTCGGTGCCGTCCTCGCCGCAGGCGATGACGATGGATTGGTCGGCAGAGACGACCTTTCCGATCTGTTCGGGCTTGCCGCTGTCGGATACGCGGGATGCTACGAATTTGAGCATCTTGCCGTCGGGCATACGGGCGTATGAGAGGGGAAAGGGGGAAAGACCGCGGATCTTGTTATGGATAGTATTTGCAGAAAGTGCGAAATCTATGAGGCATTCGGCTTTTTCGATCTTTGCGGCGTGTGTGGGCTCGATACCTGTCGAATCCTGCGGGATACGTACAAGAGTGCCTGCGCGGATGGCGTCGATGGTTTTGAGCATCAGACTGCCGCCGACTTCTGCCATTTTGTCGTGAATGGTTTCAAAATTGTCTTCGGGGAGAATGTCAACGCGCTCGGTAAGGAGAATGTCGCCCGTGTCGAGTCCGACGTCCATCATCATCGTGGTGATACCGGTGAAGGGCTTGCCGTCGATGATGGCGCGCTGCATCGGAGCGGCACCGCGGTATTCGGGCAGGAGCGAGCCGTGAATGTTGATGCAACCGTACTTGGGGTAATCGAGCACGTTTTTCGGCAGAATCTTGCCGTAAGCTGCAACGATGATAAGCTCGGGCGCGATCTCGTCAAGAAGCGCGGCGAATTCATCGCCCTTGAGTGTGGTCGGCTGATAAACGGGGATGTTTCGCTCGAGCGCGCAGACTTTGACTGCGCTGGGAGTCAGCTTGTAGCCACGTCCGACGGGACGGTCGGGCAGAGTGATGACGCCGATAACGTCCTCGCCCGCGTCGCAGATTGCGGAAAGCGCAACTGCGGCGAAGTCGGGAGTTCCCATAAATAATATCTTCA